>CAZVDY010000074.1:0-2890 GCA_964626235.1 uncultured Desulfobulbaceae bacterium | reverse complement strand
GCCAGCCTGACCATAGACCACCGAGACATGTTTGTGCTTTCCCTGTCCTTTCTTTGCACTCCACTTCGTATCCGCATCTTTTGGCGCGGCCAGGGGAATAAAGTCGACCAGCCTGGACCATTGCTCCCATCCGCCAAGAAGATTCTGTTGATACATCGCCTTGGCCCTCTCAACCGCTGCCTCCCGACTCATGGCACCATCGCCGCCATTTTCACCCTGAATTGTCTTCACCAGCTGACGAAAATAGTCCAGGGTCAGCGGGGTCGGACCGGCAAAGGGTCCCGCTATCGCCCAGTCAAACGCACTGACATCAAACGGGATCCCTGGCTGCACCCAGTTGATGATCATGTTCTTCGGCAGGGGCAGTTCAGCGGTGCCACCTGTTATCCCGGCATACAACTCATCAATAATTCGACCACTTAATTCTCTCAGATCCATGACAAGCTCCTTGTTCTGGTTTTGGAGGGTAAGGCTCCTCCGGAACTGCACCATTACGTTCCTATACTGGACGCAGTATTATACGGAACTGTTGTCCTGGAATGGGTTACAGAGAGGTTACAGGTTGGTTACGGGGAGAAAAAAATCTGTTTTTTTCTACTGGGCAAGATTTCTTGCCTTGTCGACAAGATCCTGCAGGCAGGGGCCTGGGGAGATACCGGCACTCCGGTACATGGTCTTTTCAAGGCGCTGAAACACCTTGAGGGCCTGAACCGGATAGCCTTCTGCCAGAAAATGCTGCATCAAGCAACCATGGACCGTCTCGTTCAGCGGATCCAGACGTATCGCCTGCTCCAGGAAAACACGTAGCTCGCCGTCCGGCCGGTCCTTCAGTGTTGCCAGCCTGAGCACTCCGCTGACGAACAGATCACGAAGCCTTTCTCTGCAGGCGATGATCCAGGGATCCTCATCATCCGGGAGAAAATCGTCCCGGTAAAGGCGCAGGGTATCTGCCAGGATGCAACTATTCACCTCCTGGCTGGCATCCTGCATTGCCTGTTCAAATTCGAGGGCATCGACGAGACAGAGCGATCTAACCAGGGAGACACGTCTGTACTTGACTACCAGCCAGCCCGGCTCCTGGGGATCCTTGCCCGCTACCACCTTCCGAAGCCGGGAAAGGGCTGTTTTCAGGCTGTTCATGGCCCTGTCGCCGTCACTGTCCGGCCAGAGCAGGTAGGAAAGTTTCTCCAGGGAAACCTTGGTACCTCCAAGGGCGATGATCGCCTTGAGCAGCTGTTTGGAACGACGTCCCCGCCACGCCCTATCATAGACAGCCTGACCGCTGATAGCCAGAACAAATCCACCCAGGGTCTGGATAGTAATGATCGGCCGCCGAGTGTCCATGACCTGCGGTCTGTAAGACCGGGACGAGGCTTCAAACAACGATCTGAGCCGGCGGAAGAAATAGGCATCGCGGTAGAGAGGAACTAGGGGTTCCCCCCTTGGCAGACAGTCAATGGCTGCGGCAAAACGATCCGCTGCCTCTTTCCGCTTTCCCTGGCGTAGCAGGATCGACGCTGACTCCAGAAATCCGGTCGCCGCAAACAGCCCGAACCCCCTCTTTTGCCATATGGGAATCCACCTGCGGAGATGATCGAGCGCCTGCCCATCTTCCCGCAGGTCGGCCAGGGCCTGGCCACGAATCAAGGCGGAAATGGACTGAAGGAGGGAACTGCTGCTCTGTCGACCATGATCTTCCGCTGTCCTGCTGTGCAGGAGGGCCTTATGCGGGCTACCTAGGCGCAGGGAGGCCACAGCCAGGCAGAAATGCAGACAGGCAAGATGATAGTAGCTGCAGGCGGGAATAGTTTTCCGCCTGATCAGCCTGGCCATCTCCTGTACCCGGGCTAGGTCCCCGCTCAAGCAAAGACCATGCAGATACTGCAAGTAGAGATGGAGGGAAATAGAGGCCGGAAGCAGCCGCAAAGCAGGATGGCACACCACCTCTTCCAGTGCGGCCTCTCCAGCCGCGAAATCCCCATTGACAATCCGGCACAACCCATAACAGGATTTGTACAGCAGCCTCGGAACAACAGGCGTGGAAGGCAATTCAGCCAGTGGCTCGCTGTCGGTAAGCAGCAGTTCCGAATAGGTCAGATCACCTGCCCAAAATGAACAGTAGGCAGCAATGGAAGCATGAACTAAACGCAGTGAGGCCGAGCCTGCCTGTTCTGCCCAATGCTGTTGCAAGGTGAACGGAATGGCATCGAGCTCGACCACCTGCCAGCCGGTCAGCTCGGCCAAGGCCTTGTATCCCAACAGAGAGGCCACGGCCAGGGGAGAGACGTCTCGACTTCTTGCCAGCAGGAAATCCGCCCGCGAGAGCCACAAGCCGTATCGGCGAAAATCCTGACCGCTGGCCCAGATAGCCGCTATTGCGGCTCCGGTGCATGCAAAGCATGATTCGAGATCATCCAGAAAAGAGAACGTGCCGTATAGGTGTTCGTATCGGACTAGGGATGGCTCCTCCCGGATCGTCTCGGACAGCAGGGCAAAACATGGGGCGACCTCCTGTGTCTGAGCCGCGGACCGGGCATCGCGCAGCACCTCGGTCAGAGCGCGGAAATCCATGTTGAACCAAGCGGCCAGTGCCTGCCGCTCAACCGGTGTCCGATCCTCCGGCGAACCAGTTGCGGCAGACGGTCCTTCAGGATGGGGATGCTCTATGCCTTCCATTGATTTCTCTGGCCGGGAAATTCTTGCGTGTCAATCAACCTGGATGTTCCCAGAACCTGAAAACACCGTCATCGTAAGCGACTCATCAACCCCCTGTCACCGATCCTGCAGCGCTGTCCAGCTGTTTCTGGCTGATATTCCAGGGTAAGAGGGCTTTGTAGTCTTCCTGAGTTGTGGCCAGGGGTAACCTGGTAAAGATATACCGCAGGTACCC
>CAZVDY010000073.1:0-3863 GCA_964626235.1 uncultured Desulfobulbaceae bacterium | reverse complement strand
TGCCTGCTGTGTGGCCAGTCGTCGGCCAGGCCCGGAAAAAAATAATGGCCGGAGACAACCAGCACGCCGCGGTTTTTCAGGCGCTCGTACAGTTCCCGGCTGGAGACGGGCAGATGTTCGAACCAGAGCCAGAAAAACATGGCTCCCTCGGGGACATGAACCCGGCAGGGCAGGTCGGCAAAAAAGGTATCAAACGCCGCCAAAGCCCGCTCCATCTTCTTTCTGTAGAACGGACCGATTATATCCCGGCTCAGGGCGAGGATCTCGCCGCTGGCAACCAGGCCCCGGGTCAACATGGCGCCGAAGCTGGACGGCGCCAGGGTCAGGATGGCATTGATGCCGGACAGAATACGAATAATTTCAGGACGGGCCACGACAATGCCGGTCCGGGCAGCGGGCAGGCCGAACTTGGAAAGGCTGAGGCAGACAATGATGTTTTCATTCCAGAAGGGCGTAGCCTTGCCATAAATAATGCCCGGAAAAGGAACTCCATAGGCATTATCAAGAATAAGCGGCACCCCGTTTCGGGCGGCCAGATCAACAAGGCCCTGGACCTCGGCATCGGTAAGGACATTGCCGGTGGGGTTGGTGGGCCGGGACACGCACAGGGCGCCGACATCGCTGCCGACATGCAGGTTGTCAAAATCAACACGGTATTTGAACCGTTTTTCCCCGATCAGTTCAATGTGGGGCCGGGCAGAAACAAAAAAATCATCACTCAGGCCAAGGTCGGCATAGCCGATATACTCAGGCGCCAGCGGCAACAGAATCTTTTTGCGCGATCCATCGTCAAACCTGCCGGCCAGCATATTGAAAAGCAGAAAAAAGGAACCCTGGCTGCCCTGGGTCAGGCAGATGTGTTCCGGAGTCACGGGCCAGCCATACTCACGCTTAAGCAAGCCTGCCAGGGCTTCGAGAAAATCCGGATCACCGGCAGGGGGATCATAGATCCCGATCAACTTGGTAAAACGTCGCTCGTCCGCACAGATTTCTCTTAGTTCCGCCTGCATCCGTCTCTGCAATTCCGGCACTTGGCCGGGATTGCCGCCGCCCATCATGCACATGTTGCCACGGGCAAGGGCGTTGCCGAGATCATCCATCAGGGACAGGATACCGGATTCCTGGGAAAACCTGCGGCCAAACGCGGACAGGTGCAACATGGTAACCTCCGGGACAGGATCGCGAAAAAGGCTGGGGACTACATTGTTTGTCTACAGGGAGAATAAAGAAAAAAGCACGCCCTGTAAACAGGAGAGTGCAGGGGAATGTTCTTCAGGAAGTCGGGTCTGGACGGAATCCAGGCAGGCTCAGGTTGTCGACGGCACAAGCCCCTGGCTGAATCCGCATTGCACGCAAACCATCTGCTGGAAGGATCGGGAACACCATCTGATAAAAATTATATCAGCTTTTCCACCCGTTCGGTAAAGGCCTGGGCCAACTCGGGATTATCGATTTCCTTTGTCAACAGTGCGATCAGTTCGGAGATACGGTTCGGGATGGCAGGGCCGTCCTGACGCCACCGGTCAAGACAGTCTCCCATGACCAGAGACGCGACCGGACCCATTGCCGCGGCCAGGGCCTGTTCTACCTCGTCATAAAGCAGACGGAGCAAGGTTTCATCTTCTTCCGTTGCCTCGGCAACAGGTTCGATCAACTGGCCCTGCTCCAGGTCCGAACGCATATCCCTGGCCAGCATCGTGGCCGTGGTGGAAACCAGGGAGCAGTTGGCCTGGGCGTCGCAGATGGTCACCAGGATGGTCTCCTGATCAAGAGGTATTCCAATCAGGGTGTACCGGTCAAACCGGAAATGACTGGTCCTGATCGATAACCCGGCCATTTCGCCCATCTGAATCAACCTGACCAGGTGGATGCCGATCGTTTCAAGATCCTCTTTGCCGAACTCCTGTTGCAAGAGTTTGCACAGCGGCCCCTCTTTTTTGTCAAAGATACAGGAGCCGGTCACGCCTGGAATAACCGATATTTCCTGGAGCAGTTTTCTCATAATACTTTACCGTACCTGAAGTAGCCGATCTCTTCAGCACCCGCGGAACAAGAGGCAACCGAGAGAAGAGCCATTTACTACGACGAGGCGAGACGGATGAGCAATGGTCGCAAGGTTGCCGTAATATCCGAAACCGAAGCCTCTCCGTCGAGCTGAAGGCCGATGATCATGCCGGCCCCGGGAAAGACAAGCAGCATCTCGTCGTTTTCAAGGTCCAGCTGGATCCGATGCGGTCCCTTGACATGGAGGGCCTTGCGCATCTGAATGCCGCTGACCACGCTGTAGGTGATAAAATCCGCCATCTTCTTGTTCTGGGAAGACTGAAGGATAACCTTGCCCTGCCGGTTAAGGAGATAATAATGATGCACCTCGGGAATCGAGATAATTGTCCGCAGAAGACTGCGCAGGGCCGGATTGTTACGAACTGCCGGCGAGCTGAAGGGGCCGGTCGGGTCGACGCCGCCCGGGGGTTGTTCCCGGTCCTCCCGCTCCCGTGCCTCATCCTGCATGGTCGCAGCCTGAAGCAGAATATGGGCCAGCGGCAGGGTAATCCGCTGCAACCGGTCCTCGGCCTCGGTCACCCGGAAAGACGGGTTCTCCCAGGCCAGAAGCTGGTAGACTGCATCCTGGCCGACAACCCCTTCACAGTCGGCGTCGATAAGCTCGCCTGCAACAAAAAAAAGACGCCCTTCCCTGCCTGCTGATTCGACAATCAGGGTGCAGGTCTTGCTCTCCTGTTCCAGCATCTGTAAAAACGATGCCAGGGACACTCCACCGATCCGGCCATCCGTGTTATCGTTTTTCTGTCCCATGCCTATCTATGTTCATAGTCCATGCCTATCGGCCGTGGCTGCAGGTCCATTACCACTCCCGGAGACACTGGCGGGCCAGGCCTCCGGATGGCACGGTTGTCCTGCGTTGGTAATCAACAACATTTACTGATCAGAATTATAGTATCACGGACGTGCCCATCTACAAAAGGTTTTTTGGCAAATGATTTATTTTCCTGGCCAGGTGAACAGGAAATATATCAGCAGGTTCTGTCCTGTTCCCGACCGGAAAGAACACTCCTTGCATGCACCAGGGCATCGCAACGGCCAAACAGGGTGACCACGTCACCGGGAGCAAAGACCGTGTCACCCTTGGGAATCAGCAGCTGGCCGGCCCGTTCGACAGAGACCGCGTTCACCGTTCTGGGCAGGTCAATATCCTTCAGGGCCATACCAATGGCATGATCTCCCGGCTGCAGGCGCACCTCGGTAAAGTCATTTTTCTCCTCACGACGCAGCATCACCTGCTCCGTCAACAGCTGCCCGCGCTGCTTGCGCACCATGGCCACATCATAGGCGCGCAGGATATCGCTGCGACTGATCAGCCCCAGCAGGCTGTCCGGATCCCGGCGGCTGACCACGGGCAGGCGGGCCAGGTCGCGTGGAGCCATCTTCTGGATAGCGGTCCAGATCGGATCATCATCAAAAACCGTAATCGGACCGGAAACCGCCACATCGGCAACCCGCAGATCCGTTGCCTCCCTGCCCTTGCTGGCCAGAACATTCTCCAGGTCCTGCAGGGTGACGATTCCAGCAAGCCTGCCGCCCTCGTCCACAACCGGAAAACCGAGATGCCTGGTCGTCTCGAACATCCTGTACAGGTCGGTTATGGAATCATCGCCGCGCACCGTGACCGGATGGGTATTCATCACCTCTCGCACCAGGACGCTCTGCATGATGTCCAGGTCACGCCCCTGGACAAAGCGGATGCCCCGCCGGGTGAGCTTGATGGTGTAGATGGAGTCGGGGTACAGGGCCTGGGCCAGGTAGCCGGCTGTGATGGTCGCCACCATGAGCGGCAGAATCATGGA
>CAZVDY010000072.1:0-131586 GCA_964626235.1 uncultured Desulfobulbaceae bacterium | reverse complement strand
CCGATCTCCTGCCCCATTTCGACTTTTCCCTCCAGGAGGCCAGGGAGGAAGCCCTGCGCCTGAATCCCGATCTCACCATCCTGGAGCTTTCAGCCACCGGCGGCACCGGGATTCAGCAGTGGGCCGATCATCTGCTGCGGCTGCTGGAACAGGGGACGGCCCGGTCGCCGATCACCCGCTAGGCTCAGGGCCTGGGCAGCAACAGGGTCGGTGCCAGGCCGTCGGCTGCCTGCAGCGTCGCACCCCAGTATCCTCTCCAGACATCCAGGTACTCTTCCGGGTCCACAGCCTCGTACGTGCCGCCATCGTATTGCCAGAGCTCTCTGTGAAAGATGTGGCTGTCCGAGGCCGTGTCCGGATCACAGCCATCTGCGCAGTCCCCGGCTATGGTCCTGATTCTGGTGTCGGCAAAGGGTTGGGCCACCGTCTCCGGATAGCCGATCAGGTTCCACTGGACAGTATCCGGCTTTGTCTCCACCGGCAGTTCAAAACATCCCTTGGCCGATGGACAGCCGGAGCCGCTGCTGACCTGAACCGGACTGCTTCCCGGGGGAAGCCCAAGGGAGACCTGATGTCCGGTCATCTGGAGGATCCAGTATCCTTTTCCTGTTTCGAGCACACCCTGGGCGCCGATGTTGATATAGATGTTTCGGGCGGCGTCATAGCGATACATGATCCAGTCCTGACCGTATGCCCCCCCGATATCATCGCCAAAACATGTGGCTACGGTGTTCGCCTCCGCCGGCAGGCTGCAGGGCAGAGAGATCAGCTGCCAGCTGCCGCTGGCAAGCGAAAAGGTGAGGCTGCAGAAGTTCTGTTCGCGAACAAAAATGTCCTGCAGATCATTGATATCGTCACTGACCAGGTTGGAGGCATAGGAAAAGAAGGTTATGAATTTGCCGTTATGGCTGATCGCCGGATAGAAGCTGGCATCGTTGGCCTCACCACCAGGGCCGCTGCTCATCCGCTCCGTTTTGCCGGTGAGGCGGTCATGGAGAAAGATGTCCCGGGTCAGGTTGGTATCGTTGACCGTCAGGTTACCTGCCTCGGATTCAAAGACCACGAACCTGCCGTCACTGCTGATTCCAGGCCAGAAACTCCCTCCATCGGCCGGCTGGCCGTTCAGAGCAATGCTGATCAACTCGGTGGTGCCGGAGAACCGGTCATGGACAAAGATATCCCGCCTGCCGTTGGTGTCTCCAGCTACCAGATTCGAGCTCTCAGACTCGAAGGCGATGAACCTGCCGTCGTTACTGACAGCTGGATGGAAGCTGTCTCCGTCCGTCTCCTGCCCGTTTATGCCCATGCTGATTCGCTGGGTTGTCTCCGCCATGAGGTCGAAGACGAAGATATCCCGTCTGCCGTTGGTGTCTCCAGCCACCAGGTTGGAGGCCTGGGAGTAGTAGGAGACAAACAGCCCGTCCGGGCTGATTGCCGGCCAGTAGCTGTGGCCGTTTGCCTGGTTTCCGGCGGAATCCCTGCTGATACACCGGGTCTGGCCTGTTGTGCGGTCGTGGAGAAAGATATCTGCACGGTCGTTGCTGTCATCCGTGATCAGGTTCGTGGCATAGGAATAAAAAGTGATCATGCTGCCGTCGGCGTTGAGGCGGGGGCCGAAGCTGCCCCTGTCCGGTTCCTCGCCATTCCGGCCCATGCTGATGCGTTGAACGAGGCCACTGACCCTGTCGTAGAGGAAGATGTCTTCCACCCCATTGGTATCGTCTGGAACCAGGTTGGATGCGGCCGAGTAAAAAGTAATGAACCGGCCGTCCGCGCTGATGACCGGGGCATAGCTGGACTGGTTGGCCTCTTCACCGTTCCAGCCCATGCTGATCCGCTGTGTTGCTCCGGTATCCCGGTCATGGAGAAAGATATCGGCATGGTCGTTGGTATCGTCTGGAACCAGGTTGGATGCGGCCGAGTAAAAAGTGATGAACCGGCCATCCGCGCTGATCGTCGGAACGCGGCTGTAGTGATTGCCTGGACTGCCGCTGGAGTCCCGGCTGACCATGACAATCTCCTCGGCCTGACAGAAGGCAGGGGGACTCAGGATGATGGTGATGCAGAATAACGCGTTTGTAACAGAGGTCTTGATCCAGTCCATTGGCTCCCTCGACTACACGAGTTTCGATAAATCCGGCATCCATGCCGGATTGAATGGTTCTAGCCTGGCGGCCGCAAGAGCCGGTAGTCTGATCCATTCATTCTTTCTAGTGGTATCGGCTTACCAGGATTACTTCCCAAGGTTTTTTTCCTGCGGACTGTCAATTTTGGTTTGCGAGAGGGCTGACAATGTTTCAGGTTCTTACGAAGTGTTTCTCTTGCCTCTGCTAGTACCTGTCAGTATATTCGAAAGATCATTATCCTGCACCAGAAAAAAATTATGAGCACTGTGTTCGGGTAAATTTGGTTTCTGTCCTGCTACTTGCTGGGTTTTGGAGCAGAAATTTGAAATGGTCGCAGGGCATCGGGGGACATTGCCATCGGTGTGAAGGTGGAACGAGCTGGTGGCGGGAATTGGACGGAGAAGACCGGTGAATCGGAAAGGGAGCTACTGACAGTCGAGGAACAGATAATGAAAATTTCGTTTCATGGTGCTGCTCGCAACGTGACAGGATCATGCCATCTGGTGGAGTGCCGGGGCATGCGGATTCTCATCGATTGCGGCATGTATCAGGGCGGCAGGGAACTGGACGAGGAGAACAGCGGCGATTTCGGTTTTGATCCCGGATCGATCGATTATCTCCTTTTGACCCATGGTCACCTGGATCATTGCGGCCGTATCCCCCTTCTGGTAAAACGCGGCTTCAGAGGCAAGATCGTCACCACCGCCGCCACCAGGGAACTGGCCCGCCTGGTAATGCTGGATTCCGCCAGAATCCAGGAGGAGGAGGCAGAATACCGGCGCAGGAAGGTGAAAAAAAACAACAGCGGCGACCTGGTCCGGCCTCTTTATACGACCCTGGACGCCCTGACCAGCCTGGATTATTTCGTTGACATCACCCGCTTCAACCAAAGCGTGCGGATCGGGCCGGGGATCCGGGCCACCTTTTTCGATGCCGGCCATATCCTGGGTGCGGCCGCCATCCTCCTGGAGCTGTCCGAGCATGGTTGTCGCAAGCGGCTGCTCTTTTCCGGCGATCTCGGCTACAGCGGCCGGGCGATCCTGCGGGACCCGGCCTCTCCGCCCGAAGCGGATGTGGTGGTCATGGAAACGACCTACGGAGACCGGAGGCATAAACAGCTGCTGCCGTCCATCGAGGAGCTGTATGAGGCCATCCGGAGGACATTGCCACGGGGCGGCAATGTCCTGATCCCCAGCTTTGCCCTCGAGCGGACCCAGGAGATCCTCTATTATCTGCGGGAAGGGATCGAGCAGGGGAAACTGCCGCAGAAGATGCAGGTCTTTCTCGATTCGCCCATGGCCATCTCGGCCACGGAGATATTTCAGCGGCATCCGGAATGCTTTGACAGGGAGACCTGGAAGGTGTTCCGGTCAGGCCGGGATCCCTTTGACCTGCCCGGTCTCCATTTCACCAGAGAGACTGCCCAGTCCATCGAGCTGAAAGGGGTACGGGGCGCGGTGATCATCGCTGGCTCGGGAATGTGCACCGGCGGGCGTATCCGCCACCACCTGAAGAACAACCTCTGGCGGCGGGAGGCTGCCGTGGTCTTTGTCGGTTATGCCGCCATCGGAACCCTGGCCCGGCGGATCATCGACGGTGCCGAAACAGTCACCATCTTCGGCAAAGAGATCGATGTCCGGGCCGCCATTTATACCATTGGCGGGTTTTCGGCCCATGGTGATCAGCAGGAATTGCTGAACTGGCATGCCCGGACAGGAACACCGGCAGTCACCTTTCTGGTCCACGGCGAGGAAAAGGCCATGCAGACCTTTGGCGGCCTGTTGCGCAATACCAGAGTGGAATGTCCCAGGCTGCACCAGGAATTCATTCTCTCGAATTGAATCCTATCCGCAGGCCACTGGTCGGTTCGTCAGTGACCAGGGGGCTGCCCGGAAGCGGCCTGATCCGGGGCTGTCAGCTCGTGGATCTTGGCCTTCCCCCCCTCGATGGTTTTTTCCGTCACCTCCTTGGTCTTGTCCCAAGCCTTCTTGGAGGTTGTCTTTGTCTTTTCCCACGCTTTTTTTGAACCCTCCTTTGTCTTTTCCCAGAGCTTTTTTGATGTGCTCTTGGTCTCCGTGGCCACTTCCTTGCCGAGTTCTTTGGTCTTTTCCCAGGAATGCTCGGCCGAGTCCTTGGTCGCCTCGGTCACGGCCTCTGCCGCTTCCTTGATCTCCTTGCCAGCCTGTCCCCACTTATCTGCCTGTTCCTCCTGGGCCAGGACGCTGCCGGCCATGAGAAGCAGGCTGCAGAGGGTGACGATGAACAGGTTGCTGCGCATGATTTCACTCCTTGCATTGGTCATCAGTCTACCGCGTTACCGGATGATGAACCGATCATCCGGTATACCCTGTCTTCCTGCCTACCATACCAGAAGAGGGCATGGCTGCCCAGGAAATGATCGATTCCCTGGTCGGAGTAGATGAAAAAAACGATTGCGGCCCAAGGGAAAGACAAGTTTTTTGTCCTCCGGCACCGGTGTGATATACTGGGACCGAGGGCATCTCGAACATGTTCTTTTTGCCCGACCCCAGGGGGAGAGCGAACCATTTTTTCCCTGGAGAATATTTCACACCCGCTCGTAGACGAAATCCCTGTTTTTCAGGGCGGCTGAACCAAATGAACTAGCCGGTAACCTGAGAGAACCCCCACCCGATGAAGGAGTGTCGCATCAGCCATGAACCGTTCACCGCAATGGCAGCCGGAATACAGTGTGCAGAACCAGGCCATTGACCGCCAGCATCAGTATCTCTTCGAACTGGTCGCCGTCCTCGAGACCATCAGCCTGCAACGGGAAAACAGGCTGTCAGTGCGCGAGGCCCTGAAATCCCTCTTTGCCTATGCAGAACTCCATTTTTCCACCGAGGAGCCCTATTATCGGAATCATCCGGAGTTTCATGCCCATCAGCAGCTGCATCGGGAGTTCGTGGCCAAGACAAGGGAGTTTGACCAGGCCTTTCAGCGGGGAACCCTGGACCTGGATGAACTGATCATCTTTCTCTACGACTGGCTCGTCGATCATATCGTTGAGACAGATGTCCGCTATTTCAGAGAAATGGCCGCGACCCGCCAGGTCGAGGCAGTGCCTGGAGGTCAGGCGGCAGGGTAGTTCGATCCGGGCAGGAGCGTTGGACGGGACGCCGTAGCGGCGATTCATTCTCCAAGAAGCCAGGAACTCAGGGGATACCTTCTGAGGTACGTGCTCAGAACATATGCCGAGATGGTCGTTGCCGCTACCAGGATCAGGTAGCTCGGCAGGGGTCCGACAGGAAGCCTTGCCAGGACAAGAGAGAAACATTTGATCAGAATAGGGGCATGGAGGAGGTAGATTCCCATGGTGTTGGTTCCCAGCCTGTCCAGCAGGGGAGCGTGGATGCTGAACGCGGCAAAGAGGCTGAAAAAGGTCGTCAGGTAGAGGTACTGGACAACCAGGTGGAGGGGACTGGTATCGAATCGGGACGCCCAGGCGGTGCAGCCGACAAAGGCTGCCAGCAGGACAGGAAAGAGGAGCTTTCTTTTTTCCACGCCCCAGGCCTGCAGCACACCACCGAGAAAATAGAACTGCAATCCCCAGAGTGCGTGGAGGATGGGTTCCTGCCCTCCCCTGATTTCGAGATAGGGAACCAGGTGGTCGATACCGGCCTTGTAGATCAGCAGGTAGACAAGAAATACAGCCGTGAGAAGATATTTTTCCCATCTGAAGACGACAAGCCAGGCCGGCGCGGTCAGCCTGATGAAAAAGAGCGAGAGCAGGAAATAGAGCTGCGGGGCATAGACAGAGCCGTAACTGGCAAGCAGGATCCTGGACAGGTCGGCGCCCAGGACCTGTTGTTCATCCAGGAGGGAGGCCATCTCGAATCCCCACCGGGCCAGGGTATAGAAGATGGTAAAGGCCAGCCAGGGAACGACAAGGCGGGCAAAGCTCCTGCCGATGAACCGGTTGTAGTCGAATGTGCCAGGAGTTGGATATTTTTTCGCTAACAGAAAGCCGTCCACCAGAAAGAAGACCGGGACCGCCACAGGATAGATGATGAAGTCGATCCACTGGCGCAGGGCTGGATCGGGGAGTGTCACTCCACCCTTGGCGTGGATGGCCACCACCATGAGTATGGCCACGGCCCGCATGGAGTCGAGGTAGCGTATTCTGCCAGGCATAATCGGATCACCTTTCGGGACGTCAGGAACGACAGGAAGCGGTCCGTTCTCTCTTACCATGCTTTGCCGAGAAAAGAAACGGTGACCTGGCAGCCTGCTGTCCAGCAAACACTTGTCTTTTCATAATCCATCCTGTACAGTCCAGAAATTTTTGTCCCTGTCGGCGGACAGGCGGCAGCTGCATCATCAACACGGATACAGGACATGGAACAGGACAGGATCAGAAATGTGGCGATCATCGCCCACGTAGACCACGGCAAGACAACCCTGGTGGACCAGCTTTTCCGGCAGAGCGGCATGTTCCACGACAAACAGGAGGTTGTCGACAGGCTGATGGATTCCATGGAACTGGAACGGGAGCGGGGCATCACCATTGCCTCGAAAAACGGTTCCTACATGTACGGTTCCTATCGAATCAACATCATCGACACGCCGGGGCATGCCGATTTCGGCGGTCAGGTTGAGCGGGTGCTGCGGATGGCGGACGGGGCCCTGCTGCTGGTCGATGCTCAGGAAGGCCCCATGCCACAGACGTTTTTCGTGGTCAAGAAGGCTCTGGCCGCCGGCCTGCCCATCCTTCTGGTGGTCAACAAGATCGACAAGCCCGCGGCCCGTTGCGACTGGACCGTCGACCAGGTCTTCGACCTCCTTGCCAGGCTGGATGCTCCGGACGAGATCCTGGATTTCCCCGTTGTCTATGGATCGGCCAAGGGTGGCTACATGATTGCTGAGCCGGAGGACGAGCCGGTGCCTGGCCGGGGAATGGAACTGATCTCCGAGATGATCGTCAACCATGTACCGCCCCCGGGCGGCGATCCTGCCGCCCCGCTTCAGCTGCAGATCAACTCCATCGACTATTCTCCCTATCTGGGACGGCTAGGGATCGGCAAGCTGGTCAACGGGACCCTGAACATCAATGATTCCGTGGTGGTGGCCAGGCGTGACGGCACTATCTCCCCGGTGCGGATCAACAAGATTTTCGCTTTCCGCGGCGACCGGCAGGTGCCTGTCGAACGGGCGACGACCGGCGACATCGTGGCTGTGGCCGGCATGGAGGATGTCACGGTGGGGGTCACCTTTACCGATCCCGACGATCCCAGGCCGTTGCCCCTGATAGAGATCGATCCGCCGACCATCTCCATGCGGTTCATACCCAATGACTCGCCTTTTGCCGGCAGGGAAGGCAAGTTCGTCACCTCCCGGCATCTGGAAGAGCGCCTGCGGCGCGAGACCCTTGCCGATGTGGCCCTGCGGGTTGAGCCGGTCAGCGATGGACTGGGGTTTCAGGTTTCCGGACGGGGAGAGCTGCACCTCTCCATCCTGATCGAAAAGATGCGCCGGGAGGGGTACGAGTTCCAGGTCACCAGGCCCCAGGTCATCATGCGGGAGAAAAACGGCAGCCTCCTGGAACCGTACGAGGAACTGACAGTGGATGTGGACGAGCAGTACCAGGGTGCGGTGATCGAGAAACTCGGCAGGTTGAAGGGGGTACTGCTGGACATGCAAGTGGAACGGGAGATGTCTCGGCTGAAATTCAGGGTGCCTACCCGCGGTCTGTTGGGATACCGCTCCGAGTTCATGTCCGACACCCATGGCATGGGAGTCATGAATTATGTGTTTGCCGAGTGGGGACCGTATGCTGGCGAGATACAACATCGGACCAATGGGGTGATGGTGGTCAAGGAGGCCTGTACCAGCGTGGCCTATGCCCTCTTCAACCTGCAGGAACGGGGCAGGCTCTTCATCGGCCCGGGAGAGGAGCTCTATCAGGGCCAGATCATCGGTGAGCACTGCCGGCCGGCCGATCTTGTCGTCAATCCGGCCAAAGGAAAGAAGCTGACCAACATGCGGGCTTCGGGTTCTGACGAGGCGGTCATTTTGACGCCGTTCCAGGAGATGAGCCTGGAAGACTGCATTTCCTATATCAATGATGATGAACTGGTCGAGGTTACGCCAAAAGCCATCCGGCTCCGCAAGAAGCGGGAGGCAAGGATACGAGCCTGAGGCCAGGGAGAGGATACAGAAGTATGAACGAGTTGATGGTCCTGGCGGCGGCCGTGCTGAGCGGCCTGGTCGCTTTTTTGGTGCTCCTGAAACGGGCAGGCAACAACTGCCTGCCCTGACTGCTCATCTATGGCTCCATAGGTGTGGGGCTGGTGGTGTATGTGGTGCTGAAGAGTCTGCTGCCGTGATGGTGCCGGTGCAGTCGACCGAACTCGGGTCCGTCCGGACAGTCGGGTGACCGGAAAAGATTATCCGGTTTTTTGCAGGATAACGATGAACTCCTTTTTGTTCTGTTCCAGGTGCCTGATGTCGAAATGCGGATATCGGCCATGGTAGGCGACGAGAAAGTCGAGAAAAGAAAGCGGCGTCCAGACGTGAAAGTGGATCGAGTAATGCATGGCGGCCAGCTCTTCCGCCCGCTGCTTTCGGGCAGCCGCATCGCCTCCTTCGGTACAGGCCACCCATTCCAGGTAGTGGTGCTGCCTGGAGCGTTCCGGCCCCTCTTCGTGGTCCCGGAAGAGGTGACCGGGTGTTGTCTGGGCGCGCTGGCGATCAAAGGTGTGGCGCATGTCCGGAACGATGAGAAAGAGCATGCCCTGCGGCCGGAGCACCCGGAACCAGGTGTCCAGGGTGCCCACCGGATCTTCGGCATGTTCGATCATGTGGCTGGCGATGACGAAATCCAGGCTCTGGTCGGCAAAGGTGGCCAGTGTTTCACCGGAATCGATCCGGTCCACCCGCATGATGTCTTCCTGCCGGAATTCCGGATACTGGCGGGCCAGCTCAGCCCGGGATTTCCGGTCCACATAGGTGATGTGTACCTTACGCCAGTCACAGGAAAGCGGCCTGTGCAGGGCGCCGATCTCGATGCCGTTACCCCGGAGGTAGGTGAAGGCCAGCCGGCCCCTGGGATCCAGACGGTCCAGGAGAACGAGGTACCGGAGTAGGAAACGGAGGGCCTTGCCGGCAAGAAAGGCTGGAAGCTGTTTGAGTCGGATCACTTGCCCAGGCTGTTCTTGGAGTGAAAATAATCAGCCAGGATCCTGGCGTGGTCAAAGGCCAGCGGCGGCAAGGTTTCCCGGGTGAAGACGGCGGCCTGCCTGGCATCGTCTCCACCGACCGGCGTTCCTGAAGCCGTGGCGACGAAGACCGTGGATATCGTGTGCTGGCGGGGATCACGGTCCGGTGCCGAATAGGTGTGGAACTGGCGGACAAGGTGAACTTCCAGCCCGGTCTCTTCCCGGGCCTCCCGGACAGCCGCCTCTTCCAGGGATTCTCCATAATCGACAAAGCCTCCGGGCAGGGCCCAGCCCGGAGGTGGGTTCTTCCGTTCTATCAGGACGATACCCTTTGGCAGCTCAATAATGATATCCACCGTGGGTACGGGATTGCGGTATAGGGGGATCGTCGCTCCGCATTGTGGACAGCGCATCTTTTCCTGCCTGTCAAGCCAGACAGAGCCGGCGGATATCCTGCCAGCCGGTTACGGTGGGCAGGTCGTGATCGCCCCGGTTCCAGGGCTGGGAAAAGACAATGGACTGGATTCCGGCTGCACGCAGCTGCAGGCAGGTCTCGGCCCGGTCGTCGATGAAGTGGGAGAGGCGGTGCTGGCGAACATGGCGGACCTTGTCGTCGTGGCTTCCCATGGCAACGACATGGATCCGCTCCACCACGGAGCGCGGCATCACGCTCTCGAACCAGTCGTACACCGGTTCCGGTTCCGGTCTTGCCGTCACCACGGTGACCCGCGACCTTTCCGTCAGCTCGCCCAGGACCTCCACGGCCCCCTCCATGGGCCTGAGTCCGGTGCCGATGGAGTCCTGCAGAACGCGGAGGAAGATCTCCTGAATGATCTCCGGCGGCATGGCCAGGCAGTTCTCGACATCGAAATCGGTGATGTCCTCCAGGCGGATATCGCAGTGCGCGTATTCCTCGCAGGCGAGGCGGAGGAAGGTCTCAGCCGTGTTGGCGATCACCCCGTCGAAGTCGAAGCCCAGGCCGGCCGGGTCGATCCTTGCATGTTCCATGACCGGGTTATTTGACCTCGGCGTCCTCGATGATGACCTCGTAGCGGTATCCGGCGCCAAAATCCTTGCCGGCATGGAGGGTTCCTTCCACCGTGACGATGGAATCCTTTGCCGGTTCGGCCTGGGTGGTGACCACCAGGTCATGGGTATTTTCCATGGGATTTCCGCTGCCGTCCTGGATGTGGAGCCAGTTTTTCCCCATGATCATCCGGGAGATCTTCATCACCTTGCCCCGCACACGGACCTTCTTGTCGTTGAGCTCCTGGGCCTTGGCAAAGCACTCGCCCACCGTGTAGCTGTTTTCGCCCTCGGCCTTGTCGACCTTGATGTCGGCCAGTGGTACAATGGCGCTGGCGCTGCCGCCGGAACCCATCATGCCGGCAGACCCGGCGTCAGCAGCGGCAGCCGGCGGAGAAGCATGGCCCATATCTTCGGCCAGAGCCGCGGAAAAGCTGTAATCCGCCGGATTCTCCCCCGTGGGCTTGCTGCCGTGCGGACTGTTGCCATGGGGTGAGGCCAGCCGGCCCTTGCCGCCGAGACCCGACGAGAAGATGATGGTGTCAAAGGTGCGGTTCAGGGTCTTGGACTCAAAGTTGCGCATCTCCATGCCGGGCGAGCAGGAGACCTCCTGGCCGACCTCGACCTTGGTCTGGGGGATGGCCACCCAGACCTTGCCCTTTTCCGTCTCCAGATGGAGATAGGTGTATCCGCTCGAATCCATGGTTTCCAGGACCTTTCCCTTGATGACCTTGCCGTCCAGTTTTGCCGTGCCTGCGGCAGCGGCGGCCTGGTTGACGGCCTTGTCTCCGGCCGTGGCGCCTGCCGCCCAGCAGAAGAGGAACAGTATCAGGATGGTCGTGATCGTCTGCAGCTGTTTCATCGGTACGTCTCCATGAAGTATATTGAAAAGATGATATTGACCTCTCGGTATGTGCCCGCTACAGGTAGGAAGTACATATAAGAGGTTGGCGGATCTCTGTCAACCATGGTGGCAGCTCCGAATCACCCGGCCGCCAGGCAGGTCCGGATCGCTGCCGCCCAGACCCGGTAGCCGTGCTCTGTCAGATGGATGCCGTCAGGCAACAGACAGGGTGTTTCGCCCGGATCACAGGAGGTGGCAAAGACGGGTAGCATGTCCAGGAATCCTGCCTGGTTGCGCTTGGCGATCTCCGCCAGGTCCGCGTTCACGTCGATGACGGTGTCCAGGGGAACCCAGGTGGGGGAGACCGGGAACATGGAGTTCAGGAGAATCATCGTATCGGGAAAAAATGCAGCCACCCGCTGCAGTATGCTTTCCAGGACAAAGGGAAACAGCCGGTCGCCGAGCAAGAGGTTGTTAGTGCCTGACATGATCAGGACGGCGTCCGGAGAGCCTGCCCGGACAAGTTCCTCTCCCAGCCTGGCAGCCAGCTCCTCCACGGTTTCGCCGGCTCGTCCCTGGTTCCGGACACTCACGCCGGGGAGGAGCGTATCCCACTCCCCCCACTCGATCAGGGAGTCGCCGAGCATGAGCATGCTGGCTGGCAATCGATTATTCATGTGGCGTTACCCTCTTTCATCGCCGCAGACTGGAGTACCACGCAGCCCATGGGTGCAACGGTGACTGTCGTCCCTGGCCGGATTATCCGGCCTTCTGCTGTTGAGACGAAATCTGCCGGCGGTGTCTGGCCGGTGTCGATGATCTGTTTCCATTGTCGCTGTTCAGAGTGTGACGGCAGGGGCGGGATGGTAAAGCGGGCAGTCTTGGTCCGGTGACCGTTGAGCATGACGAAGAAGTCATCGTCACGGCCATTGCTGCCCATGGTGCCGTTGAGGCTGAAGGCCAGGGTGTGACAGTCGTGGGACCAGTCCTGTTGCCCGGGTGTCAGCCCCTGCCAGGTGATCTCCCGGAGATGGGGCGGCTCCCCGTGCTGGGTGTCGGAAAGAAAAAAGTCGCGGCGCCGGAAAACCGGGTGTTTTTTCCGCAGCTCAATGAGCTTGCGGAAAAAACGAAGCTGGTAGCGGTTCCTGCGGGCCAGGTTCCAGTCGATCCAGCTGATCTCGTTGTCCTGACACCAGGCATTGTTGTTCCCCTGCTGGCTCCGGCCGAATTCATCTCCTGCCACCAGCATGGGCACTCCTTGGGAAAGCAGGAGAATGACCGCCATGGTCCGCAGGCGGCGACTGCGCAGGGCGAGTATTTTCGGATCATCGGTTGGGCCTTCCGTGCCGCTGTTCCAGCTGATATTGTTGTTGTCGCCATCCCGGTTTCCTTCGCCGTTAGCCAGGTTGTGTTTTTCGTTGTAACTGACCAGGTCGGCCAGGGTGAATCCGTCATGGCTGGTGATGAAATTTATGGAGTTGCAGGGACGGCGGCCGTTGTGCTGGTACAGGTCCGAACTGCCGGCAATACGGGTTGCTAGGGCCGGTACCGTGCCAGGGTCTCCACGCATGAAGGCCCGCACGTCGTCGCGGAAACGGCCGTTCCATTCCGCCCAGCGCTGGTGGTTGGAAAAGCTGCCCACCTGGTAGAGACCGGCCGCATCCCATGCTTCGGCAATGATCTTGGCATCTGCCAGGACCGGATCCTCGGCGATCATCTCCACGACCGGAGGATTGCTCAGTACCCTGCCGTTCTGATCCCGCCCCAGGATGGAGGCCAGGTCGAAGCGAAAGCCGTCCACGTGCATTTCGACCACCCACCAGCGGAGCGAATCCATGATCAGGGAGCGGACAATGGGATGATTGCAGTTACAGGTGTTGCCGCAGCCTGAAAAGTTCAGATAGGCCTTGGTCCATGGATCGAGAAGGTAGTAGATGGTGTTGTCGATGCCGCGGAAACTCAGCAGGGGGCCATCGGCACCGCCCTCGGCGGTGTGGTTGTACACCATGTCCAGGATGACCTCGATTCCCGCCTTGTGCAAGGTCTTGACCATGTCCCGGAATTCCCGGATCGGGTTGGAGGTGCTGGAATAGGCCGCCTTGGGCGCGAAAAAGGAAAGCGGGCTGTATCCCCAATAGTTTTTGAGTTTCTCCCCTGTTTCAGGATTTCGGAAAATTCCTTCGCTCTCGTTGAATTCAGTGACCGGCATCAGTTCCACCGCAGTTATACCCAGTTCCTGCAGGTAGCCAACCTGCTCGGCCACTCCGCGGAATGTGCCGGGATGGGCGACTCCTGAGGAGGGATGGATTGTGAAACCACGGACGTGCATCTCGTATATGACTGAATCCTGTAGGGGAATTTTCAGGGGACGGTCCCCCTCCCAGTCGTAGTCGGGATCGGGAATGAGACAGCAGGGCCGGGTGCCCAGACAGGACCTGTCCATTCCCCAGGCCGGCGCCTGCAACTCCTTGGCATAGGGATCGATCAGGATCCGGGAGTCGTCGAAAAAGTGTCCCGAACGCTCCGGATCGCATGGTCCGGAAATGGTGTAGCCATACCTGATAGTCCGGTCCAGGTCGCGAATGTGGATATGCCAGATGTCGCCGGTCTTGTGATATCTCGGATCAAGCCTGATCCGGGACACTTTTTCCTCCTGACCGTTTTCCCGGGCCAGGATCAGGGTGACGCTGGTGGCATGGCGAGAAAATATTGCAAAGTTTATGCCACAATGTGTTATCGATGCGCCCAGGGGCAGGGGACGGCCGATTTCATGAGAGAGGCATTTTTTCATGTTGACTTGAGAATAATTATCATTTATGGATTAGGTAAATATTCTGGAAAACAGAGATACTATGAGCGGGTACCTGCAAGAAGCGTGATCCAGATCCAATTCAATTCTACCAGAATCAGGAGAAGAAAAAATGGGATTGTTTGAAAAACTTGATTTGCCCGGAATACCGACCATCGATTGGGAGATGACGCCTGAGTATACCTTCGGCACCTTCGAGAGTTGGGGTGGAAAGGAGCGGATTCGCTCTGGAAAGGAGCGTTTTTATTATTTTTTCATCGATGCCTGGGGCGAAACGCCCAGGCTCTGTCTCATGGAACGGGGGATCAAGCATGCCCGGGTGGTGGCGGAAATCCTGGCTCCCAGGGAAATGGTCCAGCGATGCGTGGACAGACAGGGCAAGGTGGCCCTTTACGAGAGGACACACGGCATCGACCAGGAGTTGCGCGACTGGCTGCAGAAAAACGTCATCGATACCGATGATGACAGCAAGATCATTCCGCTGGAGCCCGAGTCCACCGAAGACCTCCTGGGGCCTTCCGGTTTGCCTCTGGCCGAAGAGGTGGGAAAAAACGTTGTCCAGGTCCATTTGCCGGATCAGCCGGCAGAATATATAGAAGAGGAGGTCGTGGCCCTTGTCCACGAGTTTGACCTGGTGGATCACGAACGGAATCCGGAGGGCAGTTTCCAGGGGTGCCTTGTCGATGGAGGGGACGGCGAAACCGTGGTGGACCTGGTGACCGGGCTCAGGTGGCAGCGCAGGGGGTTCGACATCATGAGCAATCGGATGCTGCGCAGGGAGATAGACTCCTTGAACCGGACCGGATTTGCCGGACATTCCGACTGGCGACTGCCGACCCTGGCAGAGGCCCTGTCGCTGATGCAAAAGGACCGGAATGCCAAGGGACAGTATGTGCACCAGTGTTTTTCAGCCGACCAGCCCTTTATTTTTGTCGATGCCACCCGTCGGCCAGGTGGGTACTGGTTCGTGGACTACAAGCACGGAAGGGCTTACTGGGCTTCCGGCACCATTCCCGGCGGATTTGGACGGTTGTGCCGCAAAGAAAAATAGGAACCCACAAAAAACCAGTTGAACAGATGATTACCAAAATGTAAGATTGAATAGGATGGGATAAGTACGGAATGTCAGCACCGCATCACATCTCGGTTGATGGATCGAAACGGATACAGGCGGGGAGAGTTTTTTTCGGGAGTGCAATTTGAGCCGTTCTGTTCATCGGAATATCCGCAGGAGCCTGTCAGCTCCGGAGTTGTGCATGCTCGCCATGTTCCCGTCTTTGCAGAAAATGGGTCTTCCCGTGCTGTGGAACGACTCGACAGCAGAATATCTGATACAGTACCTGTTCAACTTCATTACAGACGTGGGAGTGGTGTTCAGTGAAACGGATACTAGTTGTTGACGATGAAGAGCAGATCCGCTCGATGTTGGCCCAGATGCTCGAGAGAGAGGGCTATGAGGTCCAGACCGCCGAAAACGGCGAAGAGGGGATGAACCTGGTCAGCAAGTATGTATTTGATCTGATAATCACCGACATGATCATGCCGGTCAAGGACGGTCTGAAGTTCATCATGGAACTCACCCGCGACTATCCTGACCAGCAGATTCTGGCCATATCGGGAGGAGGGGCGATCAAGGCGGAACGGTACCTGACCATGGCCAGTTATCTGGGGGATATCGCCACGCTGGAAAAGCCGTTTAAACGGGCCACCCTCCTCGAGATGGTGGAACAGCAGCTGGCGCAGACTTGAAGGGCGCTAGTGAACGGGTAATTCGTCTTTGCTCTATCAATAGCTGGGTGGATGGCTCGTCAGAGCTGTCCGCCTTTTTTTGTTTGCCACCTAGACATGCTCTTTTTCTACGGTATCAGTACCATGAGAAATATCTTGCATCCTGGTGTTTCACATGTGCCCTGGACAAGAATAGATGCTCGTATATGGTGGTTTGATCCGGTACAGAGATCCAGGGTTTTCGGGCTGTCCG
This sequence comes from uncultured Desulfobulbaceae bacterium, assembly GCA_964626235.1. Taxonomy (GTDB): domain Bacteria; phylum Desulfobacterota; class Desulfobulbia; order Desulfobulbales; family Desulfobulbaceae; genus CAZVDY01. The sequence continues at coordinate 115,625 of CAZVDY010000072.1, read as the reverse complement.
ATTCTATTCTGCGTCCTGCCTCCCGGACCGGAGCAGCTTCGGCAGGGTCTGGACGAATGCCCTGATCGCATCTCTGACCTCCCTGTAGGAAGCCAGTGCCTCCTGGTCGTTGGTGGCCGTTCTGGCCAGTTGCGGCGGGTCGGGAAATCCTCTGTGCAAGGTTTGCCCCTCAGCGGGAACGAACGGACAGGATGAGCGGGCCCGGTCGCAGACCGTGATGACATGGTCAAAGGAACGGACCGGCAGTTCCCCGATACCTTTTGCCCAGTGTCCGGAGATATCTACTCCGGCCTCCGCCATCACCTCCACAGCCCGCGGATCCAGGCCATGCTGTTCCACTCCTGCCGAATAGGCTTCGAGAATGTCGCCGAGCAGATGGTTGGCCCATCCCTCGGCCATCTGGCTCCGGCAGGAGTTTCCGGTGCAGAGAAAGAGAACCCTGGCTTTCCTGGGCACACGCTCAGGCATGTCGCGATGTTTGTTCCCGGCATCAATCCAGGTTTTCACGAGTGTGCAGCCCTCTGTGGCGGGATTCGGAACTTCTCGGCAGCGAAGAAGATATTCGATTCGCTGCTAGTTGATGCGGCTGGCAGGTTCCTTGCCGCTTTCAGCCCTGGCGAGCCGGATCTGGCGTTTACGCTGAAAACCGTATTCGACCAGGCGCCTGATATCAGACCACATGGTTTCACTGCCCATGATGGCCACGATGATAGAGTCGTTACCACGGCAGAACTGGCCTACGTATGTCTGCCTGGCAGCCGCAGTGTAGCCGGTCTTGCCGCCAACAGCTCCCTTGATCCGCCACAGGGCCTTGTTGTGGTTATGCAAGGTAGTGCCGTATGAGGTGCGGGCCTTGATCTGGCGCATCCGGCGGGCGAAGTTTTCATCCTGCATGGCATGGCGGAATATCATGGCCAAGTCGCGGGCGGTCGACTGCTGCCCCTTGGCAGTGAGGCCGGTAGCTGTCCGGCAGACAGTTCGTTTGGCACCCCATAACCTGGCCCGCAGGGTCATCATACGGGCGAAATCCGACTCGCTGCCGGCAATTTTTTCCGCCAGCGCAACACTGGCATCATTGGCTGAGGCGAGAAGCACGGCATTGATCAGGTCGTTGGCCAGGTAGTGGCGGCCCGTATCCAGGTAGATCTTGGATCTCGGCATGCGCGAGGCATGGCTGGAAACCGGGACCTTCTCCTGCTGCTGCAGGGATTTCAGAGCGATCATTGCCGTGAGCACCTTGATGGTCGATGCCGGCTGACGCGGGCTGTCTGGTCGGAGTGCAAAGAGGGTTTCACCCGATTCCGCATCGATGACAATGGCGCTCTTGGATGTGATTTTTTTTCTGATTCCGGTCGCCCGGTACTTGCTACTGTAGGTAGTCTGTCTGCTAGTTGGCCGGTAACGGTATTTCACTGCTGAAATATCGTTACGTCGGCCCAGAACCAGGTACTTACCCGGCGAGGACGATTTGTTTCTATTGAACTTTCGGGACGCCTTGGGTGGATGCTTGGCCTGCTCATCGAGGATGGAAACCGCTGGAACCGGCCCGGCGTGAAACAATATGATCGGCAGAAAGATGAAAAAGATGAGAGATCTGAAGTTGACGGTCATGACTGTGATGCTCGGGTTCCTTGTTCGTGTCTTCTAATTTGTATCGTAACTGTGGGAGAACTGTCAAGGAATTTGGGAAGAGGACTCTGGGACGGATGACCGGTGGCCACGATGCTGGCGGAAATTAGGTAACAATTGACTTTATATGGCGTAACGGTCATAATCAACAAACTCCGGACAGGCCGTTCTGTCGGAAAACTTGTGCGGCCTGATGAAGTGCAGGAACGTTTTCCCCGGTTTCCCGGACCGTGGCCGGATGGACATCGGTAATTTTCAGCCAGCAGTAGACGATGGAATGGCGATCATCTTCACAGTCGGCGCGTCTGCCAGCGGTGCAGGAGCGGATACAGACCCTCAATGACCTGATAGACAGAAGCAGCCGGGAGTTTGCCGATAATCCTGCCATAGGCATGGCCATGGAAACGCCTCTGACCTACCGGCAGCTGCACGAGAGAATTCTTCTTCTGGCCGCCTATCTTCGTGAATGCGGAGTGAAATTTGGAGACCGGGTGGCTATCCTGGCGGAAAATTCCCATAATTGGGGTACGGTCTACCTGGCAGTAGTCCGGTTGGGAGGCATCTGCGTGCCCATGCTTCCTGACCTGCCGGAGGCAGATGTCCACCATATCCTGGGAGAGATGGACTGCAGCATTCTCTTCACCACCCAGCGGCAGATAGAAAAGATCTATGATTTCAGGAGGCCGATCGACAGGGTCGTCACCCTGGACGAGTATGAAGACGCCTCCGGGGTGATCCAGCCCCAGGCCTTTTCCGGTTTTCTCGACAAAGCGCGGGAGCGGTTTGCCGGCCAGCTGGCAGCTGGTGAGCTGACCTTTCCCCAGGTGGACCGGCATCACCTGGCTGCAATCCTGTATACCTCCGGGACATCCGGTTTTTCCAAGGCCGTGATGCTTAGCCATGCCAACCTCTGTGAAAATGCCCTTTCCACGACCAGGCTGCTCAAGCTGGAAAGCGGCTCGGTCTTTCTTTCAGTACTACCGATTTCCCATACCTATGAATTCACGGTGGGTTTTCTGCTTCCATTGATCCGGGGATGCAGAATCGTCTATGCCGGTCGTACCCCGACCCCTGCCGTGCTGCAGAAGATCTGCACCAGGGAGCGGCCGCATGTGATGCTCGTCGTTCCGCTGATCATGGAAAAAATTTACAAGAAACGGGTGCTGCCGGCAGTGGAAAAGAGCACCCTCCTCTCCTGGCTGTGCCGCTTTTCTGCCGGCAGAAAACTCGTGTACCGGAAAATCGGCTCCAGGCTGCAGGCCTTTTTCGGGGGAAGGCTGCAGGTCATGGGTATTGGTGGTGCGGCTCTCAATCCGGAGGTGGAATCCTTTCTTCGTGATGCTGGATTTCCTTACATTGTGGGATACGGATTGACCGAGTCGGCTCCCCTCATCGCCGGTGGGCCCCAGGGCGATCCTACCATCCGGATCGGCTCCACCGGCAAGCCGATACCTCGGGTCGAGGTCAAAATAGACCGGCCGGATCCCGGTACCGGGATCGGCGAGATCCTCGCCCGGGGTCCGAACATCATGCAGGGATATTGGAACGATCCAGAGGCGACCAACGAAGTCATCACGGAAGATGGTTGGCTGCGTACCGGTGACCTGGGCATGCTGGACGATCAGGGCAATCTCCATATCAAGGGACGCCTCAAATCGGTGATCGTGCTTGCAAACGGCGAAAATGTCTATCCGGAGGCCATTGAACACCGCCTCAATTCATATCCCTTTGTCCTCGAGTCGTTGGTGGTAGAAAACCGGGGAATGCTCGAGGCCTGGGTCTACCCAGACTATGATCTCATCGACGAGGAGACGCAGGGCCAGAGTCGGCAACAGCGGCATGCCCATATCGTTTCCCTGCTGGAGCAGATGCGAACCGAGATCAACACCCAGCTTGGGTCGGCATCGCGAATTTCACGGGTCATAGAGCGGCGGGAGCCGTTCATCAAGACAGCAACCCACAAGATCAAACGATACCTGTATTCGGTTGACACCATGCAGGTATAAGACACATCAAGGAGGAAGATCGATGAAGAAGACCATTGCCGTAACCAGCCTGCTGACCCTTGTCACCGCAGGCTCTGCCTTAGCTTCCGGATACCGGATTCCAGAACAGTCTGTCAACTCCACTGCCAGGGCGGGATCCTATACCGCCCATACACCCGGTGCGGACAGCGCCTACTACAATCCGGCCAACATGGCCTGGCTGCCCGATACCGCGCATTTCGAGGCTGATCTCGTTTACATCAACCTGAAGGCGGTCTCCTACACGGATGCGCGTACCCCGTACTACAATGGTGAATCTGAGACCGAAAATTTCCTCCTGCCGACTCTGTATGCCGTCTCTCCAGATCATTACAATTTCAGGTTCGGCCTGAGCCTCACCTATCCCGGGGGACTGTCCAAGCAGTGGGAGCAGCCGTATCCCAGGACCTTTGCCGAGGAGTTCAGCCTCAAAGTAGTGGAGTTCAGCCCGGCGGTCGCTTACCGCTTCAATGAAATGTTTTCCATTGCCGCCGGCGTCCGGGCTGTCTATGCCGACGGTACCGTAAAAAGTGCAGGCATGATCGCCCCGGGGGTGACGGCCTCCAGGGATATGGACGGCGATACCTGGGAGGCGGGATACAATCTGGCCTTCAGCGCCAGGCCGGTGCAGGGACTCAACCTGGGTGTCACCTACCGTTCCAAAGTGGACCTGGATCTGGAGGGGTCCAGTACACTGCAGACATCAGCGGGCCCCGGGCTGTATTCAGGCGATGGATCGGTCTCCGTTCCCCTGCCGGCGGTCCTTTCCCTGGGTGTTGCCTACACCTTTTTCGACCAACTGACCGTGGAGCTGCAGTGGGACCGGACGTACTGGTCGGATTACGAGAATATCGATTTCAACTATCCTGTTTCGCTCGGCAATCCGGTGCTGACCAGTCTCTTCGACCTGCCCAAGGCAAAGAACTGGGAAGATACCGACAGCTGGCGGATCGGTGTCAGCTATGATCTCAACCAGGCTCTCACCCTGATGGCCGGATTCGCCATAGATGAAAATCCTGTTCCCGATTCAAGCCTTGGATTTGATCTGCCCGATTCCGATGCCAAGCTGTACTCGCTGGGTGTCCGGTACCGCTTGAATGAACATCTTGAACTTGGCATGGCCTACCTGTATGACGACAAGGAGGACCGCACTGTCAATAACTCCATAGTCAGCGGCCGGTTCGAGGACAGTGGCGCCCACCTGATCACCTTTGGCCTGAACTACAAGCTGTAATTCGGGAAATCAATGTCAGCTGCATCCGGTCCATTTCCCGGACCGGATGCGCCGTGTACGAGGCGTACCTGCCTGCCCTGCCTTTCAGCCGAGCAGCAATGTGTTGGTATAATGGATGATGGGCATGATGATGCTGGGAATGATGCCGGTGTAGAAAAGAACCAGCAGGATGATAAAGCCAAACGGTTCCAGACCGGCGTATCTCCGGGCCGTGTCCCGGGGCAGGAGCCCCATGAGCACCCGGGAGCCATCCAGGGGCGGGATGGGGAGGCAGTTGAACACCGCCAGCATGATGTTGATCCATACAGAGGCCACCAGCATGCTGACGACCGGCTCCAGGATGAACAGCGGGATGGCATGGAGAAGGACGAGAAACTTGGCCAGGATAGCGCTGATCACGGCCAGCACCATATTGGCGGCCGGTCCGGCAAGGGCCACCAGCAGCATGCCTTTACGGGGATCGGCAAAGTAACTCGGATCCACGGGCACGGGCTTTGCCCAGCCGATCTTCATGATGATGAACGCGATGACCCCCAAAGGATCAAGGTGCTTTAGGGGGTTCATGGTCAGGCGGCCGGCATTTTTTGCGGTTGGATCTCCAAGCTGCCAGGCGACATAGCCATGGGCAAGCTCGTGGAAGGTAAGAGCGAAGAGAAAAGGCGGCGCCAGGATTATGAGCTGTTGGAGGAGGTGTTGTCCGTTCATGCTGTCTTTCTCGGTTGTCAGCGACCTTCAGGTCCAGCGTCCAGTCCAATGGCTGCCGTCGTTCCGGCTGGACGGGCATAGTCCATCTTTTCATCATACGCAACTGAATCGGAAAAGCGAAGGAAAAAGGACGGGGTCAATCCTCCCCCGAGCCGGAGGGAGGATATTTCTCCCGGATCAGTGCCAGGGCCTCTTCCTTGGAGCTGATCTGGCCGTTGAGCTGGGCCTCGATGACATGGTTGATCATGGCCCGGAAGTCCGGTCCGGGTGTATAGCCCTGGGCAAGCAGGTCGCGGCCATTGATCAGTGGCCGGACATTGCGGAGAAAGGTCACATAGTGAGAGACGGCCTTCTGGATATATTTCTTGCGGGCAATGGCCATCAGGTAGAGCAGGCCCACGATGTCCAGGTCACAGAGCAGCCAGTAGATCTCACTGGGCTTCATGAAGGGGCGGCGCAGCATGTGCATGGCGATACGCTCCGCCTCGGTCTTCTGCCGTACCAGCAGTTTTCTCTGCCTGGGAGGCAGCTCGAACCGCTCGCAGAAGGCGAGCAGCTCTTTTACCCGGGAACGGCTCATGATGGCCAGCAGGTTCACCATCCAGGGCTCGAGTTTTTCCCGCAGGTAAAGCAGCCTGAACCAGGCAATGGCCCGGCCGGCCTGGGTGAGCACATGGACGAAGCGTCGGTCGATCTTCAGATTGGGCCGCAGGTCCGGCCAGAGGAAAGGGAAGAGCTTGAATTCCGCCATCCGTTTCAGAAAGGGGAGCGGATTGTCTTCCGAGAGGATCAACTTCAACTCGGTAAAGAACCGCGGCCCGGAAAACCGGTTGAAGAGGTTCATCTGGACCGCGTTCCTGATAAGTTTTTCTGAATGGGGCGCAATCGTGAAGTCCAGGCGTTGCTCAAAACGGATGGCCCGGAATATTCTGGTTGGATCTTCGACAAAACTCAGGTTGTGCAGCACCCGGATTCGACGTTCCTTGAGGTCGTTCTGGCTGTTGAAAAAATCCACCAGGATGCCGAACCGCCTGGGATTGAGGTGGATGGCCATGGCATTGATCGTGAAATCACGGCGATATAGGTCCAGCTTGATGGAACTCAGTTCCACGATGGGCATGGCGGCCGGGTATTCGTAATATTCCAGCCGGGCTGTGGCCACGTCCAGGCGTTGCCCGTTCGGCAGGATGACCGTGGCGGTGGCGAATTTTTCATGGGGCCGGACCTGGCCGTTCTTCCGCCTGGCCAGCTCCCTGGCAAAACGGATGCCGTCGCCTTCGATGACAATGTCGATATCCAGGTTGCTGATGTGCAGGAGCAGGTCCCGGACAAAACCGCCCACCACATATGCCTGGTAGCCAAGTTTTTCCGCTGTTTCGCCAACCTCCTGCAGGAGCTGGATGATCTCCCGGTCAAGGCTCTCCGTCATCAGGCTGCTCAGGTTGCGGGTCCGCTCCACAGAGGGATGTTCGTCTTCCTGGAGCAGGTTTCTGGGCAGATGGGCCGGATCGTTGACCAGCAGGTTGAGCAGATCGGTCCGGGTGATGACACCACGTATCTCCTCGCCGCAGACGATGGGGATCAGCCGTTGCCGGTGTTCGATGATCAGTTCCTGGATATCGGCCAGGGTGGCGCTTTCCGGCAGGGTGGCGATTTCCGTGGTCATGTATTCCCTGACCGGCAGATCACCCAACTGGTGATAGATGGCCTTCTCGATGACCCGCCTGGTGATCAGACCGAGCAGGCCGCTGGGATGGTGCCGACCGTCCTGGCGGGCCGGTTCCCGTACCACGGGCAGGACCGTTATGTTGTACCGGGTGAGCAGGCTGTTGGCCTCGTTGATGGTGACGTCCGGCCCCACGGTGATCACCGGGGCGGACATGAGAGAACGGGCAATGGCCTGGGGGCGGACCATACTGTGGAGCAGTCTGAGAAGTTTCTCTTCAGCCTCGAAGAGGGTCATCTCCCGGACCGTGGCCGAAGCGGCCGAGGCATGGCCGCCTCCACCGAAACTCCGGGCTATGGCGCCCACGTTCACTTCCGGAATGCGGCTGCGGGCGATGAGATAGGTGCGTTCTCCCATGCAGAGCAGGGCAAAGAGCACATTCAGGTTTTCCATCACCATCAATCGCCTGACCACCACGGCGAAGTTGTCCACATAGCGGGGCAGGGTCAGCTTGGTGACCACGATGTCCACCCCCTGGATTGTGTAGGTGGTGCTGTTTTTCAGCAGGGTACCCAAAAGCTTGATCTGTTCGGACGTCAGTTCGTGGGAGACGAACTGGGTGACGATGTCCAGGTTGGCTCCCTGGGACAGCAGCCAGGAGGCTGCCTGCAGGTCATTGGGAGTTGTGGTGGAATAGAGGAAGGAGCCGGTATCCTCGTAGATTCCCAGGGCGAGCAGGGTGGCCTCGTCCCGGGAGATCTCGATGCCCCGGGTCTGGAAGAGTTCCACGAAAATGGTGGCCGTGGAGCCGTACCCACGCACCTCTTCGACACTGCCGTGCAGGTCGTCCGGGGTGTCCGGGTGATGGTCGTAGAGGTGAATATCCAGCCCTGGGTTGGCCAGGCAGTCCTGGAGAGGGCCGATCCGTTCCCTTTGCCGGGTGTCGACCACGACGAGTCGTTTCACCCGGCGCAGGTCGATATGTTTTATTTTCTTGAATTCATAGAGACTGCGGGCTTCTTCTGCCAGGTAGATCCGTACGTTTTTTTCCTGGGAGCCGGCAAAGACCAGGTCTGCGCCGGGATACAGTTTCCTGGCCGCAACCATAGAGGCCAGGCTATCGAAGTCTGCATTGAGGTGGCTGGTGATGACCTCCATGGCGTTCAGCCCCGAACCTGGAGGAATATCCGTTCATGTTGTCCGGATTCTGCCGCCAGGGCAGCATATTCCAGCGGGGAGCCGTTCAGCATGGCCTCTCTGACCAGCGGCCTGAGCAGTTCCGCCTGGCGGTCGAAGGCCCGGGCCAGGGTCGTCCCCTTGAATACAACCCCCCGGGCCAGCAGGGCGGCCCCTTTTTCAGCGGCAATCACGTTGAACAGTTTGAGAAAGATCTCCCGCTGGCGGGCCGGATGCCGGGGGCGGGAAGGTCGGGATCGGGTCCGTAACGAATCGTGGCGGCTCTCCCTGCGAAAGATCGCCCCTGCCAGCCCGGGCATGGGGCCGGAGACACTCAGGCTGTCGCCGGCCATGAGCGGCCGCTCGAGATCGTCTTCGGCCCTGCCGTTGACAAAGATGGTCTGAACCCGATCCAGGACATACTGCCGATCGAACCCGGGCAGGGAACAGAGAAAATCCATCAGGGTGTCCCCGGCTGCCAGGGAAATGAAGCAGCCCCGCTGCAGCAGGAGATGGAGCCTGTGTTCCCGGTCGCTTTTCAGGGTCAGGATGAGAGAAGGAATCATGTGGGCAACCTTTGGGCAAAGTCTGAACCCGGCCGGAAGCATGTTCAGCTCCCACCGGCACCATCTCTCCGTAAGTAATACTCGTTTTGGGAAATTCTGCAGTACATTTCTGCAGGATGCATCTCTGGCTGCAAAAGCCGGCCCAATACACCACGCCTGCCCTTTTCCTTTCAGGCTGGTGTCGAAGGTAAGACCTCTCGGAAAGAAGAACCAGGATTAGTTTTTCCTCAGCAGTCAGCCGGGTTAATAGTAGTGGCAGAGAATATGGTAGAGACAGCAGGCTTCCGGATGATGGCGATCAGGTGGCGGAAAACCGAAACAGATGTCCGGTTCAGTCAGGCCTGGCTTTTCTTGGCAGAGCCAGGCACAGCCTTGACACCCTGTCCGAATTTTGGAGTTGTTTCTTTCCTCAATAGCCGGGTGTACCCGCAGCTGCTGTGCCAGATCCTGTTACAGCGACCGTGCGGACATAAAAAAGGCGTAGTGTATGGTGCATACACTACGCCTTGCTATGTGCTGGTGGCGATGCAGGGACTTGAACCCCGGACACTACGGATATGAGCCGTATGCTCTAACCAGCTGAGCTACATCGCCTTCAGACGGCCTGCATCTGGACCGAGTTACTATTCAAAATTTCCCCCTGTTTGTCAACAGGAAAGTAAAAGTCCTCCCGGCCTCTCGGCCGGAAGGACTGGGGAAAGATCTCAGGGAAAGGATGGGCCGGGATTACATCATTCCGCCCATGCCTCCCATACCGCCGCCCGGAGGCATGCCGGCTCCACCAGCACCGGCCTCTTCCTTCTCCGGTTCTTCGGCCACCATGCATTCTGTGGTCAGCAGCATGCCGGAAACCGAGGCTGCGTTCTGCAGGGCGGTGCGGGTCACCTTGGCCGGATCGATGACACCGGCGGCGATGAGGTCGCCATATTCCTCGGTTGCAGCATTGAAGCCGTTGGGGCCGTCCATCTCCTTGACCTTCTCGACGATGACAGAGCCTTCCCGGCCGGCGTTGGCGGCAATCTGACGAACCGGCTCTTCCAGGGCCCGGGCGATGATCTGCTTGCCCAGTTTCTGTTCGCCTTCCAGCTCCAGGGCTTCCAGGGCCTTGAGGCAGCGGAGATAGGCGACACCGCCCCCAGGTACGACTCCCTCTTCCACTGCGGCCCGGGTGGCGTTGAGGGCATCCTCGACCCTGGCCTTTTTCTCTTTCATCTCGACCTCGGTGGCAGCACCCACATTGATGACTGCCACGCCGCCGATGAGCTTGGCCAGCCGTTCCTGGAGTTTCTCCCGATCATAATCCGAGGTGCTGTCCTCGATCTGGGCACGGATCTGCTTGACCCTGGCCGAGAGCTTGTCCTTGTCCCCGGCTCCATCGACGATGGTGGTGTTGTCCTTGTCCACCACGATGCGTTTGGCTGTTCCAAGATCGTTGACTGTCACATTTTCCAGCTTGATGCCCAGGTCCTCGGTGATCACCTGGCCACCGGTCAGGATGGCGATGTCTTCCAGCATGGCCTTACGTCGGTCACCGAAGCCGGGAGCCTTCACTGCCGCAACGTTCAGTGTGCCGCGCAGCTTGTTGATGACCAGGGTGGCCAGGGCCTCGCCATCGACGTCCTCGGCAATGATGAACAGGGGCTTGCCCATCTTGGCCACAGACTCGAGGATGGGCAGGAGGTCCTTCATGTTGGAGATCTTCTTTTCGTGGACCAGGATGAGGGGGTCCTCCATGTTGACTTCCATCCGGTCAGGATCGGTGACAAAATAGGGCGAGAGGTAGCCGCGGTCGAACTGCATACCCTCGACCACGTCCAGCGAGGTCTCCATGGACTTGGCTTCTTCCACGGTGATCACGCCTTCCTTGCCGACCTTGTCCATGGCATCGGCGATGATGTTGCCGATGGTCTCGTCGTTATTGGCCGAGATGGTGCCGACCTGGGCAATCTCCTTCTGCTCCTTGGTGGGTGTGGCGATGTTGGCCAGCTCGGCCACCACGGTCTCCACAGAGGCATCGATGCCGCGCTTGATCTCCATGGGATTGGCACCGGCCGCCACCAGCTTGGCGCCCTCAGTGTAGATAGCCTGGGCCAGCACCGTGGCGGTGGTCGTTCCGTCACCTGCCACATCGGAAGTCTTGGAAGCTACCTCCTTGACCATCTGGGCGCCCATGTTCTCGAACTTGTCCTTTACCTCGATCTCCTTGGCCACCGTGACACCGTCTTTGGTGATGACAGGAGCGCCAAAGGATTTTTCAATCAGAACATTGCGTCCCTTGGGGCCAAGAGTGACCTTCACGGCATTTGCCAGGGTATTGACACCGGCAAGCATGGCTTCCCGGGCCTTGCCACCGTATTTCAATTCTTTTGCAGACATTTCTTATCTCCTTTTATTTTTTTCGAAACCGGTAATTCGAGCTGTTACGCTTCAACTACGCCAAGGATGTCGTCTTCCCGCATGATGAGATAGTCTTCGCCGTCCAGTTTGACATCCGTGCCACCATATTTGGAAAAGAGGACCCTGTCGCCGACCTTGACTTCCATCGGCGCCCGTTCACCGGCGTCATTCATCTTGCCGGGACCCACGGCCACCACTTCACCTTCAGCCGGTTTTTCCTTGGCAGAATCCGGGATGATGATTCCGCCGGCGGTTTTTTCCTCTTCCTCCAATCTCTTGACCAGGATGCGGTCATTCAATGGACGAATTTTCATGGATAAGTCCTCCTCTTGCAAAAAGTGTTTCTTGAAAACTGCGCGGGCCGGAAGAAAAGTTCATGCCCGGCGTCCGGCCCAATTTATTGATCTCCGGACTAAAACAGAGTTTCCGCCACTAGGCTGGGCAAAACAATAGTGATGGTTTTTGAAAAATCAAGGGGCAGAGAAAGAATTTTTTTCTCTGCCCAACGTGTTGGAATAAAAAGGAAATGGATGGGCTCCAGTGATGAGGAGGGATTTTCAGGCTATCCGAACACGCCAGCCGTGGGGATCATCCCGGTATCCGCGTTGCAGTGCCTGAAGTTCCTCGTACAACCGAGTGGCAAGTTTTCCGGGCCGACCGTTGTTGATGGTGATCGTCCTGTCCTGGTAGCAGAGCTCTCCCACCGGCGAGATGACCGCCGCCGTTCCGGAGCCGAAGACCTCCTGCAGCGTCCCGTTTTCACTTGCCTCGGCAACCTCGTCGATGGAGATCCGTCTTTCCTGGACCGGGATCCCCCAGTCGGCCGCCAGGCGGAGAACTGAATCCCGGGTGATGCCGGGAAGGATTGTGCCCCCCAGGGGAGGAGTGATCAGTTCGTCGCCGATGACGAAAAAGATGTTGGACGTGCCGACCTCTTCCACATATTTACGTTCCAGGGCATCCAGCCAGAGAACCTGGGAAAATCCTCTGCTGTGGGCATCGGTCAGGGCCTTGACGCTGGCTGCATAGTTGCCGGCCGTCTTTGCATCGCCAACACCCCCGGGTACGGCGCGCACGTACCGGTCTTCCACGTAGATCCTGGTGGGGTTGAATCCTTCTGCATAGTAGGCGCCCACAGGGCTGGCGATGATGAAAAAAAGATATTCCTCGGCTGGCCGCAGCCCCAGCGCAGGTTCCGTGGCGACCATGGTGGGGCGGATGTAGAGCGAAGCACCCTCTGCCTCCGGGATCCATTCCCGCTCCAGGTAGACCAGGCTTTTCATGGCCTGCAGGATGCGGTCCACCGGAATCCTGGGCATGCACATCCGCAGGGCGGAACGGTTCAGCCGTTCCAGGTTGTCCTTGGGCCGGAAAAGAAATATCTGCCTGTCGCGGCCGAGGTAGGCCTTGAGCCCTTCAAAGATCGCCTGTCCATAATGGAAAACCATTGCAGCCGGATCAAGGCTGAAGTCGCCGTAGGGTCTGATTTCGGCATCGTGCCATCCCTTTTCCCTGTTCCAGCGCATGGCGAACATGTGGTCCGTGAAATATTGGCCGAAACCCAGGGAAGATGCATCCGGTTTTTCCTTCAGATCTTCCGGTGCTGCCTTTCGCAGGTTGACTTCAAGGTCACTGTGTAACATGGTTTTGATCCGTAAACTGATTTTCTTTTTCCAGAATTAGGGGTATATAGTTTGATGAGAGAAGAACGCCGGATGATGCCGCCATGTCTCCTGGTGATCAGAAGAAGGATTACAAGCCTGACGCAGCGCCTATCTTGACCATTTCGCGAGGAAAAAACGTCAATCCGACCCAGGCGAGATATTTCTTTTTTATTTTCATCCTGGCCATTCTCCTCCTGGGCTGGGTGCTCTGGCCATTCTGGCAGCTGCTTATCCTGGCCTTTCTTCTGGCTGGTATATTTCGTCCCATCTTCTCTTGGCTGAACAGGTGGTGCGCTCCCTGGCTTGGTTCCGTTCTGACCTGTGTCCTCATCGTGCTGATTGTTTTCATTCCCCTGACCTTTTGTATCGGCGTCCTGTCTTCCGAGGCGCTCAACCTCTACCATATGGGCAAGGACTCCAACCTGCTGATCAGGATCCAGCAATTCATCCAGAATAATACATTGGTTCTGGAGGTACAAGATGTTCTCGCCGAAATAGGAATAAATTTCGAACCGTCAGACGTGACCGCACTGCTGTCCGATCTCACCAAGACCACGAGCCTTTTTATCTATTCCAAGGCCTCTTCCTGGGCGGCCAATATCATGAGTTTTGTCCTCCAGTTCTGCGTGCTCATTCTGGTGGTCTTTTTTCTTCTCATCGAGATGGAGCGGCTCATAAATTTCCTCACCCGTCTCTCTCCCCTGCCTGACGAGCAGGATGCGCTGCTCATGGAGAAGTTCATGGAGATAGCCGGGGTCATCCTGATCGGCAATGGTCTGAGTGGCCTGTTTCAGGGAATCCTTGGCGGAAGCCTCTTCGCTGCTCTGGGCCTGAAGTCCCCGGTGCTCTGGGGCGGGGTGATGGCGATTCTGGCCTTTCTGCCGATTTTCGGGATCGGTCTGGTCCTGCTGCCCACGGCCGCCATCCTGCTGCTCAACGGCAATCTGAGTCAGGCGGTGATCACCTTTGTCTTTTATGTCCTGCTCTCTTTTTCCGTCGAATATCTGCTCAAACCGAAGTTTGTCGGTAGCCATATCAAGATGCATACCCTGCTCGTTTTTCTCGCCATTTTGGGCGGCATGAGCATGTTCGGAGTGCTGGGCATCATCTATGGTCCCCTGATTGTCACCGCCTTTCTGACCTTGGCCGATATCTATCTCAAGGAATATCGTCCTGCATTGCACCCGGATGTCCTGCCGCTTCCGGACGTGCCGATGGACAGTGAAGAGGAAACGCCCCGGCTGGATATACAGGAAAAACAAGAAACCGGGAGGATGGCACCATGATTGAGATCATGTGCAACGACATTACCACCCTGCGGGTGGATGCCATTGTCAATGCCGCCAACCAGAGCCTGCTGGGAGGAGGCGGTGTGGACGGGGCCATTCATCGGGCTGCCGGTCCGGAGCTGCTGGCCGCCTGCAGGGAGCTTGGTGGCTGCCCCACCGGAGGGGCCCGTATCACACCGGGGTTCAGGTTGCCGGCCCGCTGGGTAATTCACACCGTCGGTCCGGTCTGGCGGGATGGCAGGTCAGGAGAACCGGACATGCTGCGTGCCTGTTACGACAACTGCCTTTCCCTGGCGTCCAGGAGCGGGGTCGAGACCATCGCCTTTCCGGGGATCAGCACCGGTGCCTATGGTTATCCCAGGGAGGCTGCCGCCCGGATAGCCCTGCAGGCCATGCTGGAGCGGGAGGCGGATTTCAGGCGAATCATTGCCTGCTGTTTTCAGGATCTCGATGTGGACATCTATGAGACGACCCTGGCCGAGTTGAGAAGGCAACGACAGGAATAGCTGGCGGCTTGAGCAATCTGCTCGGACGTTGAGACCGAGATATACGCAAATTTTTCTGGAGACATACGCGGATTGTTGCGGAGAGACGGGTTTGCGTTGGGGTTGGCGCAGAGACCAGGCGGAACTGGCCATTGTCTCGTGTGAACCCTGGAGAAGGGGACGAACGGTGAGGAAAAGGGTACGAATCGATATCGATTACCGCAAAGACTGCTGATGGGGTTTCAAGGACGTGCGGGCACGTCTGCGGAACCAGTCTGT
The DNA here is from genome assembly GCA_964626235.1 of uncultured Desulfobulbaceae bacterium. Classification (GTDB taxonomy): domain Bacteria; phylum Desulfobacterota; class Desulfobulbia; order Desulfobulbales; family Desulfobulbaceae; genus CAZVDY01. Next base: position 100,511 of record CAZVDY010000072.1, on the reverse strand, counting down.
GGGGGACGAGTTCCATTTCCTCTGCCTGCAGAAGATGGCCGAGAGGATGGACCGGGTGGTTGACCAGGCAGGCGGAGAAATTTTTCACCGGGATACCCGTTCCTATGGGGTGGTCCTTTCTGTCCGCAAGGTCAGGGAGGAGCCGCCTTCAGGGCCGGAACCGGAGCAGCGCGGAGATGTCCTTCCCTGACAGTCGCTTGAGGACTGAGCCGTCGTCTTCCCCGACAATATCCTCGGCCAGGGCACGCTTCTTTTCGATCAGATAGTGGATTTTTTCCTCCAGGGTACCGGCGGTGACCAGTTTGTAAACTTGAACAGGGTGCTGCTGGCCCATCCGGTGGACCCTGGCTGTTGCCTGTTCCTCCCTGGCCGGATTCCACCAACGGTCAAAGTGGACCACAACCTGGGCACCGGTCAGGTCGATCCCCGTGCCGCCGGCCAGGAGGCTGGCGCAACAGATCCTGACGTCCGGATCACGGTTGAAACGATCTATAGCCTGCTGTCGCAAGCTGGCTTTGGTCGTTCCTCGCAGGTCGACATGAGCAATGTCTCTCTCCCGAAGATAGCTTTCCATCAGGTCCAGCATGGTGGTGAATTGGCTGAAAACTACCATTTTCAGGTCAGCAGCCAGGCACTCTTCCAGGATTCGGATCCATTCATCCCACTTGCCGGACCGGTAACGTTGCCAGTCCATACAGTGTTCCAGAAGGCATAGGTGGTTGCAGATCTGTTTCAATCTGGTGATGGTGGTGAGGACATGACTGAAATCCTCATGCTGCTTTTCCTCGAGGACCTGTTCTGCCTGTTCCACGGCCTGTCGGTAAGCGGCAACCTGATCGTCACTCAGGTGACAGATCCTGATATCCTCGCTACGGGCCGGTAGCTCCTTCAGAACCTGCTGCCGCGTCCGGCGAAGGACAAAGGGACGGATGATCCGCGCCAGCTCCTGGCGGCTTTCCGGTGAATCGTTGCGAACGACATGCTTCAGGAACATGTTGTTGTCAAAAAGGCCGGGCAGGCAGAGGGCAAAGAGACTTTGCAGTTCCTGAATGGAGTTTTCCACCGGTGTACCGGTCAGGCCGATAATTCCTTCTGTCTGCAGCATGGCAGCAGCCTGGTACACGGCTGTTTTGCTGTTTTTGAGGGTCTGCATTTCGTCGAACAGAACGAGCCTGAAAGGAATTTTGGCTAAAACGTGCCTGTCTCGGCGGAGGAGGCCGTAGGTGGTGACCACCACGTTCGTTTCCTCGATCCTGTCCGGTTTTCTGTCAGGCCCGTAGTAGACCGACAGGGAGAGGTCAGGGAAAAAACGCTCCTGCTTCTGTGGCCAGTGGAAGAGGACAGAAGTGGGGCAGACCACCAGGAACCGGTTTTCCTGACCGGTCAAAAGGGAAAGAAGCGCCAATGCCTGGTGGGTCTTGCCCAGACCCATATCATCGGCAAGGATGCCACCTAGGCCATGTCGGTGCAGCAGGTAGAGCCAGGCCGTGCCGTTGCGTTGATATTCACGTAGATGTGCCGGCAGTTCCGGGAGGCTGTCCTGCCGCAGGTCAGTGCTGTCGAGCAGGAAATCGAGGGTGTTGTCGAGCTTCTTGCGCCTGAATTCTGCAGACAGCACGCCAATCTGGCCGGCCAGCGCAAGAAACTCCTGGCGATGCAGCCTGAGACAGGCTCTCCCGTCCGCTCCGGTGGTGATCCGTTTCTTGCCCAGCTGATGGAACCAGGCCAGAGAGGAGTCGCTGACCTGCAGCCAGCGGCGGCCCGGGATATAGGCCTGCTTTTTCTCCCCAGCAATCAGCAGATCGACCAGGTCGATCCGCTGATTGCCGAGATCGTAATACCCGGCCAGATAACACCAGCCCTGTTCCTCCCTGAAATCGGTCAGTGTCAGCCTTTTGGGCCGGGAGACAAATTCCAGCTCCAGGATCTCCCTGTCGACCTCGTGCCGTCCACAACGGAGCGCCCGGCTGTTCTGTTCCAGAAAGGATTCGATTTCCCCAGCTGCAACAGAAAAGCCAGCCTGGTCATCCTCCTGTCGGCTGGCGATGGCGAGGAGGGGCGGATTGTCTTGGCCCGGTCGGATCAACCGTTCTTCCCGGGGGATGGGCTGGAGGGTAAAAAAGTGGTCATCCACAGCATAATGCCTTCCGAAGCGGCAGGATGCAAGATTCTTCAGACTGAAAGTCCGTCCGTCTTCCAGCGTGCACCGGTTTTCCACCACAATGGTCCGGCCATCGTCACCGAAAGAGACTGTGGACCAGGCCCTGGCCGGGGGAAGCTGAGTCAGCGGCAGCCTGTCGGCCGGCAGTCGGGCAAGGAGGTTCCAGGTGTGCATCCTGGCCGGGACAAGACGGAAAAGCGGTTCTTCAGGACCGGGAATGATGAGCTGGAATTTCCCCTCGTCGCGTCGTTCCAGGTGAATGCGGGCAGGCAGAACATGTCGGTACAGGAGCCTGGCCAGAGTCATCCAGAGAGAGCAGTCCACCTGCTGTTGCCTGGAGCGGCGCCCGTGTTTAGCCAGAACCTGTTCCGATTCGGATGCCTCGAGAAGGACCAGCCGTTTTCGCAGCCTGCTGATTTCCTCCATGTCCAATCTCTGGACTTGGAGTCCATTCGGGGCGGCCAGGTCGGGATGGAGGCGGCAGAGTTCGGCTGCAGCTTGATGAGAAAGGCGGATCTGGAGGGCAAAACCCTGTTTCTGTTGGCACTGCAGCAGGATGTGATCCGGCTGGAGTTCCATGGTCGTTGTGATCTGCCGGGCAGCTGCGCGTTCATGGAGATACCGGCCGATCTCAGCCCAGGGGCTCTTGGCAAAGCCGAGGCCGGAGGGGCGCACTCCTGTTTCGGTTTCCTGCAGGCAGAGCATGGCCAGGGCCGCCACATGCCGGCATCGGCTCCCTCTCGGTCCGGCAAGACAGTCGCTGCAGCTTCCGTCTCGGAAGATGTAGGGTAGCCTGCCGTTACCCGGCATCATCCGCACCATTGCCCAGGTCCCTCCTTCCAGAATGAGGCCGGCTCCCTGGCGGTACAAAATCAGCTGGGCCTGTTTTGTTTCCAGGAGGAGTCGGTGGGCATCCTGACGTGTGGTCCTGCTGAACCAGGTTTTCAGGGCTAGCTCGTATTCGACCGGCAGGACAGTGCTCCTGAGGGCCGGAGAGAGCTCGCCTGTGCCGGGCAGGATGGCAGGAAGCTGGTCTGTTGCCATGGTACCGGTTGGGCTCAGGCTGTTTCCAGGGCCAGGTCGATGAGCCGGTCCAGAAGGGCGGAAAAGGACAGGCCGGCTGCCGCTGCCGCCTGCGGAAAGAGGCTGGTGGGGGTCATGCCCGGAATGGTGTTGGTTTCCAGGAGAAACAGCTCCCCGTCCCTGAGGATCATGTCGGTCCGGCTGTAGCCCCGGAGTCGTAGGGCCTGGTGGGCCTTGAGGGCGTATTCCTGGGCTGTTGTCCGGACATCATCGCTGACCTCGGCAGGACAGATCTCCCTTGTCGCTCCGGGCTGATATTTTGCCTCATAGTCGAAGAAGGCAAAGCGGCTGTCCGGGACGATTTCCACCAGGGGAAGGGGAGCCGGGTCATCGTTGCCAAGCACCCCCACGGTGATCTCCCTGCCCTGGATATACTCCTCCACCATGACCTCACTGTCGTGTTCAAGGGCCAACCGCAGGCCAGCCGCCAGCTCGGCATCGTCCTTGGCTATGGACATCCCAAGGGAGGAACCCTGCCGGGCCGGCTTGATGACCACGGGAAAACGGAGTCCGGCCTTCACAAGTTGCGGGCTATCCAGATCAGCGGAGGAGGCCATGATCCAGGGGGCCACCGGCAGGTCGGCCTGCTGATACATGATCTTGGCTACATTCTTGTCCATGGCCATGGCACTGCCCAGGACTGGGCTGCCCTGGTAGGGAAGACCGAGAAGATCAAGAAATCCCTGCATGGTGCCGTCCTCTCCATACAGTCCATGGAGGAGGATGAAGGCAACGTCGAGATCCCCGGCCTCTGCAGCCAGCCGGGCAAGGTCCGTCGCCGGGTCATAGCGATGGACGACATATCTGTCGCGGTCCAGGGCCTGCTCAACCCCGGCCGCCCCGGCCAGAGAAACCTCCCGTTCTCCGGAAAGGCCCCCGGCTATGAGGGCCAGGCGAATTTTTTTCATGTTCCCTCCGTAAAATAATGGTCGAAGAGTAGGACGTTACAGTGTCTGGACCGCCATGTGTTCAGCCCTGATCGCGTCTTTTTTTACCAAAAAAAATTTGTCGTGTAGAGCGGAAATGATACAATTTTTACAAACAGACCGTATTTAAAGGCCTTTTTGACGAGAGGTGGCAAAATGATTTCACGGTTCTTTCATCATAGTCTTCGGGCCCGGCTGATTGTTCCCGTGGCCATGGCCCTGGTCGTCTCCATTGTTGCGGCCATGTCCTTTGTGGTAGTCATGGAGGGGAAGCGAAACAGCCGGTTCCAGGCCATGATCGGAGCCGGTTTCGAAAAGACCGGCAGAGAGATCAACAAGGACATGGAGGTCCTGTCCAGGGAACTGCAGAAAAAGCTGGCCCAGATGAGCTCCTCCACCCAGGAGGCGCTGACCGTCTCCACGGAAGAGTCGCTTTCCCAAGCTGCCGAGGACCTGCAAGCCGACTTGAAAACCTTGCGGAAACAGAGCGGCCAGACCCTGGCCCTGCTTCTGGCCCAGGTCGCTGAACCGGCCATTATTGCCAAAGATTATACTTCGCTGAACCGGTATGTCCGCAGCGGACACAAGAATCCGGCAGTTGTCTTTATTTTTTACCAGGACAGGAACGGCAGGTCGCTGACCCGCTATTTGAATCGGAAAAATGCCAAGCTCAGGTCCTATCTTCCCAAGGGACGGCCCGATATCCAGAAGATCATCCGTAGTGGACAGGAGGACCCCAATGTTCTGGTGGTCAGCCAGCCGGTCCTGTCCGATGGCGAACAGATCGGGACCGTGTTCCTCGCCCTGGACATGACCTCTGCCAGACAGAAGGCTGAAGCGCTCAATGAACGGTTCAGCGATCTCATTTCTGCAAACGAGGCCCAGGTACAGGCTATCTTTTCCGAGAAATCCGGTGGCATTCTCCAAGCCCTCCAGGGAACCATCGATAGGATCAAGGAAGAGACCGACCGGACGGCTGCCAAGATCAGGGAGGAGATCGCTGCGGCAAGCAGTGCCATGTCGGCCCGCGTCAGGAATACCATCGTATTCGGCTCGGTCATGTGTCTGGGTCTGGTGCTGGCGATTCTGCTCATCAATGCCAGATCGATTCTTCGCCAGCTTGGCGGTGAACCCTCGGTGATGGTCGGCATCGCCCGCAGGATAGCCAGGGGCGATCTTTCCGTCAGCCTGGAGAGGCCGGGGAAAGACGACAACAGTCTCCAGGGGGCGCTCCAGGAGATGGTACTCAGCCTGCAGCAGCTCATCGGCCGGCTGATGGATGAGAGCAAGAGGATGAGCGTGACCTCCAAAGAGCTGACTGCCGCAGCGGAGGACATGTCGCAAAATGCCGAACTCTCCGCCGAACGTTCGGCAACGGTGGCCTCTGCCACAGAGGAGATGAGCAGCAATATGGGAACGGTCTCCATGGCCAGTGAGCAGGCTGCCTCGAATGTCAATGTCATTGCCTCGGCCGTGGAGGAGATGACCGGAGCCATCCGGGACATTGCCGCCAGCACAGACGAGGCCAACCGAATCACCCGGGATGCAGTAACCTATGCCCGCAGCTCTTCGGAAAAAGTGCATACCCTGGGCGAAGCGGCCCGGGAGATCTCCAAGGTGACCGAGGTCATCACAGAGATTTCGGAACAGACTAATCTCCTGGCCCTGAATGCGACCATCGAGGCGGCCAGGGCCGGAGAGGCGGGTAAGGGATTTGCCGTGGTGGCCAACGAGATCAAGGAGCTGGCCAGACAGACCGCCGAGGCCACCGGCGAGATCCGCAACAAGATCGAGTCGATCCAGAATTCCACCGATGATACGGTAACCGAAATCAACCAGATCTCCAGGGTCATCGACAATGTCAACGAGATCGTCTCCTCCATTGCCGTGGCCGTGGACGAGCAGACCCGGACCGCCTCGTCCATTACCGCCAATGTGAACGAGGCTGCCCAGGGCATTGCCGAGGTCAATGAAAACGTTGCCCACAGCTCGACAGTGTCAGGCGAGATAGCCAGGGACATCGCCGAAGTGAGCGAGCTGGCCGGAAATTCCCGCAAGTGCAGCCTCCGGGTCGAGGAAAGCGCCCATCAGCTGACCAGAGTCGTTGACGCCATTCAGACCGAGACCAGCCGCTTCCGCCTCGCCAGATGAAATTTTCCATGCCTTTGCAGGCGGGTCCGGGTATGGTGGTTGAATGCAGGCTTCCATATGCAGACAGCTTCAAGAAATCCTTGGCCGGGAACATGTACTGACTGCGCCCGAAGACCTGGCCTGCTACAGTTTTGACGGCACCGGCCGTTCCTTTCAGCCCGAGGCGGTGATCTTCCCTGATGCCGCATCGCAGGTCAGCGAGGTTCTTTGCCTGGCCAACCGGTATCGGTTTCCGGTCACCCCGCGGGGTGCGGGCAGCGGCATGACCGGAGGCGCCCTGCCTGTCCGTGGCGGAGTGGTCCTGGTGACCAGCCGCATGAACCGTATCGTGGAGATCGACCGGGCCAATATGGTCGCTGTCGTGGAGCCCGGGGTCATCACCGGGGAACTGCAGAACCGCCTGGCCCGGGAAGGTCTGCTGTATCCGGTGGATCCGGCCAGCCTCAGCTTCTGTACCATTGGCGGCAATGCTGCCGAGTGTGCCGGTGGTCCCAGTGCGGTCAAGTACGGTGTCACCCGTGACCATGTCCTTGGTCTGCAGGTCGTTCTTCCTACGGGCGAGATCATGGAGACAGGTGTCCGGACCGGGAAGGGCGTGGTGGGGTATGACCTGACCAGGCTGTTCATCGGTTCCGAGGGAACCCTCGGTATATTCACCAGGCTCGTCCTCCGCCTCCTGCCGCAACCGGAATCCCGCATGACCTTTCTTCTCCTCTTCGATGCCATGCAGGCAGCCCCTGTTCTGGTCAGCGAGATCCTGGCCCAGGGGATGACGCCCTGCACTCTGGAATACATGGATGCCATGGCCCTGGCCGTGGTCCGGCGGCACCTGCCCCTTGACCTTCCGGAATCGGTCCAGGCCCTGCTGCTCCTGGAGCTCGACGGCAGCCAGAGCCAGGTGGCTGACCAGGCTGCCAGGTTGGAACGGTTTCTCCGGGAACAGGGGGTGACATTCCAGGTGGCCGCGGACAGCGGAGAGCGGGATCGTCTCTGGCTGGCCCGGCGGTCCATCTCTCCGGCCGTTTTTGCTCTCCGGCCCCACAAGATCAGCGAGGATGTGGTGGTGCCCCGTTCCAGGATCCATGAGCTGGTGGAGTTTACCTCCTCCCTGGGCAAGAGCCTTGATCTCACCATCCTCACCTTTGGCCATGCCGGTGATGGCAACATCCATGTCAATATCATGCTGGACCGGGAGGATCGGGCGGAACTGGCCCGGGCTACAGAGGCAAAGGAACGTCTCTTTGAATTTGTCCTCCGGATTGACGGCACCCTCTCCGGGGAGCACGGGATCGGGATCACCAAGTCGTCCTTTCTCTCCTGGGAGATCGATCCGGTGGCTCTGGAGATGATGCGCAGGCTCAAGAACCTGTTCGATCCAAACGGTATCCTGAATCCGGGCAAGATCTTTCCCCAGGCCCCGTCTCCGTGATCGGCCGGAAGCCCAACTTTTCTGTTGACACAAGAGGTTGTCCAGGTTACATTTTTTTGTTTAAAAGTATTTTCAATTTTCAACTCGAGCAGACAAAGGATGTGATTTCTTATGATCGAAGTAGAAGTGAAGGGCGATCTTGAGTACGCCATTCGGCAGCTGAAGAAGAAACTGCAGATCGACGGTATCAAACGGGAACTGAAACGGCGCGAGTTCTATGAGAAGCCCAGCGTCAAAAAGCGTCGCAAATCTGCAGAGGCCCTGCGTAAGCTTCGCAAGTACAACCGAATGAGAAATCGGTATTGATGACCCGGACCCGGTCCCGCAGCTAGGCTGCGGGACCGGGTCGTTTCCTCCTGACCGCCCTGCCTGGCCCGGATCTCACAAATAGTCTGGATCTTTTCCTCCAGTACCTCACGGTCCAGCGGAGACTTTCACCGCACACCGTGGAGGCCTACGGCTCCGACCTCCGCTTCTTCATCCAGTTTCTGCACAGCCGGCATGTCAGCTCGGCCAGTAAAGTGCAGCGCGAGCACATCCGCGCTTTTTTCCAGCACTGTCACGCGGGCCGCATCAGTTCCCGTTCCAATGCCCGCCGTCTGGCTGCCCTGCGGGCATTTTTCGGCTTTCTCCTCGGCCTGGGCCTGGTGGCCGCGGATCCGGCCGCAGACATCGATGCGCCCAAGACAGGACATTCTCTGCCCAAGGTCCTGACCATCCACGAGGTGGAACGGCTTCTGGCCCTCCCGGAGAAGATGACCCCGGTGAGTCTGCGGAACTACGCCATGCTCCATCTCCTTTATGCCACCGGCCTGCGGGTCTCCGAGCTGGTCGGTCTCACCGTACAGGGATGCAACCTCAGCAGTGGTCATGTACGAATCATCGGCAAAGGGAACAAGGAGCGGATGGTTCCCTTCAACGATCAGGCCGGGACGATTCTCCGGGACTATCTGGCACGCAGCCGGCCGGTCCTGCTCAAAAAACGGTCCGCTCCCCAGCTCTTTGTCACCAACCGCGGCAGGGGAATGACCAGGACCAGATTCTGGCAGATCATCCGTTCCATGGCCAGGGAGGCGGGAATAGAGCGGCGGGTCAGTCCCCATACCCTCAGGCACTCCTTTGCGACCCATCTCCTTGCCGGCGGCGCAGACCTCCGTTCCGTGCAGATGATGCTGGGGCATGCGGACATCTCCACGACCCAAATCTACACCCATGTGGATGTGGATCGTCTGAAGTCCATCCACCAGCGTTTTCATCCCCGCGGCTGATACCTGGTGTCTGTCCCTGTACAACGGCCATTTCCATTGATTTGATTCCTCTGACAACACGAAAAAAATCTTGCCTACCCCTGCGGTGTTGGAGTAAGGATGCTGGTTGACGGGTGCATTGCGGAACCCTGCCGATTCACCGTCCGGCGCAGTTGCAACTCTCTGGGAGGAGCAGATATCATGGCCTTTGCGGAAAACGACGACAGACTCTGGCTTTCGGGGAACGAGGCCATCGCCCTGGGTGCCTGGGAGGCCGGGGTGCAGGTGGCGTCCGGTTATCCCGGTACACCATCCACCGAGATCATGGGCAACCTGGCCAAATACGATGGGGTTTATGCCGAGTGGGCCCCCAACGAGAAGGTAGGGCTCGAGGTGGCCATTGGCGCTTCCTTTGCCGGTGTGCGGGCCTTTGCCACCATGAAACACGTGGGACTCAATGTAGCTGCGGACCCGCTCTTCACGGCCGCCTATACCGGTGGCCGGGGCGGCCTGGTGGTCCTGACCGCCGACGATCCGCAGATGCATTCCTCCCAGAACGAGCAGGACAACCGCAACTACGCCTTTGCCGCCAAACTGCCCATGCTCGAACCCTCTGATCCGGCTGAGGCCAAGGAGATGATGCTGGCTGCCTATGCGCTCAGCGAGGAGCTGGACATCCCTGTCCTGCTTCGCACCACCACCAGGGTCGCCCATGTCAAGGGCGTGGTATCCAAGGGGAGCCGGACAGAGCAGGCTGCGCCGTCCATCGAAAAGATGCCGGCCAAGTTCGTCATGTTGCCCGGCAATGCCCGGATTCGGCGGGCAGACCTGGAGAGACGGATGGCCGCGGCCCGGGAGATTGCGGAAACCACACCGCTCAACCGGATCGAGACCGGCAAGGGAGGCCGCGGGTTCATTGCCGCCGGGGTGTCATACAATTATGTCAAGGAGGCCTTTCCCGATGCGCCGGTGCTGAAGCTGGGAATGGTCTGGCCCCTGCCGGAAGAGAAAATACGGGCCTTTGCCGCCTCCCTGGACGAGCTGATCGTGGTGGAGGAACTGGATCCCTTTCTGGAGAATCACATCAGGGCCATGGGGATCGCCTGCCATGGCAAGGACCTGATTCCCTCCCAGGGCGAGTTGAATTCCTATATCGTCCGCAAGTCCGTGGAGCCTGATTCAGTGGGAGAGCTGTTCTCCCCCCTGGAGCTGCCCATGCGGCCGCCCAACATGTGTGCCGGCTGTCCGCACCGGGGACTCTTCTACGCCCTCTCCCGGATGAAGGATGTCTTTGTCTCCGGCGATATCGGCTGCTATACCCTGGGCTTTCTGCCGCCGCTTTCGGCCATGGATTCCTGCGTCTGCATGGGGGCCTCCATCACCGTGGCCCATGGCATGGCCAAGGCCCTCGGCGATGAGGGAAAAGGCAGGCTGGTCGCCGTACTGGGTGACTCCACCTTCATGCATTCCGGTCTCACCGGTCTGCTCAACATGGTCTACAACGACTCCTATGCTTCGGTGATCATCCTGGACAACCGGACCACGGCCATGACCGGCCACCAGCCCAATCCGGCTTCGGGAAAGAATATCCTGGGCGAGGTTGCCAATGCCGTTGACCTGGAAAAGCTCTGCCTCGCCCTGGGGGTTCCGCGGGTGGTCGTGGTCAATCCCCACGATATCAAGGAAACGCGGCGAGTGCTCAAGGAGGAAATCGCCTCCAGCGAGCCATCCGTCATTATCAGCCGGGCTCCCTGCGTCCTACTGCCCGAGGAACGGCAGCGACCAAAACCCGTCTATACGACAGACCTGGCCCTGTGCACCGGCTGCACCAACTGCATCGGGCTCGGCTGTCCGGCCATCAGCTGGCATCCTCTCACGCCGCAGGAGGCCGTGGAAAAGGGGTACAAGGAAAAACAGAAAGGATTTGCCCGCATCACCGAGGTCCAATGCAACGGCTGCGGCCAGTGCGCCACTGTCTGCCCGTCGGGTGCCATCGCCATCCAGGAGGAGAAAGAGTAATGAAACAGCAAGGCAATATCCTCTTTACCGGCGTGGGAGGGCAGGGAATCCTGCTTGCCAGCGAATTGACCGCCCATGCCCAGCTCGCGGCCGGCTTCGATGTCAAGAAAAGCGAGGTGCACGGCATGGCCCAGCGGGGCGGTTCGGTGGAGGCTCACCTGCGCTATGGAGAGAAGATCTACTCGCCCCTGATCGAGCCGGGTCGGGCAGACATCCAGGTCGCCTTCGAGGTGCTGGAAGCGGCGCGCTATCTGCCGTATCTGCACCGGGACAGTGTTGTGGTGGTCAACACCCAGAAGATCCTGCCCCCTGCCGTGGCAACAGGAAAGGCCGAATATCCGGACGATATCCTGGACGAGCTGAGTGGGCGCGGTATCCGGGTGGTGGCCGTGGATGCCTTCGAGGCTGCACGGCGGATCGGTGAGCTGCGGACCGCCAACGTGGTCATGGTAGGGGCCATGTCCATCTTTCTTGCTGTCTCACCCCAGGTCTTTCTCGATGTCATTGACCGGAAGGTCAAGAAAGGCTTCCGCGAGGTGAACAAACAGGCCTTTCTGGCAGGCAGGGAGCTGGTGATGGCGGCCCGGGAATCCGCAAACTAGAGTTGAGAAGAGAAGAGGAGGAGAAGATGTCATGAACTGGCAAGAGATCGAAACCCTGCCCAGGGCCGGTATGGAATCCATTCAGCTGCTCCGTCTGCGGAAACTCGTGGAACGGGTCTACAATACCGTGGCTCCGTACCGGGCCAAGATGGAGGAGGCCGGGGTCAGGCCCGATGATATCAAAACTCTTGCCGACCTGCGCAGACTGCCCTTCACCACAAAGGATGATCTGCGGGACAACTATCCGTTCGGCCTGTTCACCGTCCCCATGGAAGAGGTGGTCCGGGTGCATGCCTCGTCCGGGACAACAGGCAAGCCCACCGTGGTCGGCTATACGGCGGCAGACATCTCCATGTGGGCCGATGTCATGGCCCGCTGCCTTGCCATGGCCGGAGTGACGAGAAAAGACATGATTCACAATGCCTACGGTTATGGGCTATTCACCGGCGGGCTCGGGGCCCATTACGGTGCCGAGCGGCTGGGAGCCACGGTCATCCCGGTGTCGGGCGGCAACTCGAAACGGCAGATCACCATCATGCGCGATTTCGGTTCCACGGTCCTCCTGGCCACCCCGTCCTATGCGCTCAACTTGGCCGATACCATGACAGATATGGGTGTTTCTCCGGCAGATCTGCAGCTGCGCATCGGTATCCACGGGGCTGAACCGTGGAGCGAGAACATGCGGGAAGAGGTGGAGCAGAAACTGGGTATCCGGGCCCTGGATATCTACGGACTGTCCGAGGTGATCGGTCCGGGCGTGGCCATGGAATGTCCCCACACTGACCAAGGCATGCACATCCTGGAGGACCACTTTCTTCCGGAAATCGTTGATCCGGATACCTTTGAGCCGCTGCCGTACGGGGAGGCAGGGGAGCTGGTTTTCACCACCCTGACCAAGGAGGCCTTCCCGATCATCCGGTACCGGACCAAGGACATCTCCAGGCTCGTGGCAGAACCCTGTGGCTGCGGCAGGACTCTGGTGCGGATGGAAAAGGTCACCGGCCGGACCGATGACATGCTGATCATCCGGGGGGTCAATGTCTTTCCTTCCCAGGTGGAACACGTTCTCATGGGGATCGAGGGCGTGGAACCCCATTACCAGATCGAGGTGAGCCGGGAAGGCAACCTGGACACCATGACTGTCCTGGTGGAGGTGAGCGAGGAGGTCTTCTCCGACGAGATCAAGGGGCTGGAGCAGCTTGGCAAAAGGATCCAGACCGAGATCAAGGATCTTCTCGGCGTAACCTGTGGCGTGAAACTGGTGGAACCCAGGACCATCCAGCGCTCAGAAGGCAAGGCCCAGCGGGTCATCGATCGGCGGAACATCTAGTTCCTGCCTGAAGATGGGAGGAGCAGGCCAACCTCAACAGGAGGAAATCCCCATGCGTGTGGAACAGATCGCTGTCTTTCTGGAGAACAGATCAGGCCGGCTGGCGGAAATTACGGCCGTTCTCGCCGAAAACAATATCAACATCAGGGCGTTGTCGGTAGCGGATACGGCTGACTTCGGCATTCTCCGCCTGATTGTCGACCAGGTCGACCGGGCCAAGCAGGCCCTGAAGGAGGCCGGGTTCACTGTGGGCAAGACCAATGTGATCGCCGTGGAGGTTCCCGACCGACCGGGTGGCCTGGCAGAGGTGCTGAAGATCGTGGAACAGGCTGGTCTGAATGTGGAATACATGTACGCCTTTGTCAACAAGTCCGGCGAGAATGCTGTCCTGATCTTCCGTTTCGACAATATGGACAGTGCCATCGAAGCGTTGCAGAACGCGGGAGTGGTGATCCTCACCGGAGCGCAGGTATGCAGCATGTGACCTGGATCCCGCATTTCGGTTCAGATTGAGCCTGTTGCCCGGACCGGCCGCATCCGCGGCACGCCAGGTGTGATTGCAGCATCGAAGTGCAGGGCTGCCTGAATCGTTCCGATGGGCGGACAGGATCGGAGGCCGCATGATGGCGGGGTCAGTTGCCAGGACGGTTGTTCCAGGTGAAAAAAAGACGGGCGGTTTCAGGTTGGGTGCCTGATGCGTCAGCACCCGTAACCATAAAACCCATATCCTGATTGGAGGGGAGTTGTATGAACGGATTGTTGCGTAAATCGGTAATGGTATTGGCGGCCATCGGCCTGCTGGCCGCACCAGCGGTCCAGGCCGGGACACTCAAGATCGGCGCCATCCTGGCTGAAACCGGTCCGGCGGCCTTTCTCGGCAAGCCCGAGGTGAAGACGCTGAAGATGCTGGTGGAGCAGGTCAATGCCAAGGGAGGCATCCTGGGTAACAAGGTGGAACTGGTGATCAAGGACTCGGCCGGCAAGAAGGAAAACGCCGTCTCCTTTGCCAAACAGCTCATCGAGGAGGAAAAGGTTTTTGCCATTCTCGGTCCGACCCGTTCCGGTTCTACCATGGCTATCAAGAACATCTGCGAGCAGGCCAAGACCCTGCTGATCTCCTGCGCCTCAACCAAGAAGATCGTGGATCCGGTGGCCCGGTATGTCTTCAAGACGCCCCAGAACGACAGCCTGGCCGTGCGCAAGATCTTTGAGGAGATGCAGAAGCAGAAGATCTCCAAGATCGCCGTGGTGGTCGGCGGCACCGGTTTCGGCAAGATGGGCAAGATGTTCATGAACAAGCTGGCTCCCGAGTACGGTATCCAGGTCGTGGCCAACGAGACCTACAGCCCCAAGGTCACGGATCTATCCGCCCTGGTGACCAAGCTGAAGGCCAACAAGGATATCCAGGCCGTGGTCAACTGGTCCATCGTGCCTGCCCAGACCATCCTGGCCAAGAATATGCGCCAGGCCGGCTGGGATGTACCCCTGTTCCAGAGTCACGGCTTCGGCAACATCAACTATGTCAAGAGCGGCGGCAAGGCCACCGAGGGCATCATCTTTCCGGCCGGCCGGCTGCTGGTTGCCGACTCCCTGCCTGATGACAATCCGCAGAAGGCTGTCCTCGTGCAGTACAAGAACGATTACGAGAGCAAGTACAAGGAGCCGGTTTCCACCTTTGGCGGTCACGCCTATGATGCCTTCATGATCCTGAAGAAGGGCATCGAAACAGCCGGCAGCCTGGACAAGGAAAAGGTCCGGGATGCCATCGAGCACATGACCTTTGCCGGCACCGGCGGGGTGTTCAAGTTCAGTCCCAAGGATCACAGCGGCCTGGGTATTGACGCCTTTGTCATGATGACGGTCAAGAACGGGGCCTTTGCTCCCTATCACGGCAAGTAAAGGATCATCATCCAGCAGAGGGGCAGGGCCGCCCTGTCCCTCTTTCTGCGGTCAGCAGTCGTGGATCTCTTCATCCAGTATCTGGTTGCCGGTGTCACCTATGGCATCATGTACGCCATTGTGGCCATCGGTTTCAATATCATCTACAATACCACCGGAATCATCAATTTCGCCCAGGGCGAATTTGTCATGCTGGGCGGGATGACCGCCATCTCGCTGCTGGAGTACCTGCCCCTGCCCCTGGCCATTGCCGCAGCCGTACTTATCACCATGCTCATCGGCGCCCTCATCGAGATGGTCTTTATTCGCTGGTTGGACAGCCCCTCGGTGCTCAGGATGATCATCATCACCATCGGCCTGTCCATCCTGATACGGGAGGTGGCCCTGCACATATGGGGCGAAAACATCCGTTCCCTGCCCTATTTCTACGGTGACGAGGTGACCACGGTCTCGTTCGGACCGGTGCGGCTCTCGCCCCAGGTTTTGTGGGTCATCGGGATCTGCACGGTGATGGTGGCCTGTTTGAGCCTGTTCTTCAAGGTCACGCCCCTGGGCAGGGAGATGCGGGCCTGTTCGGCCAACCGGACGGCCGCCATCCTCTGCGGCATCAATACCCGCAATATGGTCACCTTCTCTTTCATGCTCAGCGCCGGGATCGGTGCCCTGGCAGGGTGCGTGATGTCGCCCATCACCTATACCCAGTACGACAGCGGAACCTCCCTGGCCATAAAGGGGTTTACCGTGGCCATCCTGGGCGGCCTGGGCAACTCCGTGGGAGCTGTGGCGGCGGGAATTCTCCTGGGCATCATCGAGGCCTTTTCCGTCTCCGTGCTTCCCCTGGCCTACCAGGATGTCATCTCCATCACCATCCTGCTCCTGATTCTGTTCTGGCGCCCCTATGGCCTGTTCGGATCCAGCGCCGCCGCCCGACTGAAGGAATTCTGATGAAGAGCGGTAAATACAGATTCATGGCCATCCTGATCATCCTGGTGATCGCTGTCCATGGCCTTACCCGGCTGACCGGCACCCAGTACTATCTCACCCAGCTCACCATGTCGGCCTACTAT
This sequence comes from uncultured Desulfobulbaceae bacterium, assembly GCA_964626235.1. GTDB lineage: Bacteria > Desulfobacterota > Desulfobulbia > Desulfobulbales > Desulfobulbaceae > CAZVDY01. Next base: position 84,597 of record CAZVDY010000072.1, on the reverse strand, counting down.
GCCATGGTGGTCATCGGCCTGGCCGTACTCATGGGATATGCCGGCCAGATCTCCATCGGCCATGCCGGTTTTTTCGCCATCGGCGGCTACCTGTCCGGTGCTCTCACCACCCATAATCTGCTGCCCTTTCGTGAAACCCCGGTCCTTGTCCTCCTGGAGAGGCTGCATATCCTGCAGACAGGCCAGGATCTCTACGGCGAGCAGCTGCTGACCGTGGCCCCATGGGCGGCCTGCCTCTGCGGTGTTCTGACCGCCGCCCTGATCGCCCTGGTCCTCGGGGTACCGGTCCTGAAGCTCAAGGGGCATTACCTGGCCATGGCTACCCTGGGGTTCGGCATCATCATCTTCCAGATCGTCATGGCCACGGAATACTTCGGTGAGGCGGACGGGATATCCGAGGTGCCCGGATTTGTCGTCTTTCCCGGGATCGCAGGCATGGGCAGGCTGGTGGTCAGTGGTGACTTTTCACTCCGGGTCCAGAATTACTACATTGCCTGGGGTATGCTGATCATCGGCATGTATCTGCTCCTGAACCTCATCGATTCCCGGGTGGGGAGGGCCCTGCGGGCCATTCACGGTTCCGAGGAGGCCGCCGCGGCCATCGGGGTCGATACGGCCCGCTTCAAACTGCAGGTCTTTGTTCTCAGTGCGGTCTATGCCTCGCTGGCCGGTGTTTTTCTCACCCACTACAACGGCTCCATCGGGCCTTCCGAGGCCTCCATCATCAAATCGGTCCGCTATGTGGCCCTGGTGGCCGTGGGCGGCATGGCCAACCTCTGGGGCGTACTGATCATGGGCTTTTCCCTGACCTTTCTCTCCCTGCGGGGAATCTTCGGGACCTATGACGATGCGGTCTTCGGGACGATTCTCATCCTGGTCATGCTCTTTGCGCCGGACGGCATTCTCAGTATCCGGGCCAGGGGATGGTTGAAAAGCGGAACAGGCGGGCCGGTGGATCATGCTTGAGCTGAAAGGGGTACACAAGAAGTTCGGCGGGCTGCAGGCGGTCAACGATGTCAGTTTCACCGTTCCCGCGGGCGCCATCAAGTCGGTGATCGGTCCCAACGGAGCGGGCAAGACCACCCTGTTCAATCTCATCGCCGGGACCCTGGTGCCCACCGCCGGGACCATCCTGTTCCTGGACCAGGAGATTCAGGGGATGAAACCGCACCAGGTCGCGGCCATGGGACTGTCCCGCACCTTCCAGAACATCAACCTCTTTCACGGCATGACCGTCCTGGAGACCGTGATGGTTGGCCGCCATATCCGGACAAGCGCCGGCTTCCTGGCCGGTATGCTGCAACTGCCCCGGGCCAGGGCAGAGGAACAGGCCATCAGGGAAAGGAGCATGGAGCTGCTCGAACTGCTGGGCATCGCCGATTTTGCCAATCAGGAGGCCACCAGCCTGGCCTTCGGACAGCAGCGGGCCGTGGAGATGGCCCGGGCCCTGGCCACGGAGCCGAAGCTGCTCCTGCTCGACGAGCCGGCCGCCGGCCTCAACATCTACGAAACGGCCGAGGTGGCCCGTTTCATCACCAGGATCCGGGACATGGGCATTACGGTTCTTCTGGTGGAGCATGACATGTCCCTGGTCATGGATATCTCCGACGAGATCGTAGTGCTCAGTTTTGGCGAAAAGATCGCCGAGGATCATCCCGAGGCGATCCAGCGCAATCCCGAGGTGATCCGGATCTATCTGGGAGAAGACGAGGAAGCAGACCTGGAGAGTCATGCTGAAGATACGAAATCTTGATGCCGGGTACGGCAAGTTGCGGGTCCTGAAAAACGTCTCCCTCCACGTGGATGGCGGGGAGATCGTGACCATGATCGGGGCCAACGGGGCAGGCAAGACCACCCTTCTCAATACGGTGGCCGGCCTGATCAGGCCCACGGCCGGCTCCATCGTCTTTCAGGAACTTGACTGCCGGAACCTCTCGCCCCAGCAGACCGTGGCAGCCGGATGTGTCCTGGTCCCGGAAGGGCGGCAGGTCTTTGCCACCATGTCGGTGGAGGAAAACCTCGTTCTGGGCGGCCATGTCCTGCAAAGGCGCTCCGGCAAGGCGGCGGTGCAGCGGGAATTGCTGCATCAGTATTCCCTGTTCCCGGTCCTCCGGGAGCGGAAGGATCAGCTGGCCGGCACTCTATCCGGCGGAGAACAGCAGATGCTGGCCATGGCGCGGGCCCTCATGTCCAGGCCCAGGCTGGTGATGATGGACGAACCCTCCACCGGCCTGGCGCCGCTGGTGGTGCGGGATATCTTTTCGGTGATCGTCCGGCTGCGCAAAGAGGGCAACACCGTGCTCCTGGTGGAGCAGAATGCCAGGGCTGCCCTATCCATCGCAGACCGAGGGTATGTTCTGGAAACAGGAAGGATTATTCTTCAGGGACCGGCCGAGGACCTGCTGGCCAACCGTGATGTCCAGCGGGCCTATCTTGGCCGGGAAAAAATCGAATAGGGTTGAAGCGATGTATTGGGAACCGGAAAGAGAATGTATGGCCAGAGAAGATCTGGAACAGCTCCAGCTGGAACGGCTGCAGTCGACCCTGTACCGGGTGGGAACCCATGTTCCCTTTTACCGGAAAAAATTTGAACAGCTCAAACTGAATTACGACGATATCCGCTCTCTGGAAGATCTGCGCCGTCTCCCATTTACCTGTAAACAGGATCTCCGGGACAACTATCCGTACGGACTCTTTGCCGTTCCCCTCCGGGAGGTGGTCCGCATCCACTCGTCTTCAGGCACTACCGGCCTGGCCACAGTGGTCGGCTATAGTCGCAATGATCTGAAAAACTGGTCCAACCTGGTGGCCCGGATCCTGACTGCGGCCGGGGTGACCCGGGACGACGTGATCCAGATCGCCTTTGGCTACGGCCTGTTCACCGGTGGCTTCGGCCTCCATTACGGGGCCGAGCGGCTGGGAGCCTCGGTCATACCCATTTCGGCCGGCAACACCAAACGCCAGATCCAGATCATGCAGGATTTCAAGACCACGGCCCTGGTCTGCACGCCCAGCTATGCACTGATCCTGGCCGATACCATGATGGAAATGGGGATCAATCCCAACGGACTGTCTCTGCGGGTCGGCCTTTTCGGCGCCGAGCCATGGTCCGAGGCCATGCGCAGCGAGATCAACGAAAAACTGGGTATCGTGGCCACGGACAATTACGGCCTCTCCGAGGTCATGGGGCCGGGTGTGGCCGGGGAGTGCCGGCTGTGCAACGGCCTGCATATCAATGAAGATCACTTCCTCCTGGAGGTCATCGATCCGGAGACCCTGGAACCGGTGAAAGCGGGCGAGGTGGGGGAGCTGGTCATCACCACCCTGACCAAGGAGGCCTTCCCCATGATCCGGTACCGCACCAGGGATCTCACCCGCCTGCTTCCCGAACCCTGTCCCTGCGGCCGGACCCTGATGCGAATGGAACGGATCATGGGCCGCAGCGACGACATGTTGATCATCAAGGGCGTCAATGTCTTTCCGGTGCAGATCGAAAAGGTCCTCTTCGAGATCGAGGGAACCGAACCCCATTACCAGATCATCGTCGAACGGGAAAATCATTCGGACAAGGTGACGGTCCTGGTAGAGGTGGTGGAGGCCATCTTTTTCGACGAGATGAAAAAGCAGCGCCGGATGGTCGATCATATCCGGGAACGGCTGGCCTCGGAACTGGGTATCAGCGTGGATGTCAAGCTGGTGGAGGAGAGAACCCTCGAGCGGTTCGAGGGTAAATCGAAGCGGGTGGTCGACCGGCGCAAACTGTAGGAAGAACGAGTATGGTTCGGAGTATGCACAGAATATGGGGTATTGCGGTCGTCCTGCTGCTCTTCATCGCCGCACCGCTGCCAGGAGCCGATATGAAGGGCTGGGGAAGGCAGTCGCCCTACAACCAGCTCTACAAGGCCTCCGAGCTGGACAAGATCAAGGGGTATGTCGAGAAGATCAGGGAGGTTGTGCCCATGCGGGGCATGGCCCCAGGCATTGCCCTGATCGTCCGGGACAGAGAGGGGGAGAAAATCACCGTTCATCTCGGCCCCAAGTGGTTTCTTGGCGACGCCATCGGCATCAGGCGGGGCGACAAGGTAAAGGTCAAGGGCTCCTGGGCCGAGATTGATGGCCGGGATATCTTCATGGCCTCCAAGGTCAAGAAAGGGGATTTTTTTGAACTCAAGGTCAGGTTGACCAAGGACGGAACGCCCTTCTGGACCATGTCCGCCGAAGAACTGGCCAGGGAACGGGCCTCCCGGTGAGGGCAGGGGCGATAACCATTGACCATGCAGGTCGATCGGCTTTCCGTCAGGCCCGGTCTCCCAGAACCCTGCTCAGGGTCTTCTGCATGTTCTCCAAAAGGTATGGCTTGTGCAGGACACCCAGAAAGCCATGTTTTCTGTACTCCGCCATGATGGGATCGTTGGAGTAGCCGCTGGATACCAGGAGCACGGCATCGGGATCGATTTCCAGGAGCTGTTTTGCGGTCTCTGCACCGCCCATCCCGCCCGGAATGGTCAGGTCAAGAATGACCGCCCTGAACGGGTCGCCCGTTTCCATGGCCCGGCGGTAGCAGGCTATGGTCTCTTTTCCCTCGCAGGTCAGCACCAGGTCGTATCCCAGATAGGTGAGCATCTTTTCGGCCACGTCACGGATGACCTCTTCGTCATCCATCAGCAGGATGCGTCCCTGGCCGATCGACCCGTCCGGGCTGTCTTTTTCCTCGGTCGAACTGCCGGCAGCCGCCGGCAGATAGATTGCAAAGACCGTCCCCTGGGGACCAGTCCGTTCGCACTCAATGTGTCCACCGTGTTTGCGGATGATGGAGTGGGTCACTGCCAGTCCCAGTCCGCTTCCCTGCTGTTTGGTGGTGAAGTAGGGTTCGAAGATCTTGTCGACCACCTTGGCCGGAATACCGACCCCCTCGTCCTGAAAACGGATCTTGATGTAATCGCCTTCTGCCAGGGGGAGGTGGTTGTCTGTAGAGGGGGTGTGACGATAGTTGACGCATTCGATGTGGAGATCGCCGCCCTCGGGCATGGCCTGGCGGGCGTTGAGGGCCAGGTTCTGGATAACCTGGCTGATCTGGCCTCGGTCCACCTCGGCATTCCAGAGTTCCGTGGCCCGGTCGATTCGACAGTTGACATTGGTCCCGGAGAGAACGAAGTCGCAGGATTCCCTTATGATCTCATAGATTGAGGCATTCTCCTTGACCGGTGCACCTCCCTTGGCAAAGGTGAGGAGCTGCTTGGTCAGCCTGTTGGCCCGTTCAGCGGCATTGGTCGCCATCTCCAGCAGGTCTCTGAGCGGTTCGTCGTCCTGGAGTTGCAGCTTGGCCAGGCTGAGGTTGCCGAGGATGCCGGTTAGGAGATTGTTGAAATCATGGGCGATCCCGCCAGCCAGAACACCAATGGACTCCAGCCGTTTACTTCTGGTCAGCTCGGCCGTGATCTTGTTTTCCAGGGTAACATCCCGAAACACCAGTACCGTTCCGATGATTCTGCTCTCCCTGTCCCGGATGGGAGCTGCACTGTCGGCAATGGAACGCTCCGTTCCGTCCCTGGCAATGAGCAAGGTGTGGTTGGCCAGGCCGATGATGTGCCCGGTCTCCAGGACCCGCTGTACCGGATTCTCGCACGGTTTTCTTGTCTTTTCGTTGATGATGCAGAAGACTTCGGAAAGTGTCCTGCCCGTGGCCTCGTCTTTTGACCAGCCGGTCAGCTGCTCTGCCACCCTGTTAAACAGGAATACCTTGCCCTCCAGATCGGTGGCGATCACGCCGTCGCCGATCGAGCGGAGGGTTACGGCCAGGAGTTCCTTTTCTTTTTCCAGTTCCCTGCGGGAGAGTTCCTGCTCGGCGAGCAGAGCTTCGAGTTTTAAATTTTTTCTTTTAATCTCCTGCTGTTGTCTGTGGACGGTGAGGTGGGTGTTGATTCTGGCCAGCACTTCAAGCTGCTGGAACGGCTTGGTGATGTAGTCGGCGCCACCGGAAAGAAATCCCTGAATCTTGTCCTCGATGTCCGTAAGGGCAGTCAGAAACAGAATGGGGATATCCGCGTGCTCGGGATCCGATTTGATCCGTCGGCAGACCTCGAATCCGTCAAGACCGGGCATCATGACATCCAGGAGGATGAGATCCGGCTGTTGCCTGGTGAGGTGCTGCAGGGCCCGTTCGCCACTGTCAGCCACCAGAATCCTGAATCCCTCTTTTTGGAGGAAAGATAGAAGGATCTGCAGGTTGGCCGGCTGATCGTCAACGATCAGAATGGTGGGGATTTGCTGAGTGCTCTCCATGCATCTATTCCAGTATTGTTTTCAGAAATTCTTCCAGGAGGCCGAGTTGGAAGGAGGAAGCCAGTTTCCGAACGTGACGGACAAATATAGCACAAGAAGCCGGACCTGTCGCTTCCATTTTCCCGACCGTTTCTTCTATTCCGCCGATATCACCGATTTCCACCTGACGAAGAAGTTGAATCAGGATGGAACGTGGGGGCAGGTTTTCCGGCTTCACCTCTTCCTGGGTTCCCTCTTCTGTTTCGGCATCAACCCAGACAATGGGCAGGTGGGCGGCCAGCTGTTCCAGGAGTTCATCCATGATGAATGGCTTGGCGATATAGCCGCTGAATCCCTGCTGTATGCAGGTATGGTGCATCTCGCCGTCGGCAGCTACATGGGCGGAAATGGCGATGACCGGAATGGTGGCCAGTGAGGGATCGGCTTTCAGCTCGCCAAGGGCTGCAAAACCATCAATTTCAGGCATGCGCAGGTCAAGGAAGATAAGGTCCGGCCTGAATCGGTTGCAGCGATCCACGATCTTGCGGGCATTGGGGGATTCTTCCGTGAGAAATCCAAGTGAGCGCAGAAGGTCGCTGAGGACGGCACGGTTGGATGCATTGTCGTCAACTATGAGTATCCGTAGTTTTTTCCTGTTACCATATCCATCTTGACACGCATAACCGGCTATGAGCCGCTGTTCGGGCACAATGTCCGGCATGGTCTTGATGACAGGAACCTCCATGGTGAAGAAAAACCGGCTGCCTGTTCCTTCTCCTGCCAGATCCGGTGGATTGAACGGACTTTCGACCTGCAGTCGGCCGCCCATCATCCTGACCAGTTTCCGGCTGATAGTCAGTCCCAGGCCTGTGCCTTCCACATATTGGAGTCTGTTGTCGGCCTGCTGAAAGGGGGCGAAAATTTTTTCCAGCATCCCTTCCGGAACGCCGATTCCGGTGTCCTGGACTTCGAAGTGGAGTTCTGCCCTTCCACTCCGGACGGACCGTTGGCTGACCAAGAGGCGGACCTCACCTGCATCCGTAAACTTGACCGCATTGGAAAGCAGGTTCAGCAGGACTTGGCGCAACCGCAGCTCATCGGCAATGATCGTTTCCGGAAGATCTGTGTTCAGTCGGAGGACAAATCGGATCCCTTTTTCTCTGGCCCGGACCGCTGCGATGGATCCCAGACTCTTGAGAAAAGTGGGCAGGTGAAAACGTACCGGCCGAAGTTCCATCTTGCCTGCCTCCATTTTGGAGAGTTCCAGGATGGAGTTGATCAGTTGAAGAAGATGCTCGCCGCTCTTGTGGATGGTGACTATGCCTTCCTGCTGACTGTCGGTCAGTGATCGATCCTGAAGAAAGAGCTGGGTATAACCGAGGATGGCGTTGAGAGGGGTGCGCAGTTCGTGGCTCATGTTGGAAAGGAAGATCGATTTTGCCCGGTTGGCAGCCTCTGCCTGTTCCTTGGCGGCAAGCAGTTTCTGTTCTGCCTCCTTCTGCTCGGTGATGTCCAGGTGGATTCCCACGGCCCGCCGGGGGCTGCCTTCATCATCCCGTATGAAGACTTTGCCGACATCCAGCACCCAGATCCATCTGCCTGATTTGTGGCGGAGCCGGTGCTCGGCAATGAACACCTTGCTCTTGCCGGAGAGGTGCTTGTTCAGACTGGCCATGACAAAGTCCTGGTCATCGGGATGGATCATTTCCTTCCATCCCCTCATACTACTGGTGAACTCGTTCTGTTGATATCCCAGCATACCGGGAAGCCGGGCATTGAAGGCCATGGTGCCTGTATGGATATTCCAGTCCCAGGTGCCAAGTCGGGCACCGTTGATGACCAGCTCGAGTTCCTGCTTCTTCTCGGCCACCATCTGTTCACGTTTTTCCACTTCTTCCAGAGAGGCGGCCAGGACCAGGTTGTTGGCATAAGCCCGGAGGAAGAACACTGCTGCCAGAAATACCCCCAGCGAGAGGATGGCCATCCCGGCAAAGGTACGGTTGAAAACGTGCCGGTTGGTCACCCGGGTCGCTTCCGCAGCCAGGAACAGAGTGATGGGGTAGTCACCCAGATAGGCATGGAAGAGGAGGTAGTCCTGGTCCGGATCGGTGCCGCTGTTGAAGGATATGGCAATGTCCTTCAGTTGCACCTGGACGGGAGATGCCTGGCCGGGAAAGGTATAGTCGTCCAAAGAGCGGTATGAGATACGCCTGGTGTCGTCAGACTGGTAGACAATGCGGCCGTTCTGGGTGACGATGAACAGACCGGTTTTCTGGCTGAGAAGGTGCTGATACAGCGTAGCAAAAGAAACCCAGCCCCTGACATAACCTTGCAGCTCACCGTGCACCAGGACCGGACTGGTAAAGGAGATATCCCCGGAGGAATGGCTTTCCACCAGCACCTCGCCGGTTCGCATGGGGATCTGCTCGGGAACCGGCTGGACCGCCTCCACCGCAAAAGGAGGATAGGAGGATAAGATATTTCCTTCTGTATCAAGAAGGTAGAGCCTGGTGTAGATGGATTTTCTCTCCAGTTGTGATGTGGTCCAGCGACGCTCGAAGACCCTGGTGACATTGTTCAGGCTGGCCTTCAGACCGTAGAGCATGCTCATTCCCAGAGCCCGATTCTTGAAGTAGGCAGTGACTGCCTCGGACCGGGCCAGGTCCCGGATGTCGTTGTTTCGCTCGTCGAGGAAGTAGCTCATGCTTTTGGCGCGTTTTTCCAACTCGTCCTGCACCCGCTGCATGCTGATGTTCTGCAGGGACTGTTGCGAGGAAAAGTTCAGAGCCAACAGGGTAGATATGAGTATGGCGAGGCCCAGGATGGCCAGGAACATCATTATCCTGCCCTTCAGGGATCTGAATTGGGTGCGGTACGAGATCATGACTGGTCCTGAAACTAGCCCATTACGGGCAGCAGTGAATAGTTTCTGAAAGAGGCCAGGAAGACGGGCAGAGGGGCAGTACGCATCGTCTCACGGGTTGGACTCCGGCGCTGTCCGGGAAAAGAAATCAGGATAATAGTCGAACACGTCAGGATAATACTTGCGAACCAGTTCGCGATACTTGCCTGTTTTCCAGAAGCGGTTGAAAAAAGTGTTGAAGGCTGCCAGCAGTTCGGGGGAATCCTTGCGGAACGCCACGCCCATTTGCTGCTGGTCCGATATGGGGCCGAGAATCTTGAACTGTCCCGGCCAGCGGGAAAGGGCCATCAGGGCGTCGGGAACATCGAGGAGAGCGGCATCCGCCTCTCCGCGGATAATGGCCGGGGTGAGGCTGTTCAGGTTGCCGGTGAAGTTCCGGATCAGCACATCACCCTCATCCAGGCCGTACAATCGCGGATCAAGGCAGGTGTTGTATTTTCCCAGCAGGGTTCTGCCGGCCAGGAGATTTTTCACGGCTCTGATATCTTCCTTGGTGTTTTTTCCCGGCGAGACCGGTGCAAGGGTCGAGCTTGATCCTGTGATCAACCAGACCTGGGTAGGAAAAGTAGGGGCGGAATAGGCGAGAACCTGCTGCCGCCAGGGTAATATGGTCAGGCCGTTGGCAATCAGATCGCCCCTGACCGGGGTGCTTTCGAGGATCACGGCCTTGTCGCCTTCCGGAAGCACCTTGTTGCCGATCAGATCACTGATGACCGATGTCCAGCTGCTCTGTACGAACTCATAACGCACTCCGAGATAGTGGGCGAACCGTTCTATCAGCTCCACGGAAAGACCGCGGCCGTCACCGGTGACAAAGTTCGCATAGGGAACACCGATATGGCGGAGGACATTGCGGGTACGGACATCCTGCAGATCCTGGCCGGACAGGAACGTAGGCAGGAAGAAACACAGCAGAATGACAAGATAGAAAGCCTGGCAAAGCTTGTACATGGATCAGGCCTCCAAGAATTCTGGAATGGTCAGGAGAAAAGGAGAGATCATCCTTGATAACAGGTTATTGTTCAGATAGATCGAGGTCAAGACCTTTCTTGGCTCAGTGGCCAGTTTTCAGCGTATTTCCCTGGAGCTGTTTTTGTCCGTACTCTGAAAGAAGGCCCGCAGCCGCTGGAGGAGAACGATGGTGTCAGGTGTCAGCGGTTCACTGGTGTGCAACTGGAGAATGTTTTTGAGATCCATAAAGAAACCATATTCTATTTCTTCTTTCTGCAGGCGGAAGGGGCCATCGTGGCGGCAGTGAAATATCCGCCCCCAGACCCGGTTCTCCGGTGATTCGAAATAGTAGTCAAAGAGGGTGGTCAGGGGAACATTCCGCAGGCCGAGCTCTTCTTCCAACTCCCTGCGGGCCGACTCCTCATAGGTTTCGCCCGCCAATACCACGCCACCGGCGGCAGCCTCCCAATACCCCGGATAGACATCCTTGGATGCGGACCGTTTCTGGATGAAGAGCTTGCCCTCTCTGTTCTGGATAAAGATATAGGTCGCCCGATGGATGAGGTTCTGTTCCCGCATGATCGATCGCGTGACCGCCCCGATCTCTCTGTTCTCTTCGTCCACGATCTGGACTGTCTCTTCTTCAGGCAGGATCATGATCTGTCTCCGTTTCGGTGACGAATCCGCCAGCAGCGATGGGTATGCCTGGATCGTCTGAAATCAACGGGTCTGGTTCGATGCGTGATTTCCCTGACGTGAAAACGATCCACCAGTTCGGCAGAGATTTTGAACCGGCGGTAGTTGTTGGAAAAGATGAGCACACCCTCTCTGCTCAGGTGCTGCATGCACTGTTCGAGCAAGGTTTCATGGTCGTCCTGTACCTGGAAACGCAGGCCGCGGTGCCGGGAGCGGGAAAACGTCGGGGGATCGACGAAGATGAGATCATAGCTTTCCCGGCAGGTTTCGAGCCAGCTGAGGCAGTCCGCCCGGATGAGCCGATGCCTGGGACCACCCAGGCCGTTCAGGGCCAGGTTGGCCTTGGCCCAGTCGAGATAGCTGGCAGACAGGTCCACGGTGGTGGTCGAACGGGCTCCTCCCAAGGCCGCGCTTACCGTTGCCGTGCCGGTATAGCCGAACAGATTGAGAAACCGTTTTCCTTCGCCAAGACGAGCCAGCATCCTTCGTGTCTTCCGATGATCGAGAAAGAGCCCGGTATCCAGGTAGTCGCTGAGATTGACAAGGAATCGGGCTGTTCCCTCCCGGACCTCCCGCAGACGACCATGTTCACCCTGTTTCTGGTACTGCTGCCCGCCTTTCTGCCTGCGGCGGGTCTTGATGAAGATTCGGCCGCGGGATGCGTTCAGGACGATCCGCAGGACCCGCAGGCCGGTCTGCAGGCGTGCTTCGGCTTTTTTCCGGTCCACCGAGGCAGGCGGGGCATACTCCTGCACATGGATCCAGGGGCCGTACAGGTCCACGGCAAAGTTGTATTCCGGCAGATCAGCATCATAGATCCTGAGACAGGTGATGTCGTGACTTTTCGCCCACCGGAAGAGCCGTTCACAGTTCTTGCGCAGCCGGTTCGCCAGGTCCCGGCCTTCTGGATAGTCAGCCTCCGTAGCCAGCTTCCAGGGCCACGGAACCCTGTCTTCCGGCTCCGGGATGGTTACCTGAAACAGACGGCAGGACAGCGGTCCGTTGTGCAGTCTATGGTGGCTTGCCCAGCGGAAACCGGGCATTGCGGCAAGGTCCGGGTTGCAGGAAAACATCGCCAGTCGCCAACCCGAGAACCGCTGGCGCAGAATTCTGCCCAGGCAGCGGTAGAGGCAGCTGACCGTCCTCTTCTCCAGGAGCCGTTCTCCATAAGGAGGGTTGGTGAGCACCAGGCCGCCGGGAGCTGGCGCCCGGATCCGGGCCAGCTCCTGTTCGACGATGTGGATGCGGTCTTCCAGGCCGGCTGTGGCCACATTTTTTCTCGCAGCCCGGACCATGGCCGGATCGGCATCGCTGCCCATGAGCTGTGGCCAATCACGTTTCAGGCCCTCCTGTTCCTTCTGCAGGGCCTCGTCCACGAGGCTCTCCCAGGTGGCCTTGCTGTGGCGGCGCCATTTCTGGAAGCCGAACGACTTGCGCTGCAGGCCCGGGGCCGAATCACCAATGATCAGGGCCGCCTCGATGAGCAGGGTGCCCGATCCGCACATGGGATCGACTATAGCCTGATCCGACGACATTCCGTTTTTCACGCCGGCCAGGGCAGCCAGGCCGGCGGCCAGGGTTTCCTTGAGAGGAGCCTCGCCTCCGGCCAGCCGGTAGCCCCGACGGTGCAGGCTTTCCCCGGACAGGTCCAGGGAGAGGGTAGCCTGGTCCCCTTCCACATGAAGGTGCAGTCGGATGTCCGGCCTGCGCGTGTTCACGGAGGGCCGCTGTCGTTCCATGTTCTGAAACCAGTCAGCCACGGCATCCTTGACCCGCAAGGCAGCATAGTGACTGTGGGTTAGCCGTGATCCGGACAGGCTGCAGGAGACGGCAAACGTCTCCTCCGGGGTAAAATGGTCAGCCCAGCAGACCGTCGAGGCACCCCGGTAGACAGCATCCGGATCCGGCGCCGGAAAGGATGCCAGAGAAAGAAGTATCCTGGAGGCGAACCTGGACCAGAGACAGGCCCGGTATGCTGATGCCACGGTCCGGTCCTGCCAGGTCACCGCGCCGGGGTACACTGTCACGCCGCTGGCGGCAAAGCCCCGAATCTCTTCGGCGACCAGTTCTTCCAAGCCTGCCGCGCAGGTGGCCACAAGAACAAGGGGCTCTTTTTTCCTCCGCCGCCTGGACCGGACCATGGTTACTGTTTCTTGAGCATGAAGTAGAGAACCGGCACGGCCATCCTGCTGATGAGCAGCGAGGCGATTTCACCGAACATCAGGGAAATGGCAAGTCCCTGGAAGATGGGGTCGGCGAGGATCACCGCCGCTCCCACCACCACGGCCAGGGCCGTGAGCAGCATGGGCCGGAAGCGGACCGCTCCGGCCTCCACCACTGCCTCGGCCAGGCTCAGGCCATGGCTGAGACGCAGCTCGATGAAATCTATGAGGATGATGGAGTTGCGGACTACGATCCCTGCACCGGCCATGAAACCGATCATGGAGGTGGCGGTGAAAAAGGCGCCGAATGCCCAGTGAGCAGGCAGAATGCCGATCAGGGAAAAGGGGATGGCGGTCATCACCACAACCGGGGTCAGGTAGTCCCTGAACCAGCCTACCATGAGCATGTAGATCAGGACCATGACCGCGGCAAAGGCCATGCCCAGGTCACGGAAGACCTCCAGGGTGATGTGCCACTCGCCGTCCCATTTCATGGCCGGTTCTGTGTCGGAAAACGGCTGGTTCAGGTTGTAGATCGCCAGCCCGGCCTCTGCAGATCCGTAGCGGCGCATGTCGATGGCCCGCAGCTTGCGGTTCATGTCCAGGATGGCATATACCGGGCTCTCCACTTCACCGGCCACGTCGCCGGTCACATAGATGACCGGTTTGAGGTTCTTCCGGTAGATGGCTTGCTCGACCGGGGCCTCCCGGATTCTGACCAGCTCGCGCAGCGGCACCAGAGGGGCCTGCGGATTGCGGTCCGGCCGGAGGCTGATGTCCAGGATGGACTCGATTCTGGCCCGGCGGTGCAGCGGCAGCTGAAGGATGATCTCGACCTGTTCCTTGTCAGTGGGCACATGGAAGAGGTCGATGGACAGGCCCTTGAGGGCCAGCTCAACCGTCCGGGTTATCTCTGCCTCGGAGATACCGTTGAGGGCCGCCTTTTCCTTGTCCACGGTAAGGATTTTTTTGCTCCGTTCCTCTTCCCGGTACCAGTCCACGTCCACCACACCGGGTGTGGATTCGAATATCTGCTTCACCCGTTTGGCCAGGCGCACCCGCTGCTCATCGTCCGGACCGTAGATCTCGGCCACCAGGGTCTGGAGGACCGGCGGCCCGGGAGGAACCTCGGCCACGGCCACGGCGGCGCCATACCTGCGGGCAATGGCGGTCACAGCCGGACGGACCCGGCCGGCGATTTCGTGACTTTGCCGGTCACGTCGTCCCTTGGGCAGCAGGTTGAGCTGGATATCGGCCACAGTGGGCCCGGAGCGGAGAAAGTAATGACGGACCAGGCCGTTGAAGTTGTAGGGGGCAGCCGTGCCCGCATAAATCTGGTAATTCACCACCTCGGGCTCCCGGCTGGCAGCCACGGCCATTTCCCTGGCAACCCGGACGGTCTGCTCCAGGGTGGAACCCTCGGGCATGTCCAGGATGATCTGGAATTCCGACTTGTTGTCAAAGGGCAGCATCTTCACCTTGACCAGGCCGAAATAGATCATGGAACAGCTTGCCAGCAGCAGCCCGGTGATCATCACGAAAAAGAGCAGCCGATAGCCGGCATGGGCAAGGAGTGGATCCATGATCCGGTGATAGAGGCGGGTGAAGATGTCATCTGGGGCATGATCGGTGTCACGGTCTTCCGGCTCCACCGTACATTCCCGCTGGCTGCATTTCCGGCGAAGGATGCGGATGGCGGCCCAGGGGGTGACTGTGAAGGCGATGAGCATGGAGATGACCATGGCGGCCGAGGAACCCACTGGAATGGGCCGCATGTAGGGACCCATGAGTCCGCCGACAAAGGCCATGGGCAGAATGGCGGCGATGACGGCCCAGGTGGCCAGGATGGTGGGATTCCCCACCTCGATGACCGCCTCCACGGCGATGTCCCGAAGCGGCCTGTCCGCATTGGCCGGCAGCCGCATGTGCCGGACGATGTTTTCCACCACCACGATGGCATCGTCGACCAGAATGCCGATGGAGAAGATCAGGGCGAAGAGGGTTATCCGGTTGAGGGTATAGCCGTAGAGATAGAAGAGAAGCAGGGTCAGGGAAAGGGTGGACGGGATGGCCAGCATAACGATGATCGACTCCCGCCAGCCCAGGAAGAAGAGGATGAGCAGGGCAACGCCGAAGACCGCGATGCCCATGTGGAGGAGCAGTTCATTGGATTTCTCTGCCGCGGTCTCGCCATAGTCACGGCTTACGCTTACGCTCACCTCCTCAGGAATGAGGGTGCCTTTCAGATCTTCCACCTTGGCAAGCACCGCCTCGACCACATGGACGGCATTCGCACCGGGCCGCTTGGCCACGGACAGGGTGACGGCTGCTTCGGGTTCTGCCAGTTCCCGGCTGCCATGCAGAACATAGGTGGACGGTTCTTCCGGCCCGTCGATGATCTCTGCCACCTCGTCCAGGTAGACGGGCCGGTTGTCGAAGACGCCCACCACGACCCGGCCGATCTCCCTGGCAGATTCCAGAAAGGTGCCTGTCTGCAGGATCATCTCCCGGTTCGTGGAGAGGAGGACGCCGGAACGGGACTGGCGGTTGGCCTCCTGGAGGCGCGGCACCAGCTGGGCCACGCTCAGGTTGCGGGCAGCCAGCTCCAGGGGATCGAAGAGAATGCGCACCTGTCGTCTGGTTCCGCCGATGATCCGGGTTTCGGCCACCTCGAAGATACTCTTGATGGCATCCTCAACCTGGGCAGCCAGCCGGCGCAGGGTATAGTGGTCATAGCGGCTGGAATGAAAGGTGAGGGCCAGCACCGGGACATCGTCGATGGTATGTGGTTTGATGAGGGGCGGCGAGACGCCGTGCGGGATCCGGTCGAAGTTGGTCTGGAGTTTCTGGTTCAGCCGGACAATGGAATCCTCCAGGTTCTCGCCTACGTAGAAGCGGGCCACCAGCAGACTCTGGCCGGACATGGAAGTGGAATAGATGTACTCGATGCCCGGGAGTTCGTAGAGCAGTTTTTCCATGGGAATGGAGACCCGCTGTTCCACCTCCCTGGGGGTGGCGCCGGGCATGGCCACCATGACGTCGATCATGGGGACCTTGATCTGCGGCTCCTCCTCCCGGGGCAACAGGTATACGGCCAGCACACCCAAAAGGAGCGAAGCGACGATTCCCAGGAGGGTGAGCTTGGAGTCGACGAATCCGGCGGCCAGCCGTCCGGCAAATCCGGGCTTCAGGCTGCCATCCTTCATGGTTGCACCCTTACCGGCTGGCCATCGGTCAGGTGGACCGGCGCTAGGATGACCCCTTCACCCGGCTCGATTCCTGCCAGGATCTCCACCTGGTCCCGAAGGCGGAGACCACTGCGTACCAGGCGGAGTCTGGCCTTGCCGTCTGCAAGGACGAAGACCCGCTCCATCTGACCGAAGCGGCTGACAGCCGGGGCAGGGACGAACAGGGAGGTTGTCGTCTCTCCGGGGAAGCCGACCCGGGCGAACAGTCCGGAGCGGAGCCGGTCCGAGACCGGGATGTCGATCTTCACCGCCCCGGTCCGCGATGCGGGATCCGCTGTCGGCGCCACCTCGGCAACGCGCCCTTTCACTTCCAGGTCTGCAGCGGGAACCTGTACCCGGACCTCGTCTTCCCGGTGGAGACGAACCAAAAGACTTGCCGGCACAGCGGTGACCACCTGGAGTCGGCCGGGATCCTCGAGAAAGAGCAGCGGGATTCCCGGGGTGGCCAGGTCGCCGACATGGGCTGTCTTGGCGGTGATGACCCCGGAAAAGGGGGCGGTGATCGTGGTATAGTCCAGCATGGTCTTCGCCTCCCGGTAACCGGCCTCAGCCACACGGACCATATCCTGGAGCGACTTGACGGTCTCCGGGGTGGATGCGTGTTTTTTGAGCAATTTTTCCTCTCTGGCCAGGTTGCGTCTGGCCTGGTTGAGCTGGGCCTGTGCCTGGAGGAGTTTGGCGGAGATCTCCTCGGCCGATATGCGGACCAGGGTGTCGCCCTTGGTCACCTGTGACCCGAGGACCACCGGAATTTCCACAATGGTGCCGCTCACCTTGGCGGCTATGGCGGCCCGGTTCACTGCCTGTATCGTGCCCACCAGTTCGATGGCCGAGGGGATTTCCTCTGGCGCGGCCTGCCAGACCTTTACCAGGACCGGTTCCTGCTTTCCGGGAAGAGACGATTCTTCCGCCTGGGACGAAACTGGAACGACACAGAGGATGTACAGCAGGAGAAGGATCTGTTTCATGGCTGACTCTCGGTTTGGGGGGATGGTGGAAATGTCTCTTCCGGAAACTGTGGCAGGCCCAGCGAGCGGCGCAGGTCTGCCACCGCGATCCGACGGGCGGCCCTGGCCATGGTCTGTCTGAGCAGGGCGTCGGTGAGCCGGTTTTCCACGTCGATGAGCTCGGAGGAGAGAATGACCCCTTGGCGAAACCGTTCTCTGGACAGTCTGGCGCTCTCCTCGGCCACTTCGACCATCTTGGCTGTCACCTGGAGTCGCTCCTCGGCCTGAGCCAGGCCGAGCCGGGCCTTTTCCACCTCCAACCCCAGGGCGAGTTCCAGTTTGCGATACTCTTCTCTTGCCCTGGCCAGTTCTGCCCGGGCAGCGGCGATGGCAGCCTGGGTTCGGTCACCGTCAAACAAGGTATAGTCGATCCGGATGCCGGCCAGCCAGGAATCGCTGGAACCATGTTCATACTCGAACCCCTTGTCCACCTGCCAGGAGCCAAACAAGTCGGCCCGGGGATAGCGACTGGCCAGGGCACGATCCAGTTCCCTCTCCGCAGCCTGGATTGAGGATTTTGCCCTGGCCAGTTCGGGCCGGCGGCTGAAGTCGCTCTCCGAGGGGACGATCTGACAGCAGCCGGCCCCGGTATCGATACTGATCATCCCCTGCCTGAGGCCGAGGATATTGAGCAGGCCCCGCTTGGCCAACTCCAGGGAATGGCTCGCCTGGATACGGTTTTCCCTGGCTCTGGCCAACTGGACTTCCAGGTTGAGAAGGTCCGCCTTGAGCAGGTCACCGGCCTCATAGCGGGCCCGCGCCGCCTCCAGGGAGGCTTCGATGGCCCTGATCGCTGAAAGACGGGCCTCTACGGTCTCGCTGGCCTGGAGTATGGTAAAGAAAGTCTGGACCACGGCAAAACTCAATGAAGCCCGAACAGACTGCTCCTGCCAGCGTGCCGCCTGCTCCCGGGCCAGGTTGACATCCAAGGCGGCCCGGTCTCCGCCGCCGCTGTAAAGATTGTAGTGCAGGGAAGCGGTCAGGTTCAGGTCGTCGCTGACACCGGGATCATTGAAGTCGATGGCCGGGGAAAAGACCTGTTGGTTGAGTATATTGCCAAATGAGTACATGGGGTTGTCCGTGCGGCTGTATCCACCGCTGAGACTGAGGCGGGGGTAGAAGGCTGCCTGTGCCTGCCGGACGGCAGCCCCGGCTGCCTGGATCCGGTGCCGGACGATGCGGGCATCCGGGTTATGTTCAAGGGCATAGCGGACCGCCTTCTGAACGGTCCAGACAACCGGCGGATCAGTCGCTTTCCCCCTTGGCGGAAAAAGGAGCAGGACAAAGAGAATGGGCAATAAGCGGGTGGATTTGAAAGGGCACATGGATCGCTGTTTTCAGGTTGAAAATCGTCTTGGCGGCGCCTTGCACAACCAGAGGTCGAATTTTGTCACTATACCAGAATATCCTGTTTAACAAATTCAATTTTGCACGCAAGGATTTTCCCTGGTTCTCTTTCCCCTGTCCGGGGGGATTCGGTAAATTGCGTGCCAGTGGTCAAGGCTCCATTCCGGCCTGACCGGTTTATTTCCTATGCAACCTCGAAAAGGAACGGTTTTTGCAATAAAAAGCTTTTGTTAGGAGTCTTGTTGGTCTGTTCTACCTGATTGTTCCGGGAAAAACTATGTATTTTCCTGTTATCCGGAAGGTCGGCCGGGTTAGTTGTGCTTTCGAAAACTCCTGGTCATAAACGACGTGATGCGAATCATCTTGGAATGTCTGGCCGCCTTGTCAAGAAAATGTATTTTCAGGGCGTGCTGCATCGTTTTGCTCTGGATGTTTTACCTGGCGGCACCGGCTGCTTCTGCCCGGTCTGCAGCCGACGGTCCGGACGGGGCAGGCGGCTCTCTTCCGCCGGCCGTTCTTCGGGTCATCGTCTATCTTCTCCAGGAGAACAATGAGCCGCCGAACGGCATCATCGACAAACCGTCAGCAGAGACAACGGTCTGCCTGGGCTGCCCCGTGGAGTTTGCAGGGTCAGGAATGGATCCTGACGGTGATGTACTCTCCTACCACTGGAACTTTGGTTCTGCCGGAGTAGACGATTGCTGGGAAGAGGATCCCGGCCTGGTGGTTTTCGACAGGCCGGGAACCCATCTGGTGACCTTGCTGGTGACCGACGCCGAGGGTGAGCCGGATCCAAGTCCGGCAACGGTCCGGGTGACTGTCCTGGACAACCGTGCTCCGGAAAGCCGCATTGACAGTCCGGCCGACGGCCTGCTTGTCAATCCCGGTGAACCGGTGTTTTTCACTGGCACAGGGGAGGATCCGGAAAATCATCTGCCTCTCACCTATCACTGGGAGTTCGGCACACCGCGTATTCCGGTATCGAGCGAGGAGGATCCTGGTGTTGTCAGGTTCGATGAATCCGGCATCTACCAGGTTCGTTTTACGGTAACCGACGGCAAAGGGGTAGCGGATCCGAGTCCTGCCGAGGTGACGGTCCATGTCAACTATCCACCGGACGGGTTTATTGATTTGCCTGCTGGCGAGATAGTGGTGAATCCGGGTGGGCAGGTTGTCTTCAGCGGTCATGGAATTGATCCGGAAAACCACGTCCCCCTTCGGTATCACTGGGAGTTTGGTGATCCTGCCATTCCTGCGGCCGATACCCGGGATCCAGGCCCGGTGATGTTTCCCCGTGCAGGACGTTACCAGGTCAGTCTCACGGTCACGGACTCCCGCAACCTGGCCGATCCTGATCCGGCCACGGTTACGGTGATGGTGAATTCACCTCCGGAATCCACCATCACCGCGCCTTCCGGGAACATCCTGGTCAGCAGGGATCAAGCCGTCGACTTTGCCGGCATCGGGACAGACCCGGACGGCGATGCTCTTTCTTATGCCTGGGACTTCGATGGAGACGGGACAGTGGACTCCACGGCCCAGGATCCACCGCCGCATGTATATCCCAGCGCAGGCCAGTACCTGGTGACCCTGACCGTGACCGATTCCCATGGCCTGGCCGATGCCACTCCGGCGCAGGTGTACGTATTTGTTGACCAAGGTGAATCGGGTGAACAACTGATCGATGACGAGAGCAATGGATTCTCCACCACAACCTGGTGGGGCTGGGAGAGCAGTCCGGACGGATGTGATTTTGTAGGCTCACGATATCTCCTTGGCAGGGAGGGGAACTGTGATGGTGCAGCCACCTGGAGTTTTCCGGTGGAACAGTTTGGTGTCTACGAGATTCTGGTCCACTGGCCGGCCTTTGACAATGCCTCCTGTTACAGTCCTGCCGGCCCGGCCGGCTGGTATTCCTTTTCCTGGGAAGCCCCGTACACGGTGTTCAACAATGGCGTGGAACGGGGACGCTTCCGTCTCGATCATCGTCTGGGTGGTGGAACGGAATTCACCAGTCTGGGAGCCTTTCTCTTTGCCCCGGGCAATGCGAGTTTGCAACTGTACAACATACCCTCCGGCCTGGTGCGGGCAGATGCCGTCAGGCTGGTCTACCACTCCGATATTCGGCCCAGGCTGCAGATCGTTTCCCCGCAGGACAAAGGGCTGGAGACGTCGGCCACGGTCATGGCACGGGTCTTGTCCTACAACATACCGGCCGACTGGACAGTCAGGTTCATTCTGGATAACAGCAATGGGAATCCCCGCTATGGAACGCCCTGTTCCGAGGCAGGGTATGTCTGTCTGGCTCTGGATGGTCTCAACCGGGGAGAACATAGCCTGCTGGTGGAGGCTGTGGACAATAGGGGTAATGTACAGGCCTCTGACTGGATAGGTTTCGGCGTGGGAGACTATTATGTCCTGGTGGGTGACAGTATTACGGCAGGGTACAAGGATGACGACAGCTCGGACAACATCTCTGCTGATGGACGAGACAGGTATGGCGGCTGGATCCCGTTTGGTGAGCAACTTCATGCCCAAGGAGGATATGGCCCGGTCCTGAATGATCTTCTCACCGCTGCCCTGGGATATCCTCACACCTTGGTCAACGAAGGGGTCGGCGGCGCCTCTTCCCATGACGGGGCCAGGCGGATAGTCGCTCTTTTGAATCTTCACCCCAAGGCCACCCATTTTCTCATCCAGTACGGCACAAATGATGCGCTCCCCACCATGCAGGTGCCGAGCGGTACGGGACTGGAGCCTGGAGAAGAAGGGTACACTGGTTCGTTCAAGGATAATCTCCAGCAGATCATCACTGCTGTGCTCCGAGCCGGTCGGCAGGTCCTGCTGGCCAAGGTGCCCATTGCCCTGGGTGACAGCTCGCTTAGCCAGAGGTTTTCTGATCCCGACCAGGCAGAGGTAAACAGGCGGATCAGGGAATACAATGTTGTCATTGACGAGCTGGTGGAAAAAAATAGCATCGGCGTTGTCCCGCCAGACTTCTATACCTACTTCAAAAATCACCAAAATCAGTTCTCCGACAACCTGCACCCCAATGGAGCCGGATACCGGAACATGGCCAGGCTCTGGAGCGAGCAGATTGTCCGCTAATAGTCTGTTGGCTACCCCCCTACCCCCTGCACCAACTGAATAATCAGGACGATGTTTCTTGACAAAATGGAAAGGAAACTATAAAATTTCTATTTCAGAGTTGACGGGCGGGTGTAGCTCAGTTGGCAGAGCACAAGCTTCCCAAGCTTGGGGTCGCGGGTTCGAGCCCCGTTGCCCGCTCCATTCGTCACTGGTCGACTCGCCACCGCAGGCCACAGCCGGGTGGCAACGAGCCATACATCGGGAAGCCGATGTGCGAGAAGTGGGCTGCCGTGCCCGCTTTTTTTATTGCTTTTTTCAGGACAATATCCTGTACGAATTTTTTTTAAAACAAGTGGTTACAACTAGTGGAGCCAGCTGAAGAACGGGTAGTCAGGACGGTTGAAGGATTTGCGGAGGGATTGCTGGCCGATTTCGGCATGGAGCTGGTGGAGGTCCAGTTTCGGCGGGAACGTCATGGCTGGGTATTGCGTCTCTACATAGACAAGCCGGGAGGCGTGACCGTAGACGACTGCGCTGCTGTAAGTCGGGAAATGAGCAGCTATCTGGAGGTGGAAGACCTGATCAGCCATAGGTATCACCTGGAGGTCTCGTCCCCCGGTCTGGAACGTCCGCTCAGGAAAGAGGCAGACTTTGTCCGTTTTACCGGCAGAAAGGCCCGCATCAGGCTGCGGGAGCCTGTGGATGGCCAGCGGGTTTTTGTGGGCATTCTGGAAGGAGTGGAGGATACAGCCGTGGTATTGGCGGTGGAGGGCAAACGGAGATGTTTTGCCCTGTCCGCCATAGATCGGGCACGATTGACCTTGGAATAGTTTGAGAACAGAGCAGAAGTAAACCGGAGACCGTTGCCGGCTTCCTGCGGTGCCGGTACAGGTGGAGTGAGACAATGTTGGGAACCGAAAATTTGAAACGTATACTTGATCAGATCTGCCGGGACAAGGGGATCGATCGTGCACTGTTGGTGGATGCCATCGAAGAGGCTGTTCGTTCCGCTGTCAGGAAGAAATATGGCAGCCGGCGCGATATAGAAGTCCAGTTCAACGAGGAACTGGGAGAGATCGAGGTCTTTCAGTACCGGACAGTTGTGGAAGAGGTCGTTGACGAGGAAACCGAGATTTCTCTGGAGGAGGCGAGGCGGCTCGATCCCGAAGTGGAGCTGGGCGATGATTTGGGCGAGAAGATGGAGGATATCGGCGAACTGGGCCGGATCGCCGCCCAGTCTGCCAAGCAGGTGATTATTCATCGGATGCGTGATGCCGAGCGAGAGGTGATCTACGAGATGTTCCGGGATCGGGAGGGCTCCATCGTCAACGGGATCGTGCAACGGTTTGAGCGGGGAAACATGATTGTCAATCTCGGCAGGACAGATGCCATCCTTCCCCGGGAGGGCCAGATCCCCAAACGGTCTTTCAAGCAGGGGGACCGGATCAGGGCCTATCTCCAGGAAGTGCGGCAGGACAGCCGCGATTCCCAGCTGGTGCTGAGCCGGACCTGCAACGAGTTTCTCGTCAAACTCTTTGAGCTCGAGGTCCCGGAGATTGCCGAAGGCATCGTCAAAATCATGGGGGCTAGCCGGGAACCGGGTTTCCGGGCAAAGATCGCTGTCTCTTCCCTGGAGTCCGACGTGGATCCGGTTGGAGCCTGTGTTGGCCTGAAGGGCTCCCGCGTCCAGAATGTGGTGCAGGAACTGCAGGGAGAGCGGATCGACATCGTCCCCTGGAGTCCGGATCCGGCCAAGTATGTCTACAATGCCCTGGCACCTGCGGAAGTGAATTTTGTCATCGTGGACGAGGAAAATCATTCCCTGTTGGTGGTGGTACCCGATGACCAGCTTTCCCTGGCCATCGGCCGGCAGGGCCAGAATGTCCGCCTGGCCTCCAGGCTCATGGGCTGGCGTATTGACGTCAAGAGTCAAAGCCGGTATGACAATCTCGAGGATCCGGGATATCAGAGCCTTCTGGCCGTTGAGGGGATCAATGAGAACCTGGCGGACAAGCTGTTAGGTGCCGGTATTTCCTCCTCGGTCAAACTGGCCGAAATGGAGACCGAGCAGCTCATGGCCCTGGCCAGAGTCGACGAAGAGCAGGCCCTGGAGCTGAAGAGACTGGCTGCCGAGGTGGAGCCGCCCGTTTATAGCGATGCAGAGGCACTCTTTGCCCCGGCGTCCGAAAAAGAACCAGCAGCGGAAGACGACAGTGCTGATCCTGTCGACAAGGAGGAAACCGGGGCAGACGATCCGCAGGCCGACGAAGAAAAGGCTGAAAAGGGCCATGGAGACGGTCCGGAAGCGGCCTGATGATGGAACGGGCCATATACCGATCCGGACATGCAGGGCCTGTGGCCGGAAGGCCCCGAAGAGAACGCTTGTCCGCCTCGTCTGCAGGCAGGGCATGGTTGTCGAGGATCCTGGGCAGAAGATGGCCGGCAGAGGGGTCTATTGCTGTTCGAATGTTGACTGTCGGCAACGATTGGAAAAGAATAAAAAGATATTGGAACGGGCTTTTCGCCGCCGGTTCTGACGAGTAACAAGGACGGGAGTAATTGATGAGCAGGGTCCGCATTTATGAACTGGCCAAAGAGGCCGGTCTGAAAAGCAAGGAACTGGCCGATAGACTGATTGAACTGGGCTATCCGATCAAGAGCCACAGCTCCACGGTCGATGATGACATGGCGGCCGATATCCGTCGCAAGGTCCTGGACCAGGCCGCCAGCGAGGTGATCGAGAAGAAGATCGACAGAAAGAAACGGACGACTGTGATCAGGAGAAAGGCCACCACGGTGGTGCGCCGCCGCTCCAAGGCCCAGAAGGAAGAGCTCGCCAGAAAGCAGGAGGAGATCGAGCAGGCCGAGACGGCTCAACGCGCTGCTGATGCTCGTGTGGAGGAACCGGCTGGCGCGGAGGAGACGGTTGTTCCGGCAGAGGCGGAACGGCAGGAGACAGGTGTTCCGGTTGCACCAGCGCCTGAGGCTGGCGAGGAAGGGTTCCGGGAGGCCCCGTCGGAGGAAGAGCAGCCCCGGACTGGAGAGGAGCAGCCGGCCGAGACCGTTGAAGAGCCGATAGCAGCAGGAGAGGCGAAAGAGGAAAAGCCGCTGGAAGAGGATGAAAAACAGCCTTCGGCAGGGCCCGAGTCTCTTGATCAGGAGACGACCCGGTCCGAAGCGGCTGCCAAGAAGCAACCGAAGCGTCCCAGGAGCCTGGCCAGGATTGTCGGCCGGGTCGAAATCCCGGTGGAGGAACAGCGGCCCGCGCCACGGCGCAAGGCTGGTAGGCAGGGCGTGGAGCATGGCGGCGATCAGGCCCTGGAGGTGGTGGTGGACACTGGCCATCCCGGCAAGGGAAAGAAACGGGGCAAGCGGGTGGTGGCCATCAAGTCCGCACCTGGTGGTAGACTGAAGAAGCCTGGCAAGGCCTCGCGCAAGGGACGGCAGCGAATGGGTTTTGCCGCAGACGGGGATATCGAGTATATCCGGCCAAGAAAATCCCGGAAAAAGAAAGAGAAGGGGAAAAAGGAGGCAGCGGCCCCTACCCCGGTCGCCGAGACCAAGGCCATCAAGAAGCGAATCAAGGTCTTTGAAACCATATCGGTTGGTGACCTGGCCAAGCGGATGGGGATCAAGGCCAACGAGATCATCGCCAAGCTCATGGGACTGGGGGTGATGGCCACGGTAAACCAGGCCCTGGATCTCGATACCGCTACTCTGGTGGCAGCAGATTTCGGCTATGACGTGACCCAGGGGATGACCGAAGAACTGGGAATCATGCAGCTGCAGGAGCAGGAAGAAGGTGGCGAGCAGCTTCCCCGGCCGCCGGTGGTGACCGTCATGGGCCATGTCGACCACGGCAAGACCTCTATCCTTGACGCCATCCGGAAAACCGATGTGGCCGAGGGCGAGGCGGGCGGCATCACCCAGCATATCGGTGCATATCACGTCCAGGCGCCATCCGGCGATATCACCTTTGTCGATACCCCCGGTCATGCCGCCTTTACCGAGATGCGGTCCCGGGGGGCCAAGGTGACCGATATCGTCGTCCTGGTAGTGGCTGCCGACGACGGGGTCATGGATCAGACCAGGGAGGCCATTGCCCATGCCAAGGCCGCCGACGTGCCCATCGTGGTGGCTGTCAACAAGATCGACAAGGATAACGCCGATCCGGAGCGGGTCAAGCGGGAGCTGGGAGAATTCGGCCTCATACCTGAAGAGTGGGGCGGAGATACCATTTACTGCGAGACTTCGGCCAAGAAGAACATCGGTATCGAGAATTTGCTGGAAAATATCCAGTTGCAGGCAGAAATTCTCGAGCTCACCGCCAATGCCGAGCGGCGGGCCAAGGGGACGGTCATCGAGGCCCAACTCCATAAGGGCCGGGGCCCGGTGGCCACCGTGCTCGTCCAGGAAGGAACCCTCAAGGTGGGTGATTACTTTGTCGCCGGAATGTACAGCGGCAAGGTCAGGTCCCTGACCAACGACCGGGGGACCAAGGTCAAGGAGGCCGGGCCTTCCATTCCGGTGGAGGTCCAGGGCCTCTCCGGCGTGCCCCAGGCCGGTGACGAGTTCATCGTGGTCACGGACGAGAAGATGGCCAAGTCTGTCTCCCATGCCCGTCAGCTGAAGGCCAGGGAGTCGGAACTGGCTTCTGCCTCCAAGGTGTCGCTGGACAACCTGTTCGAGAAGATGGCCGAACAGGACATGAAAGAGCTCCGGGTCGTCCTCCGGGCCGATGTGCAGGGCACCCTGCAGGCCTTTGGCCAGGCGGCCGAGAAGCTTTCCACCGATGCCATCAGGGTACGTGTCCTGCACGAGGGAACCGGCACCATAACGGAAAACGATGTCCACCTGGCAGCTGCCTCGGACGCCATCATCATCGGCTTCAACGTCCGGCCCTCGGTCAAGGTTAAGGAGCTGGCCGAAAGAGAGGGGATAACCATTCGCTCCTACGACGTCATCTATCACGCCCTGGAGGATATCGAAAAGGCCATGGTGGGCATGCTGGAACCGGAATACGAGGAACGGGTCATCGGTACGGCCGAGGTGCGGGAGACCTTTTCCGTTCCCAAGGTGGGCACCATTGCCGGCTGTTTCGTGGTGGACGGAAAGATGGAACGGAATGCCAAGGTCCGGGTCATCCGGGACGGTGTCGTCGTCTATACGGGTACCATAGCTTCGCTTCGACGGTTCAAGGACGATGTCAAGGAGGTGCAGACAGGCTACGAATGTGGTGTCGGGGTGGAAAACTTCAATGACATCAAGATAGGCGACACCCTGGAGGCCTTTGTTATGGAAGAGGTGGAGGCGAAACTGTAGACAGGATGGATTTCAACTTTTCGCTGCCCGGCCTTGGGCGGCCGGCAAGCTCCCGGCCCAAACGGGTGGCCGAGGCCATCAGAAACGAGCTGTCGCTGCTCCTGCTGCAGCGCGTCCGGGATCCTCGCCTTGGAGGGGTGACCATTACCCTGGTTGAGGTGGCTCCAGACCTGAAACGGGCCAAGGTCTACTATGCTGTTCCCGAGGGAGGAAATGAAAATGGGGTGCGGTCGGCCATGGAGCGGGCCAGGGGATTTTTTCGCAGTCACCTGGCCGCAAGCATCAATCTCCGCTACACCCCCGAACTGATTTTTTTCCAGGACCGCCATAACGAGGAAATGGAACGGCTGGAAGAGCTCTTTGCCCAGATCCACCGGGAGGAGAAGGCATGAGAGACTGGCAGGAGTCTCTGGTCAACCTGATCCGGGAAAAGAACACCGTGATTCTGGCCACGCACGTCAACCCGGATGGCGATGCCCTGGGATCTTTGCTGGGATTGGCGGATATGCTGGAATCCATGGGTAAGACGGTGATTCGCTACCTGGAGGAACCCGTGTCCCATCTCTATCGTTTTTTGCCGGACAGCGACCGGGTGGTCACCGATCTTGACCAGGTATGCGGGATAGCACGGAACGCCGGTGAGGATGTCCTGGGGATCAGTCTGGATTGCGGTGATCTGAAGCGGCTGGGAAAAAGTGGGTCCAGGCTGTTGCAGATTCATCCCTTTGTGGTCATCGATCATCACCAGGGCAACGATGGCTTCGGCGACCTGGCCTGGATCGAGCCGCACCGTTCCTCCACCGGTGAAATGATCTTTGATCTGATCACAGCCCTGGGCCTGCGACTCTCCCTGCGGGCGGCTTCCTGTCTCTATGTGGCCATTGTGACCGATACCGGTTCGTTCAAATACGAGGCCACCAGCAGCCATACTTTCCAGGTGGCCGCATCCCTCCTCGAGGCCGGCGTGCGGCCGGAAGAGATCTCCCGAAACCTGCATGACAATTTTTCCCTGGGACGGCTCCACCTCATGCAGCAGGTTCTGGCCACCCTGGAGACCTTTGCCGATGACGCCATTGCCGCCATCCGGGTGACCCGGGAGATGCTCAGAAGCTGTGGCTGCACCCTGGAGGATACTGAAAATTTCATCAATCTTCCCAGGTCGGTGGACAGTGTTCGGGTAGCCTGCTTCCTCAAGGAGAGTGGAGAAGACCTGGTTACGGTCAGTCTTCGGGCCAAGGGAGACTGCAACGTGGCCAGGGTGGCGAACAGGTTCGGAGGAGGCGGACACCGGAATGCGGCCGGGTTCCGCATGCACAGGCATACGCTGGACGAGGTCCAGGAGATCCTGCTGCCGGTCCTCCGGGAAGAACTGGCAGCCTGACATGGCGGCCGGGAAACGGCAGCCGGTCATCGTCGACGGCCAGCCGTTTGCAGCAGGGGTTTTTCTGGTTGATAAACCGGCCGGAATCAGTTCTTTTGCAGTGGTGCGGCTGGTCCGTCGTCTCCTGGGGATGAAAAAGGTGGGCCATGCCGGTACCCTTGATCCCTTTGCCACCGGCCTGCTCGTGGTCTGTGCCGGTCGGCCGGCAACACGGATGATCGACCGGTTCATGGCCGGCCACAAGGTGTATGAGGCCTGCCTGCAGCTGGGGGTGGAGACCGACACCCAGGATCCGGAGGGGGAGGTTGTTCGCAGGCGTCCTGTGCCGCTCCTGAGCCTCGACAGGATCGAGGATTGCCTGGCTGGATTCGTCGGCACCAGGATGCAGGCCCCACCGCCGTATTCGGCAGCCAAGTTTCGGGGCAAGCCGCTTTATCATTATGCCCGCCAGGGTATACTGATAACGAAAGAGCCCCGGGAGATCCAGGTCTTTTCCCTGCACTGCCGGGATTACGACCAGAAGCGGCAACAGCTCCACGTCCGTGTCGTCTGCAGCCGTGGCACCTATGTCCGGGTACTGGCGGCAGAGATCGGCGAGGAGCTGGGCTGCGGGGCCCACCTCATTGGCCTGCGCCGTACGGTGAGCGGCTGTTTTTCGGTGGAGAATGCCGTGCCTGTGGACCTGTTGCAGGAAAAGGACGGGCTTGCCCGTCTGCTGGCCGGGATGATAACCGTGGCAGAGGCCCGGGCGTTCCTGTCCGGGGAGCCGTCTCCCGAGTTGGCTGACGGTTAGTGTTTTTGGCTGTTCCCGGGATCATTCCCTCTGATCCCGACCAAGGAACAGTGGTATCCAGACTCCAGTCGAGGCTGAGGGGAAAACAGGCTTTGCTGGTAGCGGAAGGAATCAATTTGGAGGTATGTCGTGGCACAGAGTGCAGCAAAAAAGAAAGAAATTATTGAACAGTTCAAAACCCACGATAATGATACCGGTTCGCCGGAGGTACAGATCGCCTTGCTGACAGACCGGATCAAGTATCTGACCGAGCATTTCAAGGTGCATGCCAAGGATCACCATTCGCGGCGCGGCCTGCTGAAGCTTGTCGGCCAGCGCCGCAGTCTGCTGCGGTACCTGAAGAAGAAGGATGTCGAGCGGTACCGGAAGGTGATCAAGGCGCTTGGTATCAGAAAATAATGAGATAACCGGAAACCCGGGACAGGGAAGCGGTGGAGAGCTCCACCGCTTCCGGTCAGGCGGATCCAGCCTGCTGTCCAGAAAACAAGAACAGGGAAAGCTGAACCTGGTGGTTTCCATGAGTTGTCTGGATACTGGTTCTGTGTTTTGCGGCGCAAGCCACAAAGACACAAAAAAGGCCAAGGGAAGAAAGCACTGCCTTGGTGTTTTTTGTGCCTTTGTGAGGAGACTCTGCAGAGCCGGTGCCGGGCATCATGGCAGAACCTGTACGGGGTGTGATTTCCCGACATGATGATCCGAAGATTTCGGAAGAGGAGTTTGTATGTACAAGAAGTTGGAAGTCAATGTCGGTGACCGGAGCATGGTGTTCGAGACCGGCAAACTGGCAAGACAGACTAACGGTTCGGTGGTGGTTTCCTGCGGGGATACCATGGTTCTGGTGACGGCGGTAGCTGAAAAGAAGACCAAGGATATGGGGTTCTTGCCCCTGACCATCGAATACCAGGAACGGATGTATGCGGCCGGGCGTATCCCGGGCAGCTATTTCCGACGGGAAATCGGCAGGCCGAGCGAAAAGGAGGTCCTGACCTGCCGGCTCATTGACCGGCCGCTCAGACCATTGTTTCCCAAAGGGTACATGAGTGAGACCCAGGTCATCATCACGGTCTTTTCCGCTGACAAGGAGATCGATCCGGATATCCTGGCCATGAACGGATCCTCGGCAGCCCTGGCGATTTCCGATATCCCCTGGGAAGGCCCGGTGGCCGCTGCCAGGGTGGGCTATATCGATGGCCAGTATGTGCTCAATCCCACCAGGAGCCAGTTGGAAGACTCGGCCATGAATCTGGTGGTGGCCGGAACAGCGGAGTCCGTGGTCATGGTCGAGGGGCGGGCTGCCGAGCTGAGCGAAGACATTGTTCTGGAAGGCATCTTCTTCGCTCACCAGGGAATTCAGCCCATCATCGAACTGCAGAACCGGCTCCGTGAGGAGGTTGGCAGACCGAAACGGGAGGTGACAGTCCCCCCGGCAGACGATACTCTGAGGGAGCGGGTCGAGTCCCTGGCAGCCGAGGGCATGGAGGAGGTCATTACCACCCCGGCCAAGATGGAACGGGGAGAACGCTTCGATCGTCTGCAGGAAGAGGTCCAGGCAGCCCTCGGGGAGGAGTATGAGGGGCGGGAAGGCGAGATTGCCGATCTTCTGAGTGCCTACAAAAAGCGGCTCATGCGGGAGCGGATCGTCCACCAGAAACAGCGGATCGACGGCCGGCGGTTCGACGAGGTTCGTCCCATCTCCTGCGAGGTGGGCATTCTGCCCAGGGCGCACGGTTCTGCCCTGTTCACCAGGGGCGAGACCCAGGCCATGGTTATCAGCACCCTGGGCAGCGAACGGGACGAGCAGCACCTGGAGGGGCTCAGTGGTGACGAGTACCGCCGCTTCATGCTTCATTACAATTTTCCCCCTTTCTGCGTGGGCGAGGTCCGCTTTCTCCGTGGCCCCAGCCGGAGAGACATCGGCCATGGCACCCTGGCCAGGCGCGGTCTCGAAGCAGTCCTCCCGGATTCAGAGGAGTTTCCTTATACCATGCGGATCGTTTCGGAGGTGCTCGAATCCAACGGCTCATCGTCCATGGCAACAGTCTGCGGCGGCAGCCTGGCGCTGATGGATGCCGGGGTTCCCATTAAGGCGCCGGTCTCCGGGGTGGCAATGGGACTCATCAAGGAGGGGGACGAGGTGGTGGTGCTCACCGATATCCTTGGTGACGAGGATCATCTGGGCGATATGGACTTCAAGGTAGTGGGGACCAGAAACGGGATTTCTGCCCTGCAGATGGACATCAAGATAGATGGTGTGGACCGCCGGATCATGTCCCAGGCACTGCTCCAGGCTCGGGAGGGCCGGTTGCACATCCTTGGCAAGATGGAAGAGGCACTGGAGATGCCGCGGTCGGAAATATCCGAATATGCACCACGCTACATTGCCTTGAAAATTCATCCAGACAAGATCCGCGACATCATCGGTCCCGGTGGCAAGGTGATCCGGGAAATGACGATGGAGTTTGATTCCAAGATCGATGTGGATGACGACGGGACGGTCAAGATCTTCAGCACCAACGGCGAGGCAGCGGACCGGCTCGTGGCCCGTATCGAGGAGATGACTGCAGTACCTGAGGTGGGCAAGGTCTATGATGGTGTGGTCCGAACCATCAAGGATTTCGGCGCATTTGTTCAGATCCTTCCCGGTACCGACGGTATGGTGCATATCTCTGAGCTGGCCCCGTACCGGGTCAAGAAGGTGACCGATATCCTCAAGGAGGGGGACAAGGTTCGGGTCAAGGTGCTGGACATCGACAGTCGGGGCCGGATCCGTCTGAGTCGTAAGGCAGCGTTGAAGCCTGGCGAGAAGTAGGCGCAGGGCTGAAACGGTGGTGCTGTCAATGTGTATCTTCATCCGAAGAGTCGTTTGCTGTCCGGCCCGGACAATTGGCAACGTTCCATCAACATTGCCGTACGTACATAAGGCAAGTTGATATGGAAAGGAGGACAGGGACCGGTGAAAGACCGGTTGTCTGGATGGTGGATGAACGAGGTGACCGTACTGTTTCGCTGGCTGAATCCTGAAGAGTCTGCAGATCTTGACCTGCCTGCATATGCTTCGGACCTTGCTTCCGGAATGGATGTGGCGGCTGCCATTGATACGGACTTGACAGTTCAGCCTGGAGAGATAGTTCTCGTTCCCACCGGGTTTGCCGTTGCTCTGCCGGCCGGATACGAGCTGCAGGTCCGCCCCAGGTCCGGTCTGGCCATCCGGCACGGTATAACCGTGGTCAATGCACCGGGTACCATTGATGCCGATTATCGGGGTGAGATCAGAGTGGGACTGATCAATCTGGGGGAAACATCGTACACCATTCGGCGTGGCGATCGGGTGGCGCAACTTGTTCTGGCTCCTGTCCTGCGGGCTCGGCTGAAGATCGTGGACCGGCTGGGCGAAACCGGGCGGGGAGCAGGCGGCTTTGGCCATACCGGCCGGTGAGCCCAGGAGATGCGGTTTTCTGTGCTTGGCAGCGGCAGCCAGGGTAACTGCACCCTGATCGAGAGCCGGGAAACCACCCTGCTCATCGATGCCGGATTTTCAGGCAAAGAGGTGGCCCGACGGCTGGCCCTCATCGGCAGGAAAGTTGAAGACCTTGATCTCCTCCTGGTGACCCACGAGCATAACGACCATATCGCCGGTGTGGGGGTACTCTCCAGGCGATGCGGCCTGCCGGTCTACGCCAACGCTGCCACCCACCGGGCCTGCGAGCACCGGGTGAAGAAGATCAGGCGGTGCGAATTCACAACCGGAGAGCGGTTCACAGTCCGGGATCTGCAGATTCACCCGTTCAGTATCTCTCACGATACGGCCGATCCGGTTGGATTCGTGATCAGTGATGGTGATATCTCGGTGGGATACTGCACTGACACCGGCATCATCTCCAGGCTGATCGGTTACCGGCTCCAGCAGTGTCAGGGGCTGGTTCTTGAGGCCAACCATGATCCGGAGATGCTGGCCAGTGGCCCCTATCCCTATCCCCTCAAGCAGCGGGTCAGATCGAGACAGGGTCATCTGGCCAACGGCGACTGCGCAGCCTTTCTTCGGGGAGTCTGCGGCACATCAGATCTGCGACATGTGGTTCTGGCCCACCTGAGCAAGACCAACAATACGCCTGCCCTGGTCATGGAGACGATGGAACGGCAGCTTGGTGGAATGGGGAAGACCTTTGCTCTGCATCTTGCCGATCAGGACGCTCCTACCGAACTCATCACACTGGCTGACCGTTGAGTCCCTGACAGCGGCCCACCCGGACGATCATCCGCGTTTTTCGTCGATGGCCCGGTTGGCCAGAGCGTCTGCCCGGCTGTTGTCGGAGCGCGGCACATGGCTGATCCGCCACTGGGCAAACTGGCCAAGCAGGTTGCCAACCCTGGTGTAAAGCGGTTTGAGAGCAGGACTCTTGACCTGGTATCTGCCCTGGAGTTGACGGACGATGAGTTCCGAGTCCAGGAAAATTTCCAGGCGACGGCAGCCCAGTTCCCGGGCAAGCTGCAGGCCATGGAGAAGGGCCTGATATTCTGCCACGTTGTTTGTACACACACCAAGGTAGACGGAGCGTGTAGCCAGTTCCCGCTCCCGGTGGTCGAGCAGCAGAATGCCTGCTCCGGCCTCACCGGGATTACCCCGTGAGGCACCGTCTGTATAGAGGCGGCAGGAACCCGGGCGGGTCTTCCCGGAACCGGTGGCGACTGAGGCTGGATCACCCGCCCGGGCCGTCATCGCTGACGGATGAATCAGCCTGCGGACGGTGGTCGGGTCGGTCCCAGGGAAGATTTTTTCGAGGAGCGTGTCAGAGAGCTTTTCCGCCAGAATTTTGAGAACCGCCTCTCTGGAGGGCTTCTCAGGCACTGGCAGCCTCCAGTTCCGGTTCCAGGTAGTAGAGGATGCGCTGGCAGGACGGGCAGAGGTTCATCTTGTCGCCCTTGCGGATTTCATTGAACTGCTGGGGAGGCGTGGTCATGAAGCAGCCCTGGCAGACGCCGTCGATGGCTTGAACGACGGCAAGACCGGCCCGTTTCTGCAGCAGCATGTTGTATCGTTTGAGAACGCCGGCTTGCAGTTCACCAGCAAGTTTATCCCGTTTTTTGGCAACCTTCTCCTTCTTGCCGGTGATGAGAGCGATGGCCTCCTTGACCTTGTCTGATTCTTCGGCCAGCAGTTCTTTTTCTCCCTTGCACAGGTTTTCCAGCTCGCCTATCTCTTTTTTCAGGCGCTCGGCCTCCTCCATGATGACCAGGAGCTGTTCTTCGGTTTCCTTGAGCAGTTTCTTATTGTCTTCGATTTCCTTGAGCAGGGCCTGGTGTTCCCGGCTTGTCTGGACCTGCATGATTTTGTTTTGCCTGTCCTTGATCCGGACCGCTGCCTCGTCATGGGTTGCATTGATTTCCTTCTGCTTCTGTTCCAGGTCCACAATCTTTCCTTTCCGGTCTTCTATGGCAGCCTCTTTTTTCAGGATAGATTGTTTCCGGTTCTCAATCTCCTGTTGCCGCTCCTCGATCTGTCTGTCGAACTGGGCCAGTTCACTGTCGATTTCCTGCAGGGCGATGAGTGTGACGATTTCCTTGTTCAATGGTATGCTCCTATTATCATGCAGCTGAATGCGCCATGCCGATTCAGCCGTATTTCATGTCAAGCCCGTGTCCACCAGACGCCGGGCAGTTTCGCATTCCTCAGATCGGTCGCAGGGGCGGAGACTGCTCTGCAGAGTGGAGCGGCAGCTCTGCCCCGGTTTTTCTCAATTGTTTTTCCAAGGTGTCCCGCAAAGCCGGGATCACCGGGTTCTCCGTGCTGAAATGGCCTCCATCGATGATCCACAGTCCCGAGATTTCGGCCCAGCGGGCAACGGCGTGTTTCACTTCAGCCGTGATGAAGACATCAGCACCGGCACGCCAGGCGGTTTCTGCCAGCTCGGATCCGGAGCCGCCACAGAGCGCGACAGTCTGTACCTGAGCCGGTTGTCTCCCGGCTGTCAGAAGCCACGGGAGATCCCAGGCCATTTTCAACTGTTCGATGAAGCGGTCTGCTGGAAGGGGAGACCGCAGCTTACCCATCCTTCCCATGCCGCATACAGAAGATCCGGTTTGTCGGGGGCAAGGGGTTAGGGGAACAATTTCATCCAGTTTCAGGAGATTGGCGAGGACGTCGTTTACTCCATCCTGGGCCATGTCAAGATTGGTATGGCAGGCGATCATGTTGATGCCGGACAATACGGCCCGATGGATGAGCCCTCCCTCGGCAAGGTCGCTCCGGATTGCTCTGATGGGCTGAAAGATCAGGGGATGGTGGGTGATGATCAGATTGGTCTGGAGGGAAACAGCCTGATCGATCAGCTCCAGGGTAGGATCCAGAGCCAGCAGCAAGCCGGTAACGCGGGTCTTCGGGTCTCCGACGAGCAGGCCGGTGTTGTCCCACTCTTCTGTCAGATCGACAGGGGCAATGGAGTCCAGTATATCGAGTATGTCTTGAACCGTTGTTGCCATTTCGTTCCCAAATAAAGAAAAAGAGGCACAAACCCTAGGGGTTGTGCCTCTTTTTCGACCATCGGTCTACTTTCCTGTTTCCAGGAAGACAATGCTGTTTGCTGAAAATAGTATATATTCAATAGCCCGTTGTACGGTTAACTGCTCATCAGCAGGCTGATTGGTTGCACCTGGCAGCTGGATTTTCATTGGTGGGCCTACCTGGACTCGAACCAGGGACCGACCGGTTATGAGCCGGTGGCTCTAGCCAGCTGAGCTATAGGCCCTTCAATTAGCGAACCTATAATTATAACGGAATGAAAAATTTGTTCAATAGATTTTTTGGTTGTTGTGGCCCTGCACAGGGAGAGGACTCTTGGGTGAAACGGTTTTCCGATTGAACTATCTACAGTTACAGAGAATACGCTGAGAATGGATAATATGTCAGAAGGTTGCTTGTGGGAGGCATCCAGTGCAGGCTGAGATGTATGTAGGTGCAAAGATATGATGGCCCGTCCGGTCATTTATCCATTGTGGATGACTTGGGGAAACGTGTACGATGAACAGGAGTGAGCCAACCAACCGGTGGGCCGGTTAGCCGTCAATGTGCAAAGGAACGTCTGATGTTTTATGGAAACCTGCTGTATTTTCTTATTGTTATTTTTGTCTTTTCCACATCGTCTGTCCGCTCGGCTCCTTTGCTTTCTCCAGCGGTTGCCATCCCTCTCTTTGCAACCCTCTGCTTCCTGTACAGCAGGGTCGCCTTGGCCCTGTTCCGGAGATGCCGACACGGTTCGTCTGCCGACTATTTCACCACAGAACGGAAGCTCTCGATCCTGGCTGTCCTGCTTTTTTCTTTGGCTGTCTACGGCTTTGACCTGAAATGGTATCTCCACCCTCTCACCTTTGCAGGCAGCCTGCCCATTCTAGAAAATATCGGTGCCCTCACCGTATTTTTCGGTCTCCTTGCTCTGATGTGGCTGCAAGGCAGGCGAGTCTATGAGCGTGTTTTTCACCGCTCCTATCCGGCCAGGACCTTTGTTTTTTCCAATATCAAGGCGAATCTCCCGGTGGTTCTGCCTTGGCTCGTCCTTTCCTTTGTCTTCGACCTGCTGGCCAGCCTGCAGGTACCGTGGCTGACAAGAATACTCGACACCCAGTGGGGGGATCTGCTCCTGTTTAGCGTTTTTGTTCTTTTTCTGGCTCTCTTCTTTCCCCCTTTGATCCGCTGGCTCTGGGGATGCAGACCCCTCGCGTCCGGCCCGCTGCGGGAACATATCGAGCATTTTTGCCGTCAGCATGGATTCTCGTCGGAAATTCTGTACTGGCCTCTGTTCGAAGGGCAGATGCTCACCGCCGGTATCGTCGGCATTGTGCCGGGATTCCGGTACATTCTGGTTACTCCAGCACTTTTGTCCGCCCTGGACCTCTCAGAGCTCGAGGCGGTTCTTTCCCATGAAATCGGTCATGTCAAGAAACGTCACCTCCTTCTCTATATAGTATTGTTTCTGGGATTCAGCTTGTTGGCAGGTGCCCTGGCCGAACCGTTTCCCTATCTCATCCTGAGCTCCGAGTTCTACTATGGCCTGTTGTCTATGACACACGTCAGTCCGGAGGCCCTGCTGACTTTTCTTGGCGCCGTACCTTTGCTGTTCTTCATGCTTGTCTATTTCCGA
Organism: uncultured Desulfobulbaceae bacterium; assembly: GCA_964626235.1. Classification (GTDB taxonomy): domain Bacteria; phylum Desulfobacterota; class Desulfobulbia; order Desulfobulbales; family Desulfobulbaceae; genus CAZVDY01. The sequence goes on along the minus strand of CAZVDY010000072.1, from coordinate 47,284 downwards.
TTCGTCTTTGGCTATTTCATACGGAACTTCGAACGACAGGCAGATCTGTTCGTCTTTCGGACCCAGGGAACGAGCGGGCCGCTCATCAGGGCTTTTGAAAAGATTGCCGCCCTGAGCGGCAATATCCGTGACAGAAAAAACTGGCATCATTTCGGTATCGGGGAGCGAATCGATTTTCTCCTTCGCTGCGAAAAAGAGCAGAGCCTGATTGCTGCCCATGACAGAAAGGTGCGGTATAGCCTGCTATTGTATCTGGGGTTGATCGGCGTGCTGGTCTGGGCCATCCGGCAAGTGGATGTGGAAGAGCTTGCATCCGGATATGAGCTTCGGTATACCGAGGCGGTATTGCAACAGAAACTGCGCCACGAGCCCAACAACAGTCTCTGGTTGCAACTTCTTGGAGACCTGATGGTCAACAGCAAGATGGAGGCCAAGGCCATAGAGGCCTATTCACGGGCCCTGGAGCTGACACCGCTCAATGCGGAGATCAGTAATAACCTGGCTTGGCTCCTGCTGACGGCAAAAGATCCTTCGCTCCGCGATCCGGAACGGGCCCTGATCCTGGCCCGTTCGGCGGCCATGCTCAGGGAGGAAGGGTTTATCCTGGATACACTGGCCGTGGCTTGCTGGGCCAATGGCTTGTTGGAGGAGGCCATCCTCACCGAGGTAAAGGCCATGCGGATCGATCCTGGAAACAGGGCGTACTACCAGGAACAGATCGACAGATTTCAACGGGAGTCCTGGCAGAAAGAGGCGTCGGGGCATCAGGATGCAGCAGCGCATGATTGATCATCGTGGCTGCTGTAATCCTGAAGGATGTCACCCAGGCTGATTCGGAAGATGTTCAAACATTTCTCCATCTTTTGTTTGTTTTTCAAAAACATCCCGAGCTGATTCGTCCGGGCGGCCAGATCGTTCAGGCCTAGGTTGAGAAGGGCTCCCTTGAGCTTGTGGGCTGCCCCGGCTATCCTCTCATCATCCTGGTCTGCAACCGCCTGGTCAAGTTGTTTCAACGTTTCATTCAGACTGTCGGCTGTAGTGGCGAGCAGGAGGGTAATCTGCTCCTCTTCAAGACGATACACCGATCGGAGATGTTCCCTGACCTGCCGGACCTGAATCTTCATGACCTTGGAACCGGTATCAGTCTGTCCTTCCCGTTCTGCGGATTCTTTCGTCATGTTTTCGTTTTTTGGACAATACTTCCAGAGAATCCGGCGTAGCTCGTCAGGATGGAAGGGTTTGCAGATATAGTCGTCCATTCCGGCCTGGAGCCAGCGATTCTTTTCTTCTTCCAGGACATTGGCGGTCAGGGCGATGATCGGAGTATAGGTGCCGGCTATTGTCCTGGCAAGCGAATCGAGCAGATCCTGATGTTTTTCGGCCTGAAAGGATGCCCCGGTTTCGCAGCGGCGGATATAGCTCGCCGCGCTCAATCCATCCATGACCGGCATCTGCATATCCATGAGGATGAAATTGACCCGGTGTTCAAGGAGTTTCTGCAGGCATTCCAGGCCATTGGTTGCTGTAATGATTTCATGGCCGTCGTTTTCCAGTGTCATGCGGGCCACATCTCGATTGATGTCGTTGTCTTCCACAAGAAGGATTTTCAGGCAGGGCAGGTTTTTGCAATCTCCCTGCTCGCCTGCTGTGAGTTTTTCCAGGGCTGCCTTGGAGGCAACATCGCAGGGAATGGTGAAACTGAAACAGCTTCCCTTTCCCTCTGTACTTGTGACTGTGATCTCTCCCCCCATGAGGCTGACCAGCCGCTTGCATATGGTCAGTCCCAGGCCCGTGCCACCAAATCTTCTGGTAATCGAGCCGTCGGCCTGGGTGAAGGAGTTGAAGATATCGGAAATTTTTTCCCGGGGAATCCCCATGCCTGTATCCCTGACCTGGAAACAGATGCGGGCCTGAGTTTCTGTGCGTTCAGAACAGGAAATGGTCACGGTTATGGTTCCCTTGCCGGTAAACTTGACACCGTTGCCGATAAGGTTGGTCAAGACCTGCTGTATACGGAGTGAATCACCGATAACGACTTCTGGAACATCGCTTTCAAGCCGGCAAGCCAGGGTCAACCCCTTTTCCGCTGCAATGGGTACAAAAAGGTCCTCAACCTCCTGCAGCAGGGCAGCCATCTCGAATGGATGTTGGTCGAGCAAGAGCTGCCCGGCTTCGATTTTTGAAAAATCGAGTATGTCGTTGATGATTTTGTTCAGAAATGCTGTAGAAGTTATTGCCTTTTCAAGAAGATGACTCTGATCTTGAGTCGGCTCCGTGGCTCGCAGCAATCGGAGCATGCCGGTGATGCCGTTGAGAGGAGTACGGATCTCGTGGCTCATGTTGGCCAGAAATTCGCTTTTTGCCCGGTTTGCGGCTTCGGCCTGTTCTTTTGCCTTGATCAGTTCCTTCTGTGCTTTGACGCGCTCTGAAATGTCTTCGCATATCCAGATCGAACCCTTGGCCGGGTTATGCGGATCAATGACCTTGCCCGTGGCCATGACCCAGAAAAGTGATCCGTTTCTTCGGCGCATGCGCATCTGTTTTTTGAAAATCTGTTTGGCCCGGTAACTCTGTCTGAACTCGCTCAGTATTTTTTTTGCGTAGTCATCGGCAGGAAAAAGGGCCGTGGTGGGCAGGTTTTGTATTTCCTGGCCGGAGTAGCCGAAAATGGTCTTCATTTCGTCGTTGCACCAGCGCACCCGCTGGTTGGTGATCATGGCGATTCCAAAACCGGCGTGTTGGACAATGGTTTCCAGTTTCTTGGTATTCTCGGCCAGCAGTTTTTCCAGTTTTCTGCGCCGGGTGATATCCTTTTTCACATTGATGAAATGGGTGATGATCCCCTCCTGGTCGAAAATCGGCGAAATGGTGACTTCTTCCCAGTAGATCGCCCCCTTTCTGCTTCTATTCCGAATGATGCCCTGCCAGGATTTACCCTGGCTGATGGTTTGCCAGAGTTGGCGATACCGGTCTGGATCAATATCTTCCGGGACCAGTGTTCGGCTGGTCCGGCCGATAACGCTTTCCTTGTTGTATCCGGAGATTCGGCAATAGGCCGGGTTGACATATTCGATAACACCTTCGTGGTTGGTTATCACGATGGCGTCCACGCTTTGGTCCACAGCCCGGGAGAACAGCTGCAACTGTTTCTGTCTCGTTTTCTGTACCGTGATATCGGTGAAAAAGGTAAATCGGAGCAAGCGGTTCTCTTCCTGATCCAAAAGGGTGCTGCTGCTCATGGAGACAGCTACAGGATTGCCCTTGGCTGTCCGGAGTTCGGTTTCGACGACATATTCCTGGGCATCCGCATCCTGGTCCAGATGCTGGCGCAACCTCAGGATCCCCTTGGAAGTGAAAAAATCTGTGGTGGATCTGCCGATCAGCTGGCTTGCCTCCATCTCCAGGAGTTGACACATTCCTTTGTTGACTTCCAGGATCTCGTCGGTTTTGGGGTCGAACAGCCAGAACCCCTCGCTGGTGCGGTTGATGATCTCTTCATATTTTTTTTCACTCTGGATCCGTTTGCTGGTTTCGGCAGCCAGGGAGGCGGCATTTTCCAGGGCACAACGGTGTCGCCGGTACAGCAGGACAAGGAGTGTTGCCGAGACAACCAGGAGACAGGAGACAAGATTCAGCAGGATCCGGTAATTGTTCGTATGGATGATCAGGACCAGATAGGCGGTCGCCGCCAGGGCCACCAGAGATGCTGCGGCAACGGCGGCAACCGGCAGGCTGTTTTTGAATATTCCGGAAAAGGGACAGGAATGCGAGTGCGGCATCTGAGCCGGCCATGATTTTATTTTCTGCATGACTCTAACTGGTTACAAAGAGGTCAGGTTATTGATCCTTAAGGCGGTTATAAACGGAGATCCAGATGTCTTCCTGACGGAAAAAGGCCTTCACCACGCGGGGATCGAAATGGCTTCCGCTTTCCTGGGCAATTATCTTTTTGATGGCATCATGACGGTAGCTTTCCTTGTAGCAGCGTTTGCTGCTCATGGCGTCGTAAACGTCGGCCAAGGCCATGATTCTGGCGGAAACAGGTATTTCGTCCCCCTGTAATTTGTCCGGATAGCCACTGCCATCCCACTTCTCATGATGATGCCGGGCTATTTCATAGCCCACCTTTAAGTACGAGCTACCCGTTTTTTCATAGAGTTCAAGGAGGATGTCTCCGCCAAGGCTGGCATGGGTCTTCATGATGTCGAACTCCTCTTTTTCCAGCCGTCCAGGTTTATGGAGAATATGATCGGGTATGGCGATCTTGCCCAGATCATGTAGGGTGCTGACTTCGGAAATCTCCGTTGCCTTCTGAATGGTCAGACCCATCTCGGGATGATGTTCACACAAATCTGTAGCCAGGATTTTTGTATACAGTCTGACCCGTTCGAGATGGTAACCGGTCTCCCTGCTCCGGTACTCGGCCAGTTTGGCCATGGAAAGGATCAGTGCCTCCTGACTTTCAAGGCGCAGCAGCCGTGCAGCCCCGGCAAGACGCAGCCTGAGTTCCTCGCTGAGCACCGGCTTGGTAAGGTAGTCGTCCGCTCCCAGACGGAGGGCCCGAATCAGGTTTTTCTGTTCATCATTTGACGTCAGAACAATGATATAGGTGTACCGGTATTCAAGTTGCCGGATCTGTCGGATCAGCTCGAAACCATCCATCTCCGGCATGTTGAGGTCTGTAATGATGAGGCGGATCTCCGGTTTTCCGGTGAGGAGGTCCAGGGCTTCTTTCCCGGAAGCAGCCTCGATGGTCCGGTAGTCGGCCTGTTCCAGGCTCATCTTCAGCAGGAGGCGTTGCGCGGCATCGTCATCGGCAACGAGAATGAGCCTGTTTGAATCGTTCAGCATGGAAATGTCAGCAGGTGGAATGAAGGCGGCTAGCAGGCCGGCGGAATAGTTACAACCTCACAGATTGAAGTGTATTAAAATGAATATTGAGAATCAAATATAATTTGGAACTTGTCCTTTTCTTAGAGGATATGCCGGATAGGGAAGTCTTTTCCACTGATTTCGGTAAATGTGCAGTAAAGATAACGGGAAAAGCCTGGGCCGGAAGGAAGGAGGAAGAGTGACGTTGTTCAGGAAGGAAGCTGAATCCGTCTGTCGTTGTTCAGCTCCTTATTCGGCAGATAGAGGAGAATGGTCCGGCCGATGAGTTGAACCAGGCTGGCTCCGGTCAGGCTGGCCAGATCTTGAGCGGCTTCCCGCTTGTCCACCGGACAGTTCTGTCCCAGCTTGACCTTGATCAGTTCCCTGGCGGCCAATGCTTGCCGCACCGATTCAATCAGGTTGTCGCTCATGCCCTCTTTGCCGACGATGACCACGGCCTGTAGGTGATGGCCGAGACCACGGAGGTAGCGTTTCTGCCTGCCGGTAAGAGTGGGGGGCTGGAATTTCCTGTTCATGGTCGTATAACTCCGGATAGTTGATCAGGCCATCTGCCTGATCAGCTGAACAGATTGGTGAAGATTCGGTATCCTCCGACCCAGGTGCCGATACTGGAACCCAGGCCGGTGAGGAGAAAGACCAGAAAAACCCGCAGCAGCTTGTTTTGCCACCAGCCGAGGAAGGTGGAGATGTCTGTGCCCACGGCCTCGAATTCCCGGACCACGGGGGGACGGGTCATGACCTGGACAAAGGCGCACACGTAGCCGGCACCGATGACCGGCGTCAGGCTGGTCAGCGGGGCCGCGGCAAAGGCCGAGAAGATGGTCGCCGGATGGGCAAAGGCAAGTAAAGCGCCCACGGCGGAAGGTATTCCGTTTGCCATGATCCAGTAGAGGATGTTGGAGCCCGCCTCTCCGGCACCCTGTCGGATGCCGATGGCCAGGATGGCAAGCAGGATGGCCGCCGGGATGGACCAGCCGATCCACTTCCAGATTGGCGCAACCGGGGGGATGGTGTCTATCTCCTCAAGACGGTGGGCATTGTCCCTGCCGATGGCCCTGATGATTCCGGCCATGTGACCTGCTCCCACCACGGCCACCAACCGGTGACCAGGGGCTGCCTTGATCTTTTCCGCCATGTAGATGTCCCGCTCGTCGATGAGGACCTGCTTGGTTGTCGGCAGGGCAGAGCCCAGCTCGTTCATCAGCTCGCTGAGCACGTCCTTGTTTCGCAGCTCGGCCAGTTTTTCCTCGTCCAGTTCGGTCTTGTCGAACAGGGAGGCCAGGAGGGTGGCCAGAAGATACCCCTTTTTGAGCAGTGAAGTCGCCTTCCAGGCCCGGCGCAGAGTCACTCGGATATCCCGGTCGCAAAGTTCCACCCCGATGTTGTTCTGTTCGGCGATTTTTGCTGCGGTGAGCAGCTCTGTGCCAGGCATGACCCCAAGCTGGCCGCCCAGTTTTTTCTGATAAGAGGCCAGGATCAGGTTGACCAGGAGGGTGGAGAGCTGCTTGTTGCGAATGACCTGTTTGAGATCGAGATTTTCCCAGCGCTGCTTTTTGGACAGAGCGGAATACCGTTTTTCATCCAGTTCTATGCAGACGGTGTCCGGCTGCTCCTCTTCGATGATCCGGGCGACCAGATCGGCTGATTCCCTGGAGATGTGTGCCGTACCCACCAGGAGGATGGTTTTGTCTTTGTGATGGAGGACGGCGACGTCCCGGGGATACTGATGACGGGGGAAGGGCTGTTGTTCGCTCATTGGTCGATTCTACTGATGGTGATGATGGTCGGCAGGATATTCCGTTTCCCTGTCAAGGATTGACCCCGTTTCCGTCCCCAACGTTCCTTGCAGGCCTGGAGCAGGTCCCACTCCACCGGGATCAGGACAACGGTGAGAAAGGTCGCCGTGCAGAGACCGGTGACAAAGGTCATGGCCATGGTACCCCAGACCAGCGAATACTCCGGGATGCCCAGGGCCATGGGCAGCAATCCCAGGGTGGTGGTCAGGGTCGTCAGGATGATGGGACGCAGCCGGATATTGGTTCCCTGGACAATGGCATTCCGCCGTGACATGCCGGAGTCATACAGTTTGTTGATGAACTCGATCAATACAAGAGAGTCGTTGACCACGACACCCGTGACTCCCACAATAGCCATGAACGAATTGATAGTAAAGAGGGAGCGGGAAAGAAAGATACCATAGATGACCCCGGTGAGGGCAAAGATTACCGAAGAGATGATGATCACCGGTTGCACATAGGAGTTGAACTGGGTTGCGAGGATGAGATAGATAAGGAGCAGGGCGATGAGAAAAGCGTAGCTCAGCGAGGTGTAGGAGCGGTGGGTGGATTCGTATTCCCCGGCAAAGTTGAGTGATACGCCCGGATAGTCTTCCTGGACCTGTCTGAAGTATTTTTTCACCATTTCCACCACCGATTGGGAGGAGATTCCGCTTCCCTGGCGGATATTGGCAGTCAAAGTGATGGCCCGTTGTCCCTGGAACCGGTTGAGATATCCTGGTTCACTGGAGAATACCGGCTGGCAGAGGTCTCCCAGACGGACAGGTCCGGCAGGATGCTCGATCAGCGGCACCTGAAGAACCTGATGAAGGTTGTCCCGGGGCGGCGGGGCCAGCTTGACCTTGATGTCGATTTCTTCGTCCATCAGTCTGTACTTTCCCACGGTCCGGCCATTGAGCAGTGTTGCGGCCAGCAGGGCCACCTGATCCATTCCGAGTCCGTATTCAGCGATCCTTTCCTGGCGGAGCCTGAACGAGAAGACCCTGCCCGGCTGGCCCTGGTTGTCCTGCAGGTCGATGAGAGCGGCGCCGGTCAGAGGGTCTTCCCTGAGAAAGCGGATCAGGTCCCGGCTGAGACGGTCCACCAGCTCGGTATTGGCGCCCAGGATGCGGATGTTGACATCCTTGCCCGAAGGAGGGCCATCCTTTTCCGGTCGGATGCGGATGCTGAAACCATTGACGGCAAAATGGGCGAGTTTCTGCCGCATGGTATCCAGATGACGCAGGATGTCGTTTTGCGGATAGTCTTCGAAATGCCGTTTTTTCAGGGCTGGCAGGGTGACGACCACGTGACCGAGGTGATTGCCCCAGATGGGCATGTAATCCTCGTTGAGATAGAATCCAGCCATGCCGGCGGCCGAGGCAGCCATGCCCGGGCCGTCTGCCATCACCTCGGCGGCGATCTGTTTGATCAGCTCGTGGGTCGTCTCGATAGGCGTTCCGGTCGGGCCGTCCACCTCCACATAGTAGATCGAGTAGTCGTCCGGAAAAAAGGTCACCCGGATCAGGTTCATCCTGCCGGTGAGCGAGACCACGGCGATGAAGATGGCAATACTGAAGGCAAGGAGAAGCACGGCGAGGCAGGAAATCCGGTACCTTAGGGCGGCCTGCAGGAGACGATTGAAAAATCTGCGGCTGATGGACATGAACAGGGTGTCCTCGCAGACGAATTCCTGGCCGCCGCTGCGAACGATATATCTGCGCCCCCGGGGCTTTCTGTTTTCGGCTGCCTGGCCGTAATCCAGATAGTGGATGGGCAGGATGAGCAGGCATTCCAGCAGGGAGGCGGCCAGGGCATAGGAGACCGCCTTTGGAATGATGGCAAAGAATTCGCCAATGGAGCCGGTCATGATCAGCATGGGGAGAAAGGCGGCTATGGTTGTCAGGGTGGCCGAGATCACGGGGAGAAAGACCTCGGATGCCCCGTCGACCACGGCCTCGGCTCCCTTCTTGCCCGCCTGGACATGACGGAAGATGTTCTCCACCACCACGATGGCGTCGTCCACGATGATGCCGGATACCAGGACAAAGGAGAAGAGCGACAGCTCGTTGATGGAGTTCCCGGTCCCGTACATGATGGCCATGGTGACCAGGAAGGCAAAGGGAATACCGATGGTGGTCAGGGCGGCGTTGCGAAATCCCATGACTGACCAGATCAGGATGCAGACCAGGACGATACCGACCAGAAGATTGATCCCCAGTACCCGCATGGAGTCTCTGATCTTGACCGTGGAGTCCTGGGTCAGTACCAGATCCACCCCTTCGGCTGCATACCGGTCCCTGTTTTCCGCCACGATCTTCCTGGCCGCGGCCACCATTCGTATGGCGTTGCCCTGGCGGGTCTTGAGCAGTTGCAGGCTCACGCAGTCCTTACCGTTGACCGAGGAGATGACAAAGGGTTCCCGATGGGAGAGGTACCCGTCCGAGGCCACGTCTTCCACCCGGACGAATGAACCGTCCGCATCGGTACGGATGATGGTCCGCATCACCTGGTCGCGACTGCGGAACCGTTCGTCCAGCCGCAGCATGACCTCGCCGCCGCCGGTGGTGATGTCACCGGCCGGTACGGTGATGTTGGCCTTGGCCAAGGCCCGGGCAACCTGGTCAAAGGTGACGCCGAGGGTGTGCATCCGGGACGGATCGAGCACCACGTGGAACTCCCGCACATATTCTCCCAGGAGTTTCACCTCCTTGACGCCAGGGATACGGGCCAGTTGTGTCTTCAGCTCTTTGGCGATGAGAGTCAGGGTACGGTTGGAGCGATCGCCGATGATATTGACACTGATGGCCGGAAACCAGTCATTGACATCCAGGTAGTTGAAGCGGGGCGGATCGATTTCAGGGGGAAGATCCTGGAGTACCCCCTGGACCCGGAAGCGGATCTCGTCGTATCCCTTTTCATAATCCGTATCATCGAGAAACTTGACCAGAATCGAGGAACGCTCGCGGTAGGAACTGGAGAGGATATACTCCACATCGTCCAGGTCTTCCAACTCGTCCTCGATCACCTTGGTCACGAGGGCCTCCACGTCCTGGGGCGAGCCTCCAGGATAGAAGGTGTCGATCATCACCTTGCCGAAATGGATGTTGGGATAGCGTTCCACCGGGGCCACCAGCATGGACCATGCCCCAACCACCATCAGGAGGATGAAGAAGAGATTGAGCAGGACCCGCTGCCGCAGTGTGAAACGGATGAAAGGAGCCACCGGCAGCACCTATTTGGAATCAGGGAGGAGAAAGGCGTCTCCCGGCCGAATCTCGGGCGAAACGACTCGCAGCCACTTTCCCGGGCGCTTCTGGAGGTCAGCCGGACCCAGAACAATCACCCGGATCTTCCGGCCGTCCTCTCTGGTGAGCCAGTGTTCCTCGTACCGCTCTTCCACAGCAGCAGCCGGGACCAGAAAACTGTGCATGGGATCTTGCAGGATCAGGTCGATTTCGACCCGCAGGCCACTGCGTTTTTCCGTCAGCCTGTCCATCAGCTCGGGTTGAAGGCGGATCTCAACCGGGATCTTGCGGGTGACCGGATCGAAGGCCGGTGAAACGCGATGGATCACGGCCAGGCCGTGCAGATTCAGGTCCGGTAACCTGACTTCGAGCCTGGAGCGGGAACGCAGCCCTTTCAGTTCGGTCGTGGTGAGAGCCAGGGGAACGATCAATGCGGAGTAGTCTCCTGCCTTGCCCAGAATCGCACCAGTCCTCACCCACTGACCTTCCTCGACTTTCCGGCTGCTCAACCGCCATCCGGCCGGTGCCCTGACCGTGTGGCGGCTGAGGATTTCCTCCAGACGCTTTTTCTTGGCAGCCAGTATGTCGAGCTGCAGTCGGGAACGGTCCCTTCGCAGTTCCAGCTCATCCAGCCTGGAGCGAGACGAGGCCTTGGTGCTGAGCAGCCGGCCGAACCGTTCCACCTGCAGTTCGTCGAACTGCAGTTGCCTCCTGGCTTGCCTCTCCTCCACCCGGAGAGTCTCAAGATCGATCCGGGCCAGGGTGGAATCGATCCGGGCAAAGATGCCGTCTTTCGGAATGGTGTCGCCTATGTCCGCATAGACGTGCTGGCACCGGCCGGAAACTTCGCTGACGATATCGAGGGTGGCCCGGGGGCGGGTGAATCCAGTGAGTTGTATGATTCTGGGAGCCCGTTCTGCCCGAAAGGTGGCGGGCCCGGCCAGGCAGAGTACTGGCAGAAGGAGGAAGGCAACCGCCGATAGGAGCCTGGGAAGCATGGGGTGTTCAGCCGGCAGGAACCGGCAGCGGATCGTTTTCAGCCCTTTTTGATGACCAGTTGCTTTCCAGGGTGAATCTTGTTGGAGCGCAGGTTGTTCCATTTTCGGATCTCCCTGGTCGAAACCTGGAATTTTCTGGCAATGGTCCAGAGTGAGTCGCCGCTTTTTACTTTATAATAACTGATGATAGGCTGGCCTGACGTGCTGTCCTCATTGGCAGACACTGGCAGTTTCTTGGTGTCGGCGAGGATGATGATCGGCTTCTTGCTTTTATCTGCAACCGATTCGCCATTCCTGCTATATTGACCGGTTGGTGACGCTGTCGGTCCGAGATAAATGGCCAGCTGATCTCCGGCTCTGATCTTTCGCACATTCCTGATGTTGTTCCATTCCATGAGAACCCGAACCGGAACGTGATACCGCGCGGCAAGCTCGGACAGGGTCTCGCCCCGCTGCAGCCTGTGCAGGATCATTTGCTGGCCAGAATCCGCGAGACGGGAATCGATGGTCTCTCCTTCCCCCAACAGCACGTACGTCGTGGTCTGGTAGGGAATGCGGAGACGCTGACCAGGTTTCAGGGCAAGAGAGCGGACATTGTTTGCCTTGAGCAGGGTGGTTTTGTTCAGTTTGTATTTCCGGCAGATCCTGGACAGGGTATCCCCTTTGCGGACCGTATGGGTCCGGTAGCGGATGGTGACCACCGGGTGCAGACGGCTCAGGTTGGCCGCCACGGTCTGGTAAGTTCCTGCCGGAATACGCAGGTCGAACCTGGCAGGTTTTGGCGGAGTGGTTCCCCGCCGAAGTTCACTGTTGAGCATCCTGATGGTCTTCAGGCTCGTTCCGGCTGCAGCGGCCACGGCGGCAAGTGGTGTTCTGGCTGGCACCTCGATATGATCGTACTGCACAGGCTTGTGATAATCGATGTCCGTGAATCCATATTTTTCCGGATTACGGGCAATGAGAATCGCCGCAATGAGCTTGGGAACATAGCGTTTGGTCTCCAGACGGAGATATCTGTGGCGGGCAAGTTTCCAGAAGTTTCTGGTTTTAAACCGCCTGATGGCCTTCTCGATCTTGCCTTCACCGGCATTGTAGGCGGCAACGGCAAGGTACCAGTCCCCGAATTCATCATACAGGCTGGAGAGATAGGAGATCGCCGCCTTGGTGGCCTTCTCCGGGTTTCGGCGCTCATCGATCCAGTAATCGATCCGTAGACCGTGATTGCGACCGGTGGACCTGATGAACTGCCAGAGTCCCACTGCGTGAGCCCTCGAGTAGGCGGATGGATTGAAACCGGATTCGATCATGGCCAGATAGGCGAGATCTACCGGCAGTCCGGCCTTTTTCAGCTCTGCCTGGATATAGGGTAGATAGGTCCCCGATCTGGCCAGCCATCGCCGAAAATGAGCACGCTGCCGATTCTGGAAAAGGTCAAGATAGAACTCCACCTGCTTGTTGTGGACAATGGGAAAGTCACTGACCGTTTCAGCCGTTTTTTCGCTTCCCGTTGTCTCTCCACTGTCCCAGGGGCCGATACGTTCAAGTGCTGCCAGTTCGTCCTCGATTTCCTGTTCCGGCTCTACGAGGACATAAGGGTTGTATTCTTCAAGGAGTTCTCCTCCCTCGAGATAGGTGTCACCCTCGTCGGGTTTTAGCATGGCGCTCTGTTCCACCTGGGCACAGGCAGATAACAGTATCAGGAGTGTGGCGAGTATGTAATATGTTGGAATTGAAAATGTTTCTTTCATGTTGCAGTGTGAGTTGAATCAACGAACAGGCCTGCTGGTTTCATGCCGGATCTATTGCCAAAGAAACGTCAACGTTGTAAAGTTGCTAAGATTTTATCATTAAAACTAGCCATTTTACAGGAAAAAACGTAAAGTTGCCAGTCACAACAACAGAAAAAACAGATAAACGGTCGGATAATTTATGGTCAGTTTCTGTATATTTTGTGATATTAGCATGTTGCGGTAATGAAAAAAACAGGGCGACAGAAGACGGTATCCATACTTCTTTGGCTTGAACAGGCTCTGACCAGGGAATCTGATAAGTTACAGCATCCATGAGACGCTTTTGCATATTCGTATTGTATACCCTGCTGGGCCTGGTACTGCTCGCTGGCATCACCGCGACGGCCGGCTTGTATTATCTGGTAGTGGTGGTGGACTGTCCAGAGATGGAGGAATCCCACATCGCCTCTATTCTGGGCCGGGAAAGCCCTGTCTATTATCGTCACGGTGAAGAAAAGATAGGGGTCCTTTTCCAGGGTATACACAGGCAGTATCTCAGTTATGACAAGATTCCGGTCAACTTTATCAATGCCATCGTGGCGGCTGAGGATGACCGGTTTTTTCAACATCATGGGGTGGATCTCAAGGGTATCGTCAGGGCGTTCATCGTCAATCTGCGGGCTGGCAGAATCGTCCAGGGAGGAAGCACCATAACCCAGCAGACGGCAAAGAATCTTTTCAAACGGGAGTCGAGGAGCTACAAGGCCAAGCTCAAGGAGCTGCTTTACGCCCTTCGCCTCGAGTACCGCTATTCCAAGGAGAAGATTCTCGAGTTCTATGTCAACCAGTTTTTTGTCAGCGGCAACGGGCATGGTCTGGGGGTGGCTGCTCGTTACTATTTTGACAAGGATCCGGAAAATCTCACGCTTTTGGAAAGCGCCTTCATCGCCGGCAGTGTGAAGCGGCCCAACTATTACAATCCTTTCACCAAGAAGACTCCGGAGGCAGTGCAGCGGGCCCGGGCCCGGGCCGAGGCCCGGGCAGGGTATGTGCTGGGCAAGATGCTGGAGGGAGGAATGATCTCCAAGGCCCAGTACGAGAAGGCAAGAGCCAGCACCATTGTCTTCAAGCGGGGCCGGATGGCCTATGCGCTCAACACGATCATGGACCTGGTCAAGGATGGTCTGGCCGATCCACTGGTGGTGGCGGCCCTGGAGGAGCATGGAATCTCCAATGTGGCCACATCAGGGGTCAGGATTTACACCTCGGTGGACCGGGAGATCCAGGAGAAGGCACTTTATGCCCTCCGGCGGCATCTGTCCAAGCTCGATGTTCGGTTGCGGGGCTATCGGCGGGAGATGGTCCAGGAGGAATATGGTGAACAGGGTTACCGGGGTGATACAGAACTGCGGCCTGGAGCCTTCATGTTCGGGACAGTGCGCAGGATCGAACAGGATCAGGATGGGGTGCGTATCTATGTCGATCTTGCCAAAAAGCGTCTGGGAATTATCGATCGTCAGGGACTGGAGCACCTTCTGGATCCACTGGTCAAATATGAGCGGCAACGGTGGGACAGTGCCAGCGAGGAAGATTTGCCCCTGCTGCTCAACGAGATAGAAGTAGGGGACACCGTCTTTGTCAGTATCCGGGAGATTACAGAGACCACCACTCCCATGCTCGAGCTGGAACGGTATCCTAAGGTCCAGGGGGCGGTTCTGGTTCGTCAGAATGGTATGATCCGAGCCATGGTCGGTGGTATGAGTAACCGGTACTACAATCGGGCCGTCAACGCCCGTCGTCTCATGGGTTCCACCTTCAAGCCCTTTCTGTTCGCTGCTGCCATGCAGCTCGGCTGGAGTCCGACCGACGTGCTCGACAACAGGAGAAATGTCTTTGTGTTCATGGACAGGCCCTATTTTCCTCGGCCCGATCATCACAGTCCCCATGATTTCGTTTCAATGAGCTGGGCCGGGGTGCATTCGGAAAACGTTGCCGCGGTCTGGCTGCTGTATCATCTCCTGGACCAGTTGACCCCGCCACGTCTGCGGGAGTTGGCCGCTCATCTCGACATGGCTCCCAGGCAAGAGGAGGGGCAACAGGAAGGATATGAGCATTTCAAGCAGCGGATCAGAGACCGTTTCGGAATCCGGATAGATTCTGAAATACTTGCCCAGGCAGCATACGAGCGGGCAGTCAGGAACCTGGAAGCGGATTTTCTTTTTGAAGACCGGGCTGATGACTACCAACGTCTGAAGGCCCTGCCTTATGGCCTGCACTTTGCTGTTTACAGACAGGAAGTGCTCGATGCTCTCGATGAGCCGGACCTGCAGAATGACGAGCGGAAGGAGTTGCGGTTCCGCCTGAGCCTTTTGGGAAAGAACTTCCTTGCCCTGCAGGGAACTGCCGCCGCTCTGGAGGAACAGCGGCGGGCCATCCGGGACCGGGCTGGCCGTTCCGGTCTGTTTGCCATGTTCTCATCCCAACCGGTAGCGGAGTCCCGTGGTGTTTTTGTGGAAAATAATCATGGGGCAGTTATTTTCACCCTGCAACAGAGGCTCCCCGATTCCTGGCAGGTGCTGCACGCCGAGGAATTGATCCGGCGGCTGGATGGGTTGGAGGCTGAACAGCAGGAGGCTTTTTGGGGGGCTGTGCTCCTCGAAGATTCCCTGCGGTACCGGGACTATCTGCTCGTCCGCAGGCAGCTGGCCAGGGAACTTGCCGAACTGAAAAAGGCGCGTCCTTACTCCATGGAGACCCTGGCTGCGGTACATGATTACCGGATTATGCTGGGCCTGCAGTATCTTCGTGCCCTGGGAAATGAGGCTGGGATCAGAAGCAAGCTGGAGCCTGTGCTATCCTTTCCATTGGGATCCAACGTGATCACCTTGGCCGAGGGAGTGCAACTCTATGAAACTCTGATTACCGGAAACCGGCACGAGCCTACCTGGCTGACAGGGATGAGTGCCGACGTGGAGGAAGACGTGGATCACACGGGACTGGCGATCATCGAGCGGATCGAATCTCCGGAAGGCAAGGTGATCTACGCCGAGGAAACCGTGACCACCCCGGTTCTGGATCAGCGGGTTTCCAGGGCTGTGGACAATATTCTCCAGAATGTTGTCCTCCATGGCACGGGGCGGTATGCGGGCAAATATGTTCGTCTGCACAGCAAGGATGAAAAAAAGGAGAAACAGTTGCAGGAGACCGATCTGGTCTATCCCCTTCTGGGCAAAACGGGCACAGCCAATCAGTTCCGGAATGCTGCATTTTTCGGTTATGTCCCTGTGAGCATGCAGGAAGGAGAAACCTCCCTGACCCTGACAGACGGCTATACTGTCGGGGTATATGTTGGGTATGACAACAATGTCCCGATGATCCGCAAGACAACCCATATAACCGGTTCCACAGGCGCCTTGCCCATCTGGTGCAGCGTGGCCAATGCCATCCTTTCCAAGGAAGAGCTGGCCGAACAGCTTGATCCGGTGGACCTAAGTTTTTCTGGCCTGGGCCTAGACTACGGAGATACCGGGCACGTCTTTGTTCCTGTCCTGCCGGAAAGGGGGGGGATTGTTCGGGACTCGGCGCCGGTGGTGCGAGGTGGAGTACCTCCCCATGGGCCTTCCATACTCTTTTATGGCCGGCTTTCTCCGGGCCGTCATTTTGATGCTGAACGCTTTTTTCTGCCTTTCTGGAAAAATTATGGAGCGATCCGGGTGTCCAGGCTACAGTATTTGCCGCCCAGGCAGACAGAAACAATCGCTGAACAGGAGAACCCACCGTCCGGACAGATCCATGGGGAAAATTCTGGCTCGGTGCAATGAGGCTTTCCATCCTGCCGGCAATTCGGCATTGTCTTTCCGGAATATTTTTTCTCAAGAAAGCAATTGTGGTCACACAGGTTTTCTGATATTTATTTTACGTTCTCATATCAGCTAGCTTAGGCTGGCGGCCGTTCAAAACGAAAACGGATGCTTCATCCAGGCCAGAAAATATTCCTGTCAGGCCTGTTCGTTGAGGACAGATGCGGCGAGTAGACGGAGTGTTGCCGTCCCTCCAGGGTGATGATCGAGATAACTGAGAGTTCCACTAGGTAGAGGTGCATTGGGTGAGAAAGGGAGATCGGTTGCCCGGTATCGGACGCAAAGGATACATCTCTATCACTGGAGGTTGGAAACGGTCCGGGTATACGGTGCTCTGTTCGGCAGCAGTTGCCGTATCGCTCCTGTTGAGTGGCTGTTCGAGTAGGCAGCCTCTGATCGATCCCCGCCTGGGAAGACAGCAGCGGGAGTTGGCCCGCCAGCAGCAGATGGAGAGAGCGGCCGGTGGAAAACAGCTCCCCAGGATCGGCGAACCTCTCCCTGAGACAGGCAACAGGCCGCTGGCAAAGGAAAAGCAGGCTCCTCCACAATCTCCAGCTGTACAGGACATGCTCATGCCCACTCTGACCAGGATCAATGACCGGATATTTGCCTATGAGCAGAAACTGAGGTCCTGGGATCAGTTCATTGAAAAGACAGACTCGCTGAAACTGGAGGAAGAACAGCGAAGCAAAATAGCTGCCTGTCGGAACCAGGTAAAGGAGATCATCGCCGGTTACAACACCTTGCACGAGAGACTGCTTGGAGAAAATTCTCTGGCGCCGGCCAGGCTGCTGGCTGCTGAGTCCCTTTTCACTCTGGAAAAAAAGGACATTGACTATCTCGAGAGCAACTGCTGGCAGATTCTCGCCGGAACCGGCGGCAATTCTCTTTTGGCCACCACCCGTAACCAAACAGTGGTCCAGCAGGAAAAAGCGCTCCGAGATGCCCTGGATCAGGGAGACTACGATACGGTCATCGCTTCCTATGAACAGCTTCCCTTGGCCGAGGGTCAGGAGCCTTCGTTCAGCACTACCTTTCTGTATGGGCAGGCCTTGCTGAAAGCCCAGCGGGAAGAAGAGGCAAGGCAGGTTTTTGCCGGCTTGCTTGAGCGTATCCGCAAGGAGAACCAGGCCGAACTGGAGTTCAACCTGATGCGGCTGGGAGGTGATCTAGCGTTTGGCCTGGGTGATTTTGAGCATGCCAGAAATGCGTATGAAACCATCCGGCAGCGATATAAGGAGCTTGGAGCAACGGACGAGTGGGCTCAGCAACAGTTGGCGGTCCTGGACAGCAGTGGAGACCAGGGGCAGGAAGTGGCGGCCTATGCCGACCTGTTGCGGAAGTATCTGGTGTACAATCCTGAGCGGGATGGATACCGGACAGTCATGGAAGCCGAGGATTTTCTGAAAACGTATCCTTATTCTTCCGCGGCCTCCAATGTGGACCAGCTTGTGGCGGAGATGCGGACAAAGGCGGATTCCTGGTTCAATGGGTTCATGGCCGGCATCGATGAGCTTGAGCGAAACAAGCAGTTTCAGGAGGCCCTGTTGCGCATCGAGCAGGTTCCCCGTGATATCCTTCCGCTTGAAAAGCAGGAGATTCTCAATAACCGGGCCGATGCCCTGGTCACTGCCGAGGCGATTGCCCTGGAGACGGAACGGCTGCTCCGGGAACAAACCCTGCAGGAGAACTGGAACAAGGCTATGGCTCATCTGGAGGCTCGGGAGTATGACCTGGCCATTGAAGGATTCACTGCCCTTTTGGACAGTTCCTATGCCGAGAAGGCTCGCAGCCGGATAAAGGAGGCCGTGGAACTGGCAGCCAGTGAAGACAGACGGCGGGCGGCAGAGCTCTTTGTGCGGGCCAACCGGACCCATGACCTGGAAAGCAGGAAAAAACTGCTTCTGGCATCCCGGCGGTTGCTTCAGGAGATTCTGGTCAAATATCCGCAGTCTGGGTTGATAAATAAAGTCAAACGTAATTTAATCCGCATTGAGGAGGAAATCAGAGCAATTGACCCTGCCCTGTTGCAAGCGCCGTTCACTCTGGATGGCCGACCAGCGGTGGATGGCGGCTCCTCTGCGCAGAAGGACAGAAACATTTCTCCGATGACTGACAACGGACAACGAGAAAACATGAACACGCAGGAGTAGAACATCATGAACAAAAATTTCGTTATCGCCGCACTGGCTGCCTTGCTGATCCTGGGATCGATTTGGGGACAAATCGGCAACAGATCCAAAAAGGCATTGCAGAAAGAACTCGAGATGACGGTTGCCCAACTGGAGGAGACAAAAAGCCAGAGCAGCCAGGAACATGATGTTATCCTGAGCAAGACCGCCGCCCTGCAGAAAACGCTTCAGGGGAGGGAGGAAGAGCTGAAAAAGGTCCGTAACGCACTTCACGAAAAAGGAGAACAGCTGAAAAAGGCGAGAAAAGAACTGGTCGGTCTGCGCAAGGGCGCCAAGGCCATGGAGGTCAAGGTCTCGGAATGCCAGGCTGCACTCCAGGCCATGGACCAGGAGAAGGCAGCCCTTCTGGCCGAGTTGGACAAACTGAAGCAGGCGTTGGATGAGCAGGACGGAGCCGGCGAATCTGCTGACGAGCAGGCTGTCGCCGCTTTGCAGGCAAAACTCGACGAAGCGCAGGCCACCATTGCCGAGTTGGAGAAAAAAGTTGCCTCCCTGGACGAGTCGCAACCATCTGGCCAGGGATCTGTTCTTTCTGAACTGGAAACCGCCCGTGCTCAGATCATCGGCCTGGAAAAGATCATCGAGGAGAAAAATGCGACCATCGAGGAGACAGGTCGTGAACTGGATCATTTCCGGGTCAACATGGATGTGCTCCTGAGCAAGATTGCAGACCAGAGAGACGAGCTGCAGGAGCTGCGGGAGGAAAATCGCAAGCTCGTGCAGGAACTGGCTGCCAAGAACGAGCAGATCGCCGATCTGAACGAGCAGCTGGCCGAGCCTCCCGCAAAGGAGTAGATAGTCTCCCTGTTTTCTCTGTCTGACCGGTCGTATTCTGCTGATGAAGGCCCAGCTCCTTTGCCGTACCGGCAGCATGCGGTCCGGTTCCGGGCCGCTGGTCCTGGATGAAAGGGATCTTCCGGTTCCTGCCGAAAACGAGGTTCTGCTGCGGGTGACCGCCTGCGGAGTGTGTCATACCGAGTTGGACGAGATCGAGGGCAGAACGCCTCCTCCTCGCTTACCGGTGATCCCCGGCCACCAGGTCATTGGCAGGGTGCAACGATGCGGAAGTGCGGTGCACGATGTCCGGCCCGGAGAACGGCGTGGAGTGGCCTGGATTTATTCCGCCTGCGGGTCCTGCCGTTATTGCCTGGCCGGCCAGGAAAATCTCTGCCCTGCTTTCCAGGCCACCGGCCGTGACACCGATGGTGGTTATGCCGAGTATATGGCCGTACCGGCTGCCTTTACCCATCCGATTCCGGATTGCTTCACTGACACGGAAGCTGCCCCGCTTCTCTGCGCCGGCGCCGTGGGTTACCGATCACTGCGCCTCACTGCCATGGCCAACGGTGACCTGTTGGCCCTCGCCGGTTTCGGGGCCTCGGGCCACCTGGTGCTGAGCATGGCCAGGCATCTCTATCCGGATTCTCCGATCTTTGTCTTTGCCAGAAATCCTGCAGAGCGGGAATTTGCCCGTTCCCTTGGCGCAGTCTGGGCCGGTGATTTTTCCGAAACCGCCCCACAACAGATCGATGCGGTTATCGATACCACGCCGGCCTGGAGACCGGTGCTCACGGCCCTGCAAAACTTGAGACCCGGCGGCCGTCTGGTCATCAATGCCATCCGCAAGGAGGCCGGCGACCGTGATCAGTTGCTCGGGCTTGATTATGGTCGCCACCTGTGGATGGAAAAGGAAATCAAGAGCGTGGCCAACGTCTGCCGCAGCGATGTGCGGGAATTTCTGCAACTGGCGGCTGAAATGCATCTCCGGCCCAGGGTACAGACCTTTCCCTTGGAAGAGGCAAACAGGGCGTTGCAGGAACTCAAGGCTGGAATCATTCGTGGTGCCAAGGTGTTGCTCGTTGGCTGACCTGTTGGCCGGCTGTCATTTTCGTACAAGCAGGGCAGCGAAAAACCCGTCAAGCCCCTGGCAGGGCAAGGAACGGAAAAATCCTTGCCTGTCGACCAGGTCTTGCGCCCTGCCGGGAAGGAGGGGGGCGCAGTTGCCGATCCTGAATTCCGGATGCACTGCAAGAAAGTGTTCGATGACCTGGTCGTTTTCCTCGGCCTCGAGTGAACAGGTGACATAGACCAGGCGGCTGTTTTGTTTTTCCAGCATGGATGCGGCAAGATCCAGGAGGCGTTGCTGTTGCGCTTGCAGGACGGCCAGATCCCGGGGCTGTCGGTTCCAGCGGATTTCCGGGTGCCGCCGGATCACGCCCGTTCCTGAGCAGGGTACATCGAGGAGTATGCTCCCGAAACTGTGCCGGGTTGTAGCCGCAAAATCCTGGAGGGTGCACTGCCGCAGTTCCACCATCTTGTCCAGCAGGCCCAGTCGGGAGAGATTTTTCTCCAGGAGGGAAAAGCGCTGGCGGTCCGGTTCCACGGCAACGAGGCGGGTGCCGGGAGGGCCAAGTTGGGCAAGGTAGCTTGTCTTGCCGCCCAGCCCGGCACAGCCGTCCAGAATGGTTCCGGATACCGGGGCGAGCAGCATGGTGACGAGTTGGGCCGCCTCGTCTTGAACCTGGAAGTCACCCTCTGCAAAGCCCGGCAATACAGTGGGGTTGCCTCCCCCCTCTTCCTCGATGATTATACTGTGCGGCGCGTATGTTCCCGGCCGGCAGGCGATGCCAAGGGCATGCAGCCTGTTCAGCAAGTCGACCCGCTCCAGGCGCCGCGTATTCACCCTGAGACAGAGCTCGGGAATTGTATTGTTCTGCCGGCAGATCGACCGGGTTGTCTGCCTGCCGAAACGTTGCTCCCATCGCCGGATCAGCCAGTCCGGATGGTTGAGCAAGGGGCCGTTCTCGCTGCCTGCTCTGGTCGGAGGGGGAATGGTCTTCTTTTCCCTGGCAACAGTCCGGAGCAACCCGTTGACAAAACCGGTCAGCCAGCGAGGCTGACGTCGTTTTTTCAGCGACCGGACCGTTTCGTTCACAGCTGCCGAATCCGGAATACGGCTCAGAAAGAGAATCTGGTACACGCCCACCCTGAGCGCCATCAGGGTCAGGACCTTCATTTTGGCCAACGGGACAGAGGAGAACCGGTCAATAACAAAGTCCAGGTATTCAAGCTGCCGCAGTACTCCCCTTGTGAGGAGAAGGACCAGGTGGCGGTCCCTGTCCGACAGCCCGGGGTGCACCTCAAAATGTTTCCGGCTGAGATTGTCGAGGTTGCCTTTGGCAGCAGACCATCCGGCCAGGATACTGATGGCCAGGTCACGGGAGGTAGGTGCTGGTTTTGTCACGGCTTCAGGCGGCGGTGTAACAGCAGATATTGTTTTTGGCCTTTTTTTTCGCCGCGAACAGAGCATGGTCGGCACAGGCAAGCAGATCGGCCAGGGTCTGGGCGTCCACAGGGAAGGCAGCCAGCCCGCAGCTGACCGTGATGGAAATGGAAAGTCCCTGGGATGTGAGAAACTCCGTTGAATTGACCAGTTCCAGTATCTTTTCGGCCAGCTCCCGCCCTTGGGTCCGGGTATGACCACCCAGCACGAGAACGAACTCGTCGCCTCCATAGCTTACTCCATAGCAACCGTCCGGAAGGACCTGCCGGATCAGGTCGGCCAGTTCTGCCAGGACTCTGCTGCCATTGAGGTGACCATAGGTGTCGACCACCAGCTTGAAATCATCGACATCCATGAAGAGCACCGATAGGGGGCGGGTCCGGTGCATGTCCAGTTGTCCCTGGAGAGTCTGGTAGAGATAGCGGGTATTGTACAGGCCGGTGAGGTCATCCCGGATGGCCAGCTCACGGTATCGCTGTTCACTGGCCTTCAGTTGTTCCAAGGTCCTGCGCAGGGTCAGGTGGGTCCTGATCCTGGCCAGCAGTTCCTCGTGAATGAAGGGTTTGATGATATAATCCTGTCCACCGACCCTGAATCCTGTGATCACGTCCTTTTTGTCATGGCGGGCCGTAACGAAGATAACAGGTATGTCCCTGGTGCGGATGTCACGTTTCAGCCGCCTGCAGACCTCGAATCCGTTCAGGCCGGGCATGTCTACATCCAGGAGGATGAGGTCCGGTTTTACCGATGGAACGGCCGCCAGGACCTTCTGGCCGTCCCGGACCGCGGTCACCCGGTAACCCGTTCTGGCCAACAGGTTGCCCAGCAGGTGGGTGAGAACCAGGTTGTCATCTGCAAGCAGAATGGCTGCTGAGATTTTCCGATCTTGAGTTGACATTGCGTGGATCTTTCTGAACAGAGATCTCCGGCACCGACACCGGTGGGCCAGCTGTTCGTGTCGACTATGCAGCCTTCAGCTGTACATGGTCTGTTTCTGTCCGTCGATATCTAACGATCTGTCGGGGGAACAGGGGCAATTGTGCAACTCGCTCCTGCTGTTCTGAAGGCGCTTTGTTATCGGTTCATACCCTACTGCCAATCTTGCCAGGAGTCAAACCGGGAACGTCCCGGAAGAGTATTTGTCTGTTTCAGTGATTAGCTGTCAACATGTAGTAAATTTTTTTGTATATCATCTTGAATGGTTAAGCAAATTATGGAAAAATGAGCAGAAGGACGAGTAATGGGTGAATGCCAAGGCCGATTACGGCTGGCGAGAAAAAGTGTCCGTGGCCGCTGGGCGGTGTCTGCGGACAGAACTGCAATTCCCTGTGAGGAGGACTGTTTTATGAATGCATTGCGAAGAATTCTGGCGATTACCACGATTATATCACTGATCTGCTTTGCCTCTGCCGGTCAGGTGGTTGCCAAGTCGGCAACAGACAAGGACAGTACGACTAAAAAGGAGACTGTTACCAAAAAAAGCAGTTCCAAAAAAGCAAAGAGCAGTTCCACTGCAACAAAGAAAAAGAACAAGGCGAGCAGCAAGAAAAAACTGAGCGGCAAAATAAATATCAATAAGGCTGATGTCGAGTCGTTGACCCAGCTGCCAGGTATCGGGCCGGTTACCGCCAAAGAGATTGTGGCCTATCGAAAAAAACATGGCTCTTTCAAAAGTGTGGATGACCTGCTGCAGGTGAAAGGAATCGGACCAAAAACTTTGCAAAAAATCAAAAAAAATATTTCCCTGAAATAATCTGCATCGGGCATGCTGTATTCTCTGGGAGACAGCGTTTTTGCAGCAGAGCGTCGGCATGCCCGCATTCCATGATGTCCAAAAAACACGTGGCTGGATCTATTGGCCTCAAAATTTTCTTGTTCACTGTCTGAAAATCTGCTAGCTTAATTTGAAAAGGCAGCGAGAATACGCACTGTCCTTTGCAAGGAAAGGCAAGTATGGTGGTCGAGGAACCTGCTGATCATCTGTTGCCTTCTTTGAATCACAAACCTCTCCCCTTCAACCTGTTATCCTGCGTTCGGGATTCCGGAAGAGTTGAGATCTGATAACAGGTCAGATCCAGCATTTTTCCAGAAAAAGCGCTCTGCCTACCGGTGGACTGCTCCCTCTCAACAGATCTAGCCGTTTCTGAAATTTGTCTGGCTACCGGCCAGGACGAGAGTCTTCAGAACTGGGCAGACGTCAACAGTGATTTTTTTTGAATTGGAGGAGATTTGCAAATGTCGAAGAAAATTATCGTACTCGCCTCTGTTATGCTGGTGTCTTTGCTTTGCTTGGGAGATGGGCATGCCGGAACAGTCAGGATCGGTGTTCTCGCGAAAAACGGTCCGGAAAAGGCACTGAAAAAATGGAAAGCAACAGGAGATTATCTAACCTCCAGGTTGAACGGTGATACATTCGAGATCGTTCCACTAGGATTCGATGCGGTCTATCCGGCCATCGAAAAGGGCCAGGTGGATTTTTTTCTCGTCAATTCATCGATGTTCGTCACGGCAAAAAAGAAATACGGTGCCAGGGCGATCCTCACAATGATCAATTCCAGGCAGGGAAAGGCATTGAAATCCTTCGGCGGCGTCATTTTTACCCTGATCGATAACGACAAGGTCAACACTCTTGCCGATGTGAAAGGCAAAACTTTTGCCGCGGTCAAAGAGACTTCCTTTGGAGGATGGCAAATGGCTTACAAGGTCTTCCGGGATGCCGGTATCGATCCGTACAAGGATTTTGCTTCGGTCACCTTTTCCGGCAAACATATCAATGTGGTCGATGCTGTTTTCAACGAGGCCATAGAAGTCGGTACGGTCAGAACGGATACCCTGGAAAGGCTGGCTGCTGTTGGCGCTGTTTCCATGGAAGATTTCAAGATATTGAATAAACAGGATCATAAGGATTTCCCTTTTGTCTGTTCCACTGCCCTGTATCCGGAATGGCCTCTTGCCAAGCTGGCAAAGACCGACGATGCCCTGGCCCGGAAGGTGGCTGATGCGCTGAAAGGAATGGAGCAGGGAGATCCTGCTGCTAAAGCGGCAAAGATTCTTGGTTGGACCGATCCGCTGGATTATGCGCCTGTAGAGAATCTGCAGAAGACCCTGAAAATTGGAGCATTTGCCCAATAGGTGGAACGCAGCCTCGAACCGGCTTGAGAATGTGCGGCCGACCGACAGTTGCTCTGCCGGTTCGAGGTGAAGTTGACTGTAGCAGGTCTGGGTTGTAATCGAGTATTTTTCAGAAGGATACACAACGGCTAGTAATTTCCGGAAATCGGAACCTGGATTTTTCTCCTCGGATCGTGGCAAACCGTGCTTAATTTCAATAAAAAATTTGGTCTTGTTTTTCTTTCTTGTACCGCCTGTCGCCAGGCTGAGCCAGTAGAAGGGTAACAGCTCAATATTCTCATCCTCTTTTATTGCGAGTTCCTTTTTTGTTTTTCAAAACGATTTGTTGTTGAAATTAAAAATGATTGTTTGTGGTGAGTGCTGTTTTTTTCGACAGTTTTGCTGCGGCGCCGTTTTATTTTTCCGTAATACTGGAAAAAAACATTTAATCGGAAAAAAAAGATTGCCCCCCAAGGCCCTGACGAGAGCACCGTGGCAACAACCGCTTGCGATAATAGATTATTTTCTTCTGGTTTAGGGTTTGGAATGCTTGTTGCATTCATGGAGGCAGGTTGAGGGATCCTACTGGTAATTGCCACGGTAAAGAGGGTAGAGAGGGAGAGGTTTTCCGCCACAGTATGAAATGCCAGGAGGTGGGGGAGGGGCTCAAGGAGTAGGATGGCATGACAGCAGGGGGTGTTGGCCGCACTGCTCGTGACAGACAAGGAAAAGGGAGCAACCAATAAGGCTTGGGCATCAAGATAAGTTTTTATGCTGCCATTGCCGCTTTCCTTGCTTAACACGTAGATATGATAAAAAATAACTTTCTTGACTCAAGATCCAATGCAACATAGAATAATTTGTACAAGCGGTCGGTTATGCAGAGCCGACGCAGAACAGGTTACTGTCGTCTGGCAGTCTCCCTGCAGTTTGACGGGACTCCATGATGGCCCGTTGAAGACATATTCCACCATCAGACCAAGCTGTTTCTGTCCAAATCTTTCTGCTGTTGCAGACAGGTCCTAATAGACGTTCAACCTCAGAAAAGGAGAATGTTCAATGCGTAATAAAATAATCATACAGGCTGTCGTTGCCACCTGCTGTTTCCTGGCTGTCACTGGTACCAATCTCTTTGCTGCTGGATTTGAGATCGCAGAGGCGTTACAGGAGAAAAATGATACCGTGCTGGCCGATATACTGGCCAAAAGCAGTACAAATCTGGAGCAAAGCAATGCCGTACTGGCAAATATCATCGAGAAGAACGAGAAGGCGCCGGCCGTCCCACTGGATAAAAAGGTGGAAAGCGTAATGCGGGACAGTCTGCAGAATATGAGTGGGGTGAACGGTTGTGGTGTCGTTGATGCTATGACTGGTGATATTATTGCTACATATATTATGAATACTGCTCTGCTAAAAAATAGTAATACATTTGCAATTAGCCTGACAAATATCATCAAAAGTATGCGTGTTAATATGCAAAAGATTGGATTTGATATAAAATTTTCTGGAATACGGACAGACAATGGGGTGTACTATATTGGAGTAATCGATCAGGACACATTTGTTGGCTGTTTTTATCAGAAAACATTTAACGCAATGGAAAATAGGCTTGTGCTTGTCAATAATGTGATTCCTAACCTCAAGAAGGTCCTTCAGTAAACGATGAAACATAACTAAGGGAGAAAATCATGATTGGCATGAGATCAAATTATATAATTGTTACTGTTTGTCTTCTTGTCTTGTCGTTTGTTTCTACTTCGCTTGCAGCAATTGATGATGATATAGTGAAAATTCTCAAGCGTGGGCCTGCAAATGTTTCCGGTTTCAAGGGTGCTACGGTGGTGAATACCCAGTCCGGAGAGATGATCAGCTCCTACTTTCTGGACAAGAAGGCTGCTGAAAAGAAACAGGAGATCGCCGCTGTAGTAGCAAATATCGTTCAGGAGGTACAGAAGGACAACAAGGCCAGAGGGTTCAAGCCCATGTGGATGGGAATGTTTCTGCGTAATAATGCCGGTAGATTTTTTATCCTGTTCATTGATCAGGATACCTATCTCGGATGTCTTTATGCGACCGAGTCTCCTCTGGGACTGATCAAGCGCCAGTTACGCAAGAGCAAGAAGGCCCTCATCAAGGTGCTTTAGCAGGACATGGCTATTGTCGTTTAATGAGATGAGCTGTTATTTCAGGAGAGTACTGTGTTTCAAAACAGTCCAGTAACCTTATCTGCCCGGAACGTCCTTGGACTGAAATAACAGCTCTTTTTCACTCTTTGTTTTCATCGAGACGTTTGAGGCCTTCCATCAGGATGGTCATGAAATCCCCGATCTCACGGGCCTGAGAGAGCTCGGGCGAAAGCCCTGGTTCAAAATGAAAATACCCGGTATCTTGCCCGAGAAGACAAAATATCGCCTGCTGGTTGTCAAATTCGTTATAGCGGGCTGCAATGAGGGCTCCGTCACGGAATGTGATGCGGGCTGAACCTGATTCCAGTTCAAATATCAGTTTACCCGTTTTTTGGTGCATGTGAAAGATCTGCAACAGCTCGGCCGTCGAGATCAGGTCCAGGCGGCCGCTGATTACTGAATCCTGGCGTTCATAGGAACTGGCGGTGTCGGCGGGGACATCGGTCAGCCTGAACTTGATCAAGCCCGTGCAGCCGCCACAGGAAAAGATAGTTTCCCTCTGGGTGGCAAAGTCAGATTCCACGTGCGGGAGAAGGGAGAAAAGCAGGCCGGTCAGTTCCCTGACAAGGATGAGGCAGGATGGCTTGGCCAGGGGTAGGCGGACCGCCTTGTCCGAAAGGGTGAATACCTCATCCTTACCATAAAATGGACAGTTTCTGCTGTCGATTATCCTGAAACCTGCCTTGAATGCTACCATGCACAACTTGATTCTGCTACTGAGGCAGTCTGTTCCGGCTGGCTGTCAAGCTGGAAACATGGATATCCCGCTGCGTTGACAGGTGGAATTTGATCAGGTTTTCGTTTTCCATCTGGTCCGGTCTGTTCAGTCAAGATCTGTTCAGATTGATTCCATGTTATCTTACATAAAATAAAGTAATGACTCAATGCCGGAGGTGACATCACTCCGTCTGAAAAGAAAGTGTGTGCCGATCCCCTGTTTTGTCCTGCAGGAAAATAAAAAACCTCGCACTAGCCAGAAAATATGCAATCTCCGAAAAACAGGGAGAGGGGGAGGAGAAGGCATCGGTTGATCACGGGCATCTTTCCTGAAAGCTGCTTGTTTCGTGTTCAGGCTGGTACTATACTGTATTTGAGTATACAAATTTTATCCGGTTGAACAACAGAGAAACTTCTGGAACAGGTCATGACCGTAAACACAGATCAGCTGGTATCGCATTTTGGACAGGTGCAGAAAACGCTCATGACCTGTCCGAAAATCAATATCGTTGAGATCCATGGACAGCCTCCCGATAACTACGAGATCGAATACAATGTGAACGGATACAGTCGTTCAGAGGATGGTTCTGTCCAGGTGACAGACAATCATCGTATTCATATCAATCTGCCCTTCGGATATCCGCACTTCCCGCCGGTGGTCAAACCGTTGACTCCGATCTTTCATCCGGACATCGATCCTGATGCCATCCGGATTGCGGATTTCTGGCAGCGGGAACCTTCATTGGCCAAGCTGATCATTCATATCGGTGAAATGATCTGTGGCAGGCAGTACAGTCTGGACGATCCTTTCAACCAGGAGGCGGCTGACTGGTATGGACAGCATAAGGATGAGTTACCCCTGGATGAAATCAGTTTCACCAAGCAGCCTGAAGTTGCAGATGAGGCCATTGCAGAGACGATCCAGGCTCTTGATGACTCGCTGGGTGATTTGAGTTTGGAGGAACCTGCGGAAGAACCAGCGGCTGAAACCGGGAAAAATGAGGAAAAAGAACCCCCCCCTCCTGATAAGAAAGAAAAGGACGAACGTCTCGAGACTCTTTATCAGGCCATAGAGGAAAAGCGATTTTTTGCTGCCAGTCATCTTCTTGCTCAGATTCTGGAAACCACCTATATCCCGGAGTGCAAGGAACTGGAGCAGACGATTAATACGGCCATTCGGGAGACAGACCGCCTTTTCAAGAGCGCCGAGCACCTCGAAAGTCAGGGTGAACTCGATCAGGCCTTGATGCAGATCGATACTCTTATCGGTATCACCAGTGATTTTCCAGGGATAGAGGATGTAAGGAGGAGAATTCACCAAGCCCAGGCCCTGTCCGGGTCGTTGCAAAATCGTGGTAAATCCGGACGAAGAAGGCGAAAGACAGCCCAGCATGCTGCGGCAGGACGTAAAGAGCGTCGGGAAGGCCAGGCAGCCGGGAAGCGCAAAGCGTTTTCGCTAAAACTCGTTGCCATCTTAACGTTTCTCCTCCTGGCCGCCGGGGTAGGAATCAAGGTGGTTTCGGAGCGCCAGGAATTGAGAGTGGCAGAAACGTATATCAAGCAGGTCGAGGATCTGGTCGAGGCAGGTCAGTTTAGGAAGGCCCAGGAGTTGCTTGAACGTGCACTCTCGGCTGTGTCATCGGTACAGATTCTGTTGCCCCAGAAAAAAAAGATCTTGCGCAAGGTAGTTGCTGTCCGGGAAAACAGGGATTTTTCAGAAGGTATCAAGGGGCGCGTCCGCTATGGTGAGGAGTATGTGAGCAAGGAACTGGTTCCCCTTCGTCAGCAGTTGGACAGCCTCCTTGGCAAGGCTGAAGAGTTGCAGCAAAACGGAAACGTTTCCGAGGCGCTTAGTGCTTATGATAAGGCTGTGGCCTTTGCAGAGGAGCACAGTCTGCCGCTTGCCGACAAGGACCGGATCGAACAGGCCAGGACAGAACTTGAGACAGAGGCGGCTGTCCAGATGGCCAGAGATGCCGAGGCTGATCAGGATTGGACCGGTGCAGCAGAGGCGTATCAGCGAGCCCTGGCATTGAGTCGGGGCAACGAGAAGCTGGCCGGAGAGGTGAAGCAGCGGCTGCAGCATGTGGCCTTTCAACAGAAGTTTGCTGCTGCCACGGAGGCGATGGAAGCTGCAGACTGGCAGAAGGCTAGGGATCTGGTGGCGGAACTGCAAAATATTCTGGAGAAGAAAGGGGTACAGGTTACTGTACAGCAACAGGAGGAGCTCAGTTATCTTCGTCTGCAGACGATACTCAACGATGAGTTGGGCAAGGCCAAGACAGCCTATGAGGAAGATCGGCTACAGGATTCTATAAGAGCCTATGAAAAGGCACTCACCCTGTTACGAGAAGGCAGACAGAGCTTTCCCGACAAGATTAGTGCCGCTTCGGTAGAAAAACTTGAAAAGACGCTGCTGATGGTCAAAATCGCCGAACAGCAGAATCAGGCCGGAGCGGCCGAGCAGGACGGAGACCTCCAGGGAGCCATCGAGCACTACCGCCGGGTGCTGGATCTCATCGCAAACGGACCGTTTCAGAAGGAAGAAGCGCTCCAGACACTTGCCCGGAATACCCGGTTGCAGATCATCGCCAAAACCAACCAGCTGGTGCTCGACAACAAGATCAGCTGGCTGCTGGAAAACTATGCGTCACTGTTTCTGGAGAATTATCCTTCTGCTGCCGGATCAGAGCTCAGTGATCCCCAGGCAAAGTTTCTCAGAAAGCAGGATGGTAAACTCATCTTCAAGATCAGTTGTCGGGAACAGGGGCAGGGCAGTCCTTCACGGCTGGAGCTGGAATACCAGTTTGATCCGGAAACAGGGATCTGGAGTCTGTATACCGGTCAGTGATGGTGATGATCTCCATGATGGTGGTGGTCGCCTCCTTCCAACGGACCGCCAGCCCGCTGGAGCGCCTTGCGGAGAATCTGCTCCGTTTCATCCTGACAACGCCGGGCCTCGTCCAGCAGGGCGGCAAGATCGGCATTCTCTTGCCTCAGCCTGTCGGCCCAGGCGGTAAACTCCCTGCCATGGCTATTGGTATGTTCGATCCAGTGAGGTAGGATGATACGTAACTTGTCCTGTGTATCCATCTGATTCGTTCCTCGCTCGATGTATCCCGTCCTAGGTGCCGGTCGGCTCCAGGAACACGGTTCCATCGAGAAAATCGATTTTTTTGATCCGTACGCCAGGAACTTCCAGCGGTTCCTCGAAAAAACTGTGCAGCAGGACGCCATGGGGCAGGACCTCAAGAGTGGTAACTGCCTCCCGGACTACCCGCTGTTCTTCGTTCTGCCTGACAACAACATTGATCTGACACATGGCCACACGCTCCTAAATCAGAAAACGAAACTCTCCCTTGCCGAGCAGATCGTGGAGATGGAGTATTCCCTCGAGTTCACCACCATGACTCACCACGGCCAAGACTGTAATTTCCCTTGACTGCATAAGGCTGAGGGCGTCGGCCGCCATCAGCGAGCTTTGGATAGTGACAGGGTTTCTGGTCATTAGCTGTTCTAGGGGTTTATTCTGCAGGTCATGATGGCGGAGAATCTGTCTGCGCAGGTCGCCATCGGTGATGATCCCCAGTAGCTTGCCGGCCAAATCCGTTACCATGACTGCGCCAAGATTTTTTGCATTGAGTTCAGCCACTGCTGTGGAGAAATCGGCCGAGACCGGCACTCTCGGCACATCCCTGCCCGTAAGCATGACTTCCCGCACAGCTACCTTGAGGCGCTCTCCAAGACTGCCGCCGGGATGATTCCTCCTGAAATCCTCGGCCTTGAACTGTTTCCGCTTGAGCAGCGCAACGGCAAGGGCATCGCCCAGAGCGAGAGTGGCAGTGGTG
The DNA here is from genome assembly GCA_964626235.1 of uncultured Desulfobulbaceae bacterium. GTDB lineage: Bacteria > Desulfobacterota > Desulfobulbia > Desulfobulbales > Desulfobulbaceae > CAZVDY01. The sequence continues at coordinate 15,443 of CAZVDY010000072.1, read as the reverse complement.
CTGGTCGTTGGAGCCAGGCCGAGCGGACAGGCCTCCCTGGGCACCGTAACATCGAGAACGACCCTGGCGAAACCGGCCAGGGTGGAATGGGTTCCACCGGTGATGGCAATAATCTCCACTGACCGTTCCCGCAGACTGGCCAAAAGGTTGTTCAATTCGGTCGTTTCGCCGGAATAGGAAATGGCCAAGATCACGTCGGTCGGTGAGACCATGCCAAGATCGCCGTGCATGGCTTCCACCGGGTGGAGGAAAAAAGAGGGGGTGCCGGTGGAGTTCATGGTGGCGGCGATCTTTTGCCCTACCAGCCCGGATTTACCGATTCCGGTGATAACCAGCCGGCTGGGACAGCGCATGATAAGATCTACAGCATTCTCGAACTCATCACCCAATCGGTCTCTGACAGCCAGGATCCCCTCTGCCTCTGTCCGGAGTACATCATGAGCCAGGTTAACAGTCATCAGGTTTCTCCTTCCTGGAAGGCGTGCAGGGTACCGTTTTCCGGAGTGAGCAGTATATCACCGGCTAAAATTTTTTTCAGTGTTCCATCAAGTTTTTTCAGGCAATACGATCCGGATCCGTCCCTGGCAAGCCCGGAACCGATTGCATCCTCCATCCTTTCCTCTAGACGAACACGCACTGATTTCCCGAGAAGATAATCACGTTCCTGCCAACGTGCCAGAAGGGCGGGTCGGTCAATGATCAGAAGGTTGACCATCTGCTCGATTTCATCGGCCATGGCCTGGCCTAACCGGGAAATATCATACGTTTCACCGGTCAATGTCTTCAGGGTGGTCAGGGTGACCCGAATTTCGGAGGGAAAGTCTTCCGGTACTGAATTGACGTTGATGCCCACACCCACGATAACGGTACAATTCTGGGCAGAAGCCGGAACAGCTGGGCATTCAACCAGGATGCCGCCAAGTTTTCGGTTGTCTGCAAAAAGATCGTTGGGCCACTTCAGGAAAACATCGATTGGAGCTGTTGCTTCCAATGCAAGGCAGCATCCGATACCTGCGGCCAGGCTGATGAGAGGGCGTTCCCCGATGTTCAGGGTAGGTTGCAGGATCAGGGAAAAGTAGAGCCCCCCTGGCGGAGAACAGAAGGTGCGATCATGTCGGCCCCGTCCCCTGGTCTGGTAATCGGCCAGGATCAGAGTTCCTGGAGTCGCTCCACGTAGAGCCAGATCGAGAGCATAACGGTTTGTCGAGTCGAGAGAAGAGAAATGGTGAACAACCCTGTCATTAACCATTTACGCCAGTGGCAAGCATCCAGAGCAATAAAAAAAGCAGAGACCGTTTTGCGGGCCCCTGCTCCATAACCGGACGGAAAACAGGTCTAGTTTACACCCTTGTCTCCTTCCTCGTCCTTGATACGGCTGGGACGGGCATACATGGTGGTCGATCCGGATGACCAGAACATGAGCTCGCCCTTTTCCACGAGCTTATTGGCGATCTTCTTGATCTCGCGGGGTTTGCGATCAGGATCACACTTATAGAAATCCTTCACATACAGCTGAGGCTTGGGGGCCTTTTCAGCCTTTTCGATCATTGCTGCTTCCAACTCTTCGATACTCAGTGCCATGATGTACTCCCTTGCTTGGATGGAGGCCGTTCGGCACCGAAATGGCGCCGAACGGCCGACCTTCAGTTACTTGGTATATGCTGCAGTAGCGCTGGTGTACTTGAACTGAGTGGTAGTCCGCCAGGTGTCGTAAGCCAGACGATAGTCGTCGATGGACTTTTCAGTAAACGGAATATCACATTTCTCAAAGAACTTCTCCCAGCCGATCCGCTCGGCCCATTCGCCGACCCGCTCGTATTTCCTTGCATCCTTGGCATAGGCCTCGAGGATCTTGCGAACAGCCTCGGTGGTCTCGGGCCAGCGGGGCGGATTGTTCGGCAGGAAGGGGATAACCAGCTTGGAGAACTTGGGAGCGCTCTTGGCATTGGAAACCTTCCCGCCGACCAGGATGGCGATACCGTCACCCTCGGGATCGGCCAGCGGCATTGCCGGGCACATGGTGTAGCAGTTACCGCAGAACATACACCGTTCCGCATTGACCTTGACGGTCTTGATCTCTTCTCCGTTCACCTCGGCCTTGGCCGGTTTGACAGCTCCCAGAGGACAGGCGGCGATGGCCAGGGGCAGCTCGCAGACACCGGTGATCCGCTCATTGTCGATCATCGGTGGCTTGCGATGGACGCCCAGCAGGGCAATGTCGGATGCGTGTACAGCGCCACACATATTGAGGCAGCAGGCCAGGGCGATACGGACCTGGGCCGGCAACTTCATGGAACCGAAGTACTCGAACAGGTCGTCCATGACGGCCTTGACCGGACCGGATGCGTCGGTGGCCGGAGTATGGCAGTGTACCCAGCCCTGGGTGTGCACAATGTTGGTCACACAGGCACCCGTCCCGCCGATGGGGAACTTGTTGCCGCGGCTCTTCAGATCATCCACCAGCGGCTGGACCTTATCCTTGGAATCCACCATGAACTCGATGTTGTTCCTGGTGGTGAAACGGACAAAACCGTCACAGTGGGCATCGGCGATATCGCAGATTTCACGGACATGCTCGATGGACATCAGACGGGCAGCACCGCAGCGGACCGTGTAAACTTCGTCACCAGTCTCGGAAACGTGGACCAGGATGCCTGGTTCGAGGATCTCGTGATAGAGCCATTTGCCCTTGTTGTTCTTGATAACAGGCGGCAGCATGTCGCCGTAGTACTTCGGACCGAGATCGGTAATCCGGCCTTCCATCGGATTATTCGGATCGTAACCCATGATTATATCTCCTTGAAAACCTTTAGTTGGATGTCAGTGAAAACAGTGTACCGCCTTAGGCAGCGTGGCGTTTCCGGAATTCGACAATGTCACGCTCCCAGCCGCCGGGAACCTCTTCTTCCTTCCAGAAGACATAGGGGTTGGACCGGGGCTCTTTCACATGCTGCGGCATGGGCTCGACTTCCATGATGCTCAGGAAGGTCGGCAGGCCGATCCGCTGCATGGTTTCTCCCACACGCTCGCGGTTCTTGCCGACTTCCATCCACCAATCCCAGATTTTTTCGATTACATCGATGATGTTTTCGAAGTCGTTTTCTTCGGTAACCTCGATGAAGGGAATGACCATGGTGGCAAACTGGGCACCGTCAAGGATCGGAGCCTTGGCTCCAATGCAGATGGTGGCGCCTTTTTCGTTGCCGGGGCGAAGAGCTCTGGGCATGACGTTGATGCAGTGCATGCAGCGGGTGCACTCGGCATTGTCGATCTTCAGCTCATCACCTTCCATCCACATACAGTTGGTCGGGCAGAGATCGATGACCTCTTTCTGGATATCGAACGGACCCCAGTCTCTGCCGCTGTGGGCACCACCATTGACCGGATAGTTGCCGGCAATGTATTCCTTGACTGCAGCCTGATCGATCTGGATTTCGTCTTTCCAGGTGCCGATAACCGCGAAGTCGGAACGGGCGATGGCGGCTACGCAGTCATTGGGGCAGCCGGAGAATTTGAACTTGAACTTGTACGGAAATGCCGGCCTGTGGATCTCGTCCTGATAGTGCAGGGTCAGCCTGTGGCAGATTTCCTGGGTATCGTAGCAGGCCCACTCACAACGGGACTGGCCCAGACAGCAGGAGGGGGTCCGCAGGTTGGAGCCGGAACCACCAAGATCCTGCCCCAGATCATGAGTCAGATCCCAGAACAGGGGCTCCAGGTTCTCGGTACGGGTACCGAGCAGGATCAGGTCACCGGTGGAACCGTGCATATTGGTCATGCCGGAACCGTACTTCTCCCAGAGATCCATGAGGGCCCGCAGGTTTTCTGTGGTGTAGTACAGTCCGGAAGGCTGATTGACGCGGACGGTATGAAAGTGCTCAACACCGGGAAACTGATCGGGCACGTCTGAATAACGTCCTACGATACCGCCGCCGTATCCGAAGACACCAACGATACCGCCATGCTTCCAGTGGGTGATCTTGTCCTTGTAGGAAAGTTCAAGCTGTCCAAGGATGTCCCAGCATTCAGGCTTGGTCTCTGCCTGCCGCTTCATGTCGGTGACGAAGCTTGGCCAGGGCCCTTTTTCCAGCTCGTCCAATAGAGGCGTTTCATGCTTTGCCATCAGTGTTCCTCCTCTCAAAAGTTTGTGTTAAACAGACAAAAATATTTCAACAGGAACGGCAAATCAACCAGTTCATGCTGGCTGGACAGCCACTACCCTATTGAATACAGATTCAGTGTGCGACCATATACGGCCGGTCATCCTTTGTCAACAAAAAAGCGTGCCCAGTGCTCAAGTTAGCGCCGGTAAGCAAGATTTTTCCGGTTACGTTAATCCGGCAGCCTGCAGAAGTGAGGACTCCGTCTCAGAAAGATCTGTATCTTCAGCGGAAAGATGGCGCAGCATCCGGTTGGCCAGCACCTTGCCCAATTGGACGCCTTCCTGGTCGAACGAATTGATATTCCAGCAAAACCCTTGGAAAACAATGCGGTTTTCATAGAGAGCAAGCAGAGCGCCGGCAGTACGGGGTGTCAGCCGTTCAGCCAGGAGGATGGAGCTCGGCCGGTTTCCGGGAAATCGCCTTCCGGGGTTGTCGCTATCTTTACCCTGGGCCAGGGCCAGGCTCTGGGCCAACATGTTGGCCACCAGTTTCTGCTGCGATGTTGTCCCCTGGACCTCCCGGTCCTGGCCGCGCTGCGATTTTCTGAAGCCGATGAATTCAGCCGGGACCACCTCGGTACCCTGGTGGAGCAGTTGAAAGAAGGCATGCTGGCTGTTCGTTCCCGGCTCACCCCAGACAACCGGCCCGGTCTGCCAGCGAACCGGCTCGCCGTGACGGGTGATGGACTTGCCGTTGCTTTCCATGTCGCATTGCTGGAGGTGGGCCGGGAACCGGTGCAGAGCCTGGCTGTATGGAAGAATGGCCAGGGTGGCTGCGCCAAGAAAGTTGTGATTCCAGATGCCGAGCAGGGCCATGAGGAGCGGCAGATTCTTCCGGATCGAACGGTGTTCGGCCACCTGGTCCATTGCATGGGCACCGCCGAGCAGTTCCAGGAAACGGTCGTAGCCGAGCGCAAAGGCCAGGCTCACACCCCCTACCATGGAGGTGGCCGAATAGCGTCCGCCGATATAGTCATACATGTGAAAACTGGCCAGATAACGACGGGGATCATCCATGGGGCTGCCTTCCCCGGTCACCGCGATCATGTGCCGGGCCGGGTCAAGGCCGGCCTTTGCCAGGGCGCTGCGGACCAGCTGTTCGTTGGTCAGGGTTTCCAGGGTTGAACCGCTTTTGGAGACCACGTTGATCAGGCAGCGGCATAGGTCGATTTCCGCAAGAACGGCCGCCGCATCGTCGGGATCGACATTGGCTATGAAACAGACCCGCCTGCCGGGCCGGGAAAAATGCCGGAGAGCCTCGTACAGGGCACGCGGCCCCAGATCGGATCCACCGATACCAATCTGGACCATGGTGGTGAACTGCTCGCCCCGGGCATTGGTAATCCTGCCCCTGTCGATGTCGTCGAGGAATCGCTGGAGCCGTTCCAGTTGGTCACGGGCCTGGGTGGTCGCTTCGGGTGCGGCAGGCCGATCCGAGAAAATATCCCGGCAGGCTGTGTGCAGGACCTGCCGGTTTTCGCTCTCGAAACCATGGATGCGGTTCATGATGGCGCCCTGTTTCATGGCCAGATACTGATCCACCAGGCCGGCCTCGTCGGCCAGGTCCTGCAACCGTTCCAGGACCGCGTCATCCACCCGCTGGGTGGCATACAGAAAGTCAAAGCCGCAGGCCGATATCCTGTAACTGCCGATACGGGAGGCGGGCAGGCTGTCCGGGGTGGTCAGGTCATAGGGGTGGGCTGCCAGCTCCTGCAGGGCGCGGACAGCCTCTAGCTGGTCAAAATCAGAAAACTGCATGTCATTCTCCGAAACTGGCGAGTTGTTTGAGTCTAGAGATGGTGACTTGATAGTCTTCGCTTTTGTAGATGGCCGAGCCGGCGACAAAGATATTGGCACCGGCAGCAGCGACCTGCTGAATGGTGTCCGGGCCGATGCCGCCGTCCACTTCGATACCGGTTTCCGGACTGACCGCATCGAGCATTTCTCTGAGCCTGCGGATCTTGTCCAGGGTGGCAGGGATGAAGGATTGGCCGCCAAAACCGGGGTTGACGCTCATCAGCATCACCAGGTCCATGTCGGTGAGAACATACTCTATGGTGGTGAGAGAGGTGGCCGGATTGAGAACAGCCCCGGCCTTTTTACCCAGTTCCCTGATCCGGTGGAGAGTCCGGTGCAGATGGGTGCAGGCCTCCACGTGTACGGTTATCCAGTCAGCACCGGCATCGGCAAAGTCCTGCAGGTAGCGGTCCGGATCGCTGATCATCAGGTGAACATCCAGGGGCAGGTCGGTAATTTTGCGTACAGCACTGACAATCAGCGGTCCAATGGTGATGTTTGGTACAAAGTGTCCGTCCATCACGTCGATGTGGATGACCTCTGCACCGGCCCTTTCCACGCTCCGGACCTCCTCGCCCAGGCAGGAAAAGTCCGCGGAAAGGATAGACGGGGCGATCATTGTTGTTTTCATGGTAGATACCCGGTTGTTGGAATCGGCGCTTAGCCGGTGATCCGTTCGTACTGCTGTCCCGGCAGCTGCCGGACCAGCCCTTTGAGTTCCAGGTCCAGCATTACACCATGGAGGCGGGAAAGATCAAGGCCGGAGTGCACGGCAATGGTTTCGATGTCCATGGGATACACGTCAAGACAGGCCAGAACGCGGTCCCCATCCGAGCCGGTCTCCGGTTGGCTGCCAGCCACGGTTTCGGGGGCGATGTCCGGCGGCCGGCAACCGAGTTCCAGTTCAGAGCAGATGTCTGCGCTGTCGTGCACCAGGTGGGCGCCTTGCTGGATGAGCCGGTGGGCCCCCTCGCTTTTGGGGGAGTCGATCCGGCCAGGAACGGCAAAGACCTCCCTTCCCTGATCCAGGGCGAGGCGGGCGGTGATCAGGGAGCCGGAGCGCAAGGTCGCCTCGACGATGACCGTGGCTGCTGCCAGTCCGCTGATGATACGGTTTCTGGCTGGAAACCGGTACCGGTCCGGCCTGGTATGCAGGGGATATTCGGAAACCAGGCAGCCCTGGCCGGCTATCTCTTCGTAGAGGCGCTTCTGGTTCCTGGGATAGACGACATTCAGACCGCAACCGAGAACGGCGACCGTCCTGCCGCCTCCAGCCAGGGCTCCCCGATGGGCTTCGCTGTCGATACCAAGGGCCAGGCCGCTGACAACGATTATCCCTGCTGCCGCCAGATCCCGCGCCAGGGTATGGGCGGTTCGCCTGCCATAGGTCGTGGCGGCCCGTGATCCAACCAGGGCGACGGCCTGTCCGTGGAGGGCATCGATGTCGCCCCGACAGTAAAGGAGCAGGGGCGGATCCTGGATTGTCTTCAGCTGGGCCGGGTAGCGGGGATCGGTGCGGCAGATGATGCTGGCGTCAGCATCCTGTAGCCTGTCCAGTTCCTGTTCAGCCTGGCTGCGAGCCTTGCGAAGCAGGTTCGGATCAGTGAGACGGCGGACACAGCCTGGCCCTATGCCGGCCACGTCGGCAAGCCGGTCAGGCGGAGAGCCCAGGATCGCGGCCGGAGTCTTCAGGCGGGCCAGAAGCAGGTTCAGGCGGCCGGTTCCGATGCCTGCCACAAAGAGCAGGGTCAGCCAGTCCAGGAGATCGTGGGAATCGTGTTCAGCCAATGGCGGCCGAGACCGGTCAGTCGGTCAGAAACGGTTCGAGTTCCTTGCTCCGTGTGGGATGACGCAGTTTCTTGATAGCCTGGGCCTCGATCTGCCTGATCCGTTCCCTGGTGACCGAGAAACACTGTCCAACTTCCTCCAGGGTGTGGTCGCAGCCGATCTCGATGCCGTAACGCATCCGCAGTACCTTCTCCTCGCGGGGAGTCAGGGTGCTCATGACCTTGCACAGGCACCGCTTCAGACTTTCGGTCATGGAGGCTTCCTGGGGATCCGGCTGGGCATGATCCTCGATAAAGTCGCTGAGCATGGAGTCTTCTTCGTCCCCTACCGGAGCGTCGAGAGAAATTGCGTCCTTGGCAGTCTTCAGGGCGATGTGAACCTTTTCCACGTCCGTGTTCAACTGATCCGCCATTTCTTCCGGGGTGGGCTCCCTGCTCTCTATCCTGGCAAAATCCTTTGAGAATCTGAGCATGCGGTTGATGGTTTCGATCATGTGGACAGGCAGTCGGATTGTCCGACCCTGGTCAGCTATCCCCCGGGTGATGGCCTGGCGGATCCACCAGGTCGCATAGGTGGAAAACTTGTATCCTCTCTTGTAATCGTACTTTTCAACGGCTTTCATCAGGCCGATGTTGCCCTCCTGGATCAGGTCCGGAAGCTGCAGGCCCCGGTTGAGAAACTTCTTGGATACAGAGATCACCAGCCGCAGGTTGGCCCGGACCAGCGATTCCTTGGCCTGTTTTGCCATCTCCTGGCCCAGTTCGATTTCCGTCAGGATATCGTTGAATGTCAGGGAACAGACCCCTATGGTCTGGGCCAGTTCCAAGGTGATTCGGCGCTCGATCTCACCGGGATCCGTGGTGACCTGTTTGCCCTCTTTCTGTTCCCGACGGGCCGCGAGCAGCTCCCGCTGCTGGGCCTTGACCCGGACCTTCTTGAATTTGATGTTCAACTCCTTGACCGCATCGGCAACCGAGTAGATGCCCTTGGCACAGAGGCGATAGTCCTTGAACAGGTCGGCAATGGCGATACCGATGTCCAGGATTTCGGCCACCAGTCGTTCCTCTTCGCTGGAGTCGCCGCTCACTTGCTGGAGCTTCTCGTAGAGCTGCCGTCTTTTCTCGTCCAGTTCGTTGGCCTGGTCGATGAGGCCAAGGAAGTGTTCCTTGATCCGGGCTATTTCCTTGTCATCGTTATCCGACATACCCTTGAGGACCGCGCTCATCTTGGTCTTGCCGCTGCGCAATCCCTTTGCCAGGTCATTGAGGGCAGAAATCCCGAGAGTGAGGCGGAGTACAGCCTGCTGGACCCGCATCTCACCTTCCTCGATCATCTTGGCAAGCTCGACTTCCTCCTCATGGCTGAGGAGGTTGAGATTGCCCATCTCCCGAAGATAGATGTTCATCGGGTCAACACTGGTGCCGGCCCGCCTGCGTTCGTTACGGCGGTCCCGGCCGCTGCGGCGGTCCCGGGAAGTAGACCGCCTGTCCTGGCTGCCGCCATAACCGTGGTCGTAAGGGTTGTCAGCAAGCGGATTCATCGGGATATATCCTCCCTGTGTTCCTAATAATCCAATTAGATCCTGAAGGTCTTCTCCGTTCTCAGGATCCTCCAGTTCGTGCTCATTCAATTCTTCGTCAAAATAAGGATCTTTTGTGGCCATCAGTAATTCTCCAGACAGTACACAAAAAAACGATATTCAGAAACGTCTGACATTCGTGTCATCCGGCATTGGTGTAATATGTTGATAAATTAAGAAATACAGGGTATGAGAACCTCCGGCCGGATTTCAGAATTCATACAACATACTCAATTTGTGTTCTTTTTCAACTGGTTAGCTGTGGCGGAAGTAGATTTTCTTGCAACCTCCTGTTTTTTCTTTAGAAGCTCCATCAGCTTTCCCTGGTCACCGCTCTGTTGCGCCTCTCTTATCTGTTCCAGCAGGTTGGCCGCATCGTGGCGTCCCCGGATATCGGCCAGCCAGGCGAGCAGTTCATCGCACATCCGGCGTCCTTCCTCCTTGTGCCGGTCGGGTGGATAGTCCGGGCCACGCATGAGCAGTTCCACCAGGTACTGCCTGTTTTTTTCTCCGGCGATTCGGTGGACAAGATTCTCCGGGCCTGGTTCCTCATCCTGTTTCATGGCGGAGATCGCCTGGAAAACTTCCAGGACAACGGGCTCTTCCACTACCTCTTCAAGGCCGGCTGCCTGCAGGTCGGGGAGATACTCCGGATGAAAGACCAGAAAGTCGACCAGTTGCCTGTATTTCCGGGAAACATCGTAGAGCGTCCGCCTGCCGCCCTCGGCCTGCCTGCCTGTCGCCCTCACTGGCCCCGGTGATGTCCGGTCCAGGAAGTGAGCCGGGGCAATACCCAGTTTTTCGCCGAAATGGGCAGCCATGAGGGTTCGCTGTCCCTCATCCACCGCCGCGGTCAGCAGCTCGCGGAGCTCAGTGATGATCCTGTTTTTTCCGGACAGGGTCAGACCGTATTCCTCTACCAGGGCATCGAAGACAAATTCGGCCAGAGGCCTGGCCTCTGCCACCAGGCCGGCCACGGCATCCGGTCCCTTTTCCCGGACAAGGCTGTCAGGATCGTGGCCATCCGGCAGAAGCGCCACCCGACCTTCCACCTGCTCGGCGAGGAAAAGGGGGATCGAGCGTCGTGCCGCCTTGAGCCCTGCCGCGTCGCCATCGAACAGCAGGACCACTTCAGGGCAGAAATTCCGCAGCGCTCTGATCTGGGGCCTGGTCAGGGCCGTTCCCAGGGGAGCCACAACATTGTCCACGCCGTGAACAGCAAGGAGCAGCATGTCGAAGTTTCCTTCCACGATCAGGGCCTGTTGCCTTTTCCGTATATTCTCCCTGTGCTGGAAAAGCCCGAACAGCAGGCGGCTCTTGTTGAAGATCGGACTCTCCGGAGAATTCATGTATTTCGGCTTTCCCTCCCCGAGAATCCTGCCGCCAAACGCCACCACCCGTCCGGTCTGGTCAAGGATGGGAAACAGTATCCGGTCCCGGAAACGGTCATAATGGCCGCCCCGGTCGCTGGCAACGGCCAGTCCCACCTGCACAAGCGACCTGATGGATATCCGTTCCGCCTGCAGCCGGCTGGTGATGAACGTCCAGCCGGCCGTGTCCGGGTCGGGAGCATAGCCCAGACGGTATTTGAGTATCGTTTCGGTCGATACGCCCCGATTCTTTAGATAATCCCTTGCATTTTCCGCTTCCCTGCTCTCAAGAAGGTACCTGTGGTAGATTTCGGCGGCCTTTTCATTGGCTGCATAGAGCGTTTCCCGCTCCCTGGCCTGCTTTCGCTCCGCCTCGGTCATGGTCCGCCGGGGAAGGGCGATGTTGTATCTTCGGGCCAGTTCGGCAAGGGCCTCAGGAAAGCTGAGGTGGTGGTATTTCATCAGAAAGGAGAACACATCACCGGACTCGCCGCAGCCGAAACAGTGAAAGAACTGCATCTGCGGGTTCACGGAAAAGGAGGGGGTCTTTTCGGCATGAAAGGGGCAGAGGCCGGTAAACCTGCTGCCGGTTTTCTTCAGTTTCACATGCTCGCCAATGACCTGGACGATGTCGGCTGCCTCGCGAATCCTCTGTTTTATTTCTTCCCGGGAAGACGCCATGGTTGACTGTTACCCTGTTGTGTATGATAGTAATCTGCAGCCGAACCGGTTGCGGTACGGGGACAGGGAGATGTCGCCGGTTTCCGCCGCTGGCCGGTTCCGGTCTATGTAGAGCTGTAATGCAACAGGCAGAGTGAGCAACATATCAGTGAACAGGACCGGGACAGGGTGACCGGTTGTCCCGGCCGGAACAGTATCGACCCATGCAAAATATCGACCAGGCCCTCTCCATCGAGGTGAAAAAGGAGATCGCGGACAGGTATTTCGGGTTCCGCAAGCTCATCGAAGAAGATATCCAGGACTTCGACGACAGGGTGATCGCCTCCTTCTACCAGATGGAAAAGCGGATCGGGTTCGATCTGGTGCGGCTGTACATCCTACTGAAAGACGATGATCTTATCCATGCTTTTTTCCAGTTGATCGGCCTGGAAGAAAAGATGTTCTTCGATCCCTATCTTACCGAGTCCCCCACCATAAGACGCCGCGTCCTAGCAGGCCAGAACGTTCACGGGCTGACACGTTATGCCCGCTTCCGCAACCTGGTCTTCGATACCTATACATCTCTTCTGGAGCATATTGAGGAATACCGGAAGAATCTGGAGGACCTTGCCGAAGAACGGGAGACGATAGCCGAGGAGATCAAGCTCTTTTACAGGAAAAACGACCTGCCGACCATCATGGGATTTCTGCGCAGCCTTGGTGGTGGCGGCTCGTATCGCGCCGGTTCCATGGAGGGCGGCCTCAACTACCAGACCGGGGAAAACCTTGATAGAAAGATGCGGGTCGAGCCGCCACCGCCGGTGGGAGAGCTTCTGCCGGTTATTCCGCAACCCCCTCCGCTTGCCGCCATCAAGGGGCGATTGAAGAAGATCATCGACAAGGCCTACGAGCGGCAGGGCCAGCCAGAGCCGCGGGAAATGGTTCGCTGATGATCGGGGAAAACGCTTCCTCTTCCCTGGGCCTGTCGTTTCTGGCCGTGGCCGGAGGATTGGTCATGCTGATCACCGGTGGTGAGCTCCTGGTTTCCGGGGCAACGGGGCTGGCCAGGCGCCTGGGGATGAGCTCGCTGGTCATCGGCCTGACCGTTGTCGCCTTCGGTACATCCGTACCTGAACTGTTTGTCAGCCTGACCGCCTCCCTGCAGGGACATCCGGAAATCATGATCGGCAACGTGGTGGGATCGAATATCGCCAATATCGGCCTTATCCTCGGGATATGTGGCCTCATTTCCCCCCTGCGTCTCGAGCTGAAGGAGGTGGGGGTCGAGCTGCTGCTGGTGATATGCGGTTCCATCGTGCTCATCCTCTTCACCATGACCGGTGTCTTTTCCCGGTTGCCTGGCCTGCTCTTTGTCTGTACCCTGGTCAGCTATACGGTATTCACCTATCGGAACAGTAACCGACAGAACGGCACCGGACCAGCCGGAGAAAAAGGCGGACAGCGGACCTCGGCCTGGATCGCTTCTTTTCAGGTGATGACAGGCCTTGTGCTGCTAGGCAGCGGCTCCAACCTGTTTATCGACGGTGCGACCGACATGGCCCATCATTTTGGGGTCAGTGAGCTGGTTATCGGTCTGACCCTGGCGGCCGTGGGCACCTCCCTGCCCGAACTTGCCTCCAGTCTTGCCGCCCTGCGGAGAGGTGAGACCGACCTTCTTCTCGGCAATGTCATCGGTTCGAACATGTTCAACCTGTTCATGGTTCTGGGACTGACCGGCCTGATTCGTCCATTTGCGCTCTCGCCGCAACTTCTTTCCCGTGATCTGGGTGTGATGTTGGCCTTTTCGCTGGCCCTCTTTCCGCTGCTGCGCCGTTACGGCGGAACCAGCCGGCTGCATGGTTTCCTCTTTTTGGCCGGGTATTGCGTATATTGCGCCAGCCTGGTGTAAGCACGAATTTTTCTCCAGCAACGAAGAATTTCTTGATCTCCGGTCTTCTATTTGAGATGATTGAGATAAGAGTTGTTGCCCGCCAGCCGTTTTCAGCTATGCCCTCTTGCCGGGATATCCTGGAACCGGTAGAAGCGTGATGATGCCCTCCTCAGCAGAACCTGGTGCCATGAAAGAACGTAGACGCAATATTCGGATACCGTTGACCAATATCGAAGCAAAACTCAACACCAGTGTCACGTCACCGAAAAAGGTGCGGGACATCAGTCTGACCGGTATTTATATCGAAGGATTGTCCTCTGTGGATGTCAATCAGAAATACCGGGTTCAACTGACCGGTTGGCGTAAAGGCGTTGTCCAGTTTCTGTCCAGGGTGGTCAGGGTGGACGGCAGCGGCGCTGGTCTGGAGTTTCTGGATCTCGATTATGATGCCTGTGAACTTCTCAGGACCATGATGCTCTATTTTGCCAAGGATCCTCTGCAGACCGCCAGGCTCTTCCAGGAACCATGCGCCCACGCCTGAGGCGGATTGGCAGATTTTTTCCGCCCGGGTGATCGCTGATACAGGAACTACTTGTCACCGCCCAGTTCAGCTGATAAGTTATATCTTTGTCCCAACGGCCCTGCCTACAGCGCCGTGATTGCCGGAGTGGTGAAACTGGTAGACGCACTGGACTCAAAATCCAGCGGGCCTTGCGCCCATGTCGGTTCGACTCCGACCTCCGGCACCAGCCTGATAACAGCGCCCTGTTTTGCAGGGCGCTGTTTTTTTGTGCAGTTCCAGCCTGGTAACCTTTCCAGATTGAGCCGGAAAACGATTGTTGAACCTTTTGCCTGTTCCGGAAAGCCGGACATATTGTACTTTTTTACGGAATTTCAATTAATTCCTTGACAGGTCATTTTTTCTTTACTAGTTCTTTACTTATCATTTTTCCCATCTGAAGCGCAGTGTAAGGCATAGGTTGGTCAGTACGATTCTGGTCGTGCTTCCGGCATCAGTTCCTTCATTGGCGACAGGTTGCGGAGGAACTGTATGGAATTCAGGATGATCTGTCGTTGTTGCCGGGCGGACTACCTGGTCCTCCTGGTTATTCTCTTCCCCTGGAGCCTGGTTCTGTGTCTGGCCCGGATGACCCACCTCTCCAGACTGTCCTGGTCCTGCTGCCATTCTGCCGCATCACCTGTGCAGTTTTCTCCTTGTGCCTGTTCATCTGGTAATCCCCACCTACCCACTCGTTCGTCTGTCACTAGCGCAGCCAGGACTGTTTTGACCTGCTTTCTGCCGGTCAGGAGGGTTCTGTCTGTTCCACATGGACAACATACACCAACAACGCCCGGAGCTGTCTGGTTGGTGAGGTTATACCTGCAGGTTCTTGCGCTGCGGGGTGCGAAGCGTCTGTTTCGGCCAGGCCTGGCTTTGGGCAGGACAAGGAGGGACAAGCATGAGAACACGGTATGGATTGGGTGTGGTGCTGGTAGTGGGCTGGTTTTCGGCGTCCACGGCCCTGGCCGGGACGATCGACTACAGCTATGACGATGCCGGCCGTCTGGTCCGGGCAGACTACGGCACCAGCCGGATCGACTACACCTATGACAACAACGGCAACCTGAGCCGGCTGGATTCGGCAGGGGGCATTCCCACGGTCGTTCTTCCCCACAATCGTTGGCAGCAGTTTGCCCTGCCGGCCAATCCCGGCAGCAGCAACCGTCTGGTGGATATCTTTGGCGACGACATAGCGGGCGAGTACGGGATCACGTGGCAGGCCTACCGGTACGATACAGCGTCGGACAGTTATGTGGAGCTCAATGCTCTGTCGGTGATGAGCCAGGGGGAGGGCTTCTGGATCATCCAGATCACCGGCAGTGACGTGACCGTGGACATGCCGGAATCGAGCACTGCAACGCCGGTGTCCACGCCGCAGGGGTGCGTGTCTGCCGCTGGCTGTTTTGCGGTGCCGGTGAGTCCGGAAAGTGGGTCTGTCCAGTGGAACATGCTGGGTTACATGTTCACCCTTGCCGGTCCATTGGCTGATTTCCGGGTGGTGACCGGCACATCCACCCCAGTGTTTGACTGTTCCGCCGGCGAGGGGTGCACCCTGGCCCAGGCCAGGGCTGCCGGAGTGTTGCACGATGTGTTCTGGCGCTACGTGGACGAATCCACGGGATACGAGGCCGTGC
>CAZVDY010000071.1:0-2523 GCA_964626235.1 uncultured Desulfobulbaceae bacterium | reverse complement strand
AAATGCTCTTCCATGATCTGCGGTACCCTGAGCAGGGGAAAGTTGATTCGTTCGTTATGGATCCATTGTCTGGAAAGGAGGTTGATCAGACAGATCATGACCGTGTAGGAGAGCAGAATAAAGATGGACCAGGCAATGAGCGGATGGGCCCAGTCCTTCCAGGGAATGTTCAGGATGAGTTCGAACCAGCCCATGTCCCTTCCGCCTTGAAGCCCGTTATACAGACCACTGACGGCCCCCTCGTCGGGATAGAGCCAGGGCGGCAGGAGGGGCTGCAGGGTCTGCTGCCAGTTGTTTTCTGCAGTGGCAAACTGGAATGGAACCGTGAGATTGATGAAAAAAGTCCGGGTCAGACCGGTGTAGGCGATTCCCGAAGCCAGTACCATCTGCATCCACATGACAAGCAGTTCCATGCCGGTTATCAGTCGTGCCCGGGGCAGGATACGCGACACCAGGCCAGCCAGCAGGGTGGTCAGCAGGAGGATGTAAAAGGGGGCCAGGGGGAAATGGCCGCCCCCCAGCGGTGTTCCCTGGTCGTAGATGTTGTTGATCGGCGTGAGTGCGCAGATAAGCGCCGACAGGACCAGGCCGATGAAGACAGCCCGTGGACGTATGAGGGCTTTTCTATGCGGCATGACTGTTGTTCCTTTTTTGCTGCAGGGCCTTGTGGAGAATTTCGGCATACTCTTGATGGCCTTCTTCGTCCAGAGCCCGCCAGACCAGCAGCTGTTTGCGCAGCACGTGAAGAAATTCGGTGTTTACCCGGTGCCACAGGGTGAGTTCTCCCGACTGCCGTTTCATGGTGACGGAGATCTCCAGAAAGTCCTTACCCTCGCTGGCCGGACAGAATTGCAGGTTGACCTTCTGCATGATACCGAAGTCAAAGGGTGCCAGCCAGGTATGCGCCCTGATGTGCACACATTCCCCGGGGCCGTATGACCGGCCCGGAACGGACTGCGGACGACAGCTCTCTTCCAGTTCCACCTGGCCGGTGGCGAAGATACCGTGCGACACATCCTGGTGTCCCAGGAAATAATCGTACAGAAACCCGCAGATGGAGGCGTGTTCGTTGTAGCGCATGAGAAAGGGCAGGGTGACGGTGATGGAATCGTTGATCGGCTGCGGCAGTTTCCAGCTACGGTTGACATCGGGAATGGCAATATTGGCGGCCACTTTCGAGGGATAAATCACCGAGAGCAAAACCACGCCCATGACCATGATCATGGCCGCGACCCCGGCGGTTGACGAGTAGTTGACCGTAATGCCCTCCCAGAGTTTTGTTCCGGCCAGAAAACCGGCGCTGGTCTGGGCCAGCAGATAACCGAGCACCACTGACAGCACGGCAAAGGCTATGGATTCGGCAACAAAGAGAAAGGAGACGTGCGAGGGGGCCAGCCCCACGGAGGTATAGACCGCAATTTCTTTTTTGCGTTCAAAGACCGAGGAGATCATGGTGTTGAGCACGATGAGGATGGAGATGAGCAGCGGAATGACGAGGTTGGGCATGCCGGAGTAGTTGAGCGTGTCCGAGGCATTGTAGAGAAACACTCCGTCCGGTTCCCCGCTGAACAGGGCCAGGGAAAACCGGTCACTGAGTTGTACAGCCTGGCTGCCGTTATTGGCTCGTGGTGGTTTCAGGGCCACGGCCTGCAGATGTCCTCCCAACTCGCTGAGGGTGGCGGCCGGCATGATCAGGATGTTTTCCGGACTGATATGATGGTACCTGCCCTGGAAGTTTCGTACATCCTCTCCCGATTCCAGGGCCTCTTTTTCTACCTCGGACATCTCCAGGGCTGTTTCCGAGGGAAAGATGGCCGGGGTGAGTATTTCTCCGTCCAGGTCCGGGTACTGCTGCAGCAGTTTTTCTGAAAAAATTCCGATTATTTCAAGGTGCAGCCCCCAGAGGTTGATATTGTTCCGTTCCGGATCGGCAGGGTCTATATTAAGCCGCTGGGCCAGGGTGGTGGGGATAATGACCGCATACCGGTCGGAGTTTGTGAACCATCGTCCCTTGAGCAGTATGCGATCCAGACCGGTTACTTCCGGTTCTTCTGCGGAAAGACCGGTGATGCCCTGCAGGGTAAGTGGTTCGTCCTGGAAACGGACAACGATGTGGGCGGCCCGGGAGGGATCGTCGCTGCTCAACCAGACGCGCGGCGCCACAGTTCCATGACCGTCGAACAGGGAGCGGAAGACGGACAGGGAATCGGGCGGCAGTCTGGTCCAGTCGATGTTCTTTACCAGCAGGCCCTGGTAGGGCGCCTGGGGAGCAAACTGGAGCCTGTTCTGGCGGCGCATGGATTTTACCGAGGTGAAGCTCATAATGGTAAAGGTGAGTATGATCAGGGTCAGGCAGGTCAAGGCCGTACGCACGCGCCTGCGTCGCAGGTTGGATACGCCGAGGAAAAAGGCTGCGCTGAATGCTTTCCAGGAACTGATTTCCGCCGGGCGCTTATGTGATGCCCTGCGCTGGAGCAGGATCATTTCGTCTTCAAACCGTATGACAATGATCATGGTGACCAG
>CAZVDY010000070.1:0-4256 GCA_964626235.1 uncultured Desulfobulbaceae bacterium | reverse complement strand
AAAAGCGGCTTTTTCAGCCTGCAGACCGGCCCCCGGGTCAGGCAGCAGGAGATCCACGTCGCCACCCGCCAGCTGGCCACCCTGCTCGGAGCGGGCATTCCACTGGTCGCTGCCTTGAACGGACTGGTCGAGCAAACCACCAACAAGACCCTGCAGACCATTATCACCCAGATCAAGGATTCGGTGAACGAAGGGAACTCGCTGACCTCGGCCCTGGCCGAACATCCCAGGCTGTTTTCCAAAATTTATGTCAACATGGTCCGGGCCGGGGAGGCCTCCGGCTCACTGGACGTTGTCCTGGAGCGACTGGCCGAGTTCGGGGAGCAGCAGCAGGCCCTGCGCTCGCGCATCACCGCTGCCCTGATCTACCCCATCTTCATGGCCCTGGTAGGGGTGGGGGTGCTGTTCATGCTCATCACCTTTATCGTTCCCTCCATTACCAAGGTATTTAGTGATCGTAACCAGGTTCTGCCTCTGCCCACCACCATTCTCATAGCGGTGAGCGGCTTCCTCCAGCAGTACTGGTGGCTTGTTTTGCTGCTCTGTGCGGGTGTCGTCCTTGGAATTCGCTTCTATATCCGGCAGCCGCGCGGCAGAAGAATGTGGGACAGAATGAAACTGACCCTGCCCGTGCTCAGTGATCTCAACATCAAAATCGCAGCAGCCGGTTTCGGGCGGACCCTGGCCAGTCTGCTCCAGTCAGGGGTGCCACTGGTTACCGCTCTGCAGATCGTCAAAAACATACTCAACAATGTCCTGCTGGCCGAGGTCATGGACATGGCCACGGAAGAACTGGAAAAAGGCAAGAGCCTCTCCTCGGTCCTGCGGGGAAACAGGTATTTCACCCCCATGCTGGTGCAGATGATTGCAGTGGGCGAACAGAGCGGCGCCATGGACAGGATGCTTGAAAAGGCGGCGGACAGCTATGAAAAAGAGGTGGAGGCCAAGATCATGGCCATGACCTCGATGATCGAGCCGATCATGATCCTCGGCATGGGCCTGGTGGTCAGCTTTATCGTTATATCGATCCTGCTGCCCATCTTCGAGATGAACCAGCTGATCAAGTAACCCGGTAGACCTCTTCCAGGGTGGTCTCTCCGGCCAGCACTTTCTGCAGCCCGTCCTGGCGCAGGGTCAGCATGGGCGTGTTCTCGTCCTCCATGGCCGCACGCTTGATCAGGCCGGCATCGGAGGTGGTCAGGATAAGCGACCTGACCTTCTCGCTGAGCACCATCAACTCGTAAATCCCCAGACGTCCCTGGTATCCCGTCTGCAGGCATTCGACACATCCCCGCCCCCGGTACAGCTCTGCTCCCTCGAACTGTTCGGCAGGCAGATCCAGAATTTCCAACTGCTCCCTGGAGGGCGTGTACGCCTCCCGGCAAAACGGACAGATCTTGCGCACCAGCCGCTGGGCCAGGATGGCGTTGACCGAGGAGGAGACCAGGAAAGGTTCCACTCCCATATCGATCAGGCGGGTGACGGCACTGGCAGCATCGTTTGTGTGCAGGGTGGAGAAAACCAGATGTCCGGTCAGGGCCGCCTGGATGGCCATTTCCGCTGTTTCCATGTCCCGAATCTCGCCGACCAGAATAATATCGGGATCCTGACGCACGATGGTGCGCAGGCCGTTGGCAAAGGTCAAATCGATCTTGGCATTGACCTGCATCTGGCTGATCCCGTTGATCTGGTACTCGATGGGGTCTTCGACCGTGATGATATTGACATCCGGATGATTGAGGATGGACAGGGCCGAATACAGGGTGGTCGTCTTGCCGCTTCCCGTAGGGCCGGTCACCAGAATAATACCGTGCGGAGCCTTGATCAGCTTCAGGAAAACTTCCAGGTCCCGGGATGACATGCCCAGCTCTTCCAGGGAGAGCAGGACATTGGATTTATCAAGAAGACGCATAACCACCCGCTCGCCGAATGCCGTGGGCAGGGTGGAAACACGCAGGTCAATGTTCCTGTCCGCGATCCGGATCTCGATGCGGCCGTCCTGGGGCAGACGCTTTTCGGCAATATCCATCTTGGCCATGATCTTGACCCGGGAGATCAGCTTGGGCTGCACGTGCTTGGGCGGAGTGAACATGTCGTAGAGAATGCCGTCCACCCGTTTACGTATCTTGACCCGGTCTTTATAGGGTTCTATGTGCACGTCACTGGCATTGTCACGGACTGCCTGGGAGAGCATCAGGTTGACCAGCTTGATCACCGGCGCATCGCTGGTATCGTCGAGCAGGTCGGCGGTTTCCTCGATCTCCGATAAAATGGCCTCGGGATCGTCCTCGTTGATGTCCTGCAGAACCTGGTCGGCTGCCCACCTGCTGGACTGGTCATAGGCGTTGTTGATGGCAACAAAAATCTCGTCGTGGGGTGCCAGGCAGGTCTTGATACCGTCCCAGTCCAGGACACGCTGCAGATCATCAAGTTGCTGAAAACAGAGCGGATCGGCGACAGCGATAAAAGATTCTTCCGGGGTGGCCACCGGGATCATTTTGAACTTTTTGAGAAAGGCGATGGGCACCCGGTCGGTGAAAAAAGGGTCCGGGTCTGCTGGCAGAGTGGTTTTCAGGTCCAGGCCGCACTGGAGACTGCGGGCACGGAGCAGGGTGTCCTCGGAAATTTTTTTCTGCTGGACCAGGATCTCGCCCAGGCGCCCCCCTTTTTCAGCCTGCTCTGCAAGGGCCTCCTCAACCGCCTCCTGCCCAAGGCCGAAAGACTCGACCAGTATTTCTCCGATGCGTTTCATGGACGCGGAATTCAGCCTTACTGCTGCCGGCGCTCCAGGAGCCTGAGATTCTCACGGGCCGCATTTTGCAGGGCCTGTTCCACCCTCGGCGGCTCCGCACCTTCACCCACCTCCTGACCGGCCAGATCCAGGACCTGTCGGTATTTTTCCGCTGCCATCTCCTTGTTGCCCTCGTGCTCGTAAATAACACCCAGATTGATCAGGGCATAGGGGTTGTCCGGATTGATTTTGAGTGCCTGATCAAAATAGGCTTTTGCCTTGTCGTACTCCTTTTTCTGCAACTTGGCAAAACCCATGTCGGCCAGGGCGGTGGCATGTTCCGGGTTGGGTTTTCCGTGGAAAAAACGATCCGGTATCTCGCTGGAACCTTTTTGCACGTATTCCATCACATCGCGTTTTTTATAATACAGGGCGGCAAGTTCCGGAGAGCTCTCGACAATATGCGGGGTAATAAAGATGAACAGGTTGGTCTTTGCCTGCTTGTTGCCGTGGGATTTAAACAGCCATCCGAGCAGGGGGATGTCTCCCAGTAAAGGAACCTTGTACTCACCCGTGGTGGTATCCTGACCGATAATGCCGCCGATAACAACCGTTTCCTCGTTATGCACGACCACAGTGGTCTCCGCCTTGCGTTTGAACGTGGTCGGCCGGAAATTATTGGTGTCCTTGAGCTTGATCACCTCGACCCCGATGTCAAGTCGCACCAGGTCGGCCTGGTTGATCTGCGGTGTTATCTCCAGGGTTGTGGCAACATCCTTGTATTCGTAATTACTGTAATTCTGCAGGGCATCCGTGGTATTCTGGCTGGTCAGGTACGGAACATTTTCACCCACCACGATGGAGGCCTTTTTATTATCCGTGGTCAGAATCTGCGGCGTGGCGATAATATTGATATCGGAATCATTCTGAAAGGCATTGAGCACCGCCCCCAGGTTGGGGAAATAAATCCCTCCGATTTCAACCCCTTTTTTCAGGACTCCCAGGGTGAAACCGCCGGGCATGGCAGGGGGTATCTTCGAAATACCATCCAACACGTCGAACGGTTTGTCTAAATTTGACGTAAATCCGCCGATCATGGCCCCGGTGTCGTCGGCAAAGGTTCCCCCGCCGCCCCATTCGACACCGATCTTGAAATCCTTGGTCACCTGGACTTCCATGATCAGGGCTTCCAGATAGACCATGCGCCTGGGAATATCGAGCTTCTTGATTACATCTTCCAGGACCAGATACTCCTCGCGAGGCGCGGTAATGATCAGGGCATTGGTTTCCGCATCAGCGGTTATCTTGAGGTCATTGGACAGGGGCGGCAGCTTACCCTTGGTTTTTCCGGCAGCCTGCTTGTCGGGCAGGTTGGTCAACACTTTGACCAGTTCCTCGGCATTGGCGTGCTGCAGGTAATAGACATGAATCTTGCCGCCGCCCCGGGGCACCTCGGAATCAAGGCGTTCCAGCAGAGAACGGATTTTCTTGATCTGCGTCCGGGGCGCAAAGACAATCAGAGAGT
>CAZVDY010000069.1:0-4968 GCA_964626235.1 uncultured Desulfobulbaceae bacterium | reverse complement strand
ATGTCGAGGCAACTGTATGAGCAGGATGTGAAACTGAGCCGCAGATCCTTTCTCAAGGGCTGCACACTGGCAGCCACGGCCCTGGGGTTGTCCGAATCCCTTGTGCCCAGGCTGGTGGAGGCGGCGGCCTCGCCGCAGCGTCCGCCGGTGATCTGGCTGCACTTTCAGGAGTGCACCGGCTGCACCGAGAGCCTGCTCAGGGCCTCCCATCCGGATATCGGCCGGCTGATCCTGGACATCATCTCCCTGGACTATCACGAGACCGTGATGGTGCCCGCCGGCCTCCAGGCCGAGAAATCCCTGCATGAGACCATGGAGAAGTACGACGGCAAGTTCATTTGCGTGGTGGAAGGGGCCATTCCCACCAAGGACGGTGGAGTCTACTGCAAGATCGGCGGCAGGACCGCCATGGAGATCCTTGCCGACGTGGGACCGCGGGCGGCCGCGGTCATCGCCATCGGCACCTGCGCCTCGTTCGGAGGAGTCCAGGCGGCCAGCCCGAATCCCACCGGTGCGGTGGGGGTGCGGGATCTGCTCCCCTCCGTTCCATTGATCAATATTCCCGGCTGTCCGCCCAACCCGGTTTCCTTCCTGGGAACCGTGCTCCACTTCTTCACCTTCAACCGGCTGCCGCGCACCGACCGGCTGGGCCGGCCCCTCTTTGCCTATGGCCGTAAGATCCACGACCAGTGCGAGCGCAGACCCCATTTCGACGAGGGCCGCTTTGTGGAACAGTTCGGCGATGCGGCCCACAAAGAGGGATACTGCCTCTACAAGGTGGGCTGCAAGGGACCGGGAACCTTTTCCAACTGTCCCGCTGTTCGCTTCAACGACGTCGGTGTCTGGCCGGTGAGCGTGGGACATGGCTGTGTGGGCTGCACCGAACCGGATTTCTGGGATACCATGAGTCCCTTCTACCAGCGGTTGCCCTCGGTGCCGGTTCCGGGCGGCGGCAACGGTATCGTCGAGGGGGCCACCTCCACGGGCAAGAAGATTCTGGGCGTGGGCGCTGCCGCCATCGGCCTGCATGCGGCGGTGGGCATCGGCAAGAAGCTTGCCGGGTGCAGGTGCGGCAGGGACGAAGAGTAACACGACAAGGAGGAACAGATCATGGCACAGCGAATCACGGTCGATCCCATCACCAGGATCGAAGGCCATTTACGCATCGACGCAGAGGTGGACAACGGAACCATCACCAAGGCCTGGTCCTCGGGCCAGATGTGGCGCGGGATCGAGGTGATCCTCCAGGGGCGCGATCCGCGGGACGCCTGGCTCTTCACCCAGCGGATCTGCGGCGTCTGCACCACGGTCCATGCCGTGGCCTCGGTGCGCTGCGTGGAAAATGCGCTGGGCATGGAGATTCCGCTCAATGCCCAGTATATCCGCAACCTGGTGCTGGCCCTGCACGGGTTGCACGATCATATCGTCCATTTCTATGTCCTTTCCGCCCTGGACTGGGTGGATGTGGTCTCGGCCCTCAAGGCGGACATCGGCAAGACCGTTCAACTGGCCGAGTCCCTTTCCAACTGGCCGGGAAACAGCGCCAACCGGTTCAGGGCCGTCCAGGAAAAGGTAAAGGCCATTGTGGAATCCGGACAGCTCGGGCCGTTCGCCAACGGTTACTGGGGGCATCCGGCCATGGTCCTGCCGCCCGAGGCCAACCTGATGGCGGTTTCCCACTACCTGGAAGCCCTTGACTATCAGCGGAAGGCCGACCAGGCCATTGCCATCATTTCAGGGAAGAATCCGCACATCCAGAATCTCTCGGTGGGCGGGGTCACCGCGGCCCTCAATCCGGACAACGAGACCGCCCTGAACATGGAACGGCTCTACTGGGTGAAGCAGCTGGCCGAAGAGGTGCAGGGCTTCGTCAAGCAGGTCTATCTTCCCGATGTCATCGCTGTCGGCGCCCTGTACAAGGACTGGCTCCAGTACGGCGCAGGGGTGACCAACTACCTGGCCGTGCCCGATATGGTACTGGACACCAAGGGGACCCGGTTCGATCTGCCCGGGGGCACCATCATGGATGGCGACCTGAAGACGGTCAAGCCCTTTACCAGTTTCAATGATGACTATTTTCAGAAAAACGTGGTGGAATGCATTGCCCGCTCCTGGTATGACGGTGACTGGACCCGGCATCCGTACAAGGAGGAGACCGTTCCCAAGTACACGGACTTCCAGGAGGATGGCAAGTATTCCTGGCTCAAGGCCCCCCGTTTCCAGGGCCGGCCCATGCAGGTGGGGCCCCTGGCCCAGGTTCTGGTGGGCTATGCCCAGGGCCACGAGCTGACCAGGAAGTACGTGGACGATGCCCTGGCCCGGGTGAGCAGCCTGGCCGGGGCACAGGTGGGTCCCGAGGTCCTGCACTCCACTCCGGGCAGACACCTGGGGCGGGCCATCCGCACGGCCGTGCTCTCGGACCTGGCCATCAAACACTGGCAGCTTCTGGTGGACAATATCGGCCGCGGCGATCTGGAGATCTTCAATCGCCCGGTCTTTCCCAAGGGCGAACAGATGGGATTCGGTTTCCACGAGGCGCCCCGGGGTGCCCTGTCCCACTGGATCGTCATCCGGGACGGCAAGATCGCGAACTATCAGTGCGTGGTCCCCTCAACCTGGAATGCCGGGCCGCGGGACGACAAGGACAATCCCGGTCCCTACGAGGCCTCCCTGGTGGGCAACCCCATGGCAGACCCGGAACTGCCCCTGGAGGTCCTGCGGACCATCCACTCCTTTGATCCCTGCATCGCCTGCGCGGTCCACATGCTGGACCCGGCCGGCCGCGAGGTGACCAGGGTGAAGGTCCTCTAGGATGATCCGTCATCAGAATCCTCTTCTATCAATCGGAGGAAGGTCATGAGATATCGACATTATCCGGCATGGTCGGTGCTGCTGCGGCTCTTTCACTGGAGTTTCGCCCTGTCCATCGTCACCCTGGCGGTGACCGGATTCTATATCCATTTTCCCTGGACCAACACCCTGGTGGAGGGAAGCGGCCGTTTTCCCATGGCCACCATGCGCTATATCCATTTCATTGCCGGGTTCGTGTTCACCGCGGCCATAGTGGTCCGGATCTACCTGCTCTTCTTCGGCAACCGGCAGGAACGGTTCTGGGACTTTCTGCCCATCACGCCCCGCAACCTGAGAAACCTCGGGCACACGGTGAAGTTCTACCTCTACCTGGATCGGGAGCATCGCCCCCGGCTGGGGCACAACAGTCTGGCCGGGATCGCCTACCTGTTCACCTTTGTGGTGGCGATCCTGCAACTGGCCTCCGGCTTTTTCCTGCTCTACCCGGAGAACCAGACCTGGCAGCAGTGGGGAATCACCCTGTTCGGCAGTCAGCAGCAGGGTAGGCTGCTCCATTTTCTGGGAATGTGGTACTTTATCGTTTTTGCCGCCATCCACGTCTATATCGTGGTCTGGAACGATATCCACAGCAGGGAGGGGCTGATCTCGTCCATCTTCAGCGGTGGCAAGTATCTGCCGGAATCCAGCGGTGACTGAATCGGTGCCGCCCATCTCCGGCAGGGAGCAACGGCCCAGGGTGGGCATCCTGGGGATCGGCAACCTCCTCCTGGGTGACGAGGGATTCGGCGTTCACTGCATCAACCGGCTTCAGGAACGCTATATCTTCCCGGAACAGGTCCGACTGCTGGACGGTGGCACGGCCGGGATCATGCTGGCTCCCTTCATCGAGTCCCAGGATCTGCTCTATGTCATCGATGTGGTCGCCCTGGAGGGAGAACCCGGTTCGGTGCACTGTTTTTCGGCCGAGGAGCTCCGCCGCGGCGCCCTGAACCGCAGCATGTCTCCCCACCAGCTGGGGTTGCTGGAGATCCTGGAACTGTGCCGGTTGCGGGAACGGTTGCCGCAGCTGATCGAGCTGATCACCGTGATCCCCCGGGATCTGCAGACCGGGATCGGCCTGTCGCCGGTTCTCGGCAAAAGCCTGGATGCGGTGGAAGAGCGGCTCCTGGGCTCCCTGGCCCGACAGGGCATAACGGTGTCCAGGCGCCGGGAATCCGGCGATGCATGAGTTCGGCCTGGCCCGGTCCCTGCTGGAACAGTTGCTTGACCTTGCCGCCCGGCACGGGGCGGCAAGGATCTGTTCCGTCCGGGTCGAGATGGGGGAGCAGGCCGGCATTGTCGAGGATTCCTTCAGGTTCGGTTTTGAGGTCATCAGCCGGGAATACCCGGCGACACGGGAGGCCCGGCTCCATATCGATCGGCTCCCGGGCCGGGACCTGATCCTGCGGGATGTGGAAATGGAGTGAATAGCGATGTGTGAAACATGTGGCTGTCACCCGGACAGCGGAACGGAACGCAAGAGTGTCGATCTCAACCGGAGCCTCCTGGCGGCCAACAGGGAGCAGGCTGCCGAAAACCGCCATCATATCGAATCCCTGGGCGCCCGGGCGGTCAACCTGATCTCTTC
Organism: uncultured Desulfobulbaceae bacterium; assembly: GCA_964626235.1. GTDB lineage: Bacteria > Desulfobacterota > Desulfobulbia > Desulfobulbales > Desulfobulbaceae > CAZVDY01. The sequence goes on along the minus strand of CAZVDY010000069.1, from coordinate 530 downwards.
GCCGGGCTCGGGCAAGACGACCCTGCTGGAGAAGACCATCGAGCTTTTGGGCGATTCCCTGCGGATCGGGGTCATCGAGGGAGATATCGAGACCGACCGGGACGCCGAGCGGATCCGGAAAAAGGGGGTGCCGGCCGTGCAACTGACCACCGGCGGGGCCTGTCACCTGGACGCGCCCCTGGTGCACCGGGGTTTGCACGAGCTGGCAAAGGAGGCGGACCGGTTTGACCTGATTTTCATCGAGAACGTCGGCAACCTCGTCTGCCCGGCCACCTTTGACCTGGGCGAGCATGAACGAATTGTGCTCGTCTCTGTTCCGGAAGGCTCGGACAAGCCGGCCAAGTACCCGGCCACCTTTACTTCGGCCCACACCTTTGTGATCACCAAGACCGATCTCCTGCCCCATTTCGACTTTTCCCTCCAGGAGGCCAGGGAGGAAGCCCTGCGCCTGAATCCCGATCTCACCATCCTGGAGCTTTCAGCCACCGGCGGCACCGGGATTCAGCAGTGGGCCGATCATCTGCTGCGGC
>CAZVDY010000068.1:0-2978 GCA_964626235.1 uncultured Desulfobulbaceae bacterium | reverse complement strand
GCAGCAGCTCAGGGAACGGAAACGCCTTTCCCTGGATGAACGAGACGATCTGGCGGCACTCCGGAAAAGGACAGAGGAGCAGCGCCGGCAGATACTGGAAAAGGATTATTCCCAGGACGAGCAGGCCAATGATCCCCGAATCGTCGGCCTGCTCAAGACCCTGGAATCAATCTTCGGCTGGCAGGTTCAGCCCCTGCAGTTCGTTTTTTTCTTCTCGGTTCTCATCTCGCTGCTCATGGAAACCGGCATCATGCTCTCCTTTTCCACCATAACGATGGCCATAGCGCCAATACTGCATGTCCATCATGCGGAGGAGTTGAAGACGGAACAGGTAAGGGCGCAGACCGCCGGCGCCGTTGTGCAGGAGGGGATTCGTCATCAGGCTTCCATGGAGCAGGTGCGGCGGGCTGGAGAGCAGATGCTGAAGCAGGCGGGTAACCTGTGCCGCTGAATCCGTTGCACCGGATTGCAGGGCACCGACGTCCAGGTGCAGAACAGGGCCTGGAATGGGTTGGCGATAACCATGTAGGGATTCTGAAACAGGGGGATCAATCATGCAGAACAAGTCACTTGTACCGTCTTCCGGTCGCGCCGGCGATAACGCCCGGGTCGGGCGGGAGAATCAGGTCATGGTCCATCGGACCCTGGATCGGCACAGCAGGGGAATCTTTTCCTCCATTCCAGACCTGGCCAGCCGGAAGCTGAGCAAGAGCCACCTGCGCAAGGAACTGGAAAAGGGGTTTGAATACCGGCTGAAACGGCTGTCGCTGGAACTCGATACAGACCTGCACCAGGTCAGGGAGGAGAGCAACCATATCCTGGTCAATACCAAGACACAGTTGCGCCGGGAGAGGATGGAGTTTTTTGCCAGGAGTTACAACGAAGTCATGGAACGATTCAACGATCTGACAGAACGGTTTCTCACCAGGCTCGACGAGAGGCTTCAGCGCCTGGACAGGTACAAGAGTCCGGTGATTCGGGAGCGGGAGGAACAGCGGCTCAGCCGGTCGATAGACATCTTCATTGCCACGCTTGACCAGCTTGTTGAGGAATACCGTTCCATCATTTCGGAACAGGTGAACCATGAGTGAGTATGCGCCGGAAACCTGTGATCATTGCCTATGATGTGCAGTCCAATCGGCGAAGACGGAGGATCTTCAGGATACTGAAGCAGTGGCGGTTGGATGGTCAGTATTCAGTCTTCGAGTGCAGGCTGACCGGAGACGAGGCCAGGGAGTTGTTTCTCCAGCTGACCGACTACCTGGACGAGAATACCGACAGCCTGCTCCTTGCCTGGCTGGATGGAAGCCGAGAGGCCAGAGGGCTGACCAGGTGCAGTCGGCCCGGGTTTCAGGTGCCGGTCTGGTATGCCGGTTGAGGATGACATGGCAGGAACAGCTGCTGCCTGACGAGAACTGTTCAGCCGGGAAAGGTGGCCATGAGTCGGAGGAAGTGGTATCTGCTGGCCTATGATATCCGGAATCCTGTCCGGTTGCGTCGCACCCACGCATTTGTCAGAAAGCACGGGGTCGCCCTGCAGCGCTCGGTTTTTCTGCTGCAGATGGATGCCCGGGAATTCGACAGCCTGCAGCATGGGATCAGGAACCTGGTGAATGACCGGGAAGATGATGTCCGGATCTATCCGATTCGCCATCCCGGAGTTCTCTGGAGCGCCGGTCTGCAGCAGGAGGCTGTCAGGTCCCTTTATGCACCTGTTCCCGGGGGAGAGCCCGGAGGTATGCTGGCGGCCGTTCGCCGCTTTTTCAGCCGCAGGAGGAAAAAGAGATGATCTGTGTCATCGACCGGAAGGACACCACGATCCGCTATCGTGCCGGATGCCTGTACCTGCGCCGGAAAGGATTGAAACTGCAGACCCTTCCCATCAGGCAGCTTGAACAGGTGGTGGTGTACGGCAATCCCCTGGTGGAGACCGCCGTGTGGAGGAATCTTGCTGCAGCCGGGGTGCCTGTGATCATGCTGGCTGCCAGGGGACGGCCCCAGGTGGCCATGCTCGGCAGTGGCCTGGCCGTGCAGCTTCCCCTGCGCCGTATGCAACATCGGCTGGCCGACGATCCGGATGGCAGCCTGGCCATGGCAAAGTGGTTCGTGGAGCGGAAGATCATCAGCTATAGGCTGCCGCTAGCCACCCTGAAGGACCGGTATGGGTTGCAGCCGGAGGATCAGGCAGGGTTCGAGCATCGGCTGCAGATTGCCCGGGAGCACCTGACAGGCGCCCTGAGTGTCGGCGAGATCATGGGGGTGGAGGGCGGCCTCGGCCAGGCCTGGTTTGCCCTGGTTGCGAATCTGTTGCCAGAAACGTACAATTTTCAGGGCAGGAACCGGAGGCCGCCGAGGGATCCGGTGAACAGTCTTCTTTCGCTGGGATACACGCTGCTGCTCTCGGAAATACGGCAGGTGATGATCAGCGAGGGACTTGACCCGTCATTGGGTTTTCTTCATCAGGAGGCCCCCGGACGAGAGGCCCTGGCTCTAGATTTTCAGGAGATTTATCGCTCCGGAGTGGATGATTTCGTCCTGCGCTGGCTGGCCGATACACCACTGGACAAAACCTCCTTCTATTACCGGAAGACAGAGGGATGCCGCCTCGCCAAGGCGGTCAGGCCGCTGTTCTACCAGGCATGGGCGACCCGACGGGAGGAGTGGCCCAGGTTTGACGGTCAGGGCGGGCCTGAGCAGTGTGCTCCCATCCGGGAACAGGTCGCCGGACAGGTGGCGGCGGCCAGGGGCGTCATGAAAGAACTGCTCGGTACGGATGCGCTCCGGGACGATTCTTGAACAGGCCATGTCGCCCCAGGTGCTGGACCAGGCCTGGCGCCGTTTGCGTCGGGAACATACGCCGTGGTCTGTCACGGTATCGAGGGACGCCCTGGAACACCACCTGCTGGCCCATGTACTTGCCTGCCGGGAAGATGTCCTGACCGGAAGGTATCGTCCGCAGCCCATGCGCCAGTTCACCA
>CAZVDY010000067.1:0-90589 GCA_964626235.1 uncultured Desulfobulbaceae bacterium | reverse complement strand
CCGGCGATGTGCAGGGTGGTCCTGATGCTCGGGTAGAGCCGCCGGAATCGGCCGATGAGGGCGGGAAGGATGTAGGTGCCCGGAATGGTGCCGCAGCCCATGAGGATCCGGCCGGTGAGCTTGCCGCCGAACTGGTCCATGGCCTCCACGGCCTGTCGGCAGGTGGCCAGGATCCTGCGGGCATAGCGGTAGAAGAGCAGGCCGCCGGGCGTGGGGGCCACCTCGCGGCCCAGCCGGTCCACCAGTTTTCTGCCCAGCTCGTCCTCCAGGCTGCGAACGTGTTCGCTGATGGTGGGCTGGGACAGCAGCATGGCCTCGGCCGCCCTGGTGAAGCTCTTCAGCTCCACCACCTTGCAGAATGCTTCCAGTTTGCGCAGTTCCATGGCAGGGGGTCTTGTACCGTAAATGGTCACAGGCACCGTATCTTCACACGTTCTCTCCCGGCCGCATAGTGGGGTTACAGCGGCCAGGAGAGAACGCGCAACGCTGCAGCACCTCTGACCAGTTACAGTGTGGAAGTATGATATAGTGCGGGGTTACATATTCTGTGATCGGGTATCTTGCACCACCGTTCCTGGCGTTCTTCCCGGGCCTCAGGCCGGCCGGTATGGCCGGTTTTTCTTCCGTCGCCGGATTTCACACGGCTTCATCTGCAGGATCAGGGATTCCCGGCCGCAGGTGGCCTGCACCTGCCGGAAAAATTCCGGACAGGGGCGGATGGTGAGATCCCTGAGAATGTCGATATCCACCTCGCCCCGGCCGTTGAAGTGGAGGGTCAACTGCACCCTGGCCTTGCCGTGGAAGGTATAGAGCAGCTCTTTGAGGCGCTCCATCTGCTGGCGCGATGCCCTGTCGGCCTGCAACCGGATGATCGTCTTTTCGGTGTACTTTTCCAGGGCCTGTTCCAGTGGGTCGATGGCCTCGGCGATGACCTTGGCCCCCCGCTCGCTCTGCTGGACCGTGCCCAGGACGACGAGCGGCTCGTCGCTGCCCAGGAGCTCGGCACAGCGGGCAAAGGTGGACGGAAAGACGACCACCTCCACCGAGCCGTCCATGTCCTCCAGGACGGCAAAGGCCATCCGGTCGCCCTTCTTGGACTTGTGCTCTTTGTAGTTCTGGATCAGCCCGCCGATCCGTACCGGCCTGTTGTCGGGCCACTGGTCCAGGGCGGTGATCTCGCTGTCCGTCACCCGCCGGATGTCCTCGATCACCCCCTCCAGGGGATGGCCGGTGAGGAAGAAGCCGATGGTCTCCTTTTCAAAGGCCAGTTTTTTCAGCCTGGGCCATTCCGGGATGTCGGGCAGCTCGATGGTGGTGGCCACGTCCCGCTTTTCCGGGGCGCCCAGGGAAAAGAGGTTCATCTGGCCGCTCAGCCGGTCCCGCTGCACGGCCTTGGCCTGTTCCAGGGCCACGTCCAGGACCTCCATGAGCTGGGCGCGGTGGGCCTGCATGGAGTCGAAGGCCCCGGCCTTGATCAGGCTCTCGATGACCTTGCGGTTGACCCGGCCGGGATCGATCCGGTTGCAGAAGTCGGCCAGGGAGGAGAAGCTGCCGTTCTTTTCCCGTTCCTCGATGATGGATTCCAGGGCTGCGCCGCCCACGTTCTTCACCGCTGCCAGGCCGAAGCGGATCCGGTCCCGGATGACCGTGAAGTCGGTATGGGATTCGTTGATGTCCGGCGGCAGGACATCGATGCCCATCTCCCGGCATTCATGGATATACTTGACCACCTTGTCTGTATTGTCCACGTCGCAGGAGAGCAGGGCGGCCAGGAACTGGGCCGGGTAGTGGGCCTTGAGCCAGGCGGTCTGGTAGGCGATCAGGGCATAGGCGGCAGAGTGGGACTTGTTGAAGCCGTAGCCGGCGAACTTGGCCATCAGGTCGAAGATGTACTTGGCCTTGTCCTCGGGAACGTTGTTCTTCCTGGCGCCGGCCATGAATTTCTCCCGCTGCTCTTCCATGACCTCGGGGATCTTCTTGCCCATGGCCCGGCGGAGGATGTCCGCGTCGCCCAGGCTGTAGCCGGCCAGGATGTTGGCGATCTTCATCACCTGTTCCTGGTAGACGATGACCCCGTAGGTCTCCTCCAGGACCGGCTTGATCTGGGGGAGGGGATACTCGGGAAGCCGCCGGCCGTGCTTGGTCTCCACGAAGGTGTCCACCATGCCCGAATCCAGGGGACCGGGACGGTACAGGGCCACCAGGGCGATGAGATCGGAAAACTGTTCCGGTTTCATCTTGATGAGCAGCTCCCGCATGCCGTCGCTCTCCAGCTGGAAGACGCCCAGGCTGTTGCCCTTGCAGAGGAGGTCGTAGGTCTTGCGGTCGTCCATGGGGATCTTGTCCAGCTCCACCCGGGTGCCGATATCCTGCTGGATCAGTTTCAGGGCCCGGTCGATGACCGTGAGGGTCTTGAGGCCGAGAAAGTCGAACTTGATCAGGCCGGTCTTCTCGGTGTACTTCATGTCATACTGGGTGAGGACCTCCTTGTTGGGCCCCACGCAGACCGGAAGGAACTCCACCATGGGCCTGGGCGAGATCACCACCCCGGCCGCGTGGATGGTCTTGTGGCGGGCCAGCCCCTCCAGGGTCTGGGCAATGGTCAGCAACTGCCTGATATCCTCGTCCTTCATGGCCTCCCGCAGCCTGGGCTCCTTGTCGATGGCCTTGGCCAGGGTGATCTTCAGCTCGTCCGGGACCAGCTTGGCGATCCGGTCCACCTGCTGCAGGGGGATGTCCAGCACCCGGCCCACGTCCCGGAGCACGGCCCTGGCCTTCATGGATCCGTAGGCCACGATCTGGGCCACGTACTCGTCGCCGCCATACCGCTGCCGGACATAGTTGATCACCTCGTCGCGCCGCTCCTTGCAGAAGTCCACGTCAAAGTCGGGCATGGATTTCCGCTCCACGTTGAGAAACCGCTCGAAGATGAGCCCATAGGGAATGGGATCGATGTCCGTGATCTTCATGCAGAAGGCGGCCAGGCTGCCCGCCCCCGAGCCGCGGCCCGGCCCCACCGGGATCTGCTGCTGCTTGGCCCAGGTGATGAAGTCGGCCACGATGAGGAAGTAGCCGGCAAAGCCCATGGTCTGGATGACCTCGATCTCCATGGCCAGCCGGTCCCGGTACTGTCGCTCCTGCTCCGGTGTCAGCCCTTCCAGTTCCCGGACGTGGGCCAGCCGCTCCTCCAACCCCTCCCAGCAGGCCCGCTCGAACAGGGATTCCAGAGTTTCGCCCTCGGGCACGGGAAAGACCGGGAAGTAGTGCCTGCCGAACTCCAGCTCCAGGTTGCACCGTTCCGCCACCTCCAGGGTGTTGGCGACCGCCTCCGGGCAGTAGCTGAACCGCTCGGCCATCTCCTCGGGAGACTTGAAGTAGAGTTCATCGGTGGAGAAGCGGAACCGTGCTGGATCGTTGATGGTCCGGCTGGTCTGGATACAGAGCAGGACCTCGTGGGCAAAGGATTCCTCCCTGTTCAGGTAATGGCAGTCATTGGTGGCCACCAGCTTGATGCCCAGGTCGGCAGCCAGTTCCATGAGCCCGGTGTTGGCGATCTTCTGCTCCGGGATGTCGTTTTCCTGCAGCTCGAAGTAGAGCCGATCGCCGAAGAGCGCCTGCAGTTCCAGGGCGCTCCGGCGGGCCCCGTCCGGATCGTTGTGGACGATCCGGTAGGCGATTTCGCCTTGCAGGCAGGCCGACAGGGCGATCAGGCCTTCGTGGTGCGCCGCCAGGACCTCCTTGTCGATGCGGGGCCGGTAGTAGAACCCCTCGGTCTGGGCGATGGAGGCCAGCTTCATCAGATTCTGGTAGCCGGTCCGGTCCTTGGCCAGCAGGACCAGGTGGAAGATCGGGCCGCCTTTCCGCTCCCTGCTCAGCCGTCCCTTCTCGGCAACATAGAACTCGCAGCCGACGATCGGCTTGATGCCGCTGCTCCTGGCCTTGGTGTAGAACTCCAGGGCCCCGTACATGGCTCCATGGTCGGTGATGGCCACGCTTTCCATGTCGAACCGGAGGCACCTCTCGATCAGGTCGTCGAGGCGGATGGCGCCGTCCAGCATGGAATACTGGGTATGGACGTGCAGGTGAACAAAGGGTGCTGCCATGGATTCCTTCCTGTTCCAGAGGAGTGTTTCAGTTCGATGGTTACCTGCTCCGCACGGAGCGGAACAGGTTCTGCTCCACTATACTTTTTCGCAGGTGATCCCTCAACAGGAAGTCTGTCAAGTCTCCAGGCAAGATCCTGAAGGGACGGGGTCAGGTCTTGAAATGTGCAACATGTAGGCTAGGCTACAGTCGCTCAACATGCAAATTTCAAAAACTGACCCCCTCTCCCTGCCGATCTCTTTTCCTGTTGCACATTTCAAGACCTGACCCCGTCCTTGCTGGACCCCGTCCCTTGGCAGGGTTATTTCAGGTATGGGAGCATGGCCTTGAAGGGAGCGGTGCCGGCGCGGCCGAGAAGTTCGTAGACGATCATCTCCGCCGGAGCCAGGACAGCACCCATGTCCCTGAGCCTGGCCTGACCGTACCGGTCGTTTTCCGGCGTGCGGGAGGAGACCGCATCGGCCACCACCTGCACCTGGTAACCGGCATCCAGGGCACCGGCAGCGGTCTGGTAGATGCAGATATGGGTTTCAACACCGCAGAGGAGCAGGGTGTCCACCTCTGGGGGCAGCCGGTCCAGCTCTTCCCGGACCGCCGGCGAGGCCAGGGCGTTGAATTCCAGCTTGTCCGGGCAGGGATATGGGGCAAGCAGCGCGGCCAGCTCGGCGACGATGGGGCCGATCCCTTTCCGGTACTGGGTATTGGCGATGACCGGCATGGACAGGGTCTTCGCCAGGTGGACCATCAGGGCGATGTTGCGGCTCACCCGCCCGGCCTCGTGGATATGGGCCATGAGGCGTTCCTGCGGGTCGACCACGTAGAGACAGCATTGGGCAGGCTGGAGAAAGGGCATGGTTGTATCCTCCTGTATCGATTGTTCAGGACATGGTTTTCGACCGCAAACAAAAACACCTCCTGCCGGGTCGGCAGGAGGTGTTTGTCGTCATCCCGGATTGCTCCGGACAATGGAAAAGAGAATTACCTCCTGAGCGCACCAGGAACCCGGATATCCTCGACCAGGTGCTGGATGTGCTCCGGCGGAGGCGCGGTGATGCCGGAGATCACGTAGGCCACGGCAAAGTTCACCAGGGCACCGACAGAACCGAAGGCCTCCGGAGCGATCCCCAGGAACCAGTGGGCAGCATCATTGGGCGCCATGTTGGTGCCGGGAATGAAGAACCATCCCTTGAACCAGAAGATATAGACCAGGGTGATTCCCAGGCCGGCCAGCATACCGCAGACCGCGCCGACATTGTTGACCCGCTTGACAAAGATCCCCATCATCAGAGCCGGAAAGATGGAGGATGCGGCCAGTCCGAAGGCGAGGGCCACGACCTGGGCCGCAAATCCCGGCGGGTGGAGGCCAAAGTACCCGGCCACCAGGATGGAACCGGCCATGGCGATCCGGCCGGCGTTCAGTTCACCCTTGTCTGTCAGGTTGGGCATCAGGATGCCCTTGAGGATGTCATGGGAGATGGCCGACGAGATGGCCAGGAGCAGGCCGGCAGCCGTGGACAGGGCTGCGGCGATACCTCCTGCGGCTACCAGGGCGATGACCCAGTTGGGCAGGTTGGCGATCTCCGGGTTGGCCAGGACCATGATGTCCCGGTCGACCTTGACCATTTCGTTCTTGAATTCGGTGTTCTTCTTGCCCACGTACTGAATGCGGCCGTCACCGTTCTTGTCCTCCCATTTCAGCAGGCCGGTCTTTTCCCAGTTCTTGAACCAGGAGGGCCGCTCGTCATACTTGAGCCACTGGCCGGCATTGGGACCACTGGTCGGGTGAATGGTCTCCATGAGGTTGAGCCTGGCCATGGCGCCCACCGCGGGGGCCGTGGTGTAGAGGATGGCGATGAAGACCAGGGACCAGCCCACCGAGGAGCGGGCGTCCTTGACCTTTGGCACCGTGAAGAACCTGGTGATGACGTGGGGCAGGCCTGCGGTCCCGATCATCAGCGACATGGTATAGAGAAACATGTTCAGGGTCTTGCCCTTCTGGACGGTATAGGCGCCGAAACCCAGGTCCACCAGGGTCTTGTCCAGCTTGTCCAGCAGGTACATGTCACCACCGGCCATGTGCGATCCCAGGCCGATCTGGGGGATCGGCGTTCCTGTCAGGTGCAGGGAGATGAAGACCGCCGGCACGGTATAGGCGAAGATCAGCACGCAGTACTGGGCGATCTGGGTGTAGGTGACACCCTTCATCCCGCCCATGACCGCGTAGATGAAAACGATGATCATGCCCACGAGCAACCCCCATTCGAAGGGCAGCTCGAGAAACCGGGAAAAGGCCACCCCGATACCCTTCATCTGGCCGATGACGTAGGTCAGGGAAGCGGTGATCAGGCACAGTACGGCCACCACCCGGGCGATGTTGGAATAATACCGGTCGCCGATGAATTCCGGCACCGTGTACTTGCCGTATTTTCTCAGGTAGGGAGCCAGCAGCATGGCCAGGAGGCAGTAGCCGCCGGTCCAGCCCATGAGAAAGACCGAGGCGTCATAGCCCTTGAAGGCGATGAGGCCGGCCATGGAGATGAAAGAGGCCGCCGACATCCAGTCGGCGCCGGTGGCCATCCCGTTCAGAACCGGGTGCACCCCCTTGCCGGCAACGTAAAACTCTCCCGTGCTCGATGCGGTGGACTTGATGGCAATAAAGATATAGAGGGCAAAGGTGGCCCCGACAACAAGATAGGTCATCAATTGCAGACTCATCGTTTCCCTCCCTAGTCTTCCTGAACGCCGAATTTGCGGTCAAGCTGATTCATACGCCAGGCGTAGAAAAAGATGAGCGCCACAAACGTGTAGATCGAACCCTGCTGGGCAAACCAGAAACCGAGCTGATAGCCGCCGATACGGATGGCATTCAACGGTTTGGCCAGCAAGATACCGCACCCGTACGAGACAACGAACCAGACGATGAGACATCCGATCACGAGTCGGATATTCGCCCTCCAATACTCTGTTTTTTTGCTCATACACTCCTCCTTTTTTACTGGTTACGATAGATGCCGGCATCCACCGCAAAGACCGGGGAAACCCGGAGCCCTTTGTCCGGCAGGGTACAGCTCCTCACCTTGCACCCTGCATATGGCGCTGTTTTCGCCGCCAGCGGCTGAAGCGCCATTCATAAGGAAGAATTTTATACTGTTTCGCCGGTGCTGTGTCAAGAAATTAGCCGGAGCAGCGGGCCTGATGCCGGTGCCCCTTCCACCGGGCTTTCCGCCATCGTCGAAACCGGGACAGCCCAGGCGGACCGGGGCGGTGGTCGATGTCGGTGTTTCGGCGTCAGTACGATCATCCCCGGCGCATGAGGCCCAGGATGCGGCCAGCCAGGTAGAGTTCCCTCAGGGTCCTGATGCCACCGTGTTTGAGTTTTTTTACCAGGAAAAGAAAGAGATAGGCAGTCTGCAGGGCATCCTCCAGGGCATCGTGGGGCTTGAAGCGGGGCAGGCCGAAGGCGTTGCAGAGATCGTCCAGGTTGTAGCTTTCAGACTGGTCACAGCCGCCGAAGTGGTCGATACAGCGGGCTTCCCGGTATCCACGGGCCAGCCGCATGGTGTCGATGCAGGGGTTGGACAGCATACCGCCCAGGACCCTGCGGGCCGCCCTGTTGAGAAAGTGCATGTCGATGCCCACGAAATGGCCGACCAGAAGACCGCTGCCGCAGAATTCGAGAAAAGCCGGCAGGACCTCTTCCATGGGCGCGGCCTGCCGCAGCCGTTCCGGCGTGATCCGGTGGACCAGGGTGGCTGCGTTGGGATCGATGTTCTTTGGCCTGACGTAACTGTGGAAGGTCTGGCCGAGCTCGATGCGCAGCCCCCGGATGCGGACCGCGCCGATGGAGACGATCTCGTCCTTGCGTCTGTTCAGGCCGGTCAGCTCGGTGTCGCAGACAATGAAGGTGTAGTCGGTGAGCAGGCCGCTCTGGCTGAAGTCACGGAACAGCTCCCGGTTCCTGAGCAGGGCTGGATGTTTTTTTCTGTACCCTGAAAAGAGTCCGCCCAGCATGGTTTCAGGCCACCGGAAAGATGGTCTTCAGGACATTGTGCAGCCGGTCGATGACCTCGAAGGACTCCTTGAGCATCTTCTTTTCCAGGTCGGAGAGCTGGGCAGGGGCGATGTAGTTGTCCGGAACCGCGCCCTGTTCGAGCTGGGCGAGCTGGTGGATGAGGCGGAGCTGCATCTGCATCTCGTAGGCCTCCCGGGCGCTGACCCACAGGTCCTCGGAAATGTACTCTTCCTGGGCCAGGACGTGCAGCCGGGACAGGGTGTTGGTCTCCTTGAGGCCGTACTTGAGGGCCAGGACACGGGCGAAGTTGACAAAGGGGGTCAACCCCTGCTTCTTGATATCCAGCTTGTTGCGGTGTTCGCCGTCCTTCTCCACGATGAAGTTCTTGAAAAAGGAGAGCGGCGGCCGGATACGCAGGCATTCCCGGGCCAGGTGGACCAGGTAGATCTCCTGCCGGGAAGAGGCCTCCCTGAGGTGATTGCGCAGCGTTTCGGCCAGGCTGCCGGTGCCGTATCCTGCCCGGAAATCAAAGAAGATGGTCACGTTGAGCAGCTCCTCCGGGTCTGGCGACGCGATCCAGGTGGAAAAGTAGTCTTTCCAGGCCGACAGCGGCTGACGCCAGCGCGGGTTGGTGGCCATGATTTCGCCGGGACAGAGCGGGTAGCCGCAGTTGACCAGGTGGTCGATGGCCTTGCTGGCAAAGACGGCAAAGTATTCCTCCGCTGCCCGTCCTGCCTGATCGTCCTCCGGGTCGGCGTAGACGATGGCATTGTCCTGATCGGTCTTGAAGGTCTGCTCCCGCCGTCCTTCGCTGCCCATCAGCAGCCAGCAGTAGGGCACTGGCGGCGGCCCGAGCTCGTCTTCCAGCAGGGTGAGCAGGCGGGCCAGGATCTGGTCGTTGAGCAGGGCGATCATCCGGGCGATGTTGCCGGCCTTGGCCCCCTCCTTGATCAGGTTGCGGATGATGTCCGGGATCTTCCGCGACAGGGGATAGAGGTCCGGGATCCGGCGCTGTTTGCCGATCTCCTTGAACAGGGAGTAGGGCGAGGTGCCCTGGAGAAGCATGATGTCGTGGGAGGTGACGATGCCGATGATCCGGCCTTTCCGCTCCACGGCCAGGTGATGGATGGAGGTGGTCATCATCTGCAGGAGGGCGTCGAAACAGGTGGAGCGGGACAGTACCGTGGCCACCGGTGAGGTCATGATCCGTTCAACCGGCAACCGGTAGTCGAGCCCCTGGGCAATGACCTTGTTGCGCAGGTCCCGGTCCGTGATGATGCCGATGATCTCCTCCGGGTCGTCCGGGGCGTGGATGAGCAGGGAGCCGATCCGGTAGGAGGCCATGGTCCTGGCCGCCTCCTGGATGGTGGCCGTGGCGGCGATCTTTCTGGGCTCCCGCTTGATGATCTCGCCCACCTGCATGGTGAAGAGATAAAGCTCCTCGTCGCCACGCCGTCTCATCTTGTGGCGGCGCAGCTCGGTATAGGCGCTGTTGACGATCTTCTCGGAGAAACTTTTCAGGTAGAACTGGGCAAAGCCGGGTTGTTTCTGGATCAGGTCCAGGAAGATCTCCCTGGGGAGGAGGAAACAGAAGGTGTCCTCCACCATCTCCACGTCCAGGTTGGCCCTGGTGCCGCGGATGATGGCCAGGGCGCCGATGGTGGCGCCTTCGCCCCGGTAGTCCTTCAGGGTGATCTCGCCCTCGTCGTCGGTGATGAAGGATTTCACGCCGCCCTGCTGGATCAGATAGAGATAGGGCAGTTCGGTTTCGCCGGCCGTGAGCAGCCGGGTGCCCTTGGGGAAGAAGTCGACCTTGACGTGGCGGGCGATGGCCTGCAGGGTGGCCTTGTCCAGGCCGTCAAAGGGCATGATCCGGGACAGGAAATCGACGACGACCTCCGGTGCTGCTGGCATGGCAGGACCCCATGGGAGATGGTGAGATGGATGGCGGGTGTGCAGGCCGGACCTGTTGCCCGGCCTGCACGTCGGCGGTCAGAATCTGCCGGGCGGGTCAGCCCAGCTGTTTCTTGCCCTCGACCAGGTGGTCCACCACGGACGGATCCGCCAGGGTGGAGGTGTCGCCGAAGTCCTCGAAGTCATCGGCGGCGATCTTGCGCAGAATACGGCGCATGATCTTGCCCGACCTGGTCTTGGGCAGGCCCGGGGCCCACATGATGACCTCGGGAGTGGCGATGGGGCCGATCTCGGCCCGGACGTGCTTGCGCAGCTCGGCCAGCAGTTCGTCGCTCTCCTCCACGTTGGCCATCAGGGTGACATAGGCGAAGATGGACTGCCCCTTGACCGGGTGGGGCATGCCGACCACGGCAGCCTCGGCCACGGCCTCGTGGGAGACCAGGGCGGATTCGATTTCCGCCGTGCCCAGCCGGTGACCGGAGACGTTGATCACGTCGTCCAGCCTGCCCATGATCCAGAAGTAGCCGTCCTCGTCCTTGCGGGCCCCGTCCTCGGGGTCGTAGATACCCTCGAAGCGGCTGAAATAGGTCTTCTTGAACCGTTCCGGATCGCCGAACACGCCCCGCAACATGCCGGGCCAGGGCCGGCGGATGACCAGGTGTCCGCCCTCGTTGACCCCTGCCTCTTCACCGGATTCCGTATAGATGGCCGCATCGACGCCGGGCAGCGGATAGGTGGCCGAGCCGGGCTTGAGCGGCGTGGCATAGGGCAGGGGAGAGATGAGGATGCCGCCGGTCTCGGTCTGCCACCAGGTATCCACGATGGGCAGCTTTTCTTTGCCGATGTTGATGTAGTACCACATCCAGGCCTCGGGGTTGATCGGTTCGCCCACCGAGCCCAGGATGCGGAGGCTGGAAAGATCCCACCGCCTGGTCGGTTCCTCGCCTTCCCGCATCAGGGCCCGGATCACCGTGGGTGCGGTGTAGAAGATATTGACCCGGAATTTCTCCACGATCTTCCAGAACCGGTCCGGCCCGGGATAGGAGGGGACGCCCTCGAACATGAGGGAGGTGGCACCCAGCCCCAGGGGACCGTAGAGGATATAGGAGTGGCCGGTGATCCAGCCGATATCGGCGGTACACCAGTAGACATCGTCATCCTTGAGATCGAAGACGTACTGGCAGGTATGCATGGCGTAGAGCAGGTAGCCGCCGGTGGTGTGGACCACGCCCTTGGGCTTGCCCGTGGACCCGGAGGTGTAGAGGATGAACATGGTGTCCTCCGCATCCATGGATTCCGGAGCGCATTCAGAACTGATATCGTCTGCCGCCATCTCATCGTGCCACCAGGTGTCCCGGCCCTCGGTCATGGCGACCTCGTTGCCGGCCCGGCGGACCACGATGCAGGATTCCACGGAATCACATCCGTCCAGGGCGATATCGGCATTGGGCTTGAGGGGAATGGTCTTGCCGGCCCGGAGCACGGCATCCGAGGTCACCAGGATCTTGGCCTCGCAGTCCTGGATGCGGCTCTGGAGGGCAATGGCGGAGAATCCGGCAAAAACCACGGAATGAATGGCCCCGATACGGGCGCAGGCCAGCAGGGTGATGGCCAGCTCGGGCACCATGGGCAGGTAGACCGCCACCCGGTCACCCTTTTTCACGCCCTTCTTTTTCAGCACATTGGCAAAGCGGCACACCTCGCTGTAGAGCATCTGGTAGGTGTAGACGCGGACATCGTCCTCCGGTTCGCCCTGCCAGACAAGGGCGGCCTTGTTGCGGCGGCCGTCGGTGAGGTGGCGATCAAGACAGTTGTAGGAGATGTTGAGGCGGGCGCCCTGGAACCACTTGATTTCCGGAACGGTGAAGTCCCACTCCAGCACCTTGTCCCACTTCTTCTCCCAGGTGACCAGCTCCTCGGCCCGCTCGGTCCAGTACCCCTCGGGATCGTCGAGGGAACGCCGGTAAGCGGCCCGGTACTCGTCCATGGACTTGATCCAGGCCTGGTCCGCACCCTCGGTGGGCGGATCGAAAACCTTGCCTTCACTGAGCAGACTGGTGATCTTGTCTTCATTGCCACTCATGACACACTCCTCTTTTTTGCTGGGGTTGACCTGTGCCTGTCCGTGCATGGTCACTGCAGCCCGGTCCTCGAACGGCATGCCCGGTTTGCGGAACAGACACCGACTACACTGTACTCCTCCTCGGTTTTGTTGCTGCCTCCCCGCCGGACCGGCGTCACCAGGTCCCGGCGATCCGTGCGGCAGGCGGAAGCGCCCGCCGCAGGCCCTGCCGCCCAAGCGGAGATTTCGTATTTTTCGCCTAATATTATCTCATGGTTTTGTCAAGGCATAACTCCGGAAATGGTGGACCTCGGCCCGACCCCTTCGCCGGGAAGCGGGCCGCTCACCAGGAAAAGTCGGTGTCGTCCGGAACCGTTGACACCATGGTCGAGGTTGCATGGGTGACAGCGGGCCAACCTGCTGCCAGCATATGAACGGTCATGGTGCAGCCGGATGGGGGGGGAGGAAAGGGCACTCAAGATCACGGATGAGACAACCGTCTCTTTCCGGAGCCGGATTGTTGCGGTTTCGGGATGATGGGATCCGGGGAAACGATGGTGGGCGAGGCGGGATTCGAACCCGCGGCCTTCGGCTTCGGAGGCCGACACTCTATCCAGCTGAGCTACCCGCCCACTGTGTGACTGGTTCTCTATACCATATCCGCTCCTTCCTTCCAACAGAATATCAGGGTTGGCAGGCGGACGGACAGGGCAACAAAAAAGGACCTGGCCGGTTGCGCCAAGTCCTGGATATCCTGGTGACCCCAAGGGGAATCGAACCCCTGTTTTCGGCGTGAGAGGCCGACGTCCTAGACCGCTAGACGATGGGGCCTGGAATCAGTGCCCGATGTATTAAAATACCTGGTGCCGTTTGTCAAGGATCTTCTCGAAGATATTCCGGAAGATCACGGGGCGGCCACGGTTCTGGCGAAATCGGCCGCCCTGGCGAGATCCTTTTCCCGCTTCAGGATCGCACCCGGCTTGTCCACGCCCCTGACGAGCAGTTCGCCGCTGTAGCGGCAGTCCATGGCATCCAACGCATAGCGGGCCGTCAGGATGACGCCGTCGAAGACCCGGTCTCCCCGGGTGGCGGCAACGCTGAGCAGGTAGCCTTTCTTCACCTTCCCCGGCCTGGTACCGGTCCGGCCGAGGACATACTTTCTGCTCCACAGGGCCTGGCACCGGTCGATGGCCACTTTGCACTGCGCCGTTACCCCGTAGAAGTAGACCGGAGAGGCCAGCACGATCCGGTCCGCGCGGACGATCTTCTCCAGCAGGGGGACCATCCCGTCCCTGAAAACGCACTCGCCGTCCTGTTCGCAGTGCCCGCAGCCGATGCAGGGATGGATGTCCAGCCCGGCCAGCCGGACAACCTCCGGTTTCCGACCATGCCCGGCCAGGGCCCTGCAGAGGTGGTCGACAAGCATGGCCGTGTTGCCCTGTTTCCTTGGACTGCCCTGGAGGACGAGGATGTTCATTGCTTCCTGCCTTTTCCGTCCTCGGAGGTCCCGGTTTCGGGCAGTCGTCCGAAGAAGACGGTTTTCTCCCTGAGCCAGTCGGCCAGTTCCCGGGTGATGAAGCGGGGGGCGCAACGCCACTGCCAGTTGCCCCTGGTGGTTCCGGGCCTGTTCATCCGGCAGTCGTTGCCAAAGCCGAGCAGGTCCTGCATGGGCAGGATGGCCAGCCGGGCCGTGGAGGAGAAGGCCAGGTAGAGCAGGTCCCGGTGAAAGGTGTCGACCTCCATGTCATCCCGGTTTGCATACCGTTTTGCCTGGACCTTGGCCTCCCGGGGAACCTCCGGGCTCAGGAACCAGCCCACGGCCGTGTCGTTGTCGTGGGTGCCGGTGTAGACCACGCAGTTTTGTCCGTAGGTGTGCGGCAGGTGACTGTTCGCCGGAGAGCCGTCAAAACCGAAGAGGAGGATCTTCATTCCCGGAAATTCCAGCTCGTCCCTGAGTCGTTCCACCTCCGGGGTGATGATGCCCAGGTCCTCGGCAATGACTGCCAGCCTGCCGAGGCGCTGCTCCATCTCCCGGAAAAAGGTGATCCCCGGCCCCTGACGCCAGGTGCCGTTGACGGCTGTGACCTCGCCGGCCGGAACCGACCAGTAGGAGGCAAAGCCGCGGAAATGATCTATCCTGACGGCATCCACGAGGGAAAAGAGGGTCTGCAGCCTGGTTTCCCACCAGGCCATGAGGTGCTGCTCCACCTTCCGGCTGCCGCTGTTCCAGCGGTAGAGGGGGTTGCCCCAGAGCTGGCCGGTCTTGCTGAAATAGTCCGGCGGAACACCGGCGACATGGGTCGGCCGGCTGCTGGCCGCATCCAGCGCAAAGATTTCCTGGTTGGCCCAGGTGTCCACCGAATCGTGAGCCACGTAGATGGGCAGGTCGCCGATGATGGCCACGCCCCTGTCCTGCGCGTGGCGTCTGAGCTTGCGCCACTGCCCGAAAAAGATGTACTGGGCAAAGATATGCCGCCGGACCCGGCGGCGCAGCTCTCTGGCCGCACTGTGCAGGGGGCCGCTCTTCCTCCGCCGCAATCCCTCGGGCCACCGGTGCCAGGGTTTCTGCCGGAACCTTTCCTTGAGGGCCAGGAACAGGGCGTGATCCCGGACCCAGGGAGTGCGGTCTGCAAACTCGTCCAGCTTTTTTTCGCCGCCGCCGGCCATGAACCGTTGGAAGGCACTGTCCAGCAGTTTTTCCTTCCAGGGAATGACCTGGCCGAAGTCGACCAGGTATTCCGAGAAGCCGGAAGTCTCCAGCTCGGAGGGGGAGATCAGTCCCTGTTCCAGGAGGAGTTCCGGGCTGATGAGCAGGGGATTGCCTGCCAGGGCCGAGCCAGACATGTAGGGCGAGTTGCCGAAGACCGGGCTGGTCGGGCCCAGGGGCAGGATCTGCCACCAGGACTGGCCGGCAGCCTCGAGAAAGTTGACGAATTCATGGGCTCCCCGCCCCAGGTCGCCGATACCGTAAGGTCCCGGCAATGAAGTGATATGAAGCAGAATGCCGCTGGAGCGTTCAGAGGTGGGCTGTTTCACCGCGTATCCTTTTTCTTGAATTGACTTTGTTGCAGGTGATAGACTGCACTCACCATGTCGAAACAGACGATGCAAGGCAGGTCCCGGGCTGCTGCCCGGACAGGGCCTGCAGCCGATAATCGTGATCCCCATACCCACAGTGTATTTACTCCATTACAGAGGAGCGGAAAACTCTTTGTTTGCATTTTTTGCCGTTGTGCATTAAAATTTGTATTTCACGAGTATAATGGAGCGGACTGCGCTCAGCACATTATAACTGAATTTTCGGGGGTGGAAGGCAGGTGCTGACAAGTATCAAGAACGACCTTCTCAAGGCTGGAAAGAGCGAGGGATGCATCACATTTCAACATCTTAACGAGCTATTGCCCGAAGATGTCAAGGATCCCGGGGCCATCGAAGAGGTATTCGATTTTCTCGGCGAGCACAACATCGAGATCGTGACCCAGGAGGAATCCGGCAAGAAAAAAACCCTTTCCGGTGAAGAGTGGACCGGCAAGAAGGAGGGGGAGGAGGACGTGGTCTGCGAGCCTCTTCCCGAAGCCGAAGAGCACGATAGCGAAGAGACGACCACCACCTACCTGCGGGAAATGGGGCAGTTCGACCTGTTGACGCCCGAGGAGGAAGCCCGGTACTCCAAGACCATCAGGGAGGGATTCGACGCCATCATCGCGGCCATCCGTGCCGACAGGTCCGGCACCGAGGAGATCAGGATGCTGGTGGAGCGGATCGATCTCTGGCAGAAGCGGGACCCGTCCCTGAAGCCCAAGAAACAGCAGCTCAACTACATGCGCCATTGCGTGGCCATGGCGACCCGCAAACATCGCGACAAGCGGGAACTGTTCGAGCTGCACACCAAGCTGGAGGCCTACAACCGGTCCATCGAGGCGGCCAAGGACGCCATGATCCGGGCCAACCTGCGGCTGGTGGTCTCCATTGCCAAGCGGTACATGCACCAGGGGCTCACTCTGGCCGACCTGATCCAGGAGGGCAACCTGGGCCTGATGCGGGCCGTGTTCCGCTTCGACTACAAGAAGGGCAACAAGTTTTCCACCTATGCCTCCTGGTGGATCCGGCAGGCCATCACCAGGGCCATCCTGGACAAGACCAGAACCATCCGGCTGCCGGTCCATTTCCTGGAGCTGCGCAGCCAGTTCTTCAAGGCCTTCTATTCCCTGCTCAAGGAACTCGGCCGCGAGCCCACGCCGGTGGAGATCTCCAAGATGACCGACCTGCCCATGGACAAGATCCTGGCCATCCTGGAGGCGTCCCGCGAACCCATTTCCCTGGAGACGCCGGTGGGGGACGATGACTCGACCCTGGGCGACTTCCTGGAAAACCAGGAGTCTGAGTCGCCTTATGACGCGGTCCAGAACAGGGAGCTGGCCAATCGCGTCACCGAGGTCCTCTCGACCCTGACCGAGCGGGAAGAGAAGATCATCAGGCTGCGTTTCGGCATTGGAGAAAAGGCGGAATACACTCTGGAGGAGATCGGCAAGCGGTTCAACGTCTCCAGGGAACGTATCCGCCAGATAGAAAAAAAGGCCCTCAACCGGCTGCGGCATTCCAGCAGGCGCGAACGGCTGCGTTTCTTCCTGGACTGATCCTTCCCCGGTTTCCCCCTTTTCCCTGGATTACCCATGGACGCACTTGTTGAACAGGCCGGGCTCGGCGACATCCTCGCCAAGGTCAGGGCCGGTGAACGACTCAGTCTCGAAGACGGCAGACGCCTTTTCCGGAGCACCGACATCCTGGCCCTGGGTTACATGGCCAACATCGTCAGGGAAAGGAAAAACGGCAACCAGGCCTACTTCATCTACAACCAGCACATCAACTATTCCAACGTCTGCACCAACCTTTGCAAGTTCTGCGCCTTTGGCAAGGAAAAGGGACATGCCCAGGCCTACGAGATGTCCATCGACGACATTCGCGCCAAGGTGCGGGAGCGGCTGGACGAGCCCATAACCGAGATCCACATGGTGGGCGGCATCCACCCGGACCTGCCCTACACCTATTACCTGGATGCCCTGCAGGCCATCAGGGAGATCAGGCCGGATGTTCATATCCAGGCCTTTACCTGCGTGGAGATTCATCACCTGGCCGAACTGGCTGGAAAATCGGTCGGCGAGACCCTGGAGGAGCTCAAGCAGGCAGGGCTTGGATCCATTCCGGGCGGCGGGGCCGAGGTCTTCAGTCCCCGTATCCGCCGGATCACCTGCGAGCGGAAGCTCTCCGGAGAGGGCTGGCTGCAGGTGGCCAGAACGGCCCATGAACACGGCCTGCACACCAATGCCACCCTCCTGTACGGCCACATCGAAACCATCGACGAACGGCTGGAACACCTGGAGGCCCTGCGCAACCTCCAGGACGAGACCGGCGGATTTCTGGCCTATATCCCCCTGGCCTTCCATCCCAAGAACACGGCCATGGCCGAGCACGCCCGCACAACGGGCATGGATGACCTGAAAAACATTGCCGTGGCCCGGCTCATGCTGGACAACTTTCCCCATATCAAGGCCTACTGGGTGATGATCGGTCCCAAGCTGGCCCAGGTGGCGCTGGCGTTCGGGGCCGACGACATGGACGGTACGGTCAAGGAGGAGGTCATCACCCACATGGCCGGCGCCGAGACCGCCCAGGCCCTGGGACACAAGACCCTGATCCGGCTGATCCGGGAGGCGGGCCGCGAACCGGTGGAGCGCGATACCCTCTACAACATCCTCAGGACGTACTGAGATGCGGCAGCTCATTGCCAAGGTCCTGGACGGCGGCCGGATAGACGGCCGGGAATTCCTGCGCCTGGCTGAAGAGGCCGATCTCCATGAACTGGCCTTCATGGCCGATTCCATCCGCAGGCGGCTCCATCCGGAGCAGGTGGTCACCTACGTCATCGACAGAAACATCAACTACACCGATATCTGCATATCGGCGTGCAAATTCTGCGCATTCTTCAAGGCCCCGGAAGACGACCAGGGCAGGGTGCTCAGTCACCAGGAGCTGCTCGGGAAGATCAGGGAGACCCAGGAGCTGGGAGGGACCCAGATCCTTCTCCAGGGAGGGCTGCATCCGGACAAGCCCCTGGAGTTCTACGAGGAAATGTTGCGGGTCATGAAGGCGACCGGTATCCACATCCACGGGTTCTCGCCGCCCGAGATCTGTCATTTCGCCGCCATTTCTTCCCTGTCCACCAGGGAGGTGCTCGAGCGGCTCATGGCCGCCGGCCTGGACTCCATGCCCGGCGGCGGCGCCGAGATCCTTTCCGACCGGGTGCGGCAGATCCTGGCACCCCGCAAGTGTTCTGCCGACCAGTGGATCGCGGTGATGGCAGAGGCCCACGACCTGGGCATGCGCACCACGGCCACCATGATGTTCGGCCATGTGGAGACCATGGAGGAACGGCTGGAACATCTGCAGCGGTTGCGCGATCTGCAGGACCGCACCGGCGGGTTCACCGCCTTCATCCCCTGGCCCTTTCAGCCGGACAACACCGCCCTGGCAGCCGGTACTGCCATCGAGAAGACCAGCGGTATCGGCTACCTGCGCATGCTGGCCCTCAGCCGGATCTTTCTGGACAACTTCCGGAACATTCAGGCCTCCTGGGTGACCCAGGGGCCGAAAATCGCCCAGCTTTCCCTGTTTTTCGGGGCCAATGACTTCGGCTCCACCATGATCGAGGAAAATGTTGTGGCAGCGGCCGGGGTTCATTTCCGCCTCTCCGAGCAGGAGATCCAGCGTCTGGTTCTGGATGCCGGCTTCACGCCCAGGCAGCGACTGATGGACTACACCCCGGTCTGATGAACAGGGACGGCCGGCTCCGACTGCACCGCGCGCCCTGGCTGATTCCCGTTCTTGCGCCGCCGATCCGGGACGGCGGCCTGGCCGTCCGCGACAACACCATCTGCGGCCTGGCGCCGTTTGGCGACCTGCGACGTTCCTTCCCTGGAGCAGAGGTGATCGATCATCCCGATACCGTGCTCGTGCCCGGGCTGGTCAATGCCCACATCCATCTCGAACTGTCCCACCTCCACCATCTCGGCAAGGACGAGCCGCCGCCGAGCTTCACCGGCTGGATCGGTTCCCTCCTGGCTGCCCGCCGCCAGGCAGACAGGGCAGACAGCGCCGGCCCGGCCGCCAGGGAGGCGAAAAGACAGTGGCTGGGCGGGGTGGCCCTGCTGGCCGATATCGGCAACACGGACCTGGGCTGCACCCTGGCTGACAACTTTCCAGGTGTTATATATTCTTTTCTTGAGTTTATAGGGATATCAGAAGATAATCTCATGCAAAACATCAGCATCCTCGGCCGCCAGGATGAGGATCGGATGTGCACGGCCCATGCCCCCTATTCGACCCATGCCCGGCTCCTGGCCGCCCTGAAGCGGCGGGCCGACCGGTTCGGCCACTGTTTTCCCATCCATGTCGCCGAGTCTGAAGCGGAATGCGAGCTGGTTGCCGGCGGAACAGGCGAGTTCCGCGATTTTCTCGTCAGCCGGGGCCTGTGGGACAGCTCTTTTCGGCCCACCGGAATTGACAACTCCGGCTCTGTACAGTATCTACAGAATCTTGGTCTCTTGGACGAGCGTACCATCTGCGTTCACTGTGTGCAGGTACGGCGGCAGGAGGTGGACATGCTGGCCGCCTCAGGCGCCAAAGTCTGTCTCTGTCCAGGTTCCAACCGGTTCCTGGCCGTGGGCAGGGCCCCGCTGCCGTGGTTCCTGGAGGCCGGGATACTCCCGGCCCTGGGTACGGACAGCCTGGCTTCCAACCCGGAACTCTCCCTGTGGCGGGAGATGCGGCTGCTGGCCGAAGATCATCCCGGCGTGGAGCCGGCAACGATTCTGGCCATGGCCACCCTGGGCGGGGCAGGTGCCCTGGGGTGTGCAGACAGGTTCGGCTCCCTGCTCCCGGGCAGGACAGCGGCAGTGGTCGCGGTCAGGCTGGGACAGCCTGTTCACCGGAAGCAGGAGGTGATGGAATACCTGGTCAGCGGCGTGCCGGACGACGCCACTGGCTGGCTGGAGGAAACACCATGGCCCGCATAGGGATGGTCAACTACATCAATACCGCACCCATCTACGAGATATGGAAGGAAGAGGTGCGCAATCCTGACTGGCATATCGTCGAGCAGCCGCCCTCCACCCTGAACAGGATGCTGGCCGCCGACGAGCTGGACATGGGCTTTGTCTCCTCTTACGAGTATGCGGCCCGGCCCGACCGCTACCACATCCTGGCCGATCTGTCCATCAGCGCCACCGGTCCGGTGGGCAGTGTGTTCCTCTTTTCCCACCATCCGCCTACAGAACTCGACGGAAGCCGGATTCTGATGACCGGCCAGTCCGACACCTCGGTCTATCTCCTCAGGCTGATCCTGGAGGAGTTTCTCGGCGTGCGGCCCGACTATGCCAGCGGGGACATCACCGGCGCCCCGGCGATGTCCCCGCAGCCTGCCGGAGTCCTGGCAATCGGCGACGAGGCCCTCCACCTGGCCATGGAGGACCGGTATCCCTACCAGCTCGACCTGGCGGAATTCTGGAACCGAGAGACCGGCCTGCCGTTCGTCTTTGCCGTCTTTGCGGTCCGGGAGGAATTTGTCCGCCTCCATGAGCAGCATGTCAGGGCCATCCACCAGGCCTTGCTTGGTTGCCGGCAGAAGGGGCTGGCCCGGCTGGACGAGATCTGCAGGCAGGTCGCCCACCGCATTCCCATGAATTGGGGGGCCTGCCGGAGCTATCTCCAGGCCATGGAGTACGATCTGGGCGATGCAAAGCAGCAGGCCCTGGAACGGTTTTTCAGCCTGCTGATCCGACGGGGCGAGGCTGATCCGCACGCACTGCCCCTCAGGATATGGCCCTGAACAACAGCAGACAGGTGTTCCATGCAGCAGCCTGAAGAGAAAAAACAGTTTGTCCGGGAAAAGTTCGCTTCCATCAGCGGCCGCTACGACCTGCTCAACTCGTTGCTGTCCCTGCAGATCGACCGGTACTGGCGCTGGCGGACGACCAGGATGCTGGCCGACCTGGAAGACGGACCGGTCCTGGACCTGTGCGCCGGCACCCTTCCCCTGGCCCTGGAACTGACCAGGCAGGCGCAGAAGCGCCGGGTCCTGGCGGTCGACTTCTGTGAAGACATGCTGCGGACCGGCAGACGGTCCCTGCCCATGGATCCCAGGCGGGACCGGATCTTTCCGGTCTGCGGCGACGGGGAACAGATCCCTGCGCCGGACAACTGTTTCCAGGGCTGCACCGTGGCCTTCGGGGTCCGTAACCTGGCCCGCACCCAGCAGGGCCTCAACGAGATGTACCGGGTACTGAAGCCCGGCGGCAGGCTGCTCATCCTGGAGTTTTCCCGGCCCACCAATCCCGTGATCAAGCCCCTCTACAACTTCTACCTGCACCGGGTGCTTCCCCTGGTGGCCGGACTGGTTTCCGGAGACAAGGAGGCCTATGAATACCTGGCCTCCTCCATCGCCGCCTTCTACGAGCCGGCCGACCTCCTGGCCATGATGCGCTACGCGGGATTCACCAGGGTGGAGCGGATTCCCATGACCTTCGGCATCGTCTCAATCTACAGGGGGGACAGGTAACGGTGAACGGGAACCAGCTCCTTCTCGCCGTCACCGGGGCCACCGGCATGATCTACCTGCCCTCGCTGCTGCACCTGCTTAGGGAACAGCGGGTCGAGGTGCACGGAATCATCTCCGAGGCCGGCTGCCAGGTGATGCAGCTTGAACTGGGAGTGGCGCCGGAGGAGCTGGCCGGAGTCGCCCGCTGGTACGGGCTCAGGGAATTCACCGCGCCGGCTGCCTCCGGCTCCAGCCGCTATGCGGCCATGATCGTCCTGCCCTGCACCACCGGCACTCTGGGGGCAGTGGCCTGCGGATACTCCGGCAACCTGATCCACCGGGCCGCCGACGTGATGCTCAAGGAACGCAAACCACTGCTGCTGGCTGTGCGGGAGGCGCCGCTGAACCGGACCCACCTGCGGAACATGCTGGCCCTCCACGAGGCAGGAGCCATCATCTATCCCCTGATGCCTTCGTTCTACATGCAACCGGCAGACCTGCAGGAAATGGCCGATCACCTGGCCGCCAGGATATGCAATCAGCTCGGCATCGACGTGCCGGACCAGAAACGGTGGGAGGGACTGGACTGATGTGGAAGAAGATCACCGTGCTTCTGGAGATGATCAAGTTCAAACACACGGTGTTCGCCATGCCCTTTGCCCTGATGGGGGCCTTTCTGGCGGCCGGCGGCCTGCCGGGCCTGCGGGTCTTTTTCTGGGTGGTGGTGGCCATGGTGGGGGCCCGCACCTGTGCCATGGGGTTCAACCGTATCGTGGACCGGCGTTTCGATGCAGCCAACCCGCGGACGGCGGGCCGTGCCCTGCCGTCGGGCCAGGTGAGCCTGACAGAGTCCTGGACCATGGTCGTCCTGGCCGGCCTGCTGTTCTTCCTTGCCTGTTTCATGCTCAACAGGACAGCCCTGCTCATCGCCCCGTTCGCCCTGGCCCTGACCCTTGTCTATTCCCTGACCAAGCGGTTTACCTGGCTCTGCCACCTGGTTCTCGGCCTGGCCCTGGCCTTCTCTCCCCTGGGCGGCTGGGTGGCGGTCTCGGACTCCCTGGGCGGTTATCCCTGGGTGCTCTCCCTGGGAGTGCTCTTCTGGGTGGCCGGGTTCGACTGTGTCTACGCCTGCCTGGACGCAGATTTCGACCGCCGGAGCGGCCTGTACTCCATGCCGGCGTTTTTCGGGCGGAAACGGGCCTTCCAGCTGGCTGTTCTCTTCCATGCCCTGGCCTTTGTCCTCTTTGTGCTCACCGGCCTGCAGATGCACCTGAACGGGTTCTACTACGGTGGCATCGTTCTCACCGCCGGAGCGCTCTTCTACCAGCACCTGGTGGTGAATCCCCGGGATCTGAGCAGGATCCAGGTGGCGTTTTTCTCCATGAACGGCTTCATCGCCCTGACCCTGTTCCTGGCGACCTGGCTTTCCCTTGCGACCGGCTAGACTGTTCCTGGTTTTCTGCTGTTTCACCCTGGCGGCGGTCTGTTCCGTTCCGCCGGCCCGCTGTGGGGAACCGGCCCTGGTCGTGGACAGCCGCATTCTCGACACCATCTTTGCAGACCAGGAGCTGCTTCATTTTTCCATTTCCTGGTCCGGCGGCATCAAAATCGGTGACCTGCGCCTGGAGGTGGAGCGGCAGGGCAGGGAGCACAGGATCCTTGCCCGGGTGACGGATTACGGCCTGTTTCATTTTTTTTATCCCGTGGACGATACCTTTACCACCCTGGTCAGCGGCCCCACGAAGCTGCCCCGCCTGTACCGGGTCCTGCAGCGGGAGGGATGGGGCAGCGAGACCCGGAGATCGACAAGGTATCTGCAGGAGCGGGGCCTGGTGCTCTACCGGAAGAACGATCAGCCCGAAGAACGGTTCAGCGTGGCCGGCAGGGTCTACAACGAGTTTTCTTCCTTTTTCATCACCAGGGCTCTGCAGCCTGCCTTGGACCGGGAAACCATCGTCCCCACCTTTGTGGACGGAAAGCGCCACCTGGTGGCTGTCCGGTTCCTGGGCCGGCAGACCATGGACAGTCCCTGGGGGCCGATGCAGGCCATCGGGGTGATGCCGGTGATGCATTTCCGGGGGTTGTACGACAAGGAGGGGGACACGGTCTTCTGGCTCAGCGATGATCACTGCCGCATACCGCTGCGGATCGAGTCGAAGATCCTGATCGGCTCCCTGGTGGCGGACCTGGTCGGGTACGCGAACCAGGCCTGTTCGGTCCACCCGGGAACAGGCAGCAGCCTGTCGGGCGAAAAGGGGGAGCCTGGCCCGCCCTGAGGATCTGTGGGACCGGTCCGTTGCAGGGCTTTCAAAAAAAAGATGGTGCAGGAAGAGGCGGTCCGCCGTCCTGCACCATGTCTCGGGCCACCGGCCGGTAAACGGATCAGCCGGCCTGGACCTCGATCTTGCGCGGTCTGGCCGGGGCCGCCTTGGGCAGGACCACCTTGAGCAGACCGTCGGTCATGGAGGCCTCGATCTTGTCCTGATCGATGGTCTCGGCCACGGTGAAACGGCGCAGGTAGTTGCCGCTTTCGTACTCCTGGAGCAGAATGCGCCGGTCGTCGCTCTCCGGTTCCGGTTCCGGGCTGCCCTTGATGGTCAGGACGTCGTCCTGGAGGGAGATATCCACGCCCTTGCTGCCCACGCCGGGCATTTCCGCCACCACGGTGACCTCGTTGTCTGTTTCGAATATATCCACTGCCGGCACAAAATATTTTTCCGGCCGGGTGGTTTCACCCTTGTGCTGTACTTCCTGTTTTTCCTGCACGGTCAGTTCCTTCTCGCCCATGGTGCACCTCCTCTCAGTCAGTGGTCACACTGATTTGCCTCGGTTTCACCTCTGCCGCTTTCTGCAGGGTGATGGTCAGGATGCCGTTGACCAGCCGGGCATTGATTTTGTCCACGTCCACCCGGGTGGGCAGGGTGATGGCCCGGCTGAAACTGCCGGTCTCGATCTCCCGGCGATGGTAGGAGACATTTTCCTCGTCGTGCCTGGGCGCCCGTTTTCCCTGGAGGGTCAGGGTTTCGCCCTCGATGGAGATATCCAGGTCTTCCGCCCTGACGCCGGGCAGCTCGGCCTTGATGACCAGGTTGTCGGCATCCTCGGCGATGTTGAGCGGCGGATAGACCGTTGCCCTGGGACGTGCCGTCTCTCCGGCCAGCGTCCTGGAAAAGGCGTCGAGTTCCTGGCGGATACGCTCGAATTCCGCCCAGGGGTTTCTGAAACCGGTCTGCGGTGCAAAACGTATGAGTGCCATGACCTTTCCTCCTCTTCAGACGGTGGGGAAGGAGGGGGACAGGCCCGGTCTTCCCCGGTGCCTGTCAACCGTCTCGCTGTCCCCCTGTTTGTTGATTTGACCCAGCGGGTTATGCTGTCTGTTTGCATCATTTCGCTGGTTGAAAAAATAAGATGTTCCGGCCCGGTGTCAAGGGGACGGAATCAAAAGAGACCAGGGGCTCTTTCTGCCGCATGGCAGGGGACGGGCCGGGAACAACAGCCAGGGACGTTTTTTTCTACCCTCCAACAGGCGAATCGGGTATAGTGCCGGCATTTTAGGGCTATTCACCAGAAAATCCACATGTTGAAGGAGATACGATGAAGCTGATACTACTGGGCGCTCCCGGCGCCGGCAAGGGTACTGTGGCCAAACTGCTCACCGCCATCGACGGTTCCGTGCAGATCTCCACCGGAGACATCCTCCGGGGCGCTGTTCAGGCCGGAACAGCGCTCGGCAAAGAGGCCGAGGGATACATGAAACGCGGCGACCTGGTGCCCGACGAACTGATCATGGGGATCATGGAGAAGCGGCTCCAGGAGCCCGACTGCGCAAAGGGCTTTCTCCTGGACGGGTTTCCCCGGACCATTCCCCAGGCCGAGGCCCTGAAGGAGCTGCTCGCCAGGCTGAACATCACCCTGGACAAGGCCGTGAACATCGATGTGCCCCGCGAGGTCATCCTGGACCGGCTCTGCACCAGGCGCACCTGCGAGAATCCTGACTGTCAGGCCATTTACAACGTCAAGTCCAACCCGCCGAAAAAGGAGGGGATCTGCGACAAGTGCGGGTCAAGGGTCATCCAGCGGGAAGACGAGACCGAAGAGGCCATCAGCCACCGGCTGGCCACCTACAACGAGAAGACAGCGCCGCTGATCGGTTTCTACGAGAAGGAGGGCCTGCTGCTCAACGTGGAGGCGGTCACCAGTGACGCGGTGATCGAGGCGATCAAGAAGGAACTGCACATCTGACCATGGATGCGATAATACAGACCGACTGCCCGGAACTGACCCTGCTCCACCGGGGGAAGGTCCGTGACATGTACGAAATTCCCGGTGAGGAGGACAAGCTCCTCATGGTGGCCACGGACCGGATATCCGCCTATGATGTGGTCATGGCCGATCCCATCCCCGGCAAGGGAAAGGTGCTCACCAGGATCTCCCTGTTCTGGTTCGACCTGCTGGCCGACATCGTGGACAACCACCTGATCACGGCTGACGTGGAGGCCTATCCGCCGGTATGTCACCAGTACAGGGAACAGTTGGAAGGGCGTTCCATGCTGGTCAGAAAGACCAGGGTCCTGCCCATCGAGTGTATCGTTCGCGGCTACCTGTCCGGTTCCTTCTGGAAGGCCTACCAGCAGGACACCACGGTCTGCGGATTTGCCCTTCCCGAGGGAATGCGGGAATCCGATCCCTTTCCCGAGCCGCTGTTCACCCCGTCCACAAAGGCGGAGCAGGGCCTGCACGACGAGAACATCTCTCTCGCCCGGATGCGGGAAATCGTGGGGCCTGAGCTGGCCGACAGGATGGCGGAAATCTCTGTGGCCCTGTACAGGAAGGCGGCCGAGTATGCCCGGGGCAGGGGTATCATCATAGCCGACACCAAGTTCGAACTGGGCATGGCCGGGGACGAGCTGATCCTGATCGACGAGGTGCTTACCCCGGATTCCTCCAGGTTCTGGCCCCTGGACGCCTATGAGCCGGGCAGGGGCCAACCCAGCTTTGACAAGCAGTTTTTGCGCGATTATCTCTCTTCCCTGGACTGGAACAAACAGCCGCCCCCGCCCCCGCTGCCGGCCGAGATCCTGGACAAGACCAGGGCCCGGTATGAGGAAGCCATGAACCGGCTGCTCGGCGACTGACTCTTCCCGGTGTCTTTCCGGCCCGGCAGACCGTGCCCTCACGGGCTGCCGCCCTGGACGAGGATCAGGGATTCTCCTTTCCTTCACCCCTGTCGGGAGGAGGAAAGGAGATCAGATAGCGGAGGGAGAATGCCACTGGTGGCCGGATGTGCAGCTTTTTTATCTGGTTCATCCGCCTGTTCAGGTCGGCCGTGCCGCCCCTGGAGGCAGAAAATCCCTTGCTGCTGCGGTCCTGGCGGAAGAGTTCCACGATGATGCTCCACTGGTTGGCCACCAGGTTCCTGTCCAGGGCCCGGAAATAGAGCATTCGCTCGTCGCTGTCCAGCAGGCCCGTTCCGGCGCCGTCCTGGACAAAGACGACCAGGGAGTTTTCCCGGGTCAGCCGCTGCCACATCTTCGCATACCCCTCCGGGGTCATCCTGGCCGTGAAAAAGGAGGAGACCGCGATCTGGAGTTCCGGAAACCGGCTGTGCAGTTCATCGTAACTCTTCTGGAGGTGTTGTGCCAGGAGGTCCTGTTTCTCCCTGGCCCGCCAGTTGACATCATCGATCTCCTCGTACAGGTAGAACCCGGCCAGAGCAGGGCTTCCCTTTGCCAGGACTGCGATCTTTTCGGCCTGTTCCAGGGACAGGATGCGGAGCCGGTTCAGGTAGACGGCCAGGGCGGGCAGGCTCTGCTTGGACCGGGAGAAGAAGTCTGGATCGGCATAGAGACCGATGTGCAGCTTCAGGCCAAGGGCCTCGGCCTGGCGCAGGAGAAGCTGGACAAGGGGTTCGGGAAGGGGATCTATCTGCCGGGTGAAGTCCACGTCTCCGTGCCTGCTCCACTGAATGTACAGTTCCTGCACCTTCAGTCTCTGCAGCCGCTCCAGGGTCTGCTGCCACCATGCCGGATCGTTTTCCAGGTCTGTCACGTGGGGCTGGTACATCACAGCGTGGAGAGGGGCCGGAAGGCGCAGCCGGGCCCGAGCCTCTCCACCGTTCAGCAGCAGTACGGCGAGCAGGAGGAGCGACAGGAGGATGGACGGAAAACCTGGTCGTTTCATATGCCGGTGGTCAGTTTGAGCAACAGGGTGGTGTCTGCGTCATCACTGCTGTCCAGGGGAACACGCAGCTCCAGCCCCAGGGTGGTCTTGGTCTGGTAGGCCTTGTATCGGCTCTCGTTGCACCAGTGCCAGAGGGCTACGCCGGCCCCCAGGTCCAGCCGGTACTGTTCCTCCTGGCCTGCATTGTCGTTGCTCCAGGAAAACCCGCCCAGGCCGTAGGGGACAAAGGTGGCCGGCCGGTTGAGCAACTGGTCGATCTTCATGGACCAGCCGGCCCTGAATTCACCGGAAAAGAGGGTGGTGCCCTGGTCCAGGAAGTAGCCGCCATCGACATAGATGGAGTAGACCGGCCATTCGGCCCTCACAGGTTCCCAGTCGAGCCCCCTGTCCAGGGAACCGGCCGCACGCAGGAACCAGTCATTGCGGGACCGGGATCCCATTTTGATGAACCGTTCCGCGGAAAAGACCAGGTTGTAGTCGCCAAACGGCTTGTAACGCGCCCCGGCCGCCAGCTGCATGGAGTCCGAGTCGGGCCAGACATCCTGGCTTTCCATGCCCCAGAGGAGCCGAGAGAACAACTGGAGGATCCTGCCGTTCCGGTAGCCGTAGACCGGGGGCTGCCAGCCGGCCAGCAGTTCGCCGTAGCCGGTGTTCAGTGGCGACTCGATGGGTGAGGCCGGGGAGGACACCTCTGTGTCCGTGGACTGGAGGTTGACCGAGGTGCCGAACTGCATGAAGAACCTTCTGTCGATCTCGGCAATCTCCCGCCTGATTTTGAAGAGTTTTTCGCTCTGGGCCGCCTTGTCCTCCTCTGTCTCGACAAGGGCATAGGGCGCGTTGTCCACAACCTGTTTGAAGAGCTGGACAGCCTGGTCATTCTGCAGCAGCCGCTTGCGGGTATAGGCGAAATCCTCATAGAGCTTGAGCTGGTCCGGCTCTGCCTTCAGGGCCCTGGCGAACTCGTCCGCGGCAGCACCGTCGTCGCGGGCCGCCAGGTGCAGGTAGGCCAGCTCGGACAACCAGACCCCGTTCTCTGGTTCCATTTCCAGGGCCTTCTGCAGACCGTCGATGGCTCCATGGATATCGCCCAGCTGCCTGCGGTTGTTTGCCCACTTGTACCAGTGCTGGGCGGTTTTTTCCTGCTCCAGGGCCTTGGTGTAATACCTGTTGGCTTCCTGAACATCCTGTTCGGCTGCCAGAATGTCGCCGCGAAGGATGTAGTACTCGGCCACGTTTTCGGCAGGCAGTGCGTCCTGCTGGATGAAGTCGAGAAATTCTTTCGCCTTTTCGATATCCTGCAACCGCATGGCCATGGAGGCGGCCTTGAGGGCCGACACGGGATCCTTGCTCAGCCTGAAATGCCTGTCAAAGTAGGCCAGGGCCTTGTCCGGCTCTTCCATCCCGGCATAGGCATAGGCCATGTTGAGGAGGACACGGCGCTGGTCGCGGGGGGTGAGTTCCTGGTCCAGCTTTTCCACCATTTTCAGGGAATGGACCGTAAGACCCGGCATGCCGCTCTTCAGATAACAGAAGGCCGCTGACATCCTGAACTGGACGGACAGGGGGTGCAGCCGCAGATATTTCTTGGCAACTTCCAGGGCGTTCCGGCAGTCCTTTTCTCCGGCATAGAGATTGGAGAGCCGCATGGCCAGCTCCCGGTCCGCGATGTTCTGCTGCTTCAGCAGGGCAAGGATCTCCATGGCCCGCTTCTTCTTGCCCAGCTTCAGGTTGATGGAGGCGGTTTGCAGCATCAGTTCCTGCTGCTGCGTGCCGGAGAGGCCCTTGAAGGGATAGTACCGTTCCAGCAGGGCGAGGATCTTTTTGTTCTGGTTGGTCTTGGCCAGCAGGTGGATCTCGTTGCTCAGCAGGAAGTGAGAGATCGTGTCCAGGCGGGCCAGGAGCCACTCGTACAGTTCGATCCGCTTGGCAGTCGGCAGGTGGTCGGCAAAGAGGATCAGCTTTTGGAAATCCGGATCACTCTTGCGGATCACCTTTTTCCGGTACAGTCTGTTCTGCAGCAGGATCACCCCCTGCTCGTACCGGTGGCCGGCCTCGTACAGGCTCAGTTGTCTGCGGAAGAGTTCTTCCTGGTCGCCGATGTCTTTCTGCTGCATCCTGGCCAGGAGGCTGATGGCGTCATCGTAGCGCTCGAGGCCGATATACCGGTCCAGGAGACTCTGGTAGAGAGCCGGATCGTTGGACCGCCGCACTCCCTCCTGGAGGGCGGCCAGTTCCCGGTCACTCCTGCCGGCCTTGTTGTACAGGGCGGCGATGCGCAGCCAGGGAACATCCCTTTTCTCCTCCACGGCGCACTGCTTCAGCTTTTCGGCAGCTTCCTCGTAGCGGCCCGCCTTTTCCAGCAGAATGGATTCCTGGGCTCCGTGCTGACAGACCTGCACCTCCTCCCGGATCAGGGCCAGGGCCTGGTCGTAGCGTTCATTGGCCGCCAGCAGGTTGATCCAGGTCTCCACCACTTCAGGGGCGGGATCGTAGTATTGCCTGTACTCCCGGAGCAGGTCATCGGTTTTTGCCCGATCGTCCAGCTTCATGACCACCAGGATCAGCATCTCCATGACATCCCGTTCCTGCCGGTAGGCCGGATATTCGTTCCGTAACCGTTCCAGGACCCTGGCCGCCTCCTGCGGCCGGTCCTCCTCCAGGTGGAGCATGGCCAGGTGGAGGGTGACCAGGTGCTTGGCCTCGTAACCGTCCGCGGCCTGGTAGGCCTTTTCCAGCGCCGCGACGGCCTGATCGCTATCCTGGAGACGCTGCTGGCTGGCCCCCAGGTTGTAGAGATCGAAGTAGTTGGGTTTCCGGATATGCTTGAGGACCGCCAGGGCCCGGGAATACTGTTCCTGTTTCATATAGGCCGCGGAAAGCAGCCTGAAGGCCTGGTCCCGGTACTGCTCGTCAAAGTCCTGGAGGATCCTGTCTTCGGAAAGCAGCCCGATCACCCGTTCGGGCTGGTCGAGCTGCATGGCCGCCTGGGCCAGGTAGAGGGTGTTGACCGTCTGATCCGGGTCCATCTCCAGGAGGACCTCGGCATGGTGGAGCGCGCTGTGGTAGTCCTTGAGCTGGAAGCAGACCTCCAGGAGCTGCTGCCGGATCTCCGTGTTTTCCGGATCAATGGTCAGGGCCTTTTCCAGCAGGCTACGGGCCTCCTGATACCTGCCTTCCCGGATCAGAGCGTAGGCCTTCTGCACCCGGGGAAAGGTGCGGTTGGTCCTGTACTGATCCTGCAGCCACCTGATGGGGCCCGACTGCGCACTGGTGCCGTAGAACAATAGGCAGCCCAGGGTGAGCAGGACGACGGCGACCCGGTGGACAGATTGCGAACGTTTCATGGATTGCCGTTCAGTCACCAGGTCGGAACCAGGGTGATGCCCCTGGTGCCCAGCGGGCGGCCGGTGCATCGTTTTGTTTCATACAGGATGAACATTATTCTAATTTACAATGAAGCCGTCTCTATTTCAAGACAAACATGGCGCCGTTTCCCTGGCCTTCCTGGAGGAAATGGGCAGTGGAAGGGCACAAGGTGCTCCAGCCGGGTAGTCCCTTGAGGGTATTATAAAGAGGGAACTGGTCCGGCAGAAAGAGCTTTTTCGCCACGAGCCATTTTTTTTAAACGTTCTCCAACCAGGGACGTCTTACAGGAAAACAACCGATCGCGCAGGTGAACATGGAAGACAGGGATCTGGTCCAGGCGTGGAAGCGTGGGGACCGGGAAGGGTTCGAACTCCTGATGGTACGGTACCAGAAACCGCTCTACTACCTGGTCAGGTCGATGGTCATGAACAGGGAAGAGGCAGAGGACATCACCCAGCAGGCATTCATCAGGGCCTTTACCCGTATCAACCGGCTGCGGAAGCCGGAACGGTTCAGATCCTGGCTGTTCTCCATCGGGGTCAACCTGGCGCGGGATCACATCCGGCAGCGGAGGTCGCAGGTCGCCCTGGAAGACTGGGACCAGGCCGACAGGTCAGCGGATCCGGAACGGATCGCCATGGCAAGGGACGGCATGCGCAACATGAAGAGCATGCTCCGCCTTCTCCCTCCCCGTCAGCAGGAGGTGATCTCCATGCGCCTGTTCGCCGGCCTGACTTTTGCCGAGATCGGCGACCTGCTCGGGATCAGGGAAGGGAGTGCCCGTTCCAACTTTCATTTCGGAATACGGGCATTGCGTGATTTACTGAAAGGAAGAGAGTGCAGTGAGTAGAGAATCTGACTGTGACGCCTTCTGGCAGGCAATGGGGCCGGATGCACTCCTGCATTCCATCCTGTCTGCCGCCCAGGAGCATCACCTGGAGCAGTGCCCGCGATGTCGGGCAGAACTGGAGCACCTGCAGCTGGGGCTGCGCGGGCTCAGGGAGGAGCTCCGCGCAGAGGAACCGGCCGATTTCTGGCACGGCATGCGGAGCCGGGTCGTTGCTGCCGTTTCCCGGCCCGGCCGCCTGGCCATGCTGTTCAACCGGAGCGTCCACTCCTGGCGATCCTGGTGGGCAGCCCCGGTCATGGCGGCCATGCTCCTGGCGATACTCTTGCCGAAGCCAGCCCCTCCGCCCCTGGTGCTGGCCGAGGAGGAGATCCCGCTGCTCACGGGCATGGAGCAGCTCACGGCCCTGTTCGACCCTGCGGAGTGGGATACGACCCTGGTACAGGCCGACAGTGGTTGGCCGGACAACGGTCATCTCATGGATGACTGGGATGGTCTTCTGGTCGACCTGGAGGATGGTACACTATTGTGAAACCGAAGGAGCCCGACCTATGAAAAGGACAACAGGCAGAAGATGCAAATCGTGCATCCTGCTGATCATGGCAGGATTGTTTCTGGCAGGGTGGCTCACCGGTCCGGCCCTGGCAGAGGAACAGGACAGCCCGGCAGTGATGGACCGGATCATCACCATCCGCAACTGGAAGCTCATGAAAGAGTTCAATCTTCGAGGCGAAAAGGCGCAGGAGGTCTTTGCCGTCCTCGACGAGATCGATGCCAGGCGGGCAAGACTGATCAGGAAACGACGACAGGTCCTGCAGCGATTGCGAAAGGAGAGCAGCCGGTTGGATCCTGACGAGGATCGGCTTGCCGAACTGATCAGTACCTACCTGGAGGTCATGGAGGAACTGGCCGCCATCCCGGCCAGCGAGCTGGCCGGCCTCGAGGGGATCTTCTCTGTCCGTGACCGGGCCCGTTTCCTGCTGTTTTCCCAGGATATGGCCCGGGAGATCAGGCGGATCATGCAGAACCGCGCCGACGGCCGACATCCCCGGAAAGAGCGGGGAAGGCCGTCTGTGCCGGAATCGAGGTGAGCACGCTTTCCATTTTTAACCTTTTCCATGGAGGAAACGATGATGAAAGAACACCTGACGATGTTTGGTGTAGCCGTTGTCTGTGCTGTCCTGATCACTGCGGCCACTGCCCAGGCCAAACCGGGGAAACGTATCGGCCGGCCGAATGTCAGGGTGGTGGACACCCGCTGGGAGCACAGGGCGGACAGGAACAGGGACGGCTATGTGGACTGGCACGAGGCCGACCGGGCCAAAAAGGACTACATGAAAAACCGGGCCGTGGTCGACAGTCCCTGGGAGCAGCGGGCCGACCGGAACCATGACGGCCACGTCGGTCCCCATGAGGCAGCCCGTGCCAGGAAACAGCTTTCGGCGCAGGACTAGGGGGACAGGTTATGGTACAGACCACATGCCGTACCCGGCAGCGCGCCGGGTACGGCCAGGCCTGCTGGCTGGTGTTCATATTGCTGGTGATGACGGGTTGTGCCGGCGGCACCCAGAGGCAACAGGCGGCCTGGCCCGGGGCGATCTCGTCCCGGGACCTGGTCGGTCACGGCTGTGCGGAACAGGCAGCGGCGCTCGCCCTGGTAGAGGAATCGGGCGGGGCCATCGTCCCTGTCGACAGGAACCGGTTCTTCCTGGCCTGGTTCCCGCCAGGCTGGGAAAGGCGGCCGGACCGGCGGCTGGTCGTCAGTCTCCATGGCAAGGGTGGCTGCGCTGAACGGATGTTCGCCTTCTGGCACCGGAACACTCCGCTCCACGATTTCGCCTTCCTGGCTCTGCAGTATGCGGAAACCGGGACAGACAACAGGCTCCGGTTCGACTCCAGCCAGGAAGTCTACAGCCTGCTCGCAAAGAGCCTGGACCTGGTGGCGGCCCGCTATCCCCTGGATGGCGTTCCGGTTGTCCTGCACGGCTTTTCCAAGGGGTCTGCCATGGTGTTCGAGCTGGCCGCCATGGACCGGGCCCCGGATGGCCGGGGACTGTTCAGGGCCTTTATCGCGGATTCCGGAACGGTTTTCCCGGATCACCAGGGGCGTCTTTCGCCGCTTCTCCAGGCACTGGAGCCAACAGGATATGCGGGCGCCAGATTCTGGCTCTACTGCGGCACCAGGGACCATAACGGCCAGACCTGTCGGGGCATGAACCGCATGGATCGCTATGTCCGCAGCCACGGCGGACGCGTCGATGCGCTGTACCAGTACCAGGGCGGCGGTCACGGCATCTTTATCACCGGCGGGCCGCGGCGTCACAGCGATGCCCTGGAGGCCATGTTTTCCTATATCCGCACGATATGAGCCCTCCGGCACACCCTGATCAGGGAATGAGCAGGTTGAACAGGTAGCCGGTGAAGAGGATGCCGCTGCCCACCACTGCGATGAAGACGGCGATCAATTTTGGTTTGAGCACCTTGCGCAGGATGACCATCTCCGGCAGGGAAAGGGCGATGACGCTCATCATGAAGGCCAGCACCGTTCCCAGGGCAGCACCCTTGCCCAGCAGGGCCTCCATGACCGGCACGATGCCGGCCGCATTGGAGTACATGGGAATACCGGTGATCACCGCGGCCGGCACGGACCACCAGTTGTTCCGGCCCATGATCCTGGCCATGAACTCTTCGGGGACAAAGCCGTGGATGGCTGCACCGACCAGGATTCCGGCGATCACATAGATCCAGACCTTGCCAACGATCTCCCGGACAGCATCGCGCCCCATGGCGATGCGGTCCGACCAGGTCAGCTTCTTCTCAAAGGTCAAGGTCTGGCCGGCCCGCATCTCCCGCACCCAATCCTCGATCCAGTGCTCCAGGTTCAGCCGACCGATCACCCAGCCGGCGAGCACGGCAATGCTCAGGCCGGAGACGAGATAGATCGCCGCCACCTTCCACCCCAGGAGACCGTAAAGGAGAACCAGGGCGATCTCGTTTACCATGGGGGCGGCGACGAGAAAGGAGAAGGTGACTCCCAGGGGTACCCCGGCCTGGACAAAACCGAGAAAGAGGGGCACGGCCGAGCAGGAACAGAAGGGGGTCACGATGCCGAGCAGGGCGGCCAGACCGTTTCCGGCCAGCTCACGCCTGCCGACCAGGTAGCGCCTGGTCCGTTCCTGGGAGAAAAAGGAGCGGATTATTCCCACCACGAAGACGATCAGGGTCAGGAGCATCATCACCTTCGGGGTGTCATAAAGGAAAAAACGTACCGTTTCTCCCAGGTGACTGCCCTCCTCCAGCCGCAGCAGTGTATGGGTCAGGTACCTGGAAAAAGGTTCCAGCCGGCTGTAGACCGCAAGCCAGAGCAGGAGGGCAGGCAGGCCGACGATGATGGCCTTTCCCGCCCCGATGGGTGTTTTACCGGCCGCCCGGTCGGTATTGTCCCGGGTTCAGCCGCATCCTGTCGGTTGAATGGGTTCCATTGTTCTTCCTCTTCTCCTGTTTTTCGGGTGTACAGCCGCGCAGGACCGCCGCTTCCGGCAGGGCCTGCCGCATCCGGTGCAATGTTGCGTCGTCCTCGAGCCAGCCGGCCAGCCGTTCCAGCATGGTCTTGGCATAGGGATTCTCTCCTGCCGCCGCCAACCTGTAAAGCATCCAGGTTCCCTGCCGCCGCCTGGTGACCAGGTCCGCATCTTCCAGCAGTTTCATGTGCCTGGAGACGGTGGACTGGGCGAGTTCCAGGACCTTCTGGATTTCGCAGACACAGAGCTCCCCTCCTTCAAGCAGTTTGAGGATCCGCAGCCTGTTGGGATCGGACAGGGCCTTCATGACCCGGATAAGCTGTTTCATGGTCCTGGGACGGGGTTGTGTTCAAGGCATCCCGGAAACTTGTCGTTTCGGCCGCTCAAGGTATTGGCGATCTACATATCGTCATATCTCGATATATAGATCGGTCCGCAGCGGCTGTCAACACCCTTTTTGGTTCTCCAGGAAAAGACAAAACGGAAAGGCGGATTTTCTGGCAGTATCTAGCGTACACTGTTGCTGTTTTTTCAGAATTTTATTTGACCATCAATCCGGCGAGACGATATAACTGTAATGAGAACTGTCAGTTTCTGTCTTCTGGCTCCGGGAGACCCGTTTCCGGTCGCGCTGGCAACTGTCCGGGCAAGCCGTCCGGAGTCGAACCGGAATCATGCAGACCCGACGCGGGAGTTCCACCGGCTCGAAACCCTGTCACAGGTCAAGGAGGTCCGTGAATGCTGGTTATTTGCGAGGAATGCGCAAAAAAATATAACATCGACGAACGCCGCATCAAGGGGCCGCAGGCCCGTTTTGCCTGCCAGGAATGCGGTCATATCATTGTGGTCAAGAACCCGGGAATGCAGGACGAGTTGCCGGCCCTCGACGAATCCGCCGGCAGGCCTGCGGAAGAGGAAAAGCCGCACCGGTCCGAAGCGGCCGCCCGGGAGAGTGTGCCCCGTGATGAGGCGGAGGACGAAGAGGCGACCGCTGAGCTGGACCAGCCCGGGATCAACGACACCGTTTCCGCAGAGACGCCGGAGAGTGAAACGCAACAAGGCCGCAACAAAAAGGGCAGGGGGGTTCCCATCAGGCTCTACCTCTTCATGACCCTGTTCCTGGGGTTTCTGATGGTGACCGGCGCCATAGCCTTTCTCTATCTGCAGTTCATCCCGGACCTGATCAACCGGCAGATCAACCTCCGCACCTCGGCGGTCGCCATGGCCTTCAGCGGCGTTGTCCAGCAGCCGCTGCTGATCCGCAACTACCTCCAGGTCAACAAGG
Organism: uncultured Desulfobulbaceae bacterium; assembly: GCA_964626235.1. GTDB lineage: Bacteria > Desulfobacterota > Desulfobulbia > Desulfobulbales > Desulfobulbaceae > CAZVDY01. The sequence goes on along the minus strand of CAZVDY010000067.1, from coordinate 53,706 downwards.
AGGCGGAACGGATCAGCCGGTTGCCCGGGGTGGCCTATGCCGCGGTGGTCAACAAACGGGGCATTGTGGTTGCCGGTTTCTTCAGCGACCTGAACCGGTTCGATCCCCGCTTCCTCTCCCGGGTCAAGGAAAAGGGATTTCCCCGCGAGATCATCGAGCAGAACCGGCTGGCCAAGGGCATTGCCGAGCAGGATGCCCGCCTGGATATCGGCGGCCAGAAGATCTTCGACAAGGCCGTTGGCCTGAAGGACAGCGGTGGTGAGGTCCACGTGGGAATCTATGTCTCGGATGTGGACCAGGCCATCCGGGACACCCTGCTGTCACCGCTTTCCCTTGGTGTGCTCGCCATCGTCTGGCTCAGCGGTCTGCTGGTATTCCTCTTTTTGGGCCGCATCATCACCAGCCCGCTGCGGAAGCTCACCGAGATCGTCGACCGGATCAGCCTGGGCGAGCTGGACCTGGCCATCGAGCCCGAGGGTCCCCGGGAAGTGCGGGAGCTGGCCGTGGCCTTTGACAGGATGCGCCATTCCATCAAGGCGGCCATCGGCCGGCTGCGGGCCGCCAGGTAGGGAGAGGGATGAATGGACAGTGTCAATGTCCAGGCCGGCGGAAAACTCGCCACCTGCACCGGAGGAGCACGATGATAGCAGGTCTGCACAGGCGATCACCATGCCATGCGGCAGAGAGGAGGGGGTACCTGTTCCCGGCGGTCAGACTGGTGGCCTGCGCCGCCATGGCCGTCTTCTTCATGCTGCAGGGGGCAGGCAACTGTCTCGGGGCCGGAGAATACACCATCTCCATGCTGCCGCGCTATGCCACCGAGGAGATAAGCCGGCGGATCTCCCCGCTGGCGAGCTATCTCTCGGCGGCAACCGGCATTGCCATCAGGCCGGTACTGACCGCTGACTTCAGGGAGTACCTGAAGATGCTCAGTTCCGGCGCCATCGATATCGGCTTCCAGGACCCTGCCGTGTATGTGCTGGCAGACCGGTTCCACGAGGTCGTGGCCATGGCCGTCAAGGAGGAGCGGCACGGAGACCGCTTCCGCGGCGTGGTCGTCACCCGGTCCGACAGTCCCATCACCAGTCTGGCCCAGCTTCGTGGTCGGCATATCGCTGTGGTCAGCCTGATCAGCAGCGGCGGCTTTCTTTCCCAGAAGCTCACCCTGGCAGGCGAGGGCATCGATGTGACCCGAGACTGCATTGTGGAGGAAGTACCGGGCAACAAACATGAAAATGTTTTGCTTTCCGTGTATACCGGCGGTGCAGACGCCGGTTTTGTTCGCGAGTCGGCGCTCGGCCAGACCGGACGTTTCATCCCTCCGGACGCGCTGAGGGTTGTCGCGGAAACCGCCTGGCTGCCCAACTGGGTCCTCTCTGTGGAGAAGACCATGAATCTTGCAGACAGAAAAAAGATACTTCGGGCGCTGTTCGACCTGACTGCCGAAAGCAAGATACTGGAGGCAATGAAGGTGCAGCGTTTCCGGCCGGCCTTTGACCGGGAGTGCGATGTGGTACGCAGGGCAGCCGGTCTGCTGGAGAACACGCCCGGACCCCAGGAAGGACTAGCAGGCAATGATCAGTAAGTGGATTTCTCCGACAAGGTATGGACTCATCTTTCCTCTTCTCCTCCTGCTGCTGTTCCCCGGCGGGGCGGCTGCAGCCAAGGAGTACCGTCTTTCCATGCTTCCCCGCTACTATCCGGAACGGTTGCGGGCCATGATCACGCCCCTGGCCGACTATCTCAGCAGGAGCACCGGCCTGAAGATCACGCCGGTGCTGACGGAAAACTTTGCCCACTACGAGGCCGAGATCGGCAAGGGAGCCATCCAGATCGGCTACCAGAACCCGCTGGTGTACGTCAACCTGGCCAAGAGGCACCGGGTCCTGGCCACCGCGGTCAAGGGCAAGGGAAAGAACAGGTTCCGCGGGATCATCATCACCCGTCCGGACTCGGCGATCCGCTCCCTGGCCGATCTGAAGGGCAAACGGATCATGATCGTGGCCAAGACCTCGGCCGGCGGCTACCTTTCCCAGAAGCTGACCCTGAAGGCGGAACACATCGATGTGGACCGGGACTGCACCCTGGAAGAGGCTGCCGCCAACCGCCAGGAAAACGTCATCATCGCCGTGAGTATCGGCGATGTGGATGCCGGGTTCATCCGGGAATCCGCCCTCCACAAGGCAGACAAATACATCGCCCCCGGCTCGGTAACCGTGATGGCCCGGACCGCCTGGCTGCCCAACTGGGCCTTTTCCGTAGATCGCAGTATGCCGGAACAGGATCGGGAGGCGCTGCGGATGGCCATCCTGCACCTGGATGACCGAACACTGCGAGCCTTGGGGCTTGCCGGATTCCGGCCCGCCGTGGATTCGGACTATGACGTGATTCGCCAGGTTCTGGCCAAGTGACAGCCGGACATGCTTGTTCCCCGTGAAAAACCGTATATCCACCGCCTGAACTCCTTTTACCTGGATGTGAGCCGTTTCGTGGAGCATCTCCAGGGCGAGATCGGTTCAGGTTGCATCCACTTCCGGTCCTCTGGGAGCGAGATCCTGATCTATTTCGATGAACGGGATATCCTGCGGGTCGTCTACCAGGAAAACGGCCGCAAGGCAGTCTTTTCGGCTAACCTGGAAACAGCCCTGGCCCCGCTCCTGCAGCGGACCTACATCGTTACGGTCTACTATCTGGATCCCAATGCCATCTTCTTCTGGGGTCAGCTGCCCCATTTTGTCCGGGCCAAGGAAGAACAGCGCTCAGATGCCGTTTCCCTGCCCGATCTCATTCACCACCTGGAAAAAAAACGTTTTTCCGGGTTCGTCGACGTCCGTATCCGGACCGATATCAGAAACGGCATCCTGTTTTTCAAGAACGGCTCCCGCCTGGGAGGCTCCTACTACTGGGGCAAGGGCGGCCTGACCGCCAGCGAGAAGGAATACCAGCGCCTCCTGGCCATGGTGCAGGCCAAGGGTGCCTACTTCTCGGTCGGCTACTTCATCCAGGAGCGGTCCGCAAAGCAGGATGTGGACAAGAGCTGCGACGAGGAGGAGACCCGGGACACGGATCCCCGCTGCATCGCCGGACTTACCGGAGCCCTGGAGGAGTTTCTCCTGCTCTATGCCAGTCTCTTTGGCCGCAGGAGGAACCGTTCAGCGCCGGTGATCCACCTGAAGCGCAGGTTTCTCGAACGAATCGACGTCTACCCCTTTCTCGATCCCTTTGCCTCCCAGTTTGAATATCTGGATGGCAAGGTCCGGTTTTCCAGCGACGCGCCCAGGGTCAAGATCGCCAATGCGGTGATCAGTTGCGTCTGGGAGATCGTCGCCCAGCACAACCTGGAAAAGAAATTCCGCAAGCTCCTCTCCACCTGGCCCGGCAGAAAGCGACTCGAAGCGCTGGGTATCATGGTCCTCCGTCATTAGTGGCAACCGATCACAGACACCACATCTTCACGCGATTGCAGCACCTGTGAACAATTCCGGTTTGGTACTGCTGCGGTACATGCCCTGGGATCGGTTATCATCAACCTTTCGAAAAAATACCACTAGTTCCCCGGCCAATTTGGACAGGATTCCGTGTGGCCGAGGATGATAGGTCACGTTTCCGCCAGGATGAGACAGTCCGGCGCGTGCTGTGGAGAACCATCTGGTTCGGGTCCCGTGCTCTTCAGGAGATGGTCTCTGTTCCGGCGGCCAGCTGGCCGCAGGCGGCGGCGATATCTTCGCCCCGGCTCTGGCGGATAAAGACGGAATATCCCTGCTGGCGGAGAATGGCCTGGAAGCGAAGCACACTGTCCCGGTCTGGACTGCGCAACTCCTGGCTGCCAACTCTGTTGAGGGCCAACAGGTTGATCTTGCATGGAATCGGACGCAGGATAGCAGCAAGTCGCCTGGCGTCGGCCAGGGAATCGTTGATCCCGGCCAACAGGGTGTATTCGAACATGATCCGCTGCCGTTTCTTCCTGGGAAAGTCGCGGCAGGCCTGGAGCAATTCGGCAAGGGGATACCGCCTGTTGACCGGCATCAGGGAGGAACGTACCGCATCGCTGGCACTGTGCAGGGACACGGCCAGGTTGACCTCCGTGCGCCGGCCGAGCTCGAGCATCTGGGGGACGAGGCCGCAGGTTGAGACCGTGATTCGGCGGCTGGCAAAGTTGAGGCCCCGCTGCTCAATGAGGATGTCGATGGCCGGGATAAGTCTGTCAAGGTTGGCCAGCGGTTCACCCATTCCCATGAAAACCAGGTTGGTCAGCCTGCCCCGGTCATGCTCGAGCATCCAGTCCCGGACCGCGCAGACCTGGTTGACAATTTCGGCAACGGTCAGGTTGCGGCGAAAGCCCATGGTGCCGGTGAGACAGAAGACACAGCCCATGGCACAGCCCACCTGCGAGGAGACGCAGAGCGTATTACGGTCCGCCTCCGGAATGAGCACCGATTCGACGAGGGCGCCATCTGCCAGGGGAAAACCGAACTTGACCGTTCCGTCCCGGGAGACCTGGACCATGGCATCGGTAAAACGGCTGATCCGGGCCCGGGTGTTCAGGATCTCCCTGAATGACCTGGCCAGGTCGGTCATCTGGGAGAAGTCGGTGATTCCCGGCCGGTACAGCCAGGGAAAGATCTGGCGGCCGCGGAAGGCCGGCTGCCCCAGTGATTCGACAAAGGTGACCAGTTCTTCCTGGGTGAGATTTTTCAGGTCGATCCTGTCGTCTTCCGTCCGCATCACCGCTCACAGTCCCCGCATGGCTTCGGCGCGCAGAGAAATCCGGCCGGCCTGTCCATCCCGGACCAGGGCCATCAGTTTCTCCCTGTCACGCTGCAGTCGGCCGGCAAGGGGAAGGTAACTGGAGGCATGGTTGGCCTGGAACTGGACCCGGTCCAGTTCCAGGCCGTCGAGGAGATGGTGGAGTTCCTCGAGCAGCCCGTGCCTGTCCGGCATGGTAAATGTTCCTGCCCGCGCCTGCCTGCCCAGCTCGGTGTTGTCCAGCAGCATGAGGGTCAGCACGGCGATCTGGTTCGGGTGCATGTCGTTGAGTACGGCTGCCGTCGCCCGGGCATGGGCCGGGGACTCCTCCACGCCGGCGATACCAAGGAGACAGGTCACCGACAGGAAGATGGCCGCCCGGCGCAGCCGGTTGCCGGCCCGGATCATCTCCCCGGGCGTGGCCCCCTTTCGTATCCTGGCCAAGACCCCGGCGTGGCCGCTTTCCAGGCCCATGTAGACCCTGCCCAGACCGGCCGCTTTCAGTTCCCTGAGCTGGGCCAGCGACAACCGGAGCACATCTCGGGCATTGCCGTACAGCGAGATGCGCCGCACCTGGGGCAACCGGTCCCGGATATCGCTGCACAGGGCCATGAGGCGGGAAAAGGGCAGGGTGAGGACATTGCCGTCGGCCAGAAACACGGTTTTCAGGTGGCTGCAGTGTCTGGCCGCAAAGTCGAGATCCCTGCGGACAGTGGCCTGCGGTTTGATGCTGAACCGCCTGTCCCGATAGGCGCCGCAGAAGGTACACCGGTTGTGGGAACAGCCTGTGGTCACCTGGAGGATGATGGCGTCGGCCTCGCTGGGCGGTCTGATGATGGCACCCTGGTAGTGCATTTCCCGTTCCTTCCCCGCATCCGGGCCAGGATGGCTGATCAGCCGTGGCGACCAGCAAAGTCCTCCATAAAGGAGACGAGCTTTTCCACTCCCTCCCTGGGAAAGGCGTTGTAGATGGAGGCCCGGCAGCCGCCGATGGACCGGTGTCCCTTGAGTCCGTTCAAGCCCTCGGCCGCCGCCTCGGCAATAAACTGCTGTTCCAGCTCTGGAGTGGGCAGGTTGAAGGAGATATTCATCAGTGAGCGTGAGGCCGGCTCGGCGTGGCCGCGATAGAAATCCGTCGCATCGATGGCCTGGTAGAGCAGGGCGGCCTTGTCCTCGTTCATGGCGGCGATGGCCTCCACGCCGCCCAGGTCCTTGAGCCACTGCATCACCCGGCCCACGCAGTAGATGGCGAAGCAGGGCGGGGTGTTGAACATGGACCCCTTGTCGGCATGGGTCTTGTAACGGAGCATGGTGGGAACGTTGTCCGGGGCGCGGTCCAGGAGGTCGTCCCGGATGATGACCACGGTTACGCCTGCCGGGCCCATGTTCTTCTGGGCCCCGGCAAAAATGATGCCGAACCGGCTGACATCCACGGGCCGCGAGAGGATGTCCGAAGACATATCGCAGACCAGCATGGTGTCGGTGTCGGGAAATTCCCGGAACTGGGTGCCGTAGATGGTGTTGTTGGAAACAAAGTAGAGGTATTCGCTGGCCGGATCCACCTGGTATTCATCTGCGTCCGGCACCCGGTTGAAACTCTCGGCCTCGCTGGAAAAGGCCACCTCGATGTCGCCGAACAGCCTGGCCTCCTTGATTGCCTTTTTTGACCAGGTGCCGGTGTTGAGGTAGGTGGCCTTTTTGCCGTTACCCAGGAGATTCATGGGGATCATGAAAAACTGGGACGAGGCGCCGCCCTGAAGGAAGAGTATTTTGTAATTCTTCGGAACGGCAAGCAGTTCACGGATCAGGGCCTCGGTCTGTTCGGCCACCTCCATGAACTCGCGGCTCCTGTGGCTCAGCTCGATCAGGCCGATCCCGGTATCGTGATAGTTGACGATATCCCGGGCAGCTTCCTGGAGGACGGTGTAGGGCAGGGTGGCCGGTCCGGGGCTGAAGTTGTAGACTCGTTCTGGCATCTTGCTCTCCTTGTCTGACTGGTAGTAACTATGTTGAATTCCTGAACGGAAAACCTGTTGCTTGTTCCTGGTCGTCACGGCTTGCTCGGCCTGTCCCGCCATGGGCCGCACCGGGGGAGTCACAGTGAGTGCCGGTGCTGCTGGCGCAGGGCCTCGTACAGCACGATGCCGGCGCTCATGGCCAGGTTGAGGCTGCGAATATGCGGATTTTCCATCGGAATGGTATAACATCGGTCATGATACAGCGCAAGAATTTCTTCCGGCAGTCCCCTGGTCTCCTTGCCGAAAACAAGAAAATCACCGGGACTGAAGCTGGCCTGCCAGAAGGGTCGGGCCGTCTTGGTGGTGAACAGGAAGAGTTTTTCCTCATCCTGGGCATCGAGAAAGGCATCCAGGGAGGGCCAGTGCCTGATGCGTACATGGGGCCAGTAGTCGAGACCGGCCCGCTTCAGGTGACGGTCGTCGGTGCTGAAGCCCAGGGGATGCACCAGGTGGAGGACAGAGTCGGTGGCTCCGCACAGTCTGGCGATGGACCCGGTGTTGGGCGGTATCTCGGGCTCGACCAGGACGACCTGCATGGAGACCGGTTCTGACGGTGATGTCTGGGTCTTTTGCATAATTTGTTTCCGGCGGTGACCGGTTTGAGTTGCAAATTTCGGATTTTGTCTTAAATTCAACAGTTCTGCCCCATGGTTTCACAGTGTGACCGGGCGGCAACAGACCTGAACTTTACAGGAAAACACAAACAAAAGGCAATATCATGGCGCTGATTGTACAGAAATTCGGTGGCACCTCGGTCGGCTCCACGGAAAAGATCAAGGCCGTTGCCAGGCGGGTCATGAAGGTGCAGAAACAGGGCAACCAGATGGTGGTCGTCCTGTCGGCCATGGCCGGAGAGACGGACCGGCTGGTTGCCCTGGCCAACGACATCCAGCGGATACCCAACCGGAGAGAGATGGACATGCTGCTTTCCACTGGCGAACAGGTGACCATCGCCCTCTTTGCCATGGCGGTCAAGGAGGCCGGCATGGAGGCCATCTCCTTGCTCGGTGACCAGGTGGCCATCCACACGGACAACATGCACACCCGAGCCAGGATCAGGAATATCGACACCGGGTCCATCAGAAAACACCTGGACAGCGGCAAGATCGTGGTGATCGCCGGCTTTCAGGGCGTGGACGATGAGGGCGATATCACCACCCTGGGCCGGGGAGGTTCGGATACCACGGCCGTGGCCCTGGCGGCCGCCCTGGGGGCCGATGCCTGCGAGATATTCACCGATGTGGACGGGGTGTACACCACGGATCCCAACATCTGCCGGCAGGCCAGGAAGATCGACAAGATCTCCTATGACGAGATGCTCGAACTGGCCAGCCTGGGGGCCAAGGTTCTGGATATCCGCTCTGTCGGACTGGCCAAACGGTACCGGGTGCCGCTGCATGTCCGGTCCACTTTTTCCGAAAACGAGGGAACTTGGGTTGTTGAGGAGGACAAGATCATGGAATCCATGCTGGTATCGGGAATCACCTATAACAGAAACGAGGCACGGATCACCATCAAGAAGGTGCCGGATCAGCCAGGTATCGCTGCCAAGATCTTTCTGCCGATCTCCGATGCCGGTATCCTGGTGGACATGATTATTCAGAATACCAGGGAAGGGCACCTCACGGACATGACCTTCACTGTGATGCGGAACGACTATGCCCGGGCCATGGAGATTCTGAAACAGGTGGCAGAAGATATCGGTGCCGAGTCGGTCACCGGCGATCAATCCATCGTCAAGGTTTCCATCGTGGGCGTCGGCATGCGCAACCATTCCGGCATCGCTTCGACCATGTTTCAGATCATGGCCAAGGAAGGGATCAACATCATGATGATCTCCACCTCGGAAATCAAGGTCTCCTGCGTGATAGCTGAAAAGTATGCCGAACTGGCCGTTAGGGCCCTGCACGACGCCTTTGCCCTGGACAAGGAAAACCTGCCTGTGGAGGAGGAGTAGGGGACTGTGCGGCCTTGCCGTGCACTGCAATGAATCTTGTGGCAAAAAGGGGTAAACGACATGGCCCGATCAATAGAGTTCTACGACACGACCCTCCGGGACGGCACCCAGGCGGAAAACTTCAACCTGTCCGTTGACGACAAGATCAGGATCACCAGGCAGCTGGACAAGCTCGGAATCGACTATATCGAGGGAGGATGGCCGGGATCCAACCCTCAGGCGGTCGAATACTTCCAACGGATGCAGAAGATCAGCCTCAGGCACGCCCGGCTGACCGCCTTCGGCTCCACCCGCCATTTCCAGAACGCCCCGGACCGGGATCCCAACCTACAGGCCCTGCTGGCCGCCAGGACGCCGGCTATCACCATTTTCGGCAAAAGCTGGGACATTCACGTGCATGACGCCCTGCGGATCGAGCTGGAAGACAACCTGCAGATCATCGAGGATTCGCTGCGCTATCTCCGCTCGCGGGTACAGCACCTGATCTACGATGCAGAGCATTTTTTCGATGGCTTCAAGAACAACCGGGAATACTGCCTGGCCACCCTGGGGCGTGCCATTGCCGGCGGAGCCGAGACCCTGGTCCTCTGCGACACCAACGGCGGCACCCTGCCCCACGAGATCGGCCCCATCATCGAACGGGTGCAGCAATTTATCCGGGAGCAGGGCGCCGAGGTCTCCCTAGGAATTCACACCCACAACGACTCCGAGACAGCGGTGGGCAATGCCCTCCTGGCTGTCTCCCTGGGGGTGGACCAGGTCCAGGGAACGATCAACGGCTATGGAGAGCGGTGCGGAAACGCCAACCTCACCTCCATCATACCTGCCGTGGTCTTCAAGATGGGATTGGAATCCTCGGTGGGCCAGAATATCGACAAGCTCTACTCCACCTCCAGGCTGGTCAACGAGCTGGCCAACCTGCCCCACAACCGGTACCAGCCCTATGTGGGAGAGTCGGCCTTTGCCCACAAGGGAGGCATCCACGTGAGCGCCGTGGAGCGCAATCCCCTGACCTACGAACACATCGAGCCGGAAAAGGTGGGCAATATCCGCAGGATCCTGATCTCGGACCAGGCCGGCCGGTCCAACGTCCTTCACAAGGCCAAGAAGTACGGCCTCAAGCTGGATGGTGACGATCCGGTCATGCAGACCATTGTCCGCGAGCTCAAGGAACTGGAAAACCGGGGCTACCAGTACGAGGGGGCCGAGGCCAGTTTCGAACTCCTCATGCGGCGGGCCATGGGCCTGCAGAAGGAGTATTTCAAACTGGAAGGATTCCGGGTGATGAACAACAAGTACCGCATGGACAAGGCCCCCCTGACCGAGGCGACCATCCGGCTCTATGTGGAAGGACAGGAAGAGCATACCGCCTCCATGGGAGACGGGCCGGTCAACGCGCTGGACAGGGCGCTGCGCAAGGCCCTGACCCGGTTCTATCCCAACCTCGAGGAGATGGAGCTCATCGACTACAAGGTCCGGGTCCTGTCCGGCGAGCGGGGCACGGGGGCCAAGGTCCGGGTCCTGGTGGAGAGCCGGGACAGGAGCAGCCAATGGGGCACCGTGGGGGTGTCCTTCAATATCATCGAGGCAAGCTGGCAGGCCCTGGTGGATTCCATCAACTACAAGCTGATGAAGGATGAGAACGGCCGGCCATAAACCGGCTTTCCAGTCCCTGAACCTGGAGGTTGGCGGGACACCGGTGGTTTCCGGGGGAGGGAACGGCCGCCGGGACAGGCGGCTGCATGTGCTCCTGATTGTCGTCGCCCTGATCGGGTCGAGCTGGCTCGCAGACCAGGATGGGAGCAGCCGGGCCCGCCCCTCCTCCTACTGGTGGGTTGTTCCGCAGGTTGCCGGGCAGGGCCGGCTGCACAGGGCGGAAACCCTTGCCAGACTGCGGGAAGCCATTGGCGGGGAAATGGCCACTGTCCGGCGGGTCTTTACCGGTACGGAGGAGGAGTGTGCAGCCTGGCCGGCCAGGCTGGCTCCCTTTGCTGCAGCAAAGATTCCGGTAAACCGGGCCGACAGGGAGACCTTGGCGACCCTGCCAGGTATCGGTCCGACCCTGGCGGCACGGATCATCGCCCACCGCCGTCGGTTTGGTCATATCAGGTCAGCCGGGGAGCTGTCCGCGGTGCGGGGAATCAGCCCATCCCTGGCCAGGCGCCTTGCCGCTCACCTCTGCTTCCAATGATCATGACCCGGATCACCATCCCGGTTCTTGTCCTCGCAGGACCCACCGCCATCGGCAAGACCGGTCTTGCCCTGCAGATCGCCAGCCGCCACGACTGCGAGATCATCAGCATGGATTCCATGCAGGTCTACCGGTATATGGATATCGGCACGGCCAAGCCTTCACCGGCCGAACTGGCGGCTATTCCCCATCACCTCATCGATATTCTTGATCCAGACGAACAGTACGATGCCAGCAAGTTTGTCCGTGACTGCAGGCAGGTCCTGGAAAGACTGCAGCTGCAGGGACGGGGCGCACTGATAACCGGCGGCACCGGCCTCTACCTGAAGGCCCTGCTGCAGGGACTGTTTTCCGCACCTCCCACGGATCCGCAGGTCAGGCAGGGATTGCTGGAGCGGTTGCAGAGGGAAGGGCGGCAGCAACTGTTCAGCGAACTGGCAGCCATCGATCCGGAAACGGCTGCCCGTATCCATGTCCAAGACACCCAGCGTCTCCTGCGGGGCCTGGAGATCTACCAGCTCACCGGCACGACCTGGACGGAACACCTGGCCAGGCAGGAAAAGGGCCGGCCGCCGGTCTGGTTTTCCAGGCTGTTCCAGGCAGGCCTGCAGTGCAGCAGAGAACGGCTGTACAAACGGATCAGCGAGCGTACCCATCTCATGCTCAGGCAAGGCCTGCTGGAAGAGGTGGAATCCCTCCTGGATATGGGCTATGGAGCGGACCTGGCATCCATGCAGGCCATAGGGTATCGGCATGCTGTCAGCTTTCTTAGTGGCAAGGTCGACAGAAAGGACATGGAAACAGCGCTGATCCGGGATACGAGACGGTATGCCAAGCGACAGATGACCTGGTTCAGCCGCCAGGCCGAGCTGCGCTGGTACCATCGGGATGACCGCACAGCCATAATGAGAGATGTTGACCGGTTCATGGCACAGGACGGAAAACCTGAGGCAATGATTGAGACGTGACCGCTAATTTGCTGAACAGCCGATACGAAATACTTCCATCTCCTGTGGGTACGGAAAGGGATCGCTGCCAGGCCATGGCCAGGACCCTGCAAGTTCCGGAAACCATAGGCCTGCTTCTCTGGCAACGGGGGATTCGTACTGTGGAAGCGGCCTGGAATCATCTCTATCCGAGGCTTTCTGATCTTCCGGATCCGTTTTTGCTTCCAGGAGTTGACGAGGCTGTTGACCTGATTCTGGACACGGTTTCCGCCCGAGGCAGAATCGTCGTGTATGGAGATTACGATGTGGACGGAATCTGTGCAACCGTGCTGCTCGTTCGGTTTCTTGCAGAACTCGGCGCCCAGGCCATGCACGTGATTCCGGACCGTATTACGGAAGGTTACGGCATCAATTGTAAAAAATTACATGAAATATCCAGAGGCGCCACAGGACCGACTCTTCTGGTTACCGTGGACTGCGGTATCAGTGACGTGGACGAGGTGGCCCTTGCCAAGCAGCTTGGTTTCCGGGTCATTATTACCGATCACCACCAGCCTGGAGATCGTCTTCCCGAGGCTGATGTGCTTGTGAACCCTGCGCTGGTCAGGACCATGTTCAGCGAACCCCTGCTTTCCGGGGCAGGGGTGGCATTTGTGCTGCTCATGGGATTGCGCTCCAGGTTGGTATCCAGGGGCACCTGGTCCAGGGAAACAGCGCCAAACCTCAAGCAATACCTGGACCTGGTCGCCCTGGGCACCGTGGCGGACGTCATGCCCCTCGGGGGAGTGAACAGGGTGCTCGTCAGGGCTGGCCTGGAAGTGCTTTCCACAAGAAACCGTCCTGGAATCAAGGTACTGTGCAGCCTGAGCGGCCTGGAGGAGGGGATCGTCCAGGCAGAAGACATCAGTTACAGGCTTGCGCCGAGAATCAATGCTGCCGGCAGGGTGGGCAATCTTGCGCCAGCGGTTGACCTGCTGCTGACAGCCAATTGGGATGAGGCGAATCGGCTGGGCAGAGAACTGGAGCAGGCAAACGAAACCAGGAAGGAGTTGGAACAGGTCGCCCTGGAGCAGGCCAGGGAACAGGCCGAGGAACAGGTCAACAGGGGAAGGCGGGGGCTGGTGCTCTGGAATGCCTCCTGGCACGCGGGAATAATCGGCATCCTGGCAGCCAGGATCGTTGACGCCTTTGGCCTGCCAGCCCTGGTCGGCACCGTTGAGCACAATGGCAATACATACAGATTTTCAGGGAGATCAATCAAGCACATAAACCTTTACGATATGTTGACCAGGTGCGGGGAACATTGCCTGTCCTTTGGCGGTCATGCCATGGCAGCAGGATTGGTAGTGGATGGCAGCCAGCTAGCAGACTTCAGCAAGGCCTTTGCCAGGCAGGCCGGCATCCTGGTCCAGGAGCCGACCAGGGAGTGTTCAGTGGAGCGCGTTGACTGTCAGGTTACTGTCAATGAAATCCTTGACCAGTCATTTGCCAGGAGCCTCGAAATGCTGGGACCATTTGGCGAGGCCAACAGAGAGCCGGTGTTCCTGCTGCCTCGGCAGCGGCTGCAGGACATACGGGTTACTGGCGACCACCTGGTGTTCAGATTGGCTACCAGGAAAGGGTCTGTGCGGGGTATCGGTTTTCGCATGGCATCCTGCCGGGACCTGGTTACTGAGGCAGTGGACCTTACCTTCAATCTCCGCAGGTCCATGTATCGTGGCTGCAGCAGGATTGAGGTTCAGGCAACCGGGATCTACCCATCTGTCTGATTTTATATTGATATATAAAATTTAACATAATATATATTATGCGACATTGCAAAAGTCTTAGAATTTCCTGCCCCAACCATGGGGTGATTTTTGACTTTTCCGGCGATCTGGGCTCTAATTAAAGACTTTGACGCCAATATAGAGACTACAGAATTGTTGCTGTTCACAAGAGAAAGACAGACAACTGGAGCATAAGTCGATAACCAGGAACAGAAGAGCAAGACAATGAACAGGGATATCTATCAGGAACCGCTTGTCAGTCGCTATACCAGCCGGGAAATGCAAGAGCTTTTCTCTGAGCGTTTCAAGTTTACCACCTGGAGACGCTGCTGGGTTGCCTTGGCCGAGGCACAGCACGAACTTGGCCTCAAGCTGGTTACCAGGGAAATGATCGAGGAGCTCAGGGCCCATGTCGAAGACATTGATTTTGAGGTGGCCGCAGCCAAGGAAAAGGAAATCAGGCATGACGTCATGGCCCACGTGTATGCCTATGGATTGCAGTGTCCCAAGGCCGAGGCCATCATTCACCTGGGAGCCACGTCCCAGTTCGTTGTCTGCAACACTGACCTGATCATCCAGAAAAAGGCCCTGCGCCTGATCAAGAGCGCTCTGGTCAACGTCATGGCCAACCTGGAACGATTCTGCCGCCGTTACCGGGACATGGCGACCCTTGGCTTTACCCACTACCAGCCAGCCCAGCCCACCACGGTCGGCAAGCGGAACACGCTTTATGTGCAAGACCTCCTGATGGATTTGACCTACATTGAACACCTGGAAAAACAGCTCAAGGCCAGAGGCGCCAAAGGGACCGTGGGGACCCAGGCCACCTTCATGGAACTCTTTGATGGCGACCACGACAAGGTGCGACAGCTCGACCAGCTGGTTGCCAGCAAGCTGGGCTTTGACGAAGTGTTTCCAGTAACCGGCCAGACCTATCCCCGGAAGTTGGATATGAAGACTGTCGAGGTGCTGGCCGGAATCGGGGCCTCTGCCCACAAGTTTGCCGTTGACATGCGCTTGCTCTCCAATCTCAAGGTCCAGGAAGAACCATTTGCCAAAAAACAGGTGGGCAGCTCTGCCATGGCCTACAAGCGCAATCCCATGCGGTCGGAGCGACTGACCGGCCTGGCCAGGAAACTCATGGGCCTCCCTGCCAATTTTGCGGCCACAGCGGCAAACCAGTGGTTTGAGCGAACTCTGGATGATTCTGCCATCCGCCGAATGGATCTGGCACAGGCCTTTCTTCTCTGTGATGCAATATTAAAGTTATACATCAATATTACAAATGATATTGTTGTTTACCCAAAACAAATAGAAAGATATCTTCGAGCCGAGCTTCCGTTCATGGCCACGGAAAAGATCCTCATGGCCTGTGTGGAAAAAGGAGCCAGTCGACAGGAAATGCACGAGGTGATTCGTGAGCATTCTGTTGCAGCCGGCCAGGCCGTGAAGGAGCAAGGCAGGGAAAACGACCTGCTTGAACGACTGGCCCGCGACCCGCGGGTCCCCTTTTCCCTGACCGAGCTGCAGGGACTCTTGCAGAATTACCAGGAATTCACCGGCAGGGCCGCAGCGCAGACCGATGAATTTCTTGATGGACACGTCGTTCCGATTTTACAGAAATACAAGGAGATGATAGGAAAAGTTGACTCTTCGCTCAAGGTGTAGCCCGCGACTTGTACAGGTATTTCTCCGCATCAGGCCGGAGAGAATCAGCCTGCTCCGCTTTCTTCTTGAAGGCTATGACGGCCTGGCCATGCTGTCCACGGTTGACCAAAAACAGGGCCTGGTGGTGTTGAACCTGGATCAGGCACGCTGTCCAGAGCTTTGGTCTCTTCTTCGGGCCGTAGCCGGTGATTTGCAGACTTGACATCTTTGATGCAACACATGATATATTAAATGCAACTTATTGACTAAATGATCCATGGACAAGACGCTCTATATCAAGACATTCGGCTGCCAGATGAATGAGCGCGACAGTGCGATCATGGAGCAGATACTGGCTAAGGATGGCTATATCCCCTGCCCTGATCCTGAGCTTGCCGATACGATTATTCTCAATACCTGCAGCATCAGGGGCAAGGCCGAGCAAAAGGTCTACAGTCTTCTGGGCCAGCTCAGGGCGTTGAAAGAGCGAAATCCGTCCCTCTGCATCGTGGTTGCAGGCTGCGTGGCCCAACAGGACGGTGAACGGATCTTTCAAAGGATGGACCATGTAGACATCGTTGTAGGCACGCAGCAACTCTACCGTCTTGCCGACCTGGTCGATCGGGTAAGGCGTTGTCCAGGTAAAAAGGAACTTGCCACGGCAATGGATGACCAATTTTCCATCCCACCTTATGCAACGTTCCGGGGGAGGCGTCCCCCCTCCCCCTCTATTGGTCGGGTTTTCAGGCGCTTTGTTACCATCATGCAAGGGTGCAACAACTTTTGCAGCTACTGTGTCGTTCCGACAACCAGGGGACGGGAAACCAGCCGGTCCGTTGCCGATATTCTCGATGAGGTGACCATCCTGGTCCAGGAAGAGGGGGTGAAAGAGGTGACCTTGCTAGGTCAGAACGTCAACTCCTATGGCCAGACCAATCCTGTTGCCGACAGAACCACGACTTTTGCTGACCTCCTTCGGATGGTGGCGGCCGTGGAAGGGTTGGAACGGTTGCGCTTCACAACCTCCAATCCCAAGGACCTCTCTGATGACCTGATGCGCTGCTTTGCTGAACTGGAAAACCTCTGTCCCCATATTCACCTTCCGGTACAGTCTGGCTCCAATCGGGTCCTGGCCAGGATGAACAGAAAATATTCCGTGGAAACCTATCTGGACAAGGTGGCCAGGCTTCGCACCTACCAGCCCGACATTGCTCTGAGCACAGATTTCATTGTCGGCTTTCCCGGGGAAACCGAGGAGGATTTTTCCGCTACTATCCGACTCATGGAATCGGTGCGCTTTCACAGCTCGTTTTCGTTCAAATATTCGGACAGGCCGAACACTCGTTCGGCAGCTTTTGGCGACAAGATCGACGAAGCAGTCAAGAGCCGTCGACTCCAGGAACTCCAGACTTTGCAGGATGAAATAAGCCTTGAACGAAATAACGAGTACTTAGGAAAAAAAATTGATGTACTGGTTGAATCAAGTAATACAGACTGCTTTCAGGGACGCACTGGAACCAACCATATCGTTCATGTCACGTCCAGGTGTCAGCCAGCTCCTGGTGATACGGTCAAGGTCGCCATTACTCACGCTGGAAACCACTCGTTACAAGGCGTACTTGATGAAAATAATGACGAACGGCTCATAACATCTTGATTGTTTGTCAATATTCATTACTATAGCTGGTAATTTCTCTTGTATAGGGAGAGAGTCGTTCTGGACCTGAAAGAAGCTTGCCACCCTTTTTTCCCCTATCTGCCCGGTTCATCTCAGCCATGTTCATTGAAAAAGATGAATTTCTAGTATACAGTTACATTCAACATGTCGAATTACTCCAGAGGATGAGCTTTCCGACCGGTTGGATCGTGCAGGACTTCATCCCGTAGACGGCCCACACATCGGGTACAGTTTTTCAGGAAAGCCGGAAAAACATAGGCTGATCACTTGACGGTCATGCCATAACTGACGCACAGAGACTGTGGCTGGTATAGAGGACACACTGAACAGACTCCGCGACAACTCAATCGTCCTGATCGATATTCCGGTCGGCACGGATGAGCGGCGCCGACTGAAGAGCGTCCTGAAGAAGAACAAGGCTCCTCAGTTCACCCTGGTCTTTCCCAGCAACAACCTGGAAGACCTTGCCCTTGACCAGGGCACGAACTGTATGCTGACCGTGAAGCAGGAAAACGATTCCGGCATTACCTTGCTGGCCACTGTGGACGGATTGGTGGACGAGCGGAGCCTCCTCCTGACTGCTCAGGAGTCGATCAGGCCGGAATCCTTACGGGAGTATTTCCGGGTGAATGTCCAGCTACCCATTGTTGCCCGCTACCAACCAGGTCCCAAAGAGATCCGCAAAAAGGCCTGGGAGCTGACCGGTGAAACCGTTGATCTCAGCGGCAGCGGCGTACTGGCGCTGTTCAGTCAGCCACCGGAAAACAAGAGTCGCATTCAGTTGATGCTGCAACTCCCGGAGCAAAAACAGCCCATAGAATGCATGGGGCATGTTGTCCGGGTCTATCGAATGCGGAAAAACCGCTATCAGATCGCCTTTCATTTTGATAGTATCGAGCAAAAAGTACGGGATCAGATAATTTCATGCTGCCTGCAGGAGCAACGTCGGCAACTCCGGGAAAAAATACGGGTCGACTGATCCCTGCCGGTGCCGGACAGGCGCGCCCCCCGATGATGGCCGGCATCGGCGAGCTGCTCACCCTCACCGGTCTGTCCGGCACACAGGGAAACAAGCCTGGCCTTGTTCCAGGACAGTTCCTGCAGGCTGTTGTCAGTGGCAAAAACCGCCAAGGGCAATGGATCCTGACCCTGGGACAAGAACAGTTCACCATTCAGTCAAGGCTCCGTTTTCATGCAGGTCAGAAACTGGATCTCCAGGTCACCGCCATCAGGCCCAAGCTTACCCTGCAGATCGTCCAGCCCTCCGGACAGCTCCACTTGAGTCGTTCTCTCCCGCTCCTGGCCAGGCAAAACAGGTTGGGGCAGCTCATCGTGCAGTTGGCAGAGCACACAGAAGAGCATCCTGATCTGAGCAGGAGTGTCCGGCTATTTCTCCAGGACATGGGACGCCTGCCCGGTAGCCTGCGGCCCGGGGCAGCTGTTTCCGGACCACAGGCGTCGCCTGCCCGCGGCCTGCTGGAGGAGCTTAGGGAATATGTTCAGCAGCTCCTTGAACAGAACAAGCCGGGTTCCCCAGGAATAGCAGACCATGCCCTGGCCGAACGGCTCGGACGATATGCCAGGCAGTTGCCCCAGAACGACCAGGTCGGGGAATTGACCAGGGAACTGGTCTCCCTGCTGACTGACAGGAACAGGGAGCCAGGGATGCCTGGAGCCGGTGCGGAAAAGAATCTTCTTGTCCGGGATAGACTGCACACGCTTTTCAGGGCGCTGACCGACCGGCTGAGCAGGCCGGCCCCCTCTTTCCCTTCTCCTTCTATTCGTGGGTCTGACCTGCAACGGTATCTGCACAGGTTGGGTCTCCAGCAGGAACATGCCCTGCTGCAAGGCGATCTCCGGCAGGCCGAAGAGTCTTTGAAACATGCCATGGCTGAAGTGGAGCGGGATGCAGGTAGTCCTGAGATCCGTGAACAGGCCGGGGAAGCCCTCCGGATCATCGAGTTGTTCCAAATAGTGAAGGCCCGTTTTGCCGAACAGGGAGTCGTTTTCTATCCCCTGGCCCTCCCCTTTCTGGACCAGGGATACCTGGTCATGGATCGCCGGCAGTCCGCTGCCGATGAACAGCCGGACAACGACGGAAAAAAGGAGTGCCGCCTGCACCTTTCCCTGGAAGGGTTGGGCGATCTGCAGATCGATATCAGGCAATCTGCTGATGGGCTTGCCATCTGTTTCCACACCGCAGACAGGGAACGGGCCATGTTTTTGGCCAGCTTCCGGGATGAGCTCTTGGCAGGGCTGTCCCAGGGCAACAGAACGGCTGTTCAGTTCCTGACCGGTGTCGAACCGCCGGAGCGGGTCCTGTCGGAGAACCTGCACAGGCATGGATCCGGTGTGATTGAGACCACGGCATGATGGAATACTGTTTTGTTACAGCACTGCCAGTGTCGCAGACCACGTTGTTTGCGGATCGTTCCGCAGGGCCGGACTCCGGTTTCAACAAGCCGGGAAGCCTTCCATGAGCGCGGGGAAACGGGAACAGGCTGTCGCCCTGCTCTATGACGGTAACCGGGCCGCTGTCCCCAAGGTTGTCGCCAAGGGTTCGGGGCTGGTTGCCAGAAAGATCATCGAGGCTGCCAGGGCTGCCGGTGTCCATGTCAGAGAAGATCCGGATCTCCTCGAGTTATTGGCAAAGGTAGAGGTCGGTGACGAAATTCCACCAGAGATGTACCAGGCTGTAGCCGAGGTGCTGGCCTTTGTCTATGCTGTCAACGAACGGTTTAAGCACAAGATCCGGCAACAGTGACCGGATTTGGATGGAAGGTCCTGATGTCGGGCAGGTGGGCAGTAGCGGGTGCTGTCTGCCTCGTTTCTGTTTTCGATCGGCTAAGCACATAGATACAAATCAGGTGATCAAATCCTGCAAAGGGAAAAAAATGAAAATGATCAGTAAAAACAGCTTCAGCTCTCTGTTTTTCTGACGTATACTCATAGATAATTGGAGAAGTATCCTATTGGTCTTACAACAACCGGGTGACCGACAGACAACGCTTGCGAGGTAGCCAAATGAACTATGGAGTTGTTAGTCAGGAACAACTTGAAAAAATTGATGAAATTTTAAACGAGAAGTTGATCAAGATCGGAGTCGACTGTGTAATCATCATCGACATGGCCGGCAACATCATCACGGCCAAGGACAATGGAAGTTCAAAATATGATGTCTATTCCTTTGCTGCTCTGGCTGCGGGCAATTTTGCCACTGTCGATGCCATGGCAAAGCTCGTTGGAGAGCAGGAGTTCTCCCTTCTTTTTCACAAGGGAACAGACTGCAATATTCATTTTTCCAAGATTGACGATGAACTGCTCCTGATATCCATGTTCGGCAAAGATATTTCTCTTGGTTTTCTCAGGCTGAACGTGGTCGAGGCTATCGACAGAATCAGGAAGCTCTGGACCAGAGCCAGCTAGAGCTGCCAGGGATCAGAGTGAAGGAGGCCATCCAGTTAATGCAGTGAAGCAGAGCAGGAGATAATCTTGAGTTTCATCAATCTACGCGAAAAAATCGTTCAGGTGAAGATTGTCTATTACGGTCCTGGTCGGGGCGGAAAGACAACAAACCTCGAATACATCAACCGGAAATTCAGCAAGCAGATCCAATCGGAAATGGTCAGCCTGAAGACCCATGGCGACCGGACCCTGTTTTTCGATTTTCTGCCTTTCGACATGGGCCAGATCAAGGGCTATGAACTGAAGATCCAACTCTATACCGTGCCTGGACAGGTCAAGTACAATGCCACCAGGAAGCTCGTGCTCAAGGGAGTGGACGGGATCGTGTTCGTCGCTGATGCCCAGGAGTCGATGCGGGAGAAAAATATCCGCTCCCTGAATCAGTTGCACGAAAACTTGCTCGGATACAAGGAATCGATCTTCCGTATTCCCCTGGTCCTGCAGTACAACAAGGTCGATCTCAGAAACCAGGGCGTCCCGATCCTGCCATCCAGTGTGCTGGAAAAGGACCTCAATTCGAAATTGCGCGTGCCCGCGTATGAGGCAAGTGCGCTGACAGGCTATAACGTAGCAGAAACACTTAAAAAAATAATCTCCCTTACGGTTGTATCCATACAGAAGAAACTTTTATAGAGGACGGAAGTTGTGGTATCCAACACCGACCAGCCCATGAAAAGCACTCCGCAGAAGGACCCTGTCAATTCCCTGGACGAGGTGGAAGATCTCACCCTGTTCGCAGACGAATCGTTCGATACGGTGGATATCGACCTGTTCGAGTTCACCGGTGAGGAAGAGTCGCCCCTGACACGACTGAAATCCATCATCCTGTCCCTTGACTGGGAAATCAGCGACGATATCCTGCAGGAGCTGGCGGACGAGATCGTGGAACTGCAGCAGGTCTGGGAAGGTGACAAGGTCGCCCAGGTGTATCTCCAGGGCCTGGACAAGATCGGACGTTATCTGCGCGATGAAGGTGCCTACGCCCATCCCAACGCCATCAAGCTTCTCCTGACCTTTTTTTACGATTTTGAAAAAATTGTCTCTTCCCCGGATATGAACGGGGAGGAGATCAGCATCCTACTGAAGACCGACGTGAGAAAATTCAAGATCCTCCAGTATCAGATCAGCCAGCTGGAAGCAGCCGGCACCAATGAATCTCCAGAGATGGGCAACCTGGACAAGGACGCACTTTCGTTGAGCGGCCAGGAACCGCTCACCCGGTTGAAAGCCACGATTCTCGGCCTGGAATGGGAGGTTACCGATAACGGCCTGGACAAGTTCCGGGAACAGGTCGGCCAACTGACAGAATCGGTCAAGGACGACAAGGCTGCCTTGGTTCTTCTCCAGGGGCTCGGAGTGTTGGGCAACTACATTGCAGACGAGAAGGCCGATGCCCATCCCGAGGCCTTCATTCTTCTTCATTCTTTCTACAAAGGATTGGAACGATTGCTCAAAGACGAAAATCTGGGCGACCAGGAACGCCAGGAAATCCTCGTCAGCCAAGTGGAACGGCTCAACAATCTCAAGGCTCTCATCGCTGCCGGCGGAACGGCCGTGACAGAAGAAGTCGGCAGGAAAATAGAATCAACGCCTGTTGCCCTGGAGGATGTGGAGCCCGGGGACAAGGCGGTCCCCGACATAGAGGAGGAAGAGCCGCTGTTTGCCTCCATGGAAAGTGAGGAAGAAGAGGAAGACGAACTCACCGAAGACCTGGACAACACCCTGATGGCATTCTTTGAAGAAGTTTCGGAGGAGGAGGAAGAGCGAGCAGAAGAAGATGGATTTGATGATCTCCTTGATCCCGAGGCCATCCAGCCTATTGCAGACGAGGTGGCAGATGATTTTCTTGGCGAGGAATTGGGTGGCGATGAGGTGACAGCAGCCCTCAGTGGCCTGGATGTTCCGGAAAAACTCGAGGAGCGAGACGATATCTCTCCCCAGGAGCATATCGAGGAACAGCTCGATCTCCTCTTCTCTGATGACAGTGAAGAAGATTTCGCCAGCCTGGATACCCAGACCTTTGAGTTGGATGACAAGAATGCGGATGAGCTTGGCCTGGATCTGAATGGGGATGTGGAGGAACAGCTTGAAGACCTTCCTTCTGCCCTTTCGCTCGATGATTTGGAAGAGGCGGCAACGGAGAAGAAGCCTGGGGAGGCTGTTGTTGAGGATATCGATCTCCAGTTGGATTCGGTCTTCAGTGACGAGGACGATACCACGGAAGAGATCATGCCGGCTCTTTCCTCTGTTACCCCGGACGAGGACGAAGAAAGAGAGGTGGATACCGAGGCCAGGCTACCGGCCGATGAACTGGCACAGCACCTGGATTCCTTTTTTGACGAGAGTTCTGTAGAGGAGGCAGATGAGGATGGGACGAAAACAATCTCCACCGAGGGAGATACTGCCCAATCAGAACTTGCATTTGACGAGTCTGTGACCCCTGCCCTTTCCGATGTGGCAGAGGATGTTGCAGAGGAGCAGGATCTGAATTTTGACAGCGAAGCTGCGAAAAAACTGGAAGAGCGCCTGGATCGCTTCTTTGGCTCCGACACGGATACGGACGTGGAGGCTCCAGTTCAAACGGGAGCAGAGCCTGACAAGACGGATGAAGAAGAGGCAGAGGACGATTTTTTCCAGGATGGAGCCGTGATACCGGCGCTGGCAGACGAGGATGTTCTTCCCCCGGCCGGAGAGATGGAAAACGCAGAATCCATCGAGGAGATAGAAAAAAGTCTGGATACACTTTTTGACCAGGCAGCCGGAGAGGTGGCTGAAGAACCTGTTGACGGAGAACCGGCTGACGAGGAAGAGGAAGAGCTTGATCTGGCCCTTTCCGAGGAGTCCATCGGTGGAATCGAGGAGCGGCTCGATTCCCTGCTCAGCAGTAGTGAAGAAGATGAGATTGAGCCTGTTGTCGCCGAAACAGACCTGCCTGATGTGGACTTCGGTGAGCTTGAATCTCCGGCAGCCGAGGAGCAAGAAGAAGACGAGAGCGACACTGTCGAGCCGGCCCTGGCTGCCGTTGAACCCGAGGATGAATTGTTGACCGAGTCTGGCAGGACCGAAACGCCAGCCGACGCCGTTGACGTGGACATGGAGGAGGAACTGGGTGGAGAGGTCGAGGAGGATGACGATACTCCGACAGTGGAACTGGAGGAGAAGCTCAACTTCTTCTTTCCCGACCAGGAGGCGGAAAGCGCGGAGTCAGCGGCCGCGGAAATGGAGACAGAAACCGCTGCCGCCCTGGAGGCTGAAGAACCAGTTGATTCCGATGATCAGTCTACCCGGAAGGAACATTTGCAGGCCCTGGGCAGTGCCATTGCCGGATTCGGCAGCACGCCGAGAGAGGAGTTCGTCGACCAGACCACCAACATCATCCAGGTCCAGCAGCAGTACATCGAGGATACAACCCAGAAGGTGCTTCTGACCCTGATGAATACCGTGGTGACCTCGATCCCCCGGGATTACGATGCAGCCGTAGGGGAAGGCACCGAAGAGCTGATGGACTATCTCTATCAGCGTCTCAAGGATCCCGGACAGGGATCAGAGACCCTGGTGGAGGCTGTGACGCGTTTCACCACCTGGCACCAGAACCTGCTGGCTGATATCCTCCGCCAGAATACCAGTGCACCCGGCAGTGAAGAACAGGAGCCCGCTCCAGCGGCCAGACCTGCAGAGGAAAAAACGGTTCCGGAACAGAAGGCGGCTGCTTCTCCTGACGCTGAAGAAGATCGGCTGCTCAGGCTGATGCGTAGTGAATTCGCAGAGATCAGGTCAGCTCTGAAGAAGGAGATAGAGACCCTGAAAAAGGAGCTGACTTCCTGATTTTTCCCTGCCCCTTGCGGGAAAAAATGGAGATGATCATCGGGTGGACGGAACAAAATTCCTGTCCGGTGAACGGTTCGTTTCTTCTCACTGTTTACGTGGATCGAACGCCTCCCGCAATGCCTCGCCGATAAAGATCAACAGTACAAGCGTTCCCACCAGGACGAGAAAGGTGGACAACGAGAGCCACCAGGCGTCGATATTTGCCTTACCCTGGGCGAGCAGTTCGCCAAGACTTGGTGTGGAAGGCGGCACCCCAAGACCAAGAAAGTCCAGGCTGGTGAGGGCCAGGATGGCCCCGGACATGCGGAAGGGCAGAAAGGTGATCACTGGTGTCATGCCGTTGGGCAGCAGGTGCCTGTACATGATGGTAAAGTTGTTTACCCCGAGGGCCTTGGCCGCCTTGACATATTCCATGTTCCTGCCCTTGAGAAACTCGGCCCGCACGTAGTCTGACAGGCCCATCCAACCGAACATGGACAGGAGAATGAGCAGGAGCAGGATACTCGGCTTGAAGATCGAGGCAAAGATAATCAGCAGATAGAGTTCGGGCATGGCGCTCCATATCTCGATGAACCGCTGAAAGAACAGGTCTGTCCGGCCGCCAAAGTATCCCTGGACCGCACCGGCTACGATGCCGAGCAGGGTGCCGATCCCGGTCAGCGCGAATCCGAAGAGCACAGAGAGCCTGAAGCCGTAAATAATACGGGCCAGGACATCCCGGCCCCGGTCGTCTGTTCCCAGGAGGTTGATTCGGGTCGGCGGCGAGGGGACCGGTACATCCAGTTCCAGGTTGATTGAGTTGTAGGAATGGGGATTGGGCGGAAAATAGACCCGGTTGCCGTTCGTGCTCAGCCGCCGGAGGATGTATGGATCCCGGTAATCGGTCTCTGTGTCGAAGTCCCCTCCAAACACTGTTTCCGGATACGTCCTGAAGAGCGGGAAATAATATGATCCTTCGTACAGGACCAGGATGGGCTTGTCGTTGCTGACCACCTCGGCAAACAGGCTGATGACGAAGAGTATGGAGAACAGGATCAGGCTGTAGTAACCGCGCCGGTTTTTGCGGAAACTGCGCCAGCGGCGCCTGGCAAGGCTGTTGCGAATAGCTCCGGTCTTCATGGTTCTCTATTGCAGGCCTTCGAAACTGATCCGGGGATCGACGAGCACATAACTCAGATCCGAGAGCAGGCGCGAAACCAGGCCGATGATGGTGAAAAAGTAGAGCGTTCCCAGGACGACCGGATAATCACGGTTCAGGACCGACTCGTAGGCCAGCAGTCCCATACCGTCCAGGGAAAATATGGTCTCGATGAGCAGGCTGCCGGTGAAAAAGGCGGCTATGAAGGACCCTGGAAAACCGGTAATGATGGGGATGATGGCATTACGGAAAACGTGCTTGTACAGTACCTGCTTTTCTGGCAACCCCTTGGCCCTGGCCGTCATCACGTACTGTTTGCGGATCTCCTCGAGAAAGGAATTCTTGGTCAGCAGCGTCATGACCGCCAGGCTGCCGACCGTGGAGGAAATGATGGGCAGAACCATGTGCCAGAGATAGTCCAGGATCTTGTCGATGAGTCCCAGTTCGGCCCAGTTGTCCGAAACCAGGCCCCTGAGTGGAAAAATGTTCCAGAACGAGCCGCCGCCAAAAAGGACAATGAGCACAATACCCAGGACAAAGCCGGGAATGGCATAGCCAATGAGAATAATGGTGCTGGTCACCATGTCGAACCGGGAGCCATCTCGGACCGCCTTGGCGATTCCCAGGGGAATGCAGACCGAGTAGACTATGAGGAATGTCCACAATCCCAAAGACATGGACACAGGGAGTTTGGAGACGACCAGCTCGACTACGCTCATGTGGTGGTAGTAGGATTCCCCGAAATCAAAAACCAGGTAGCTGGCCATCATGGAGAGGAAACGCTGCAGTGGTGGTTTGTCAAACCCGTACAGTTTTTTCAGTTGTTCCACCCGATCCTGGTCCAGCCCTCTGTTCCCCTGGTACAGCCCGGTCCCGGTGACCGCTGCGGTCTCTCCCCCGGCCCCCTGGCCTTCGAGTTGGGCGAGCATCCGCTCAACAGGGCCGCCGGGAACGAACTGGGTGACCACGAAGGTGATCAGCATGACTCCGAAAAGGGTCGGAATCATGAGCAGGATCCGTTTGATGATATAGAGGCTCATAGCTCGACCACTGCCACGGCCCCGCCACGCCGGGGATCTCCCACCCCTTCGCGGCCAGGAACCACGGTATGTACTCCTCCGAAATAGACATTCAGTTCATCCCAGACATTCACCTCTGCACGGCTGCGAAGCAGATCCACGGCCTCGGGCGAAAAGCCCGGCTCCACCTGGATCCTGCTTCCATCCCAGTGCAGCCTCGGCGCATGGACAGCGCTATGGATATCCCGCCGGAAATCGATATACTGTGACAGCACCTGGGTCATGGCTGTACGAATCCGTTTGGAACCACCGCTGCCCAGAACCAGTTCGACCCGGTTCTCCCTGAGCAGGGCAGAAGGCGCCATCATGGAGCTGACCCGGATTCCCGGGGGTGAGGCATGAAATCCCTCTGGATGAAGATCATCTTCGCCCATCATGTTGTTGAGCATGATGCCTGTATGGGGGGCAAAGTAGCCGGATCCCTCCCCGTTGGAGCAGGTCATGGAAGCGATATTGCCCTGGCCGTCGGCTACGGAGATATGGGTCGTGCCCCTGCTGAACGACCGGATAGTCTCCGCCGATCCGGTCACTTCTCCCGATTCCCTGAATTGTTGCAGTGCCTCGGGTGAAGCGATCCCCAGATCCCGGAGCCGTTCAACCTCCTGCATCAGGGCGAATGTCTGCAAGAGGTGTGGACCGCTTCCCCACTGCTCCGGAACGTCCAGTTTTTCCAGGATGGCCAGGGAAAGGCCGATCAGGGTTCCCCCCAGGGAAGGGGGAGGACCGGTGAGCAGGGTGTAATCCCGGTACCTGATCCTGAGCGGTTTCCGTTCCCTGACCTGGTACTGTTTCAGGTCCTCCATGGTCAACAGCCCCTGTTCGGCCTCCATATCCCGGACCATTTCCCTGGCGATCTCTCCTTCGTAGAATTCCCTGCCCCGGTCTTCCGGCAGTACTTCAAGGAAATCTGCCATGGCCGGATTCTTCAGGATGTCTCCGGGCTTCCGGTACCTGCCGCCTGGCTCGTACAGTGCCCTGCCGGTGGCGCTCATGGTCATGATGGGATGAAGAAGCCGGAGGAAGCCGGCCTGAAAGTCGTTGAGCCGGTGTCCACGGGCCAGCCGGATGGCCGGTTCAACGACGTCCCGAAGGGGCATCCTGCCGAGCCGTTCCTGCACATGGAGCAGGCCTTTCAAGGTGCCGGGCACGGCGACCGAGCCCAGTCCGATATTGAATTCCTGCACTGATCCGCCGAAATTGACAGTGACCGGGAAAAAATGCGGTTCTTCGACAAGGTTGCGGCCAAGGCCAGGCGTATTGACAAAAAAATCGAAAAAAATCTCCTCGCAGGGGCCCTCCATGCCGGCGGTCCGGGCTAGGAGGAAACCGCCTCCTCCCAGACTGGTCAATGTCTGTTCGGCCACGGCACCGGCAAAGCCGGCAGCCACAGCCGCATCAAAGGCATTGCCGCCGGCCTCCAGTATCTGGGCAGCAGCCTGGCTGACCAGTTCATGACCAGTGGCAACCACTGCACATCCATTTCTGCTCATGACCAGTAATTCTCCTGGAGCGTGGTTATCATGTCCCGGAAAGAACCGCCGGCAGCCATCAACCGTCTCTGTCTGGCCGCACCGGTGCCCTCTGCGAGGATCGTGTCGATGGCATCGAGGTGGTCCGTCGATGCGAATCGCCGAAAATACGGAGCCAGGACCTCGAGCAGCCGATGGACGGCATCGGCCAGGCTGTCGACTCCACCCTGGAGCAGGGTGAGCGGATCGCAGAACCGGCCTTCCAGACCATGCCTGGCTGCCTGCCACTTGTTGTACCGAAGCAGCTGCAGGCTGACCCGTCGCGACCGGACCAATCCTTCGGACACGGCAGCTGCCAGGGCCTGAATGATTGCCGTCAGGCCTAGTACCTCCTGAAACCGGCAGGGAATGTCGCAAGTCCGTACCTCAACGGTCCCGAATCCCGGGCTGGGACGGACATCCCACCAGAGATCCCGGATCTGGAGAATGATGCCCCGCTCCCGGAGCATGCCGATCTCCTCCTCGTATTCTTTCCAGCTGCCTATATACCCGGCAATGCCTGCCAATGGCAAGGCCTCAAACAGTTTTGTCCGATACGAGGAAAAGCCGGTATCCTGCCCGCGAAAATAGGGCGAGGATCCGCTCAGGGCCAGAAGCAGCGGCAGGTAGACCTGGAGAACGTTGCAGAGCCGGATGGCGGTCTCCGGGTCGGACACGCCCACATGAACGTGCAGCCCCTGGGAGATGAACTGTCTGCCCACATATTGCAGCTCATTCATGATCCGCTGGTAGCGTTCACCATTGCTCAGCTGCTGTTTCTCGGGAATGGCAAAGGGATGGAGGCTGGCGGAGTAAAGCACCACCTCGTCCTCCCTGGCGACCTGCTCCACCATCTGGATGGTCTCTGCCAGGTCTTCCGCGACCTCGTCCACGGAGCCGCAGATACCGGTCTGGATCTCGATGATGGAGCGGAGAAATTCCGGAGCCACCCGCTTGCTCTCCAGCCAGCCGCCCCGGCGGAGAATGGCTGGAGCGGCCGGGACAAGATCCAGGCTGCGGCTGTCCAGGAGCTGAAACTCCAGTTCCACTCCCAGGGTAAATGGTCGGCTTGATGCAAAATCTATGCGTTTCATACAGAAACAGGATCAGCGATTCATGACATCCAGTGCCTGCCTGGCCACGGTTGCCAGCCATCGGGCTCCAAGTGGCAGGACATCCTCATCGAAATCGAAACGGCTCGAATGGGCCGGGCCTGCCTGGCCGGGTGGCCTGGCCGCTCCAAACCTGACCAGGGCTCCGGGAATCTCCTGCAGGTAAAAGGCAAAGTCCTCACCGCCAAGGCTGGGTGCGCCCTGGGAGACAACTCCCTCTGCACCGACCACCTGAACGGCGGCCTCCCTGGCGATGACGCTTGCCTCCTCGTCATTGATCACTGCCGGCAGACCGTCTGCAAAAGTGAGGGTGATCTGGGCATTGCACATGTCGCTGGCCCCCTGGATGACCCGCTGCAACCCGTTGAGGATACGCTTTCTGGTGTCCGGATGGGTACTGCGGACAGTGCCGTCGAGTACGGCCTGTTCGGCAATGACGTTGTGGACCGTGCCGGCATGCAACCTGCCGACCGTGACCACTGCGGCATGGGACGGATCGATCTGCCTGGAGACGAGTGTCTGCATGTTCATAACCAGGTTGCTGGCCACAACGATGGAATCAACGGCCTCGTGCGGCCTGGCTGCGTGCCCTCCCCTGCCACGGATCAGGATGGTGAATGGGTCGGTGTAAGAACAGATCAGGCCGCTGTCCACAGTGAAACACCCAACCGGATAGTGGGTATCTATATGGCCGGCAAAGATCATGGAGACACCCTCCAGGGCCTGATCGGCGATCATCCGGGCGGCACCGTTACCCGATTCCTCGGCCGGTTGGAAGAGGAGGACGACCCGGCCTGGAAGATCCATCTGTTTCAGGAGCATGGCCGCACCCAGCATCATGGCCACATGGCCGTCGTGGCCGCAGCCGTGCATGCGGCCGGCCTCCCTGGAGGCAAAGGGCAGGCCGGTTTCCTCGTGGATGGGCAGGGCGTCCATATCGGTGCGCAGGGCGACACATGGCCGGAGTCGTTCCTCGCTTCCGAGTTCGGCCCGGATGCCGGTGCCGCCTGCCAGGCCGTCCACATGACGGATACCGAGCCGATCGAGCTCCCGCCTGATCAGGGCCGCGGTCCGGACCTCTGCATAGGCCAGCTCTGGATGGCGATGCAGCTCCCTCCTGATCCGCAGCATGGAATCGATCAGTTCTTTGCTGGGCTGGTCCATGCTGCTACCGGGAAATCCTGATTCCTCCCACCTGGTCCGATTCTTTGCCAGGCTCTCCACCTTCGCCTTTCCTGGCCAGATCCCGGATATATTGTTTTTCTTCCTCCTGGATCTGGCGCACGCTGAGGCCGGATGCCACTTCCTGTTCTCCTTCATCGGAGAGGACGCCTTGCTCCTGTCCCGTAACGGGCCGTTTGCAGAATGCCAGCAACCCCTCCTGGATCATGGTCACGCTGATCAGTTCCCAGCCGCGACTTCCCTGTTCATTGAGTGTCTTTTCCACCTCCTCGTCGTCGATATACTTGTCTCCGAGCAGTCCGTCCTTTTGAAATTCGAAGAGTATTGTCCTGTATTGCCAGCGTATATCCATGACTACTACTCCTCAACAAGCCGGTCGTCCCGAAATTCGCCCTCAATCACCCTGCCATCCGGCAGTGTGAGGCGGCCATGGCCGTTCCGGCGGCCCCGCCTGAACCTGCCCTCGAAAACAGAACCATCCGGTGATTCCAGCACACCTTTACCGTCTGGCAGGTCGTCCTTGAACGAACCGACATATTTCTTGCCATCCTGATACTGAAGCGTTCCCTGACCGTGGAAGAAACCATCCCGGAATTCCCCTTCGTACCGGCTGCCGTCCGGAAAGATGTAGATTCCCCGGCCGTCGAAACGACCGTTCCTGAACGTTCCCTGGTAAGATGAGGAATCAGGATAGGTGTAACGGCCCTGGCCATGACGTTTACCATTCCTGAACTCGCCCTGGTATCGCCGGCCGTCGGCAAAGGTGTAGTCTCCCTGGCCGGAAAACACCCCATCGACAAAATCGCCTTCATACCTGTCGCCGTTGGCCAGCTCCAGCACCCCGTGACCATGGCGGCGGCCATCACGGAAATCACCCGTGTAGACCGAGGAGTCATCATAGACGATTTTTCCCTGACCTGTGAATGGCTCGTCCTTTCCTGTCCCCCCATAGACAAGGCCGTTACGCTGGGTCAGTTTGTTTTCGGTATCAGCGGGCCGGGGAGGTATCACCTCTTCAACC
This sequence comes from uncultured Desulfobulbaceae bacterium, assembly GCA_964626235.1. Taxonomy (GTDB): domain Bacteria; phylum Desulfobacterota; class Desulfobulbia; order Desulfobulbales; family Desulfobulbaceae; genus CAZVDY01. The sequence goes on along the minus strand of CAZVDY010000067.1, from coordinate 22,420 downwards.
ACAGGTGGCTGACTGTCCGCCTGATCAGCCTGCTGGGCACGCTGCTCCTTGCCGACAGCCGCTTCCTGCACAGGCTGTCCGTCGTGAAACCGGCCTCTGAATACCGTGGAATCCGGATAGCGCATCACTCCCTCACCCTCTGGTTTGCCGTCGACAAAGGTCCCTTCGTACCGGCTGCCATCGCCATACAGCATGACGCCAGTGCCGTGCCGTTTGCCGTTATGCCATTGACCCTCGTACCGGCTGCCGTCGCTGTAGCGCATGACTCCCTGGCCTTCGGGCTGGCCATTGACGAATTCTCCGCTGTATTCCCGTCCATCCGCCCAGGTCATGACACCGGTACCGGTGATGGTACCGGCCTTGAACGTACCCGCATAGACCCTGCCGTCCGGGTAGGTCAGTTTTCCCTGGCCGTCGTACAGGTCATTATGGAAATCCCCCTCGTACCGGCTGCCATCCGGCATCTCGAGGATACCCTGGCCTTCCCGCTTGTCGCCATGATACTCGCCACTGTAGATGGTGCCGTCCAGGTATCGCCGCGTTCCCTGACCGGCAGGTTGGCCGTCCCGGAATTCACCTTCGAAATAGCTGCCGTCCCGGTAGGTCAGCCTGCCCTGTCCATGGAGGACGTTGTTGCGGAAATCACCAACATACTCCCTGCCGTCCGGGAAAAAGAGCGACCCTTTGCCGTTGAAGCGTCCCAGGCTGAACTCTCCGTTGTACTGCAGACCATCGGCAGTGGTCAGGGTGCCTTTGCCATCGATGACACCATTGCGAAAGCTCCCCTCGTACCGGCGACCATCCGGACTGACCAGAGTGCCTTTGCCATGAAACTTGCCCTTGACGAATTCCCCGCTGTAACGCATTCCTTCCGGAGTGACCAGGGTGCCGCGCCCCCAAAGAAATCCGTGCCTGAATTCCCCCTGATAATAACGGCCATCCGGACTGCGGAGAGTACCGGATCCGTTTCGGCAGTCTCCCTCCAGACATCCGGCAGCAGCCAGGTGGGGAACCATGGTCAGCAGCAACAGCAAAACAAGCTTCCACTTCATCTCAACCACCTTCTCTATAGATTTTGCGTACCTCGTCGGCGATGATGGCCAGCCCCTGGTGGACATGGTCTTCATCCTGCGAGTAGGTGATCCGGATACACTGGTGCCGGTGAGACCACTCCTGTTGCAGTCCAGGGAAGAAATAGTGTCCGGCGACAACCAGCACCCCCCGTTGCTTGAGACGGGCATAAAGTGTACCCGAGGACACCGGCAGTCCGTCGAACCACAGCCAGAGAAACATTGCCCCTTCCGGCAGGTGCACCCGGTACGGAATGTCACTGAACAAGGCGGTTATCGCTTCCAGGGCCCTGGTCAGCCTGTGGTGATAGAACGGCCTGATCACCTGGTCGGCCAGCCTGAGAATCTCTCCGCTTTCCACCAGGTTACAGGCAAGCATGGGACCCAGGCTGCCCGGAGCCAGGTTGAGCACTGCATTGGCAGCGGCCAGCCGGCTGGCGATCTCCCTGCTGGCCACGACGATCCCGGTCCTGGCGCCGGGCAGGCCGAACTTTGACAGGCTCATGCAGAGGACGAGGTCTTCGTTCCAGACCGGGGTCGCCCGGGTAAAGATGATGCCCGGAAAGGGAACTCCATAGGCGTTGTCGACGATCAAGGGAACACGATGGGCTGCAGCCAGTTCCATCAGCCGTTCCATTTCCCTGTCGGTAAGGACGTTGCCGGTCGGATTGGTCGGCCGTGAAACACAGATAGCCCCGATGTCCTGACCGATTTCCAGTTCAGCGAAGTTGATCCTGTATTTGAAGAAGCGGCCATCGAGCAACTCCACCTCGGGCAGGTAGGCGGCGAAAAAATCATCGCACAGGCCAATGTCGGCATATCCTATGTATTCCGGAGCCAAGGGGAGAAGGATCTTCTTCCTGCGTCCGTCGGCAAAACGTCCGGCCAGCATGTTGAAAAGGAGGAAAAACGATCCCTGGCTGCCACAGGTGAGGCAGATGTTATCAGCGGTAATATCCCAGCCGTATTCCTGCCTGAGCAGGTCGGCCAAAAGACCGCGAAACTGTTTGTTTCCCTGGGGAGGATCGTAAAGGCCTGCCACTTGCCTGACCTGAACCGGATCCTCGGCAATCTGAAGAAGCCGGTCTGCGACGAGCGCCTCGATTTCCGGCACATGTCCCGGGTTGCCGCCTCCCATCATGATCATGGAGTTGCTGGTCAGGCACGTGCCCAGGTCCTTCATCAGCGACAGGATACCGCCGTCTGCGGTTAATCTGTCAGCAAATTTCGAGTAATGCATACTTTCCGTCTGTATATCCTCGTTCCGACCAGGGGCAAAAAAGCCACGACGGCGTTGCAGCCGATCGTGGCTCCCGGCAGATACGGCTCGAAGCGATGGCCATCATAACATATCGGCAATCTTGAGCATGAACTCCTTTTCCAGGACAGGATCGTCTATTTCCGAACTCGCCATGGTGGCCAGGAGCATCAGCCGTTCCCTGTTGGCCGGACCGGCCTGTCGCCACTTGGTGATATACTCCTCCATCACGATGGCAGCCACCGGGCCGATGACCGAGGCCAAGGTCTGCTCGATCTGCCGCAGGTATGGCCTGATGAGCAGCAGGTCGTCATCCTGCTCTGTCTCGGCCTGTTCACTGAGCAGGTCAAAGGCGGCCAGATCCTCGATATCATCTTCCAGGGCAATGGCGATCCCTGTCCTCCGCTCGAGTTCCTTGCGCATGTCGTCGAGCAGCATCTGGGCGGTCGAGGTCACCAGGGAACAGTTGGCCTGGGAACTGCAGACCGTGAACAGGACGGTGAATTCCCGCAATGGCAGGGCCACGACCACATATTTTTCATAATCAAAGGACGTGGACTGGATATCCATATCACAGATTGCGGCCATCTGAAACAACCGGATGAGATGATTGCCCACCGTTCTGGTCAGCTCCTCGGAAAGCACAGGATGCTGCTCACGGCAGAGCAGACCATCGCTTCGGTCAAAGACACAAGATCCCAATACCCCTGGAATCACAGATATATCTTTAAGCAGCGCATCCATTGACTATGTTCCCTGCCCTTTCAGCAGAGCGGGCCGCAGCTGGGTCATGACATCATCTACCTGGGCATCGGCATCGATCAGCAGACCGATGATAAATCCCGCACCTGGAAAGATCAGGAGTCGGTCCCCATTTTTCAGGGACAGGGTGATCCGGCGCGGGCCCTTGCTCTGCAGGGCCTTCCGCACCTGGATCCCGGTAATGATGCAGTAGGTGATGAAGTCTCCTGCCTTCTTGTTTCTTGACGACTGGACGATCATGTTGCCCTGGCGGTTAAGCAGGTAATAGTGCTTGACGCCGGAAATGCCGAGAATGGTGGTGACCAGGTTTTTCAGGACCGGATTGGCATGCAGGCCGGTGTCGAGCATGGCGGTTCCAGGATCAGCCAGAGCATCTGCGTTGACTTCTCTCTTTTTTTCATCCTGCCTGGTGGCGGCGATGAGGAGGAGATGGGCCAGAGGCTGGTTGATCCGGCGCAGCCGGTCCTCGGCTTCGGCTACAGTGAAAGAAGGGCTCTTCCAGGAAAGGAGAGTGAAAACCGCCTCCTGGCCGATTTGATCCTCGAATTCGGCATCGATGAGCTCACCCCTGGAAAAAAAGAACCTGCCGCTCGTATTGCCTGCATTGACAATGAGGGTGCAGCTCTTTCTCTCCTGTTCGAGCATCTGCAAGAAAGAGGCGAGGGAGACTCCTCCTATTTGCCCGTTTTCCTGTTCAAAGTCCGTATTATCCGTCATGGTCTGTCAGGCCTGCTCCTCCACCGGCCACTATCCGGGGCAGTCCTGTTGCGTCCCGGCAGGCCGTCTTCCCTGCCCTTGATCTACCAGTGATACTATCACGTTGACTTTCGTATTGAAAATGAAATTTTTTCTTCGTTGCGCAGCACCCCTGCCGATTCTTTTCTGGCCGAGTACATCTGGCAGGGCAGCCCGGAGACCCGTTCCACCTCCCGGGCCGGCAATATCCTGCATTTGAAACCATAGGCAGTGCAGCCGGCCGGCCGTAGAGGATCATGGGTGACACGGTAGTGGCGGCAGCGTTGACAACCGATCTGCTGCATGGTCATTCTTCCTGCTTTTCTGAATGGTTCTGTGTAACCGCTGTCCAGTGAAGACGCGTGGTCTCCAGTCCTTCCCGGTTACCGAAGAGGGTGATGATATCCCCTGCCGCGAACCGGGTCATGCCCCGGGGAATGATGATCCTGCCGTCACGTTCCACCGAAACCACGTTCACCGACCTGGGGAGTTCCAGGTCCATCAGGCGCTGACCAACCGCTCTGGACCCGGCTTTGAGACGAAATTCGGAAAAGGCGTTGCTCTGCTGCCTACGGAGACTGATATGTCCCTCCAGCAGCTGGCCCCGCTGTTTACGGACGATGCCCACATCATAGGCCCGGAGAATCTCGCTGCGGCTGATCAGGCCGATCAGTTTCCCTGTCTCCTTACGGCTGACCACCGGCAGCCGTGCCAGATCCCTGGGGGCCATCTTCTGGATGGCTGTCCAGATCGGTTCGTCGGCAAAAACAGTAATGGGCTGTCGCACGGCCACGTCCCGCACCTTGAGATCCCGCAGGGTATCGGGATTCTGTGAAAAGGCCCGTTCCATATCCTGGAGGGTAACAATCCCCCACAGGTTGCCCTGCTCGTCCAGTACCGGGAATCCAAGATAATGCGTCTCCTGAAACTGCCGGTAGAGATCGGTTATGGGCTGATCCTTGTTGATGGTCACCGGTTCGGTATTCATTACCTCGCTGACCAGTACGCCCTGCATGATGTCCATATCCCTTCCCTGGACAAACCGGATGCCCCGTTTGGTCAGCTTGATGGTATAGATGGATTCCGGAAACAGGGCCTGGGCCAGGTAGGATGCCGAGACGGCCGCCACCATCAGAGGAAGGATCAGCGAATAATCGTTGCTCATTTCGAAGACGATAAGCATGGCGGTCAAGGGGGCCCGGGCACAGGCGGCAAATACAGCCGCCATGCCGACCAGGGCATAGGCTCCAACCGGACCGGCCACCGAAGGAGCCAGGTAGAGGAAAAGATATCCCATGGCACCGCCAAGCATGGCACCGATGAACAGAGACGGCGCAAACACCCCACCCGAGTTGCCCGAGCCCAGAGTGCAGGAGGTGGCCAGGGGTTTTACCAGGATGAGCAGGGCCAGGAGCCAGAAATTGATCCGTCCCTGCAATGTTTCCTCGATAAAGGTGAACCCTGAGCCATAGACGTGGGGAATGTTCTCGATAAGCGGCATGCCCAGCTGAAAATCCGTGATATCGGCAAAGCCGATGCCTGGAAGACGCATGTATCCATATCCGAGCAGCCCGAGGAGCAGGGCCCCGACAGCCGGTTTGAGGGTCAGGGGGAAACGCCAGTTGTCAAACAACTCCTCGAACCAGTTCAGCATGCGAATAAACATGATTCCGACCAGGGCGGCTGCCAGCCCCAGGACGAGGTAGAAAAGAATGGAGATCGGCGATTCCATGGTGTATGTAGGCACGCTGAACGCTGGCCGGTCTCCCAGAAACATCTGGCTGACAATGGATGCCGAGACCGCTGAAATCACCACGTTGCCGAACATCCTGACCTGCAGCTCACTCATCAGCACCTCGATGGCAAAGGCCACCCCGGCGATGGGAGCGTTGAACGTTGCGGCGATTCCGGCGGCCGCCCCGCAGGAGACGAGATTTTTTATCCGCTCGTCGGAAAGGCGAAGGAACTGGCCGGTGGCCGACCCCAGGGTAGCGCCCACCTGAACGATGGGACCTTCCCTGCCGGCGGAACCGCCGGTACCGATACAGAGGGCCGAGGCGACGATCTTGGCAAGGGCGACTCTGGGCCGTATGCGGCCGCCTCGAAGGACCAGGGCCTGCATCACTTCAGGCACACCGTGTCCCTTGGCCTCACGGGCGAACCAGGCGATGAGGGGGCCGACGAACAACGCTCCGATCACCGGAACGATGACATAACTCCAGAGCCCCAGGTGGGGAAAGAGCAACTGGACCGTGGTATAGGAACGGTTCTGGATCAGAGCGATGAGCTGAATGAAGAATACCGCTGCCAAGCCGGTGGCCCCCCCGATGATCACTGCCAGAACGAGCAGGAGCAGACCCTCGGGTGGCGAAAGCCTGTCCAGCAATACGCCGTAGGAACGCTCTTGCTTCTTCATGCCGGCCGGATCCTGTCTTCCGGAAAGTCCCTGCGGACATGTTTCGGGTACTCGAAAAAGAGCGGTTTTCCAGGCCGCAGAGCCAGTTCCTCCCAGGAAGCTGTCTCGAATTCGAGACCTACGATTCCACATGTAGGCACGTTGTCGATGCAGAGATTACCCAGTCTGTTGGCCAGGTCGGTAATCGTCGGATTATGCCCCACCACCAGCACCTGCTCGCACGGATCCGGCAGGTGGTGCAGGGAAAGGAGGATCTCCTCTCCAGACCCGAAGTAGAGAACATCCAGGGTGATGATCCCGGTCCGGTCAAAACCGATCGCCCTGGCCAGCTTGCGGGCCGTGCTCCTGGCCCGCTTGGCCGGACTGGCAAGAATGGCATCCACCATGATGCCCTGGTGGTGCAACCAGGCACCCATCAGGGGGGCATCCTGTTTTCCCCGCCTGTTCAGTGGCCTGGCAATATCGGTCAGCGAAGGATCCTTCCAGCTCGATTTGGCATGCCGGCAGAGCAGGAGTCGCTTGCTCATGGTCAGATATACCTGCTTATCTCGGCCCAAAGTCTCCGGTATTCTCTGGCGGCCAGAGAGGCAGGCAGGGCGGCAGCGACCGGCTGCCGATACAGCCCCATTTTTTCGATGTCCGCCAGAAAGGGTATGGCGCAATCCAGCACGCCTCTGTTATTGCGCAGCGCTTCCATCATCTCATTATGCATTTTTTTTCGTTTTTCCACCATGGAAAAAAAGACCAGCACCTTGCCCACATCCTGGCCAATCGTCTCGAGGAAGTCGACCAGTTGTCGATAGGCGAGATGGGAGAGAGTTGTCGGAATCATGGGCACCAAAATACGGTCGGCTGCCGCGAAGATATTTTCAGACAGCAGCGTGACATTGGGCGGACAGTCGATGAAGATGTGTCCGTACTCCTTACGCAGTGGCTTGAGAATCTTGGCTATCCGCCTGGTACCGCCTTTGAGCTCATCTAAGGCTATGTCAATGTTCCGGAAGGAAAAATCAGCCGGCAGGAGATCGAGGTCAGGGAAATCGGTGCCCCGGATATTGCGGGCAAGATGTTTTCCACCCTTGAGAAGCCTGGAAGTGTTGAACTTGCGGGGTGCGCGGATCCGGAAGTAGTACCCGGCCGATCCCTGGGAGTCCATATCGCAGAGCAGGGTCCTGGTGCCTTCCAGAGACGACAGATAGGCAAGGTTGACGGCGGTGGCGGTCTTCCCCACTCCCCCTTTGATGTTGTAGACGGCTATTGTGCTCATATCCTGGGCCCTGATGACGGTTGCTGACAGGAGTTTGGTCTTGTTCTGTACCTTCTTGGAAGTATCGGTTATCCAAGCAGCGGCAATGCGGCGGTTTCCCGCTCCAGCCTTGCCAAGACCGGAAATCTTCTGGAATTCGGCTTCCACCCGGCTGGATTGGGGGCAGTTCCTGCCGCAACCCGGTGATCGTTCTCCCTTTCAATAAAACAGCTCCCGGAAGAGCCCTGAAGTCTTCTTGCCGCTGAACCTGGCAAAGCTTGCGGCAAAACCGGACCGGACCGCTTCCTGTTCCCTGTGCAGCGAGGTGAGCAGCCCGCCCAGGGCTGCGGCCTGGTACAGATTTTTCCGTACACCGGGCCGCAACCTCTCCAGGTGTTCCCGGAGCATGTTCTGCTGAACGGCGAGATCGTTGAACGCGCCGAGATTATCCTGCAGATGCTTCAGCTGCTTGCGTATTCGGCGCATCTTTCCGGCCGGAAACAGGGAGGCGAAAAACTCCAGCCCATAGCGCAGTTTCTTGCAGCGGATCCTGAGGCGATGCAGGGCTTCGTCCGGACTGTCATCTTTTATCTCTTTTCCATCCTCGATGATCCGGCGATGCCATTTGCGGATCGTGCCTGTGGCCAGATCGATGACCGGCATGTCAGAACAGCCTGACCACGACCGGTCGTCGGCCTGGAGAACGTCCTCCCAGTCACTGAGGATAGACTTGTATCGTGGCGAATCCATGGTCCTGATGAGCCTGGCAAACTCCTGTTTCCGTGTCTGATGCAGTCGGCTAAAAAAATCTTCCAGACCGCCTTGCAGGTATTCGGGCAGCCTGTTGCGGTATCCCTGTTCGGCCAGGAGCAGGTAGACATCCAGATCCCTGACCGGGCCTGTCACTCTCCCCAGAAAGGAGAACTCGTTTCTGAAATGTTCTCTGATGTCTTCCGGGAGCACCTCTTTGAACAGGGCAAGGCCGGACCGGGTTCTTCGGACGGCCACCCGGAAGTCGTGAAGAAACTCTGTATCAAGATCGTCCCGTATCCCGGCCTCATTGGCCCGCATGGTCTCCAGGAGCTGCAGGAAGATGTTTTTTGCCGCCTGCATGGCGGAAAGATCCGGATCCAGAGTTACCTGCAATGCAGAACTATATGCTCCTGGCTCACGGCCACCCAGCCGGGCTCCCCGATGGAAGGCCTCTGCCGGCCCAATGGCCTCGTCGAGGGCAAATTCTTCCAGGAGTTGGTGCAATGCCTTGAATTTTTTCCTGTATCCCCTGATATTTTGCAGGGTGACAAGCAACCGCACCTCATCCTGGACCGTCCGTTCCTCCAGGATGGCCAAGGCAACGGTCTTTTCATCCCGGTTGAGTATCCTGAACGTCTCCCTGACAATGGTTTCCTGGAACAGGGGCAGCAGGGCCCGCAGGCCGAGCAGACGGTCCATGTACGGTGCCAGCGGAGTCTGGCTGAAATCGCTTCTGAACCGGCGGGACTGTTCAGGACTGTCGGCAAAGAAGCCGACCGGTTCGCCTGTCTCCAGACCGCTGAGCGTCCAGCCGTGGCGGTTGCGGTGGAGAAGCAGGCCCTTGCGATACAGTCGCCAGTCAAAGGTGTCGAAGTAGGTTCTCTCCTCACTGGTCCCCTCTTCCCGCCGGATTCTGAAACGTTCACATATCGCGGCCTTCAGTGCCTCCTGCGTCGACCTGTCCGGCAGGGACCAGGTCGCAACGTTCCGCTTTCCTGTCTTCATTTTCGTTTCGTTATCCTGTGCCGGGCAGAGGGCGGTGTTGTCGGCCAGGCCAACACCAGAACCCGGCTGCCCTGTTCATGAACGGTAATCGGCATTGATCCGGACATAGTCGTGGGACAGATCGCAGGTCAGGACCGAGGCAGAGCCAGGACCGAGATGCAGATCAACGGTTACGGTGAACTGTTTCTGCCGCAGGACAGCGGCTGCCCTGTCTTCCATCTCTTTACCGGCAAACGTGCCATTGCGGACCAGGGTCACATCGTCAAAGGCGATGGAAACCCGGTCAGGGTTCATTCGACATCCGGAACGGCCGATGGCGGCGATTATTCTTCCCCAGTTGGCATCTTCCCCGAAGAATGCCGTTTTGACCAGCAGGGAATTGGCAGCCGTGCGGGCTGCCAGCCGTGCCTCCCGGTCGTTTTCGCTCCCCCTGACTGTGATGGTCACCAGCTTGGTCGCCCCTTCTCCATCGGCAACGATCTGGGTGGCCAAATCTTCCATCACCGCCCGGAGGGCCTTGCTGAAGCGCGCATACCCATCGGAATCCCGGCCATCGATCAGGCGATTGCCGGCAAGTCCGTTGGCCATGACCAGTACGGTGTCGTTGGTGGAGGTGTCTCCATCCACCGTGATACGGTTAAAGGTGTCAGCCGTGCCCTGGGCGAGGGCGCTGTCCAGGCAGGGGCGGCTGATCGCGGCATCCGTGACGATGAAGGCCAGCATGGTGGCCATGTCGGGCATGATCATGCCGGCACCCTTGGCCACGCCGGCAACAGTGACCTGACTGTCTCCCAGATCCATGCGGATCGAGGCTGTCTTGGGTCGCGTATCAGTGGTCATGATCGCCCTGGCCACGGCATCCATGGCGGAAGGAGCAAGTCGGCCGACAAGATCGGGAACAGCGGCGGCAAACGGCTCCATGGACATTGGTTCACCGATCACTCCGGTGGACGCCACCAGCACTTCCTCCGGACTGATTTTCAGGGCAGCAGCAACAAGGGCAGCGGTCTCGGCGGCGGTCCGCTCTCCCTGTTCACCTGTGCAGGCATTGGCATTGCCGCTGTTCGCAAGGATGGCCCGCATGGGAATGCCGGCAGCCAGCCGCTGTCTGTCGAGACGTACCGGTGCCGCCTTGACAATATTGGTCGTGAAGACGCCGCTGGTCACGGCCGGTACCGCTGAAACGATCAGGGCCAGGTCCGGCCGGCCTGAGTAGCGGATACCAGCCTCGACCGCGGCCCAGGAAAAACCTTGCACGTCCATCGTTCTCACCTTGGGGTTCAATACGTCCGGTACACGCCGCAACTTGGCGTGCCGGTCTGTTGCCGCTTCACAGTCTTCTCTACCATGGAGTAGGAAAAAAGCACTACAAGAAAACGATCCTGGCAGGGATGGAACCTGTTTTTTCTTGACCGTCCGCTTGCTGATATGGGACATTCAGGCAACCGGAAACCAACCGCCAGGAAAGAGAATGGAACATTTTTACCTTATCCTTACCTCCTCTCTGCTCATCGCCGATCTGATGATCCGTATCGGCCTCTCTTTCCGTGTTGTCATGCGGAAACTGGAACCATCCATCACTCTGGCCTGGCTGGTGGTCATTCTGGTGTTTCCCTTTGCCGGAGCAGTCATCTACCTGCTGTTCGGCGAGAACCGGCTGGGAGATCAGCGGGCCAGGCGGGCTGCCGCCAACCTGCCCTACCTCCTCTCCTGGACCAGATCGCTGGAAAAAAAGGGGCTGCGGGACTGGAGGGGAATCAATCCGGCCTGTTCCATCCTGGACCGGCATATCAGGTCTGTCTATGGCCTCCCCACCATGCCGGACAACCACCTTGAACTGATCGATCATGCCGGATCCCTCTTTCGGGCGCTTATCCAGGATATCAACAGCGCCCGCTGTTCCTGCTTCCTGCAGTTTTATATCTGGCACGAGGGTGGGGACAGCGACCTGGTGGCCGATGCGCTGATCCGGGCCGCATCGCGGGGGGTGGTCTGCCGGATCCTTCTGGACTCCATCGGCAGCAAGAAATTTCTCAAAAGCTGGCAGGCCAGGAAAATGCGGGAGGCCGGTATCGAGATCGTCGAAGCCCTGCCAGCCGGCATCCTGCGAACGCTTTTTGTCCGCATCGATCTTCGCAACCACAGAAAGTTGGTAATCATCGATTCCAGCATCGCCTATACCGGCAGCCAGAATCTGGTGGACCCGCGCTATTTCAAACAGGAAGAACAGGTTGGCCAGTGGATGGACACCATGGTCAGGCTGCAGGGGGATCTGATCGAGATCCTGACGGCTGCCTTTATCTACGACTGGACCCTGGAGACCGGCATGACCATCGAGGAGTTTTCCGCTGACCTCTGCCTGGTGCACCGGAAATCCAGTGGCAAGGCGCCAATCCAGCTGGTCCCTTCCGGTCCGGGCTTCAGCGAAGACTCCATCCATGATCTCTTGTTGACCACCATCTATTTCGCCCGCAGGGAACTGATTCTGACCACGCCCTACTTTGTTCCTGACAGTGCCATCCTGGCCGCCCTGAAATCGGCGGCCAGGCGTGGGGTCAGGGTGATCCTGATCGTGCCGGAAAAGGTGGATTCCCGCCTTGTCCACTATGCGAGCAAGGCCCGGTTCGAGGAGCTCTCCCGGGCCGGGGTGGAAATCCGGCTCTTCACCAGGGGATTGCTCCATTCCAAGACCATCACCGTGGACAGCGAATTCTGCCTCTTCGGCTCCGTCAATCTCGATATCCGGTCCTTCAGACTGAATTTCGAGCTGACGCTCTTCATCTACGACCGGGAGTTCACCTGTCGTCTGCGGGCCCTGCAACAGCAATACCTGCAGGGTACCCGGCCCCTGGATCAGGAGGAACATGCCCGCCGTCCGGTCGTCGAACGTTTCCTGGAAAACGCGGCCCTGCTGGTAAGTCCACTCCTCTGATCGGCCCGTCACGTCTCTGCGAACTCCATCAGCTTGACTTTCTGAACTTAAACGATTTTGTCTTATTTAGATTACATATTTATAACAAAAATTGTTATTTTTGGAAAAAATCTGCTATCCAGAAACGCGCGGGAAATCTTTTCCAACATATTGATTGGTCTTACGGGAAGATAATATAATAATACTTTGCATTCCAGGCAGTTAAAAATATTATTTCCAATAAATATATTGATTTTTATATTGAAACACGATAATCTGGCTCGCACATCATGAAAAATCATGGTTAGCTATTTTCGCTACCTGATGCTTGTTGCCCTTATTTTGTCTTTTTTCTAATACATTTCGATACAGACAATCCCATTTTTCGAAAAATGGATCATTTTGATATCAGCAAAAAAAACAGGCTGGAAACCATCTATATCGGGGCAGTATCAGTGATCATTCTGGTCGCGATCACTGCCGTTCTGACCCTTCTGGTGCGACTGGTCTGCTGACTGATCGCCTGGTGGCTTCAGGCACGCCGCAGAGGCTCTATCGGTCTTCTAGACCGGCCGGGTTTTTCCCTCCCCTTCCCGGCCGGTTACTATCTTTTGACATCCCTGTGACAAAAAGTATTTAATGAAGCAGGTCCGGGATCTTCCTTCTGGAACCTTCCCGGTACATGCAACGCGAACCTATCACTGGGAGTCTGTACATTGGAAGCGGTCGACTGGATTGCCGCCTACTGGCTGGTCATCAAATTGCTGTTTTATTTCTGCGCCGTTGTCCTCTTTTTCAGCGGCCTGGACGATGCCTTCATCGATCTCTACTACTGGATCCGCCGTCTTTATCGGAAGGTTTTCATCCGCAGGGAATATCCCCGTATGACCTCTGACCAGCTCTATGCCAAGCCGCAGCAGCACATCGCCATCATGGTTCCGGCCTGGCAGGAGGCGGCGGTGATCCGCCTCATGGCCGAGCATGCGGCCCGGACCTTTGACTATGACCGCTACCACATCTTTATCGGTACCTATCCCAACGATCCTGATACCCAGCGGGAAGTTGACAAGGTCACGGCCCGCTTTGCCAATGTGCACAAGGTGGTCACCAGAGATCCGGGTCCGACCACCAAGGCTGACTGCCTCAACAACATCATCGACTATATATTCAACCTGGAAAAAGAGACCGGGATCGAGTTTACCTGCATTGCCTATCACGACTCCGAGGATGTCATCCATCCCCTGGAACTCCGGCTGTTCAACTATCTCATCCCGCGCAAGGACCTTGTCCAGCTCCCGGTCCTTCCCTTGCCCAGAAAATGGCACGAGTTTGTCGGCGGCCATTACCTGGACGAGTTTGCTGAAACCCATGGCAAGGATGTCATCGTCCGGGAGAGCCTGACCGGTAATGTTCCCAGCGCCGGCGTGGCGACAGCCTTTTCCCGTCGGGCCATAGCCATGCTGTTCAAGATCAATGATGGCGTGGTCTTCGACACCTCTTCCCTGACCGAGGACTACGAAATCGGCTATCAGTTGAAAAAACTGGGAGCCAAGGAGGTTTTTGTCAACTTTCCGGTTTACTTCTCCAAGGGATACAGGGCAAGAACCGGCCCGACCGCCCTTGCCTGCCGGGAACTGGGTGATGTCTTTGTCGGGGTACCGGTATTCTTTACCCGCGACTACAATGGGCGCTACAGACCTCCAAAGAAGCCGGACAAAGAGATCATCGCCGTTCGGGAATACTTTCCCAAGAAATTCAGTCAGGCGGTGCGCCAGAAATCCCGCTGGATCGTGGGGATCGTCTTTCAGGGATGGCGGAATATCGGCTGGCCGGACTCCTGGCCGATGCGATACATCATGCTCAGGGACCGGAAGGCGATCCTGGCCAACCCGGCGATCCTGTTATCCTATTTTCTTCTGGTCAATATCGTTGTCATGGAGGTGGCCACCGGACTGGGCGATGATGCCTGGTGGTTTCCGTCGCTGATTCCCAACGACTCCTGGCTCTGGTATCTCCTGGCGGTCAACGGTGTCTTTCTGGTCAACCGCCTGGGACAGCGCTTCTACTTTACCTCCAGGTACTATGGCATTAAAGAAGGCTGCCTGGCCATTCCCAGGACAGTGGTGGCAAATTTTGTCAACTTTTCCGCTTTTTTCCGCGCTGTTTTCCAGGTCAGCACGGCCAGCAGCACCGGCCGTGCAGTCAAGTGGGACAAGACCAGTCACGATTTTCCCTCCCTGCATCCCTGAGGGGACCGGAGAGAGAAGAACACTGTTGCCTTGCCCGGCTGGCTCCAGAAAGAATATTCGCACGTTGTCATAAAGAAACAAAGAACACCAATGTTTCAGATAGATAAGGACGTTTCTGGAGCAGACGCATATCCCCTCCGGTGATTTCCGACGGAGCGGCTCGCCGTTATCCGTTGCGGCGCAAAGATTTTTCGGCACAAATAGATTGACTTTGATTTCAATACCTGGTTTATATTGAACAATTTCCCAATGGTATGCCGTATCGCCCCCCTGCTGACAAGAGTGGGCAATAACGGGTGGGCCGGTTGGGCACCCGGTCAATGCGGTGTTCCGGTCATTGGGACCAGGCTGATGGATGTCAGGGTCGTCTTTTTCGTCCAGACCCGGTCTTCCAGTATCCCTGCTGCCTCAATAATTGACAATGAGTACAACATGATGCGGTGCGCGTGGTTCCTGCTTTTCCTGATTCTTACCCTCACCTGGCCGCTCACGGTGTCTGTCCAAGCGGCCGAGACCCTGGCCATCATGCATCCGGATCCTGCAACCATCCTGCAATGGCAGGAAAAGACCAGAACCGCCCCACGTGCCTTCATAGATTCACAACTGCAGGCAGAATTGCTACAAGGCTTAGGTGATCAGTTAGGCGACAGCATCAGCCTCCTGGATAGATTTACCTATCTGCCTACTGAACGGTACCAGGGAGACTGCGGCAACTGCTGGAACTGGGCGGCCCAGGGTGTGGCCTCCATAGCCCTTCAGGTGCAGGAAGGGATTCGGGACCGGCTCTCGGTCCAGTTTCTCGATTCGTGCAAGCTGGATAAATATGCCTGTTGCGGGGGGTGGCTCGATGATTTTGCCGAATGGTATACCCAGAAAGGAATGTTCGTACCATGGAGCAATGCCGGGGCAGAGTATGCAGACAGCCAGTCGGTGTGCAGCGATGGCGCCAGTTCCTATCAGTGTCTGGCCATAGACACGTCTTCTCACTATTCCATCGATTCGGTCACCGTGGAAACCATTCCCACCAGGGGGATCGATCAGGCTGTCGCCATTGCCAACATCAAAAACGTTCTCAATCAGAACAAGGCGATCTGGTTTGGCTTTTTTCTGCCAGACCAGGAGAGTTGGGATGCCTTTTTTTCCTTCTGGAACAATGAAGACGAATCCGCGGTCTATACTCTGGACGGCTCCTGCGGAGCCCGGTACGACTCCTCCGGGGGCGGGCATGCCGTCCTGCTGGTCGGATACAACGACGAGGGAAGCGAACCGTACTGGGAGATAGTCAACAGCTGGGGAACAGCCGGGAACAGGCGTCCCAACGGGACGTTTCGGGTCAGGATGGACATGGATTACGACTGCACCTATGCTGCCGAAGGATTTACTCTTGATGCCTTTTCATTCCAGACCCTGCAGATCGATTTCAGCGCCAGCAAACCGCAGTGCAGTTATGCCATCAGCCCGCCTTCGGCAATCGTGCCATCAGCCGGTGGCCGGGGAAGCATCGACGTGATCACCTCGCCTGATTGCACCTGGACGGCAACAACTGCTGACTCCTGGATTTCCATCATTCCACCTCAGAGTGCCATTGGCAACGGCGCGGTAACCTATCGGGTGGCTCTCAATACCTCCATTCAGCGGACAGGTATCGTCCGGATAGGAAACAGGGAGTTCACCATCTCCCAGCTGGCGGCGGAGAACAGCAGCCAGCTTCTCAAGAATGGCGGCTTTGAGCTGGGTAACAATGGCGACTGGCAGGAAGAGCCGGTCAACGGCGTTATTTATGCACATCCCTGCTACGGTGCTTCCGGTATCCAGTGTGCCCAGGAAGGAGAATTTGTGGCCAGGTTGGGTGGCGATAACAACTCGGACACGGTCCTTGAGCAAAATATTGTTGTTCCTGATGAATTCGGTGCTCTTCGGCTTCGGTTCTGGTACGCTGTAAGCTCCACAGAACCCCACCCGAGGCCTTATGATTACCTTACTGTCACTGTTACCAGACTGCTGGATAATTTCAGCAAGACCCTCATTGTTCTGGACAATACCAAAACAACAGACAACTGGGTAGAAAGTGAAGAGTTCGACCTGAGCGATTTCATCGGCAGTGCCATTCGGCTCCAGTTTGCCGGGGTCACCGACGCTACCTTTCCCACCAGTTTTTATATCGATAATGTCAGGCTGACCGGCATTCCAGGCGAAAGCCTGATCCCTCCGGCCCCCGAGGCCATCAATGCCTCGGACGGAACCTTTGCCGATCACATTGCGATTACCTGGAGCGAGCCTAAAGGAGCTTCCTACTATCAGCTCTACCGTTGTCTGTCAGAGGCCGTCAATAGCTGCAGCCTGATAAAGATCCTCGCAAAGACTTTCTATGATGATGTGCCTGGCTCTGCGGATACAGTCTATTACCGGGTACAGGCGTGCAACAGTGTAGGATGCAGTCCGTACAGTGGTTCTGACAGCGGTTTTCTCGCCCAACAGGGCGGAACCGGACAGAAGTCTTTTCCCTGGAGCCTGTACCTGCATCTGTACAAGGTGCAGCCGATGCCTGCAGAAAAATAGCTCCCTGTCGGCAAACAGGCCAACAGCCCCATTTTTGAGTGATGCCCCGGCGCTTCCTGTCCGTTACAGTATAAACATGGTGACGATTCCATCCCGGCAGGCCTAAAGAGCAACACAGGCAATGCCGAAAAGAGCATTGCCATGATTACAGGAAGCCCTGTTTTTCACCTGCAGCCGCTGCAGGATCGAAGACCACGACAGAACTGGTTGTGTCGTACATCGCTCACCCTTCACCCAAGGAGAATCCATGAGAATTGCTGCCACGACTATGTGCATGGAAGCAGCAAGAACGTACACGGAGGTCAGCAACATCGAAATCGGAATCAGGCAGGGAAACGCTCCCACTTTCTGGCAGGAAGAAGAGAACGCCTTCCTGAGCCGTTTCCGGTCCATCATCAGCACGGATCCTGAACAGTCATCCCTGGCCGGTTCGCCCGGATCCCTTGCCGCCATCGAGCCGTCAGACAGGCCGAACAATGGCGATGAACCGTCTCCGGCGCTGGAATCCTTTGCCGCCCAGGTGACTGGTCAGCCGCTGCGTATCCTGGCAAACAGCAAACCGGCCCCTGCCCCGTCTCCGCTTCCCGGCCAGGAACAGGCAACAGCCACGATCTTCGCCAGAATGACACACGTCGAAGAGGAGGAGGTCCTGTTTTCCGCCAGGGGGGCCATCGAAACCGAGGATGGATCATTCTTTTCCTTCTCCCTGGATCTCTCCATGGAGCGGAGAACCTGCACCTCGTCCGAACTAATGCTCCGCAACACTCAACTCCTCGATCCGCTGGTTCTCAACCTGGAGGAAGGACTGCCCGGGTTGGGAGAGACCTCGTTTCTCTTTGATCTCAATGGTGATGGTCGAGACGAAGCCCTGCCGTCGCTGCGGCCTGGCTGCGGTTTTCTCGTCCTGGACCGGAACAGCGACGGGATCATCAACAGCGGCCGGGAACTTTTCGGCCCACTTTCAGGTGACGGATTCGCGGAACTGGCAGCCTTTGACGAGGACGGCAACCTGTGGATCGACGAAAACGACCCGATCTTTTCCGAACTTTCGATATGGAGGGAGGCAGGAGGTGAAGAGCAACAGCTGGTGAGCCTTGCCGAGGCCGGTGTGGGCGCCATTGCCCTAAGCCATGCCGGCACCTCGTTCAACCTGCTCTCCGGCAACCATGATCTGCTGGGCCAGGTATCGGCTTCAGGCCTCTTCCTCACCGAGGCAGGCGAGGTCCGTTCCCTCCAGGAGATCGACCTGGCCATGGGAGAGCTGGAACCGGCTGCCATGGAGACGGTTCAGGACAGAAGTCAACCGATTGCAACAAAACTGAACGCCATTGCCGCCCTCCGGTTCCTAGCCGCTTTGCAACGGATGCGCCTGCGCATCATGATGGCCAGGGAACAGATCGAACTGCCTGCCCCGGCCAGAGAGGAACACCTTACAGAGATCCTGACCGAAATGCAGCAGGAACGGGAGCGATCACTCCTGGAAATCGGGACGAGCAAACCGGACAGTTCGAACAGGAACGACAGCGGCAGGACCATCGTGTCCGGAACGGAACGGGTCCCAACCCGTCTCGACCCTCAGTCAGTAAAGTTTCGTCGGGGCGATGCACGGCTCCTGCAGGACATTTTCCAACCACTTGTCGCTCTCCAGCCGGCAATAAGCCTGGACAAGAGAAGACACTCCTCATAAAATACCGGCAGAGATCAAACAGGAAGGTGATAGACCTGAAGCAGCACCCCACCCGGCCGGATGCGTTTCCGGCCGGGTGCTCTCAAAGATTTACAGGAGGAGCGCAGTCGCGTGAACATGTCCCTGGTCGTACCGGATTCAGCCGCCCCCCTTGGTTTCAGAGCCGGTGTTCCCCTTTTCCGTTCTGTTCTCCTTGTCCTCGTTTTACTGGTCTTCCAGGCCCGGGCTGGCGCGGCCGATCGTCCTGTCCTGGGGACTCGGGCCGCCAAGCTCATGGCGCAAACGGCACCACGTCTTCAGGAGGAACTGACCCGCAAGGGATTCCGCCTGGGAACGCCGCTGTTCATCCGGATCTTCAAACTGGACAGTACCCTGGAAGTCTGGTTGCAGAAAGAAGGTTCCTTTCAGCTGTTCAAGACCTATCCCATCTGTAGCTACTCGGGCTATCCCGGGCCGAAACTTTACGAGGGAGACTGGCAAAGCCCGGAAGGATTCTACACGGTTGGCCCGGAACAGCTGAACCCGAGAAGCCAGTACCATCTCTCCTTCGACATCGGCTATCCCAACGGGTACGACCGGGCCAGAAAGCGGACCGGCAGTTCCATCATGGTCCACGGTGGCTGCTCGTCCAGGGGCTGTTTCGCCATGACCGATCACTGGATCGAGGAAATCTTCCTCTTGGCCTACTCTGCCCTGAACAGCGGCCAGGAGCGGTTCAGTGTCCATATCTTTCCTTTTCCCCTCACTGCCGAGAACCTGGCCAAGTTCGGCAGTTCCCCCTGGATCGGCTTCTGGAAAAACCTGCAGGAAGGGTATGCCGCCTTTGAGCAGACCCATCAGCCACCGGTGATCACCGCAAAAAATGGACGTTACCTTGTCCAGAGCCGGATCAGGCTGGCCATGGCCAGGAAGCGCGACAATCAGGCTGTCACCAGGAAACGATGAGTATCCGTGACAGGCGAAAGGCCGAACGGATCCGCTTCACCAGCAGGATCGTGATCACTCTGCCGGATCGTGAGCTGGAGGCGACTGCAGATGCACGCAACATCAGCCTGAACGGTATGTATCTTGAGGCCAGGGAGACCCTCCCTCCAGGGACCCGCTGCATCCTGACCGTCACCCTGAGCGGCGATTCGAGCCAGATGGCCTTTCAGGTCAACGGCATGGTCTGCCGTTGCGAACCAGAAGGCATGGCCGTGGAATTCTGCCGTCTGGATACCGATACCTTTGTCCATCTGAAAAATCTCATCCGGTTGCTCCGGGAAAGCGGCAACAGCGGGCCAGCCGGGAAAATCTAGGTATCAGGCGGCCGCAAGCTGTTCATAGTCGAGGATGTCGATGGTCTTGCCCTGCACGGCAATGATGCCCTGCTCGCTCATCCTGGCGAAAATCCTGGACAGGGTTTCCGGGCTCGTGCCCAGGAGGCTCGCCAGCTGCCCCTTGGGTATGTCCAGGGTCACGGTGCTGGTGTTGTCCTGTTCTTCGGCCAGGTAGAGCAGGTAGGAGGCCAGCCTCCCCGGCACCTCCTTGAGGGACAGACTTTCTATCTGGCTGGCGAAACGTCGCAACCGGATGGAGAGCATGGCCAGCATGTTCAGGGCCAGCGACGGGGTGGCACTGACCAGGTTGACGAACTCGCTCCTGGGAAAGAACAGCAGGGTCGCCTTTGTCAGGGCCACGGCATTGGCCGGAAACGGCTGGCCGTGAAAGACCGGCACCTCCCCGAACGGCTCGCCCGGCCCGAAGATGTGGAGAATCTGTTCCCGGCCTTCCAGGGACATCTTGAAAATCTTGACCTTCCCTTCCATGACCATGTAGAACCCGGTGGCCTCGTCGTGTTCGAAAAAGATCACCTCCTGGCGACGAAAATTTCTTACATCAGCGATGGAGGCCAGTTTTTCCAGCTGCTCTGCCGGCAGTCCGGAAAAGAGCAGACTCCCCCGAATGATCTCGTGTTTTTTGTCCATGGACAGTGAATGGCGTAAAAAAGAAAAATTATTTTCTGATTTTTGACCTATCTCAATTGCAGGATCATACAACGTGGTTATAGTCCAGCCAGTCTACAAAGAATTTTTCAGGCATGCGATACAAAAAAATAAGACAAAGGAGATCTGAAATGTATTGTAACCAATGTGAACAGACCGCCAAGGGGGTCGCCTGCACCACTATCGGTGTCTGCGGCAAGAACGAGCAGGTTTCCGACCTGGAAGACCTGCTGATCCACGCCCTCACCGGCCTGGCACTTTTTGCCAACGAGGGCCGACAGAAAGGAATCGTAGACGAAGACCTGGACCGGTTCACCATGGAGGCCATCTTCTCCACCCTGACCAACGTGGATTTCGATCCGGACCGGTTCTATGCCCTGATCAACAAGACCGTCGAACTGCGGGATGCCATGAAGGAGAAGGTGGCTGCTGCCGGAGGCAAGACCGATTTCGATCACCCTGCCGCCACCTTCACCCCTGCCGATACCGTCGAGGGGATGGCCGCCCAGGGGGCTGAGCTCAATTTCATTCCCTCCCTGGATGAAGACGAGAACATCCGTTCCCTCAAGCAGACCCTGCTTTACGGACTCAAGGGAATCGCCGCCTACACTGATCATGCAGCCATCCTCGGGCAGACCGATCCGGCCATTGCCGGTTTCGTCTACGAGGCCCTGGCCGCCCTGCTGGCCAAGGGCCTGACCGTTGACCAGTGTGTGACCGTCGGTCTCAAGGCCGGTGAAATCAATCTCCGGGCCATGGAACTGCTCGATGCCGCCAACACGGGAACGTACGGGCACCCGCAGCCGACTTCCGTGCCCCTGGGACACCGCAAGGGCAAGTGTATCCTCATCACCGGCCATGACCTGCACGATCTCGAGCTGCTTCTCAAGCAGACCGAGGGTAAGGGTATCGATGTCTACACCCACGGCGAGATGCTGCCATGCCACGGTTATCCGGAACTGAAGAAGTATGACCACTTCTATGGACATTTCGGTACAGCCTGGCAGAACCAGCACAAGGAGTTCCCGAATTTCCCCGGTCCGGTCCTCTTCACCACCAACTGCATCCAGAAACCCCGGGATGAATACAAGGACAGGATCTTCACCACCGGCCTGGTCGGCTGGCCCGGCTGCACCCACATCGAGGACAAGGATTTCACACCGGTGATCGAGAAGGCCCTTGCCATGGAGGGTTTCACCGATGACCAGGACAGGGGAACCGTGATGGTCGGTTTTGCCCGCAATGCCGTACTCGGCGTGGCCGACAAGGTCATCGAGGCGGTCAAGAACAAGGACATCCGCCACTTTTTCCTGGTTGGCGGTTGTGACGGGGCGAAACCGGGCCGGGACTACTTTACCAAGTTTGTCGAGCAGGTCCCCGAGGACTGTATCGTCCTCACCCTCGCCTGTGGCAAATTCCGCTTCTTTGACAAAGATCTCGGTGACATCGGCGGCATCCCCCGTCTACTCGACGTGGGACAGTGCAACGATGCCTACTCGGCCATCCAGATCGCCATCGCCCTGGCCGGTGCCTTTGATTGCGATGTCAACGATCTCCCGCTTTCCTTGATCATCTCCTGGTACGAGCAGAAGGCCGTGGCCATTCTGCTGACCCTGTTGTACCTGGGCATCAAGGACATCCGACTCGGACCGTCCCTGCCGGCGTTTATCAGCCCGGCCGTGCTTCAGTTCCTGGTGGACACCTTTGACATCAAGCCGGTGGATACCCCGGAGAATGACCTCAAGGCCATCCTCGGGTAAGCACAACGAAGCAGCAACGAAATA
>CAZVDY010000066.1:0-114307 GCA_964626235.1 uncultured Desulfobulbaceae bacterium | reverse complement strand
CATGTCGTACATCCATGACTATGAAAAGGCCCTGGAAATCGGCCGTCCGCCGAATATCCGCCGTCTCTTTCCCGGGTCCAGCGCCCTGATCGTCAGCGGCAAGGTCATCGACCGGGCCATGCTGGCCAAGGGCGGCGCCATGACCATGGCGGCCAACGGCAGAAGCAGCATCGTCATCAGGGGGGCCCTGCGCGCCGCCCAGCGGGCCCGGGCCGCCCTGATCATCGAGATCGCCCGTTCCGAGGGCGGCGCCGCGGCCTACTGCGCGGTGAACTACTGGAACATCGCCAGGATCACCGACGCCCTGTGCAACGAGATGGGCATCACCGTGCCGGTGGCCATCCATGCCGATCATTACGGCATCAAAACCGTGGATGATCTCCCCTATGCCCGTACCGAGATTCCCTCGCTGTTCGATGCCGGCATCACCTCCATTGCCATCGATGCCTCGCACATGCCGGATGACGAAAATCTGCTGGCCAGCATCGATCTGTACCGTTTCGTTCCCTCCTGGGCCGGGTATGAGACTGAAGTCGGAGAAATCAAGGGAAAACTTGGCCTGTCCACTCAGGAGGAGGCCCTCTTCATCATCCAGGGGCTCAATGCCCATGATATCTTTCCGGACTGGATAGCCCTGAACAACGGCACGACCCATGGCATCGAATCCTCCAGCCAGGGGATCCAGGTCGAGCTGACCAGGGAGATCCATGATGCCCTGGCCGGCTACGCCATCTCCGGGGCCCAGCATGGTACCTCGGGGAACAATTCCGACCGGTTGCGGGCCATTGCCTCCAAGACCAGGACCACCAAGGCCAATGTGGCCACTGCCCTGCAGATGCTCTCCTGGGGCGTGGAGGTGAACGATTACGGTAACGCCATCGTCGATGAACAGGGAAGATTCGTCAAGGTCAAAGGAGCCGGAGTGACCGAGGAACTCTGGCAGGAAATGGAGGCCTATGCGGCTGCCCAGGGGTGGAAGGGCGGAAACTACAAGAAGTTGAACAGTGTTTTCGAAAACCGGATAATGGGCCAGGCACGGGAGATCCGTGAGCGTATGGCACGCCGGGTGGAGGATTTTGTCTACACCATGCTGGTCGAGGTCTTCAATGCCGGTGATACGGCTCGTTATGCTGTGGAGGCCATCCTGGAGGCCGGTTCCTATGACCTCGGCCCGAAGACCGGCCGGATCGAATCTCCCGAGGAGTGGACCGAGGAGAAGATCCGGGCCCGCGCCAGGGAACTGGACAGCGACAAGGGGCCGGAAGGCGACTTTGACGACTGATTCAACGACAGGTTCGTTTGCAACGTTTCCGGAGTCCGGCCCGTCCGGTCCGGTCTCCGGACAACCAGATCATTCTTCAAATAGACAAAGGACACTTCTGTGAACAAGATACTCGTTACCGGCGCTGCCGGATTTATTGGCCACAGCCTGTCCCTGCGGCTGCTCGAGCAGGATCGGACCGTGGTCGGCCTGGACAACCTCAATGACTATTATGATCCGCAGCTGAAAAAGGATCGTCTGTGGCAGCTGCAGCAGTATGAGCGCTTCCGCCATGTCGGGTTCGACATGCAGGACCGGGAGCGGACCGCTGAACTCTTTGCCACGGAACAGTTCGATGCCGTGGTCAACCTGGCCGCCCAGGCAGGCGTCCGGTATTCCCTGGTCAACCCCCATTCCTATGTGGACACCAACCTGGTGGGCTTTGTCAATATCCTGGAAGGATGCCGCCACCATGGGGTCAGGCACCTGGTCTACGCCTCGTCCAGCTCCGTCTATGGGGCCAACACCTCCATGCCGTTCTCTGTCCATGACAACGTGGACCATCCGGTTTCCCTCTATGCAGCCTCCAAAAAGGCCAACGAACTGATGGCCCATGCCTACAGCCACCTCTTTCACCTGCCCACCACGGGATTACGGTTCTTCACCGTCTACGGTCCTTGGGGACGGCCGGACATGGCCCTGTTCCTCTTCACCAAGGCCATACTGGAGGACCGGCCGATCGATGTGTTCAATAATGGAAATATGGAGCGTGATTTCACATATATAGATGATATCGTCGAGGGGGTCGTCCGGGTAATCGACCGGGTGCCGGAACCCGATCCGGACTGGAGCGGCGATCATCCCGATCCAGGAACCAGTTACTGCCCCTGGCGGGTCTACAATATCGGCAACAACAGCAAGGAAAAGCTGATGCGCTATATCGAGGTGCTGGAAGACTGTATCGGCAAGAAGGCCAAAAAGAATTTTCTGCCCATGCAGGACGGCGACGTTCCGGCGACCTATGCCAACGTTGACGATCTTGTCCGGGATATCGATTTCAAACCCGCCACCACCATCGAGGAGGGGATCAGAAAGTTCGTCGACTGGTACCGGGACTATTACAAGGTCTGAGTCGGCTGATGACGCTGTGGTATGGTTCCCTGTTCCTTGGTGTCTCCGGTTGGCCGGTGTAAAGAAGTGGTCAGCATTTGCCGGGGACCGGAAAAATGTATCGACTATCCAGGCGCGATATGGTGTACTTAAAATCTGATTGGAAAACAGGCTAAGCCATCAGGGTGCCTGCACTGCACTATACCTGGAACAAGAAAACCTGGGAGGGAACAGAATGGATTTGCTGCAACTGGGAGCGTCGCTTCTGCGGAACAAGCTTGGTGAAGGAGTGGACAGTAACAATCTGATCAGTGCCCTGACGGGTCTGTTGGGAGATGGAGAGGGTGGCGGTCTGGATCTTGGCGGCCTGGTCTCGAGAATGATGGGAGACGAGACCGCTGCCAGCTTTACGGACATGGTCCAGTCCTGGTTGGGAGACGGCGAGAATTCACCCATTTCCATCGATCAGGTCAAGGAACTGTTCGGTGGCGAGAAGGTGGCGGCCTTTGCCTCTGCCCTCGGCACAGACGAGGATGCAGCCGCCGAAACCATTGCCGACACCATTCCGGACCTGGTGGACAAGAGCAGCAGCGGCGGGTCGCTGCTTGATTCCCTGGGCGGCCTCGAGGGCGTCGTGAACATGGCAAAGAAATTTTTCTGATTTTCGGTTTTCAGGAGCATTCAGCCCCGCGGGGCCATCCGGTGCAGTCGGCCGCTTAGTCGGCGACCGGGGCGATGGCCCCACCCCTCATGGTTTGCCGTCCAGTCGTTTTTCTTCCCTGAACCTTTCCAGCCCGATTTCCCTGATCCGGTGCAGGTTGCCTATCCGGTCGGTACGAAAGAGCAGCCCGAAACACTTCGATACCAGGTTGTTGAGCTTGCGGCAGCGGCCAAGATCGTCGAAGTCTGTGCATTCGGCGCAGGTAGAGTAGTTCCGTCCCTTGGCACACTGCTTCATGGCACAGTTTCGGTTCATGGGGCGGTCACTGTGGCAGCCAGCACACCTGCCCTTGCGCAGCATGCCGCAGTTGCTGCAACAGAGGCCGCAGTAACCGATCAGTAACTCGTTGCCGGCGGCGGCTGGTTCTGCTTGCATCACCGAGTTGCTCCATCCCGTGACCCGGCCCGTTGCATGGCCCGCTTGAACGCTTCACCGGAACGGCTGATTACTTCCTCGTCCACGCAGAAGGCCAGACGGATGTAGCCGGGGGCGCCGAATCCCCGGCCCGGCACGGCCAGGATCTTTTCCTCCTGGAGCAGTGAACAGAATTCCAGATCATCGATGGGTGACCTTGGAAAGAGGTAAAAGGCGCCCTTGGGCTTGACATACTCGAAACCGGCCGCATCCAGGATCTCGCAGAAAATTTTCCGACGACGGGCATAGATGGCGACATCCACGCTCACATCCTGGAGCTGGCCCACGACCCGCTGCATCAGGGCCGGCGCATTGACAAAACCGAGAATCCGGTTAGCCAGGGTCAGGGCGTCGAGCAGGGATCGTTTTTCGTGGATCTCCGGATGAACGGCCAGGTAGCCGATCCGCTCGCCGGGCAGGGAGAGATCCTTGGAATAGGAGGAGACCACGATGGAGTTGGTGGTGGTCGCCATGATGGATGGCACTTCACAGCCGTCAAAGACGATTTTCCGGTACGGTTCGTCCGAGACCAGGTAGATGGTCGTGCAGAATTTTTCTCCTGCCGAGTCGAGAAGGTCTCCCAGTTCCTGCAGGGAACGGCGGGAATAGACCTGGCCAGTGGGATTGTTGGGGCTGTTGATGAGGACCACCTTGGTCTTTTCGTTCAGGGCCTCTTCGATGGCCTGCAGGTCGATGTTGAATTCCCGGTCCGTGGGGACCACTCTGGTCACCCCGCCGTGATTGTCCACATAGAAGTTGTATTCCACAAAAAAAGGCGCCAGGATGATCACCTCGTCTCCAGGGTCGAGGAGGGATTTCATCACCACATTGAGGGCCCCGGCAGCACCGCAGGTCATGAGGATGTCCCCGGCATCGAGTTCCACCTCCAGGTCACGGGACAGGTGCTCGGCCAGGGACTCCCGCACGTGCGGATAGCCGCCGTTGGGCATGTAGCCGTGCACGCCCGGCACATCCTCTGCCGCCAGTTGCCTCAGTATCCTGCCGAATTTTTCCGGAGGCGGCACGTCCGGGTTTCCGAGGCTGAAATCAAAGACATTCTCGGCTCCGAATTCCGCCTTCATCCTGGCCCCCTCTTCGAACATCTTCCGGATCCAGGATGATTTTTCCGCAAACATCTGCATTTTCCTGGCTACAGTCATCTGGCTCTCCTCGTTCTGGTTTTCAGGCATCCAGGGGGCCGCATCCCCGGCACGGCCGGCCCGCGATACCGGTCAGTTACCGTTATATTTTTTCTTGAAGTAATCGTATGCCTGGTTGATTTCCTTCATCTTTTCTTCAGCCACCCGTTTGAATTCCTCGCCCAGGTGGGCCACCTTGTCCGGGTGATACTGCATGGACAGCTTGCGGTACGCCTTCTTGATCATCACGAAGTCAGCCCCGGTTTCCAGCCCCAGGACTGCGTAATATTGTTCCTCGGTGCGGGTGGATGTGCCGGTTTCCTGTTGGCTCCTGTAGGTGTATTTGGCCTCGAAGGTACGCTGGTCATAGGGCGAGATATTGAGAAAGGAGGCGATCCTGCGCGCCTCCTGCAGCTCCTGCTGGATGACCGGCTGCTTGGTATAGACGATCTGGTAGATCAGTTCCAGGAGGATCAGACGGGCCTCGTAGCCGAACGTGGTGCGGAACTCGGTAAGCAGTTCCTGCATGTCTTCGTCCGCATCCCGGGCCTCCTTGATGAGCTGCTTGACCCAGTACATCTGATCCTGATTGTAGTGCAGGTTGTACTGGAAAAAGTTGAGCATGGTCCGCAGCTCGGATCGGGTGAAATGACCATCGAGCTGGGCGATCTTGACCAGGATATGGACCAGGAGATAGACGAATCGGTTGTGGCTCTCGCTCTGCGAGGCCTCGTAACTGGAGATGCGGCGCTGGATATAGTAGCTGAATCCCCAGAAGGCGGCAATGAGGAGCAGGAAGCCGATTATGCCGGAAAAGAAAAGAAATCCGAGAAAGTTGAGCAGGGCCGGGGCACCGCCGGTGACCAGAAGGAACAGGGCGATGATCAGCAGGCAGCCGCCGCAGCCCGGCTGGTTGTGTTGTCGGTATTCCATTATTGGAACCTGGAATTGGGGTTATGGGCACCCTGAAAATAAAAAATCGTCTTTTCGCCCGTCTCTGTGCTATGCGATTGAACCGGTCCCCATGACGGTAGCTCTGCCTGCAGTAACCCGTCTCGCATGACTTGACCGCGAACGAACAGCCCGGCCGAACAGGGGCCCTGATGAACAGACAGGCTGCCGAATTTTTTTTGTTCAGTCGGCCCCGGTTGCAAACAGGGCGTCCACAAACTCCCTGGGATCGAAGTCCCGCAGGTCGTCGATCTGTTCTCCGATGCCGATGAACCGAACAGGAATCTTCAGTTCCCGGCAGACATTGGCCACAATGCCTCCCTTGGCCGTACCGTCGAGTTTGGTCAGGGTCAGGCCGGTTATCCCCACAGCCTCGTTGAACAACCGTGCCTGGGAGATGGTGTTCTGTCCGGTGGTGGCATCGATCACCAGCATGACTTCGTGGGGGGCGCCGGCCAGTTTCTTGCCGATCACCCGTTTGATCTTCTTCAGTTCTTCCATAAGGTTGACGCTGGTGTGCAGTCGGCCGGCCGTGTCGATGATGATGACATCCTGGTTGTGCGCCAGGCCGTATTCCAGGCCATCGAAGACCACGGATGAGGGATCGGTACCTGGCTGCCGGGCAATCACCTCAACCCCGATCCGTTCACCCCAGATTTTGAGCTGATCGATGGCTGCAGCCCGAAAGGTATCGGCTGCAATGAGGAGTACCGAGTGGCCGCTGCGGACGAACTTGGCACCTATCTTGCCGATGGTGGTGGTCTTGCCCACACCGTTGACACCGACCACCATGATGACGAATGGACCCTGCTCCGGCATGACCAGTTCAGCTGGCTGGTCAGATTCCTGAAGAAATTCCAGGATCTTGTCGCGGATGATTGTCTTCAGGGCCTGGGGATCGCTGAGTTGGTCACGCTGCACGCTGCGCCTGGCCGTCTCGATGAGTTCGTTGGCCGTGGCAAAGCCCAAGTCGGCCGTGATGAGGATCTCTTCCAGGTCATCGAGCAGTTCCTGGTCAATGACCTTCTTGCCGAGGAAGAGGCTGTCCAGCCGGTGCACCAGGCTGTCCCGGGTCTTTCCCAGCCCCTCCTGCAGCCGCCTGATCAGGGAGGCGGGCCGGGTCCCTTCCTTCCCGGCAGGCCTCGGATCCGTTGTCCCGGCCGGCGCTGGGGTCGCTCGGCCGGTGTCTCCATCTTCGACCTGCCGGTCAATCTTGCCGACGATCCCTTCCTCCGGCCCGCTTTGTTGGATCCCGGGCTCTTCACTGCCGGAAGGTGTTTTTTTCTCCGATGGTTTTGCGAATTTTTTCTTGAACCAGCCAAGCATAGATCAGTCCGCCTTCTTTTCCAGGGCAATGTCCAGGGCCTCCCTGATGGTGTGCGGGTAGTGAAAGATCACTCCCTCGCGAACATCTTCCGGGATTTCCAGGACATCCTTTTCGTTGAGCACCGGCAGAATCAGTTCCCTGATCCCGGCCCGCAGGGCGGCCAGGACCTTCTCGCTGATACCGCCCACCGGCAGGACATCACCGCGCAGGGTGATTTCGCCGGTCATGGCCACGTCCTGACGGACGACCCGGCCGGTGATGGCCGACACCAGTGCGCAGACCATGGCCACCCCGGCTGACGGACCGTCTTTGGGAATGGCTCCTTCCGGTACATGGACATGCAGTTCCATGGAGGAAAAGATGTCCTCGTCTATGCCCAGGTCTGCGGCATGGGATCGGATATAAGTCAGGGCCGCGGTGGCTGACTCCTTCATCACGTCACCCAGTTTGCCGGTGAGGATGAGGCCGCCTTTGCCCTTCATGGTCGATGTCTCGATGAAGAGAATCTGGCCGCCCACGGGAGTCCAGGCAAGGCCGGTGGCCAGGCCAGGGCCCCAGGAACGGGCCTTGATCTCCGGGAAGTAACGGATC
This sequence comes from uncultured Desulfobulbaceae bacterium, assembly GCA_964626235.1. Taxonomy (GTDB): domain Bacteria; phylum Desulfobacterota; class Desulfobulbia; order Desulfobulbales; family Desulfobulbaceae; genus CAZVDY01. The sequence goes on along the minus strand of CAZVDY010000066.1, from coordinate 106,793 downwards.
GGGCCAAGAAAATCGTAAAGATCCTTCTCCGTGACCGTCCGTTTTCCCATGTGGCCACGGGCGATTTCGGCCGCTGTACCGCGGCAGATGGCGGCCAGTTCCCGTTCCAGATTTCGCACGCCGGCCTCTCTGGTGTAGGAGCGGATGATGGCCCTGATGGCATTGTCATCGATCTCCAGGTCGTCGCTGTCCAGGCCGTGGGCCTCCATCTGCTTGGGCAGCAGGTGGCGGCGGGCGATGGCGATCTTTTCGTGCTCGGTGTATCCGGACAGCTCCACCACCTCCATCCGGTCACGCAGGGGACCGGGGATGGTATCCAGCCGGTTGGCCGTGGCAATGAAGAGCACCTTGGAGAGGTCGAACTCTATATCCAGGTAGTGATCGGTAAATGTTGAATTCTGCTCGGGATCCAGAACCTCGAGCAGGGCGGAGGCCGGATCGCCGCGAAAGTCGTTGCCCAGTTTGTCTATCTCGTCCAGAAGAAAGACGGGATTGTTGGATCCAGCCTTTTTCAGGCTCTGGATGATCCGGCCGGGCAGGGCGCCGATATAGGTACGGCGGTGGCCCCGGATCTCCGCCTCGTCCCGGACCCCGCCCAGGGCGATACGGACGAACTTGCGGTTCATGGTCCTGGCGATGGACTGGCCAAGGGAGGTCTTGCCTACGCCGGGTGGACCGCTGAAACAGAGGATGGGACCGTGGATGTCCGGCTTGAGCTTACGGACCGCCAGGAACTCCAGGATCCGTTTCTTGATCTTTTTCAGTCCATAGTGGTCACGATTCAGATCCTGTTCCGCCTTGTCCAGGTCCAGGGTGTCGGTGGTAGACTCCAGCCAGGGCAGATCGAGAATCCAGTCGATGTAGTTGCGGGAAACCGAGTATTCCGGCGAAGAAGGCGAGATCCGTTCCAGGCGGCTCAGTTCCTTTTCAAAGGCGGCCCGGGCCTCTTCGGTCAGCTGTTTTTCCGCTGCCCGCTCCCGCAGTTCTCTGATCTCGGCCTTTTCGGCGTCCTCCTCGCCCAGCTCCTTGCGGATGGCCTGCAGCTGCTGCCGGAGGAAGAATTCCCGCTGTTTGGAATCGATATCCTTTTTGATGTCCTCCTGGAGCTTGTTGCTCATCTCCACCGTTTCCAGGCGCTGGCTCAATTCCCTGATGACCCGATGAAGCAGGTCTCCCAGCTTTTCGATCTCCAGGATCTCCTCCTCGGTCTCCAGCTTCAGGTTCAGCTGGGAGGTAACCAGATAGGCGATGTGAAAGGGATTGCTCAGGCCGTTGACCGTGGCGGCCATCTCCGGGGGCAGGTGGGTCAGCTTGACCAGCTTCTGGAACTGGCTACGGATATTGAAGATCATGGCCTCGATGGTCTTGTCTTCCACGATCTCCATGGGGACCTCCCGGACCCTGGCCCTGATATAGGGCTCCCGCTCCAGGATCTCGGTGATGGCCATCTTCCTGGTGCCACTGATCAGGACATGATAGGGACCTTCCTCGGTCTTGGTGAGCTTGTGGATGTAGCCGACAACCCCTACCCGGTAGAGGTTTTCCTCGTCCTTTTCCTCTTCTTCCTCTGCCCGGGGCCTGCTCGAGACCAGGGCCACCATGCGATCGCCGAGCAGGGCGTCGTCGATGAGCTGTTTGGTGGACGGGCTGTCGACCTGGAGGGGAAACCCCATGCCCGGATAGAAGACAAAGCCGTGCAGAGGGAGGACAGGCAGAGTCTCCGGCACCTGGAGTGCGTGGGGATCGACGCTGGCCTGTTTTTTTTCTTTTTCGTTGTCCATGGCGATCATTCTCCCGAGATGACGGTGATCCTCACTCTGCTTTTCCGGGTTTTTTTGGGCAAGGTCACCACCAGCATGCCATCCCTGTATACCGAGCTGACCCGCTCGATATCGACGGGTGCGGGCAAATGAAGCGTCCGCTCGAAGCGGCCAACCTCGATTTCGAGCTGGTGGACGCAGGCGATGGCCTGGTGGAGCGGCAGCTCCCTGGCACCGCTGATCCGGATCTGGTGTTCATCCACCACCACGCGGAGGTCGTCTTTGCCCACCCCGGCCAGCTCGGCGATGAGAAAGAAGGCTGTTTCGGCCTCGTAGATATCCATGGGCGGCTGCCAGTTGGGTCCTCCCATGGGAGTCATCCTGGCCAGAGAGAGGTTGCGCAGCATTCGGCCGGCCTCCTGCATGGCTTCCAGTTCCGCAATCAGTTTTTTCCTGTACCGTTCCATATGTTTCACCCCTCCAGGTTGGCAGCCCTCCATTCCTTTCCCCGGACTCCGTCAGGATAGCCTTTTCAAGGCAAATCATCATTATAAGTTTCCAGGGTGGTAAAAGCAACAAAAACGCCGAAAAAAGCTGGATTCCGGTCGACCGGCGGCAGAGAGGGCCAGCCGACTTTTTTCATTGCTTTTCGAGTTTGCAGCATTAGAGTATACGGCCAGCAATCCATCGATAGAGGATCAATTTTCATTTTTTATATATGGAGGATGTTATGGGACATTCATGTGGAGGATCCTGCGGTTCCGGAGACGCCAGCTGCAATGCGGCGGATGCCAAGCTGGCCCAGCAGGACATGGCGATCAACCGATCGCTGGGAAAGATCAAGAACAAGATTCTGGTGATGAGCGGCAAGGGCGGGGTGGGCAAATCCACGGTCGCCGTGAACCTGGCCCTGGGACTGGCGAAGCGGGGCTACCGGGTCGGCCTGATGGACGTGGACCTGCACGGGCCGGATATCTGCAGGATGCTCAATCTCAACGGCACCCTGCAGCCGCCTGAAAATCCCGATGATCTGGTGCCGCCGCTGATTTACGACGACAACCTGAAGGTGGTCTCCCTGGAGTACATGATGAAGAACCGGGACGACGCCATCATCTGGCGGGGGCCTCTCAAGATCCAGGCCATCCGGCAGTTCGTCGCCGATATGGACTGGGGCGAGCTGGATTACCTGATCGTGGATGCTCCTCCCGGTACCGGGGACGAGCCCCTTTCCGTGGCCCAGACCATGCCCGGTGTGCAGGCGGTGGTGGTGACCACTCCCCAGGCCGTGGCCCTGGCCGATGTCCGCAAGTCCATCAATTTCTGCAAGACCGTGGAAATGCCCATTGTGGGAGTGGTGGAAAACATGTCCGGGTTCATCTGCCCCCACTGCAACGAGACCGTGGATATCTTCAGCTCCGGCGGTGGTGAACAGACTGCCCGCGAGTTCGATCTTCCCTTTCTCGGCAGGGTACCCATGGATCCCAGGGTGGTGATCGCCGGTGATACGGGAAGGCCGTACCTTTCCTCCGACGAGCAGACGCCTGCCACCGAGGCCTTTGCCAGGATTGTCAGGGCCATCGAGAACCGGCTGCCGGCCAAGGGGGTCACCCTGGAGACCATTGCTCCTGCAGACAGTGGCTGTGGCTGCGGTCCCAGCGGATGCAATCCCGATACCTGTAGCTGCTGAGCACGGCGGCCCGACCGGGCCTGAACGGAACCTGTTGATTTTTTTCTTGGGGTGGCGATAGGCTATGGACGTGGAACAACTGACTGTGGGTATGATGGGGGTCTGCTGTTATGTGGTCAGCTGCCCTGAAACAGGCCGGGCCGCCATCATCGATCCGGGCGGCGATGAGGACAGGATCCTGGACGTCTGCAAGGAACGGAATCTTCAGGTCGACTATATCATCGCCACCCATGGCCACCCGGACCATGTCTGCGGCAACGGCCCGATCCGGAAGGCGACCGGCGCCAGGATCGTCATGCACCGGGATGATGCGGAGTTCTTTGCCAGGCCGGAGGTGAGAAACTATTTTTCCATGCTGGGGCTTGCGGAATCGCCTCCCCCGGATATCCAAGTGGAGGATGGTGACACTGTCACCGTGGGCCGGGAACAACTGACGGTTCTCCATACGCCGGGACACACTCCGGGCGGTATCTGTCTGTACAATCCCCCCCACTGTTTCACTGGAGATACACTTTTTGTGGGCGGTGTCGGCAGAACCGACTTTCCGGGCGGTTCCATGCAGCAGCTGCTGGAGTCCATCCGCAGCAGGCTGCTGACTCTGCCAGCGGAGACCATCGTCTGGCCCGGGCACGGTTATGGCGGTTCCCGTTCCACCATCGGCGAAGAGGCGCGCACCAACCCGTACCTTGAACTGTAATCTCTCCATCCGGAGGCAGAGACGCAGAGTTTCATGCGAGAAATCATCCTGGGTACAGCGGGCCATGTGGACCATGGCAAGACCAGCCTGATCCGGGCCCTGACAGGCATCGAGACTGACCGGCTCAAGGAGGAGAAGAAGCGGGGAATAACCATCGAGCTGGGATTTGCCCACCTGGATCTTCCCTGCGGGCACCGGCTCGGCATCGTGGATGTGCCGGGACACGAGAAGTTTGTCCGCAACATGGTGGCCGGGGCCGCGGGCATGGACATGGTCGCCTTTGTCATTGCCGCTGACGAGGGGATCATGCCGCAGACCAGGGAGCATTTCGATGTCTGCAGACTCCTGGGAGTCAGCAGTGGCCTGATCGTCCTGACCAAAATCGACATGGTGGACGAGGAGTGGCTGGAGATGGTCGAAGAGGAGGTGGAAGAGTTCTTCCGGGGCAGTTTTCTGGAGGACGCGCCCATTATCCGGGTCTCCTCGGTGACGGGCGAGGGGATCGGCGAGGTCAAGGCAGAGCTCGACCGCCGGGTGGCGGCCATGGATTTTCACGAGGAGTATGGACCGTTTCGGCTGGCCGTGGACCGGGTCTTTTCCATGACCGGTTTCGGCACGGTGATCACCGGCACCTCGCTTTCCGGGCGTATCCGGGTCGGTGAGGACCTGATGTTCTATCCCGGCGGCCTGCAGGCGAAGATCCGGGGAATCCAGGTGCACGGCAGGGAACAGGATGTGGTCGAGGCCGGTCACCGCACTGCCATCAATCTGCAGGGCATAGAAAAAGAGGAGATCAGGCGGGGAGATCTCGCTGCCACGCCTGGCTCCCTGGTGGCCTCCAGCCTGCTCGACGCCCGCCTTCATTACCTCGCTGCCAACGAAAAGGAACTGAAAAACCGGGCCCAGGTGCGGGTCCATGTGGGGACCAGGGAGATCATCGGCCGGGTGGTCCTGATGACCGATGATCAACTCTCTCCCGGCACCGAGGGAGACGTTCAGCTGGTCCTTCAGGAGCCGGCGGCGGTTTGGCCGGGAGACCGATTTGTCATCCGCAGCTATTCGCCGGTGACCACCATCGGCGGGGGCACGATCCTGAACAACACGCCACCCAAGAGGAAACGAACACTGGACCGAGACCGGCAACGAAACAGGGAGATCTTTGCCGTGTACAGGAGCGGATCCTTCGAGGACAGGCTGCTCCTTTTCCTGGAGGAGAGCGGCTTCCAGGGACTGACTGCCGACCAGCTGGCCACCCGGCTCGGCGTATTCGGGAAACGATTGAAGAAACAGCTTCAGCCCCCCATATCGGCTGGCAGAATCCTGGTGGTCGAATCGGAGAGCCAGCGTCTGGTCGCGGCGCCGGTGGTCGATCGGTTAGCCGATCGTATCCTGGCCATCGTGACCGATTACCACGCCGACAACCCCCTGAAGAGCGGGGTGGCCAAGGAGGAGGTCCGCTCCCGCCTCCGGCCTGCCGTGGATCAGAAACTGTTTCACTATACGATCAACAGCCTGGTCCGCAGAAAGGCCATCGTCCAGGAAGGGGCGGAGATCCGGCTGGCCGGTCACACCGTCACCCTGCAGATGGATGAGCAGGAGGTGCAGGAGCGGATCATGACCGTCTATCGGCAGGCCGGCCTCCGGCCTCCCAACCTGAAGGACGTCCTCAAGGAGTTCAGCCAGGCGCCCGCTGAACAGATCCGCCAGGTCATCGACCTCCTCGTCCAGGAGGAAAAGCTCATCAAGGTCAACGAGTCTCTCTATTTCCACGCAGAGGCCATTGGACGACTGGCCGACCAGGTGGCCGCGTTCATCCGGGAAGAGGGTGATATCGACGCACCCCGTTTCAAGAAGATGACCGGCTTGACCCGCAAATTTTCCATCCCGCTGCTCGAGTACTTTGACAAGATCAAGCTGACCATCCGTATCGGCGACAGGCGGGTTCTCCGCAAGGAATGATCTGTGGCCGGCCTGAAGTTCAGACTCGGTTTTACCGTGCTTGTCCTCCTGGCGGCTGCCATGTTGCTTGTCAACCTGGTGGTCATGCTCCTCTGGCAGCGCGACCTCCTCGGGCGGGAACGCGATCTCGGTGAGCTGGAATATCGACGGGCCGTCGCTATCCTGGCGGCATCACCGCAACTGCAGGCGGATGCCCTCCTTGGAGAGCTTGGCCTTGCGGAAGGTTCCTGCGTGGCAGTTGTCGATCTGCAGGGCAACCGGAGTATCGCTCCGGAAGGATGCCGGTTTGTTCACATCCTCTCCTCCAGGTTGACGGAGACCCTGGAAAGCGGCCAGGAGACGACCCGGTTCGCCGGTTCGGCATGGGGAGTTTTCAGCGGCCGCTACCGGGTCGTTGTCGTCTCCGGTCCACTGTTGGCCGGCGCCTCCCTGGCCGGCGGAGTCGCCGTCGCCCACTCCCTTGATCCCGCCTTCAGCCGTCTGCAGGGGACGGAAAGGATCATCCTGGTCTATATCCTGATCAACCTGCTCATCCTGGGGGTCATCGGATTTTTCCGGATGAGCGACCTGGTGATCCGACCCATCGAGCGGCTGATCAACCGCGCAGACCAGTACGGTTCCAGCGGTGATCCGCTCTTTGTCGCTGACCAGGAAGGCAGCGAGTTCCATCGCCTCGGCACCAGCCTGAGCAGGCTGGTGGCCAGGATCGAAAAGGACCGGAGTGTGCTCCAGGAGACCGTGACCAGGCTTGATCTGGTCAACCGGAGGCTCAAGGAAAACCAGGAAGAGATGATCCGGACCGAAAAGCTGGCCTCCGTGGGCCGTCTGGCCGCCGGACTGGCCCATGAGATCGGCAATCCACTCGGAATCGTCCAGGGATACCTGGGCATCCTCGGCCAGAAGGAAATCGATGAACAGACCAGGAGGGAATGCCGCCAGCGTGCAGAAGAAGAGCTGCAGCGGGTTTCCGGCCTGATCCGGCAGCTGCTGGATTTTTCCCGGACCTCTGCGGGCAGAAACGAACCGGTTTCCGTACACAGGGTGCTCATGGCGGTCCTGGATATCATTCGCCGACAACCACTGGTCAGCGATATCCGGTTGGAGACGGATCTGCACGCCAGCCAGGACACGGTGCTGGCAGATGCAGATCAGCTGCGTCAGGTTTTTCTCAACTGTCTGCTCAACGGTGCCGACGCTGTCCGGGCTGCCGACCGGGGGGCGGATGGCTGGCTGCAGGTTGAGACCGAGACCGCCCCTGATCCGGACACGGGAGAGAACCTGCTGCTGATTCGCATTCGGGACAACGGCATCGGTGTCGAGGCCGAAACCCTGAACAACATCTTTGATCCCTTCTTCACCACCAAGGAACCGGGACGGGGGACCGGCCTCGGATTGTCGGTATCCCTGGCCATTGTCGAGTCGGTGGGTGGCAGCATGGAAATGCGCAGCGAACCGGGCAAGGGCAGTGTGATGCGAGTCGCTCTGCCACTCTGGAGCGGTGAACGACCGCTTGCCGGAGAGGAGGGAGAGGGGCAGGAAAACGGCCTTGCGGAAGACCGGTGGATCGATTGAGCCATGAGAACGGATATGCAGCAGGTCCTGGTCATTGACGACGAAAAGAACATGCGCCATATGCTGGCGGCCATGCTCACGGGGCATGGGTACCGGGTCGATACCGCACCGGACGGCGACCAGGGACTGCGGCAGCTGACGGAACGGCAGTACGATTTCGTGCTCTGCGATATCAGGATGCCCAATATGGACGGCATGGAGTTCCTGCAGCAGGTCCGTCGACTTGCCTCTCCGGTCACCGTCATCATGATGTCTGCCTTCGGTACCCTGGAGACAGCGGTTGCGGCCATGAAAGAGGGTGCCTATGACTATATCTCCAAGCCCTTCAACGATGACGAAATCGTGCTGGTGCTGAAAAAGGCCGAGGAGAGGGAGCGGCTGCGCCGGGAGAACAGCCGGTTGAAAGAACAGCTCGAAGAGATCAAGGGTGAGTGCAGTTTTGGCAGCATGGTGGCCAGGAGCAAGGTCATGGGTGAACTCTTTCTCCTGGCCAGGAAGGTGGCCCAGCATGTCACCACGGTACTGATCACCGGCGAGAGCGGTACGGGCAAGGAACTGGTGGCTCGAGGCATCCATGAGAACAGCCCCAGGGCGGAAGGCCCCTTCCTGGCGGTCAACTGCGGTTCCATCCCGGAAAACCTGCTGGAAACCGAATTTTTCGGTTATGTCCGGGGGGCCTTTACCGGGGCTGACCAGGACAAGGCCGGTCTGTTCGAGACGGCTGCCGGGGGCACCCTGTTCCTTGACGAGATCGGCGAGCTGCCCATGGGCATGCAGGTCAAACTGCTCCGGGTTCTCCAGGAGCAGGAGATCCGCCGGGTGGGATCGGGCAGGAACATTCATGTGGATGTGCGTATCCTGGCAGCCACGGCCCGCGACCTGATGATCGAGGTCAAGGAGGGACGGTTCCGGGAGGATCTCTACTACCGGCTCAATGTGGTGGATATCCACCTGCCGCCCCTGCGGGAACGGCGGGAAGATATTCCCCTGCTCTGCGATCATTTCATCAGGAAACTCAACACCCGTCCCGATCTGAAGCTCCACGGCATCGCCCCGGCCGCCCTGAATATGCTGCTCAACCATGACTGGCCGGGGAACGTCCGTGAACTGGAAAACGTCATCGAGCGGGCCGCCATTCTTTCTGAAAAACAGATCATCCTGCCTGAAAATCTGCCGGCCACCCTGGGCGGCCGCAGCAGAGGCCGTCGACTGGATGATTTTTTTTCCACCTACTCCTTGAAAAAGGCCAAGAGGCTCATGGAAGAGCGCCTTATCACCCGGGCCCTGGAGGCGGCGGACAACAACAAGTCCAGGGCGGCGGAGCTCCTGGAGATCAGTTATCCTTCCCTGCTCAGCAAGATCCGGAAATATGGTCTGGATCGGTCCGGCCGCAGCCACTGACGGCCCTCGTCTTTTCTGTTGTTTCCCGTATTCTGTTTCTGATTAGAAAAAAATTTTTCTTCTCTCTACCGATTGTAAAATTTTTTAATATTTTTTCGACCGGCACAGAGAAACGAACTGATCAGTCCGTCCTGTTCCTTTCATTTTTTTCTTTATAATTTCAAAGAGTAATAACTCTTGCTGCCGCCCGCCCCCGATCTGGTGCGGTTGTTGCTATTTCCAGGCATGAAGTACATGGTTCATAACGTTCACCATGGTTGTCAGGAAAGAGGAACAGGCAGGAACAATGATGAGAAACAATCAGCAGGGATTCTCGCTTCCGGAGATGATGATGGTCATCGCCGTCATCGCGATTGCCGCCTCCATCGCGGTCCCCGACTATCTCGCCCAGCTTCCGGACAAGCGCCTGAAAAGTGCGGCCCGGGACCTGTATTCGAGCATGCAGAGAGCCAGGCTCGGGGCGGTGCGGGATAATACCACCTGGGCAGTGGTCAGGGATGGAACGAACAACCGCTACCTGGTTTGCAGTTCGCCCGGGGCAGACAGCACCTGGTCGACCACGGCAGACAATACAGTGGTGACAACCGTCAGCCTGAACAGCTACCAGAGCGGTATCACCTTTGGCAGCGGTAATGCCACGCAGAATTGGAATGGCAACAACTGCACCCAGGCAACCACGATCACCTTTACTGCCAACGGAACGGCCAGCAGCGGCAGTATCTACCTGGAGAACAGGAATCAGGACATCTGCTACGCTGTCACCGCACTCAGTACCGGTGCGGTCAAGTTGAGGAAATACAACGGAAATCTACCTTTCAACGTCAATAACTGGAACTAGGGTCGTGTCAGATAGCAAAGGTTTTACCATGGTGGAGCTGATGGTCGCCCTGGCCATCTCGGGGATTATCGTGGCTGCCATCTACTCCGCCTATACGCTTCAGCATCAGACGTACAGCGTACAGGAACAGGTGGTCGAGATGCAGCAGAATGTACGGGCAGCCCTTCTTGACATGAGTCGTGAGCTGCGGATGGCCGGTTATGATCCCGATGGCACCTGCGGAGCCGGTTTCGTCACCGCCCTGCCCACCCAGGTTTCTTTCACCTACTGCGCCACCGATGACGGGGTGGATAATGACAACGATGGTTCCGTGGATGAGGCCGGGGAACTGAAACAGGTGACCTACTCCCTGTACGATGCCTATAACGATGGAATAAACGACCTGGGCCGACAGGTCGGAACGGCCGGTTCGACCCGGCGGATGCTGGCCGAGCACATCAGCCAGGTGGAATTCGACTATCTCGATGCATCGGGGCAGCCCACCACGACTCTGAGCCAGATCAGATCGGTGCAGATTTCCATCCTCGCCCGGGCTGGACAGCCGGACAGAAAGTTCAGCAATACCCTGACCTATTCGCCAGGATCGGTACTCCGTAATCCGTCCCTGGCCGCAACCAACAACTGGGGACCCTACAACGACAATATTCGCCGCCGGCTGCTGATCACCACGGTGCAATGCAGAAATATGGGATTGTGAGACCATGATGAAGATGCAGGACAACACCGGCTTTACCCTGATCGAGGTGATGATCGCTGTGGCTGTACTGGCCATCGGCATCCTGTCCCTCAACAGCATGCAGGTTACCTCGATCAGCGGTAATACAACGGCCAGTCATTTGACCGAGGCCACGGTACAGGCCATGAACCTGATCGAAAGGATCCAGGCCCTTCCCTATGACGCGGCCAGCAATGGACAGGATGACGATGGGGACGGCCTGGCCGATGAACCGGATGAACAGATACTGCAGGATCCCTCCGGAACAGGAACATCCTATTCGCTGGCAGCCTTTGCCGCCAATGGAATCGATGACAACAACGACGGGACCGTGGACGATTCCGGCGAAGGCGATCCCAGTGGTTACCAGATCAGCTGGGTCGTGCGGGATAACTGGCCGGTCAGCAATGCCAGGCAGTGCACTGTCACCGTGAACTTTGTCGACAGGGGGGTGACCAGAACGGTCACTCTATCCACCATCAAACTCCGTACCATCTGAAAATCATGCCCGCTCCCTTACGCAATGAATCCGGTTTTGTCCTGGTCACCGCCATGCTGATCATGGTGGTTCTGACCGTGGTTGGCATTGCCGCCCTCAACAGCAGTACCATCGAGCTGAGGATTTCCGGTAATGACCGGGTTGCCAAGAGAAATTTCTATGATGCCGAATCGGCCGCATTTGAGGCAGGTGCCCGCCTGGAGGCGGAGGGCAACGTCAACGAACTCGTGGCGGCCCGATCCAGCAAGCTCTGGCTGCAGGCCCCGAGTGGAGGTCAGGATCCGGTGCTCAATGCGGCCAACACCTGGCAGAATCCCGGCTTCAACAACTTCATTGTCGCCAGTGTGGCGGCCGGTAATCAGGTGGTCCGGCTGGCAGCCGTGGATCACGGTATTGCCCGGGGCGCCCGGGGCTCTTCGCTGCGGATGACGGCGAGCGCAGTGCACGACTATCATCTATTTGGTTATGCCCAGCTGAATAACAGCTGGAAACTGATAGAAATCGGGTACAAGAAACGATTTTGAGGTGTGTCATGAAGAGAGGTGTAGGCAGTGAGATCCTGTTGAACAGGGGGGCTCTTTTCGTCAAGGCCGGCCATGTCGTTCTTGTCTGTATCATTCTGGCGGCCTGGTGCCCCCGGGGCACTCTCTGGGCGGTCGAAATCAGCGACGATCCAATGGAGACCAAGGTCCAGTCTGCACCTCCCAACATCATGTTCGTCCTGGACAACTCGGGCTCCATGGACTGGGAATTCATGACAGCCGATGACGAGGGCATCTTTCACAGCGAGTATTACCTCTTTGACCTGGCGGACAATACATACAGCAGCGACAATGTGCTCAGCGGTACCAAGAAACTGGAGTGGAAGTCGCAGTGGTACGGATTCAACACCATTTATTACAATCCCCATACCACCTATCATCCCTGGCCGCGCTGGGAACAGATGGCCAATACCGAGGATGCAAACGGGGTGAAAATCAAGGACGGCGGTACGCCGCCTCCTCATGAGGCGGATCTACAGGCCCCCCGTTCCAATCCGATCAACAGAACCCCGACCCTGGACCTGTATGCCAGTTATTATGAAGACATACCGACCAACAATTTCCTGGTGGTCGACAATCAGGACGGAACGCCCTATTTTTCGACCATCGGCACCTGGAACGAGTCAAGCCCCACTCCGGAATGGAACGGTTCTTCCGTCTACACCAGCACCGAGGGAGATATGGCTGTTTTCCAGCCAGACATACCGGTCAGTGGCCAGTATTACATCTATGCCTTCTGGAACTGTTACAACAACCGAGACCGGAATGCCCTGCTGGAGCTCGACACCGATAATGACGGCAATCCAGAGGCATCGCAGCGGCGCAATCAGCGGTCCAGCAGCAGCAATGTGCCGGAGGCCGGCATTTGCGGAGAGTGGCTCCCCCTGTTCGGTGGTGGAACCTTTGATCTCCCAGCCGGCCAGCAGGCCGTGGTCCGGATCATCCGGGATGATCCGGACGGTAATTCCACCATCGCCGATGCCATAGCCTTTTCACGCACACCGCTGACCGCCACACAGATCGATATCAGCAATGCCCACTATTACATGGTCCATGATGCGGATGGTGACGGTGTTGCCGATCCGGGCGAGGTCTATCTGGTGAACTTTTCCTGGGACGACCAGAACGGGGACTCGGTGGTGGACGATGGCGAGGTTTCAAGAAACTATTATCTTGTCGTCTTCAGCGATGATCCAGATCCCTATCAGAAGGTCCAGTATGTGCAGCCTGTCCTGTATGATCCCGCTGATCCACAGAATGACGATGTTCCGGATGCCATCCAGCCCAAGGTGTTCAACGAGGATGGCAGCATCAGCTCGTTTGTCAGCGACTTTGGCGATATCCAGAACTTCGCCAACTGGTTTTCCTTTTACCGCCGTCGGGAACTGACCGCCAAGGCGGCGGTGAGTCGCTCCAACGACAAGCTCGAAGCGGTCAAGGTCGGCTATTACACCCTCCATGACAGCGGAGGCGTCCGGCAGACCGTCCTGCCCATCAAGGTGAACGAGGGTGATGCGATTGTGGTGGACAACCTGGACAGCGGCTTTTCCTCGACTCCCTTTTCCTGGTGGGAATCCTCTCCTGATCCGGAATACAACGGCAGCTGTCTCTATACGGTCGGTTTCCCCGGCGGAACAGCCCGCTGGACTCCGAACATACCGGCGACAGGAACCTACAAGGTCTCTGCATGGTGGAACTGTTACGCCTACCGGGATCAGAAGGCCAAGTTTACCATTCATCACGCTGGTGGCGATACGGTGAAATATCTGAATCAGCGGGCCTCGTCAACCGGCCAGGTGACGACCAAAGCGGATTGCGAAGATTCCAGCGGCAGCGGCTGCTGCGGCTACTGGGTCGACCTGGGAAGTTATACCTTTACCGCCGGAACCGGTGGATACGTAGAGGTCGAGCGGCATGGAGGCAGCACCGGGGATTCCACTGCAGCCGATGCGGTCCGGTTCGAGGGCACGACTTCTTCCCTGGTGGACAAGACCGACGAGCTGCTGGACAAGCTCTACTCCATAGATTCTGCCGGCGGCACCCCCCTGCGGAGTTCTCTCCAGGATGTGGGCCAGTATTTTGATCAGGATGACGGTGACAGCGGTAACCTCGGACCATCCCCCTTTTTGAGCGAGGCCGAGGGAGGAGCCTGTCAGCAGTCATTCGCCATAGCCATGACAGACGGGTACTGGAACGGTTCCCTGGGTTCCATCGGCAACGTGGATGGAGATAAGGGCGCACCCTATGCAGACGATTATGCCGATACCCTGGCCGATGTGGCCATGTACTACTACGACAGGGATCTTTCTGCCGCCCTTCCCAATCACATGCCGGTGAACAACTATGATAAGAAGAAAACCCAGCATATGGTGACCTTTTCCGTCTCCTTCGGCCTGGATGGCGAGATCGACATGGAAGACATGGATGGAGACGGGATCACCGACAGCCCGGGGTATGGAGAAGATCCATACTTTCTCAATCCGGCCACACCGTTGCCCTCCTGGCCAAATCCGGCCGACTGCTGGTCCTGTCCGAAAAAGATCGACGATCTCTGGCATGCCTCGGTAAACGGCAGAGGGCGTTTTTTCCTGGCTAACGACCCGGACTCCCTGGTGGATTCCCTCAGCGAGCTGTTCAAGGACATCAGCACCCGGACCGCCTCCGGAGCCTCGGTTTCCGTGAATGGCGAGGAGCTGAGCACCGGCCTGGTTCTTTATCAGTCTTCTTTTTCGGCAGGTACCTGGGTTGGAGATGTTCTCGCCCTGCCGGTGGATCCTGTCACCGGCGAGATCAGGAGAGGGGAGGATGACATCATCTGGAGTGCACAGAACCGCCTCCAGAACATGGACTGGGATACGGATCGGCTCATTATCACTTATAATGGCACTGCTGGAGTCCCATTCCGGTATGAAATGCTAGCCACTGGCCAACAGAAGGCCCTGGACAACGATCCAACGCTGGTGGACTACCTGCGCGGTAAAGAGATTGCCGGCTTCCGCTCCCGCACAAAAAAACTTGGAGACATCGTCCATTCCGCACCGTTGCTCGTCGGCACACCGGTGGAGGCGGACGCGGATGGCCTGGACAACGACGAAGACGGACTGGTCGACGAACCGGGAGAGATGCGCGGCGGCACGATCTTTGTCGGCGGTAATGATGGCATGCTTCACGCCTTCGACGCCCAGTCAGGCCGAGAGCGTTTTGCCTATCTGCCCCTGCATGCCTTTGATTATCTCCGCTCTCTGGCCGAGGTGAATTTTTCCCATCGTTTCTTCGTCGATGCCACCCCGTTTGTCCAGCAGTTGACCTTTTTGGCAGGGGACCGGACCATGGACGAACTGGATAACGACGGCGACGGCAGTATCGATGAACCGGACGAGGATTATGGAGACAACCTGGACAATGACGGCGACGGCGAGGTGGATGAGCCGGACGAGCGGAAATCGGTCAGGCTGCTGGTGGGCGCGCTGAAGAAGGGTGGCCGCGGTATCTATTGCCTCGATGTCACGGATATCGAAGGCGATGGACTGACCGAGGAAGGATTGAGCACCATGGTGAAATGGGAATATCCGCCGATTCCGACGCAGGGATTGCAGTATAGCTACGTGGGAGATCAGAGTCACGACGGCGCCGACAATGATGGAGACGGCTATCATGACCTGGACAGCCATGAGACAGATGACGGCATGAGTGAAGATTATTCCGACGGCCTGGACAACGACGGTGACGGCGAGGTGGACGAAGAAGGTGAGATGGCTTTTGTCTACCAGGACGATGATATGGGCTACAGCTTCAGCGACCCGGTGATTGTCCGATCCTACAAGTCCTTCAACGAGACCGACCAGGCACTGGGCAATGAGGCCGACAATCCCTGGATCGTGGTATTCGGCAACGGGTATGGCAGCAAGAACGGTCACGCGGTGCTCTATATCCTCGATGCCTGGACCGGCACCCTGCTGCGGAAGATCGATACCGGTGCCAGCGGCAACAATGGCTTGTCCACGGTCACGGCAGTGGATGTAGACAATGACAGGCGGGTGGACTTTGTCTATGGCGGAGACCTGCTGGGCAACATGTGGAAGTTCGACCTCACGGATCGGGATCCGGAGAACTGGGGGGTATCCTTTGGCTCGGACATCCCTGCGGCCAATCCTGCTGGAAAGCAGCGAATCGACTGGCAGGATGAAAGCTCAGGCCTGCATGATACCCCGGAGCCGCTGTTTTCTGCATCGGGCCAGCCCATCACCACAGCGGCCGATGTGATGTATCATCCGACCAAACCGGGATACCTGGTGATTTTTGGGACCGGAAGGTTCCTTGGAGAACCGGACCGGAGCAATACGGACCAGCAGACCATTTTCGGTATCTGGGACTATGACGACAAGCACCACCATGATCCCGCATACAACCTGGGATCCTGGAACCGGACGGATGGCTCACTGAGTAATCCACTGCTCAGCGGGGTGAAACTGCTCGAACAGACCGAGGTGGACTGGCAATACCTGCACGAGCATTACCTGAGGACCATCAGCGACAATCCGATCCATTGGTATACCAGGTGTGATGACGGGATCGACAACAACAATGACGGACTGACCGACGATGATTCGGAAGCCTGTATCCCGGTTTCACCTGGTACTGCCTATCTTGACGACCATATAGACAATGACGGCAATGGAGAGGCTGACGAGACTGACGAGGGAATAGGTCACGTGGGCTGGTACTTTGACTTGCCGTATCTGACCGATGGTTCGGACGATGGCCTGGACAATGACGGGGATGGCGATATCGATGAAAGCGGGGAGATGAAGAGGGCCGGGGAACGGGTGATCAAGGATGTTTTCATCCGGGACGGCAGGGCGATCGTCATCTCCTTTATTCCGGAAGATTCACCCTGTACCGGTGGCGGCAAATCCATTGTCCATGAGTTCGATGCCACCGACGGCAGCCGGCTGAAAAATGCGGTTTTTGACATCAACAATGATGGCAGAATCACGGATGACGACCTGGTGGATATTGGCCTGACCGACAATTACGGCAATCCGCTCCTTGTTCCGCCCACTGGCAGAATGTATGACGGCATGCTGCATTCCCCGACCATAGTTCGTGATCCCAATCAAAATCTCGACAGGGAGATGAAGGTTTTCTCCTCTTCGGCAGGTACCACTGTGGTACTTTGGGAAAAACAGGAACAGACTGGGTTTTATTACTGGCGTGAACGTTGATGTCGGATTTTGGATGTAGGCAGGAGCAGGAGAGGTGGCTATATGACAAGAGCATGGCTCGACAGGATGAGACAGAGGGAAAGCATGATGCGAAAGATAGAAAAGAGTCTGCTGTGTTGCCTGCTTGGTTTTTTCATCTTTGCCTGGGTGGATGGAGCCGGGGCTGAAGAGGAACTGGCAGGCATGTATCCTGGGTATCCGGTGGAATTTGATGTCCAGGGAATTATCGACAGTAAGGGCAGGGAGAGGTTGGTGGTCAATGACTGCACCTTTGCTCTAGGTACAGAGACGGTGTTTCACACCCCATCGGGAATAGCAGGTATCGGGTCCTTTCCCGTCGGAAGCAGGGTCGGTCTGTTGCTGGCCGCGGATCGGCATGTCCGTTCGGTCTGGCTGCTTGGCCCGGCTACCTCGGGACAGAGGAGCCAGGACCCCCCCCACCAGGAGAATGGGGTCTGGAGAAATTGAGCGGGATACTGGTTGAACGTGGAGAAAACGAGCAAGGAGGTATCATGAGGGGACAATGGTTGCTGATTGTCTGGTTGAGCAGTATCTTGCTGTTTCTGTATGGTGCAGGCGATGTCTCTTTACTGGAGAGGCCTGTGTCTGTCGGCAGGCCAGGGATAGAGGGTAGAGGACCTGAAACGTGCCTGTTCCTTGGCTCCATCCGGGACCGTTTGGTGCGCGAGATCGAATACACTCCCATTCTCCTGACAGGCCGCTGTTCCGGCGGCCTGGTCGCTTCTCTTTCCTGAAAAATATCTTCCTGACTGAACACTTGTTTCAATGCGATTGAAAAGGATTTTTTTCTTGACATCTACCTTGGCGGGTCTATATATATAGCTGTTTTTCTGAATGCCGGTTCAGTCAGGATCTGCAGACAAGGATAGATATCTTTGGGCAGTTTCTTGTCCGGAAATCAAGGTAGTAGGTAATTTTTCATTAACGGAAAATTTAACAAGAGAGGGAAAAATTATGTTCTCGAAGTTAGTGGCACCCCATGGTGGAAGAGGCCTGATCTGTGCTTTGCTTGAAGGCAAGGAACGGGAAGCAGAGCTGGAAAAGGCCAAGGGTCTGAAACAGGTCGAGGTGACCGATCGCGCCAAGGGCGACCTGATCATGATGGGTATCGGCGGGTTCTCCCCCCTGGACGGCTTCATGACCCGTGAGGACTGGAAGGGCGTGTGTGAGAATTTTCAGATGTCCGACGGTACCTTCTGGCCTGTGCCCATCACCCTGGATGTTTCCGCCGATGATGCCGCTGACATCTCTGTCGGTGACGAGATCGCTCTGGTCAACAAGGGTGTGACCTATGCCACCATGAAGGTCGCCGAGAAATACGAGATGACCGAGGACGACAAGCGGTGGGAATGTGAGATGGTCTTCAAGGGCGAGGGCGAGGATTCCGCCGATGACAAGTTCTGGGAGATCGCCATGGAAGATCATCCCGGTGTCCAGATGGTCATGGCCCAGAAAGAGTTCAACCTGGCCGGTCCTGTGCGGGTTCTTTCCGAAGGCGAGTATCCTGATGAGTATCCGGGCGTATACCTGACACCTGCCCAGACCAGGCGGATGTTCGACGAGCGCGGCTGGGCCAACGTGGCTGCCCTTCAGCTCCGCAATCCCATGCACCGCTCCCATGAGTTTCTGGCCAAGATCGCCATCGAGGTCTGTGACGGTGTCCTCATCCATTCCCTGATCGGTAACCTGAAGCCGGGCGATATTCCGGCCGATGTCCGGGTCAAGGCCATCGAGATCCTGATCGACAACTATTTCGTCAAGGAGAACGTCATCAATGCCGGCTATCCTCTGGATATGCGGTATGCCGGTCCGCGGGAAGGCCTGCTGCATGCGACCTTCCGCCAGAACTACGGCATCAACTGGATGCTCATCGGTCGTGACCATGCCGGTGTCGGTGACTTCTACGGTCTGTTTGAGGCCCAGGAGATCTTTGACCGTATCCCCAAGACCGGTGATTCTGGCAAGGACCTGCAGTGCAAACCCATGAAGATCGACTGGACCTTCTACTGCCACAAGTGTGACGGCATGGCCTCCATGCGTACCTGTCCGCACACCAAGGAAGACCGGGTTATCCTCTCCGGAACCAAGCTGCGGAAGGCCCTTTCCGAAGGTGGCGATATTCCGGATCACTTCGGGCGTGACGAGGTCCTCGAACACCTCAAGAAGTACTATGCCGGCCTGACCGAGAAGGTCGAGGTCAAGATGCAGAAGGCTGCTTCCGGCGAAGATATGAAATAGACACTGCTGTACCAGGCAGAGTCGATATCCCGGCAGAAAGGGGGCACCGCAGGTGCCTCCTTTTTTTTTGCATGGCTGGATCGGGAGGCTGGAAAGAGAGAAATGATACGAAATCATGACAGAACAGTTGTCGAGGTGGGGCTCGGCAGCCGGACCTATCCCATCATCATCGCCAGGGGACTGTTGGATGCGATCGGTCGTGATCTGTATCGCCGGAAGATCGCAAACCGATTCGGGGTGATAAGCGATGAGCATGTTGCCGATCTGTATGGGCGCAAATTGATGGACTCCCTGGTCAAAGCCGGCATTTCCGCAGAGCTGTTCACCTTCCCCCGTGGTGAGGCGAGCAAGAACATGGATACCGTGGTCGATCTCGCCCGCCGGCTGGTACGGGCAGGGTTTGACCGGGGGGACGGGCTCATCGCCCTGGGCGGGGGCGTGAGTGGTGATATAGGCGGTTTTCTCGCCTCCATCTACATGCGGGGAATCCCCTTTGTTCAGGTGCCGACCACGCTCCTCGCTCAAGTGGACAGCTCGGTGGGTGGCAAGACCGGTGTAGATATTCCCGAGGGCAAGAATCTGCTGGGTACCTTTTACCAGCCCCGGGCAGTCTATATCGACATGGATGTCCTGCAGACCCTGCCACGTACGGAAGTGCTCGGCGGTCTGGCCGAGGTCGTCAAGTACGGTGTGATCCATGATGTGGCCTTTTTTTCCTATCTGGAAGAGCATAGTGAGCGGATTCTGCAATTGGACGACGGGGTGACGGCCGCGATCATCGCCCGGAGTTGCGCCATCAAGGCCTGGGTGGTGGAACAGGACGAGAAGGAAAGTGGCCTGCGCCGGATCCTCAACTTTGGTCATACCTTCGGCCATGCTGTGGAGGCTGCATCCGGATATTCCCTCATTCACGGTCTTGCCGTGGCCATCGGCATGCGGACAGCGGCAGACCTGGCCGTGCAGACCGGCAGGATGGCCGCGCGAGAAAGAGCGCGGCTCGTCACCCTGCTGCAGTCGTACGGCCTGCCCACAGAGATCCCGCCTGAACTGGACAGAACAGTCATCAGGCGGTACCTGCTGGCGGACAAGAAGACCGTTGCCGGTAGAATCTTTTTCGTACTGCCTGAAAAGATAGGCCAGGTGGTGGTGACCGATGAAGTTGCATCAGCCGATATTGACGCCGTCCTCGGCGATGATTACCATCAGGATCGGAACCCTCTTCGCTGAACAGTAACCCTATAACAGGACGGGAATCATGCCGATCTACGAGTTTTTTTGCGAAGACTGCAACACGATCTACAATTTTTTTTCCAGGACCGTCAACACGGACAGGCGTCCGGACTGTCCGGATTGCGGCCGTCCTGGACTGCAGAAGATGATGTCCACCTTTGCCACCGTGGGCAGGGCCAGTGAGGAGGACAGGGATGATCCGCTGGCCGGCATGGATGAGGCAAAGATGGAGCAGGCCTTTGCCAGTCTGATGCAGGAGGCAGAGAATATCAACGAAGACGATCCCCGGCAGATGGCGCATATGATGCGCAGGTTTTCCGAAAAAACAGGGATCAGGCTGGGGGAAGCCATGGAAGAGGCCCTGGGACGCATGGAGGCCGGGGAGGATCCGGATGAGATCGAAAAGGAGATGGGTGATCTGCTTGATGGGGATGATCTCTTTACCCTGGAAGGGATGAAAAGCAGAGCGCATTCCAGGCGCAGGCCGCCACGGTACGACGAAAAGCTCTATGAGCTGTAAGGTGCGGCTCAGAGAACGATTTCGTGGAGCTTCATCTTTTCCCAGAGGTTTTTTCTGCTTATTCCCAGTAGTTCTGCTGCTTTTGTCCGGTTGCCCTTGGTGAGGGCCAGGGCGTTGAGGAGGCACTGTTTCTCGGTTTCGGCCAGGGCCTGGCTAAGGGCCACCGGCCTTGTATCTTCGGCCACAGTGCCGTGGCGCAGGTCTGCGGGCAGGTCGTCGACCGTGATGATCGACTCCGGTGCCAGTACAGAGGCCCGTTCGATGATGTTTTTCAATTCCCGTACATTGCCTGGAAAGTCGTAGTCCAGCAGGCAGCGCATGGCGTCGGGGCTCATCTCCAGGGCGATTCCACGTTTTTTGCTGAACTCATGGAGAAAGTGCTTGGTGAGCACCGGGATGTCCTCCCGTCGTTCCCGGAGGGGCGGCATGGTCAGCGGAATCACCCCCAGCCGGTAGTACAGGTCCTGACGGAAGCGGCCCTCCTGAACCTCGATGGCCAGGTCCTTGGCCGTTGAGCAGAGGATTCGGACATCCACCTTGATGGTCTGCACGCCGCCCACCCGCTCGCATTCCCCTTCCTGAAGGACCCGGAGGAGTTTGGCCTGCAGCCCCATGGGCAGATCACCGATCTCGTCCAGCAGGAGGGTCCCCGTATCGGCCATCTCGAATTTTCCGGGCTTTCTGCTGTGCGCGCCGGTGAAGGCCCCCTTTTCGTGGCCAAAGAGTTCGGATTCCATCAGCCCTTCCGGGATGGCCGCACAGTTGATGCGGATATAGGGCTTGTCGGCCCGCAGGCTGGCCTGATGGATGGCATTGGCGGCCAGTTCTTTGCCCGTGCCGGATTCTCCAGTGATCAGGACCGTTGACTCGCTGGGACCGATCTGATTGATCAGTTTGTGGATTCTTTTTATTTTTGGGCTGTTGCCGATGATCTGCTGGCGAAACTGTCTGCAGTCGTGCTCCAGGGAGGCGCAGCGAGCCTTCACGGCCTGCATTTCCAGGACCCGGTTGATCCGGATGACCAGGTCATCCATATCAAAGGGCTTGAGGATATAGTCGGAGGCACCTTTCTTGAGGCAGTCGATGGCGTCGTCCACACTGCCGAATGCGGTCATCATGATGATATCCGTGAATGGCGATACCTGCTGGGCCTGCTGGAGCAACTCCAATCCGTCCAGGCCGGGCATGCGGATGTCGGAGAGCAATAGATGAAAGTTCTGCTGTTGCAGCCGCTCCAGGGCCTGCCTGCCGTTTACGACAGCCTCGACCTCCCAGTCCTGTTTCTCCAGTCCGTCCTGCACGGTGATACGCATTATTTCGTCATCTTCGGCAAGAAGGATACGGGTCATGTCAGCTCCTGATTGATGATGAAGATGGTTTTGCGATCACAAGTCCGGCCATGGTTCTCCTCCGGTCCGGACCGCAGTGATTGCTGTGTTCTTGTCCTCGAGATGGCGCCGCCGGTCAGCCGGTAGCCGGCAGGCCGGTGGCGTAATGCTGCCTGCTGTTCCTCTCCCGGTGTTCCAGTTGCGGCTGGCCGACCGGACAGTTTTCCTTGACCGGCAGGGTGATAACAAAACAGCTGCCCATCCCCTGGGTGGATTCGACATCGATATGTCCACCCAGTTTCTGGATCAGTGTGTGACAGACAGCCAGACCGAGCCCGGTCCCTTCCCCTACATCCTTGGTGGTGAAGAAGGGATCAAAGATACGGTTCATGATTTCCGGTGGGATACCGGTGCCGGTGTCTTCGAACATCAGGATCAGCTGGCCCTCGTGCTCCAGGCTGGTAACGGTGAGGATGCCGCCGTCCGGCATGGCCTGAATGGCGTTGAGGCTGATATTGATAATGATCTGGCGCAATGCTTCCAGGTCGATGCAGTATTCCTCATTGAGCTGAAGATTGAGTTGGAGGTCGATGTTTTTCAGGCGATATTCGAGCAACTCGAAACACTCCCGGATTGCCTCGTCAATGTCGATCTTGTAAAGCCGCAGAGGTTCCGTGCGGCCGAAATTGAGCAACTG
Source organism: uncultured Desulfobulbaceae bacterium (assembly GCA_964626235.1). GTDB lineage: Bacteria > Desulfobacterota > Desulfobulbia > Desulfobulbales > Desulfobulbaceae > CAZVDY01. The sequence goes on along the minus strand of CAZVDY010000066.1, from coordinate 83,864 downwards.
GCGCATGGTGTGTTCCATCCGCCGCAGCCCCTTGTCCAGGAGGGGCAGGTAGCGTTTGTGCAACTCGAGGTTTTCCGGTTCTTCCTGCATGGTTTTCACACAGTTGAGCATGCCACCCAGGGGATTGTTGATTTCGTGGGCAATGCCGGCGGTCAACTGGCCCAGGGATGCCAGCTTTTCATTGCGAAAGGCCTGTTCCTTGGCTGTGTCCAGTTCCAGCTGGGATCGCTGCAGGCGGGAACAGAGCTGGATGAATTTCGAGGTGAGAATGCCGATTTCATCGTTGTTGTGAGGAAGTGACAGGTCCTTGTTTTCATCAGGATACTTGTCCATAGCCCGGGAGAGCCTGTCGATTGGCCGGGCCACCAGAAAGGTGAACAGAAGGTAGAGTACCACGGCCACCGCCATGACTGAGAGCAGGCCGAAGATCAGGACCGACCGGTTGTTCTTGGCGATCGCCTTGTCAGCCCAGGCGATAGGAATCGATATGGAAAGGGCTCCACGGATATCGCCCAGGGAATAGCCGTGCCGGGCATGGCAGGGAATACAGGACTCCCTCACCTTAAGAGGGGCTACGTATCTGAGTACCCGGCCGTGTTTTCCCGAAGTAATCTTGATGATCTCCGGAATGCCTTCCTGAAACATGAGCAGGCTGTGGCGTTCGAAATCGTCAGGCACGTTTTCCGGGTTGACCGGCCTGAGGCTGGTCACCCTGAACCAGCAGAAGCCCTCCCGGTTTGCGTATTCGGACAGTTCCCGGGTCACCATGGCAGGGTTGCGTTTGACATAGATCTCGCCGTTGGATGCCCGGATGAGTGGATCGTCCAGGAAGGGGTTTGGGGTATCCTTGTCCGTCTTGATGACAAAGAGCCCGTGATGATCGGCGACCCATTGCCTGGTGAGTTGAATCTGTTTGTGAAGCATCCGTGCCTGCTGTTTCGCCTGACCGATGATCAGCCTGTCCTGAAGTATGGAGGTGTAGAAGAGAAGCACTCCATAGGAGAGGGTCAGGATCGCTCCGATGGCGAGGATGAATTTACATCGTAACTTCATGGTGTTGGTGCTCTATTGCATGGTTGCCGGATATCTTGTTGTTTACCGCATGACGTAGCGAACGCGTATTTTTCCAGCCGGCTGTTTCCTCACCGGGATGCGTATCATACCATATTTGGAACGCTCTGCCCAATGTCGTGGAGCGCTGTTTTCGTCTGCCGTTACTTTTTGGTAACGTCTGATAGCGGCTTCCTGATACCATGAGGTAACGACAGCTCGTCGTTTATGGAGTAATATATTGTAATAAAAGGAAAAAAATGAGTGGAACACAATTTGCTGGATTCGATCGTGGTCGTATGGATCGGCAAGGTATCGTGCTTGCTGTCACCAAGAGCCGGATAATTCCACCAAGGCATCCAGCGGGATTCCCGAGATGCCTGCCGGGGAGAGTTGCCCATTGAATTTCAAAAAATCACTTCTGGGCGTGCCCCTCATGGTCGCCTTCGTTTTCGTCTGTTTCACGCTGTTTTTGCTTGTGCTTTCGTCAGGATTTACTCTATCGGCAGGCAACAAGTCCTCCTTTTGCGTTCGTTGTCATGTGATGGAGCCCTTCGTCCGCTCCTGGGCGGATTCTTCCCATGGAGGGAACAATCGGTGGGGAATCGTGGTCGAATGCATGGACTGTCATCTACCGCACGACTCTCTGGCGCGTTTTCTCCTGGCTAAGATAAAAGGTGGTTTTTCGCTTTTGATCAGCAATTTGTCCATTGATGGAACGACCTTTGACTGGTACAGTAATGCCAAACGCCACCGGCAACATTTCACCCATGACGCCTCCTGTTCCAACTGCCACCAGCGGTTGCAGCAGTTCTGCAGCCAAGAGCATGAGGGCGTAAGATTGGGCCAGCGGGCAGAGGGGAGCACCTGTCTAGGTTGCCATCCCAATGTCGGCCATCGCAACGTGATGAGCGTGGCCGAAAAATTCTTTCAGCAGCAGGCGGCTGTCTCTCCTGGGAATGGGAAAGGCTGTCTTGTCATCGATGCTGAAAGATAGTACAGGGTGAAAAATCAATACAGGGAGGTCCTGTTTGTCCAGGTTTGCCTGTTACCTTTCAGTAGCACCTGAAGGAAGATGATGTCACTCGATGGTAACAGTTGTTTGTTTCCCTGCCGTAACATTTTGAGATTATTGATGTATATAATAGGAACGCTATTTGCATCTGCAAGCGAGTGGAGCTTGGGCGGGGTCAATTGCGGCCCACCGAGAATTTTCTGGATTTCGGAAGTTAGGTGCCTGGGCAAACCGGCTGACTAAACCATTCTTGCGTAACAGGGGTGGTACTTCTCCTTCTTTGAAATGTTTGTTGCCTCTTCAAAAAGCCGGGGCGCCAAGGTGCCTAACTTCGGAAATCCAGGAAAAGAATCACAAGGCGTATGCGCCTGAGCAGGAATACCAACTACGCATCTATACATGGAGGAAAATGATGAAGAAGACCGGATTGCTGACAGGGGTGGCTGCCTTTGCCTGTGTCAGTCTCCTTGCGGTTGCCTGGCCCGGTGAAGCTGCGGCAGCAGCCAAAAAGGACAGGCCGCCGGTGGAGGAATGCAAGCGCTGCCACGATGTGAAGCAGTACCAGCTGGAACTGGCGAGCTCGCCCCATGCAGTGGACAAGGACAAGAAGGTTATCAGCTGCGAGCAGTGCCACCAGTTCCATTACAACCCGGTGACCAGTTACTATGCCAGGGACGAGTACTACGATAAAAAGATCTTTCCTCCTGGAGCATTTGATCGCAGGAAACTGCAGAACAACGCCCGGAAGGCGATTCCGGCCGAAAAGTGCCAGGCGTGCCACAAGGATCTGAGCAAAAATGCCAAGGGAGAGCCCATCTCCGAAATCGGTCAGCTCTGCCATGATGCCTACCTGGGCAAGAATGGTGAGACGCGGCGCAGTTGTGCCGGCTGTCACATCAATATAGCCCACCTGCCGGAGTTTGATCGGGATTATCCTTTTAATGCAGAGTTTGCCAAGAAACTTGCCGAGAAGGAGGGGGCCAAGAAATGAAGCGATTCAATGTGTTGAAAAGAGGGTTGCTGTTCGGGGCGGCCGGAGGTGCGGCACTGGTGATGATGACGGCCCTGCCGGGGCAGACGGCGATCAAGCACCTGAAGGCTCCGGATTCCGCCGCTGACTGTTACGAGTGCCACAAGAAGGCAACTCCCAAGATCGCCAACGACTGGCGCGAATCCAAGCACGGCGTGGTCCTGATGAAATGTTTTGTCTGCCATGGCCAGCCGGACGGCAAGGGTTCGGTGCCCTGGTCGGTCAATCCGGATCCGAAGGCTGTCTGCCAGAAGTGTCATGACCCTGCAATGAAGCGGATGGCGGAAAAGTATGGGATGGAGAGTGCGGATTGCAACAGGTGTCATCCCTTTCATCAGAATTCACTGCACCATAAAGCCTATTCCAAGTCGGAGAGCAAAAAATAAGGGTCTCATCCTGGTGAACGAGCGAGTAACCGGAGAGAAAAGGAAATTAAAGAAAAAAAGGAGAACCGGGTATGAAACTGACCAGACGTGAAGTACTGAAGTATGCCGCTGCCAGTTCAGCCATGATGGCTGTCAGCGGACCGATGTCCAATGCCATGGCGGCTGCAGCTGAACCGGACAAGTGGGTAAAGGCTGTCTGCCGATTCTGTGGAACGGGCTGCGGTGTTATGGTTGGAGTGAAAGGAGGCAAGGTGGTCACTGTCAAGGGTGATCCCAATAATCACAACAAGGGATTTCTCTGCCTGAAGGGCGCCCTGATGCCACCCATCGTCTATTCCAAGGAGCGGGTGACCAAGCCCTACATCCGGAAGAACGGCAAACTGGAGCCGGCATCCTGGGATGAGGCCATGGATCTGGTGGTATCCAAGTTCAAACAGGCCATCAAGGAAGGCGGGCCTACTGCTGTTGGATACTACGGATCAGGTCAGGCCCTCACCGAAGAGACCTATCTGGCTTCCAAGATCTTCAAGGCAGGTCTGGGATGCAACAACGTGGAAGGAAACCCGCGTCTGTGTATGGCCTCTGCTGTCGGCGGTTATGTCACCAGTTTCGGTAAGGACGAACCCTCAGGGTGTTACGATGACATCGATGCAGCAACCTGCTTCTTCATCATCGGTTCCAACATGTCCGAGTGTCATCCAATTCTTTTCAAACGGGTTGCAGCCCGCAAACAGGCTGATCCCAATGTCAAGGTCATCGTCGCCGATCCCCGCAAGACCAACACCGCCCGGATTGCCGATGAGCACATCTCCTTCCGGCCCGGTACCGACCTGGCGGTCCTCAATGCCATGGCCTACGTGATCATCCAGGAAGAACTGGATAATCCCCGTTTCCACGGCAAGTATGTCAACTTCATGACCAATGACAAGAAGAAGGTCGACTTTGCCGCCTATCAGAAGTTCCTTGAAGACTATACTCCGGAAAAGGTCGAGAAGATCTCCGGCGTGCCTGCCGATCAGATCCGGAGGGTGGCCAAGATGTTTGCCAGCGCGTCCGGTACCATGTCCTTCTGGACCATGGGACTGAACCAGCGTATCCGTGGTGTCTGGGCAAACAACCTGGTGACTAACCTGCATCTTCTCACTGGCCAGATCGGCAAGCCTGGTGCGACCAACTTCTCGCTCACCGGGCAGCCCAATGCCTGTGGCGGCGTCCGGGATACCGGCGGTCTCTGTCACCTGTTGCCTGCCGGTCACCTGATCAAGAAGGCTGAACACCGCGCCAAGGTGGAGAAACTGTGGGGGCTCAAGCCGGGCACCATTAATCCGAAACCCGGCCTGCATACCATCGCCCTCTGGAACGCCTTTTCCGAAGGCAAGGTCAAGGCGTTGTTCGTTCTCTGCACCAATCCGGCCCATTCACTGCCCAACGTCAACATGTATACCAAGGGCATGCAACGGAAAGACAACTTCATGGTGCTGTCCGAGCCGTTCATGGATGCAGAGACGGTCAAGTACTGCGATGTCCTGCTGCCGCCGGCCTTTTGGTGTGAGAAGCGCGGCGTCTACGGCTGTTCCGAGCGGCGGTACTCGCTCCTCATGCAGTCGGTTGAACCCATGGGCGAGTGCAAGCCTGATGTTGAGATCCTGCTTGATTTTGCCAAGCGGATGGGTGTGGATCCCAAGGTCATTCCGTTCAAGAATGTCGATGACATCTGGGATGAGTGGCGGAATTTCAGTGCTGCCACACCGTACAACTTCAAGGGTATGACCCGGGCGCGTCAGGAAAAGGAATCCGGAATCCGCTGGCCCTGTCCGACTGAGGATCATCCTGGGACCAAGCGTCGGTATGTCCGTGGCGAAGATCCAAATATTCCCAAGGACTACAAGAACAAGTACTGGTTCTACGGCAAGCCTGACGGCAAGGCGGTCATCTGGATGCGGCCCTATGCTCCGGCGGCTGAAGAGCCGGACAAGGACTATCCGATGGTTCTTACCACCGGCCGGGTCATCGATCACTGGCATACCGGTACCATGACCATGAAGGTGCCGGAATTGCGGCGGTCGTTCCCCAATGCCTATGTGGAGGTCAATGTTGAGGATGCCAAGAAGCACGGCATCAAGAACGGTGACAATGTGCTGCTCGAGACCAGGCGCGACAAGATGGTCTTCCAGGCAAAGGTCAGCGATGTCTGCCGTCCCGGGCTGGTCTTCGTTCCATGGTTTGACAAGAACCTGCTCATCAACAAGCTGACACTGAACGCCTTTGACAAGGGATCCAAGCAGCCGGAATACAAGATCTGTGCAGTGCGGATCAAAAAGGCATAGTCATGGCGATCACGGGATTTCTTGTCCACGCACTCTCTGAGCATCTCGAATCGGTCGAGAAGGAGATGAATAGCATGCCGGAAATCACCACTTATGGTATTCATCAGGATCAGTATATCGTTGCTGTGGCGGAAATGCCCTCTGAGCTGATCGAGCCGACCATGGAACGGGTCAAGGCGCTGGAAGGCGTCTTGACCATCTACACCACCTACTTGACCATTGAAGATGAAATGGACGAGAACGGGAACCTGGTCACCAATCTCAGTCCAAGCAAACTGAAAAAGAAAAACAGACCGGAAACGTATTAATAATCGAGGGTACAGTGAACCATGGTTTGCTGTACCCTCTTTTTTGCAGTAATAATGAGCATATGCACGATTTGTTCGTTCCATGTTTTTGCCGGGCCTGGAGGAGATGCCAGGTGCTTCATGTCCGGCAAGAACAAGTGGGGGCGTGGAATCCGTCTGTGAGGTACTGGTCATGAATATCAAGAATCATTTTTTACGGCCGCCGGGAGCCAGGAGCGAAGAGGAGTTTCTTTCCCGGTGTCTCCAATGCGGCCAATGTGCCCAGGTCTGCATTTTCGACTGCATTAAGATGCGCCGGGGATTCAACTTTTTTGTTGCCGGCACGCCGGAGATCAATCCCAAGGAGGCTCCGTGTCATCTTTGCATGCGCTGCAGTGCCATCTGTCCCTCTGATGCCCTCCATGATGTTCCCATCGAGGAGGTTCGGATGGGGTATGCAGAGCTGGACCGGAAAAAGTGTCTGACCTGGACCCAGACCCTGATCTGTCGCAGTTGTTATGAACGCTGTCCGATCAAGTGGCGGGCCATGCGTCTTGATCAGGGAGAGTTTCCGGTCATCACGGACAAGTGTGCCGGCTGCGGCCTGTGCGAGCATGTCTGTCCAGTTGGAGCCATCGTTGTGACACCTACCAGGTTCCAGGGCACACGCGGAGACAAGGGAGGCGCATGATGAAGAGACCGACGATCAGGACCTACCGCAGGGCCTTTCAGATTTTTGTTGCCGTTGCCTTCATCGTCATTCCGATCCTCAACCGATCCCGGTACAGTTATGTTTACGGCAACTTCCTTTCTTTCCACATGTTCGGAATTCCGTTGGCAGATCCCCTTGCCGTCCTGCAGTTGACCATAAAAAATTTTTATCTCACCCTGGACAATTTTATTGGAACCCTGCTGCCCCTGCTCCTTGCCTTTTCGCTTGGAACAGTTTTCTGTTCGTGGATCTGTCCATATGGACTGCTCTCCGAACTCACCCAGCGGCTTGGCCGCCGATTGCTGCCCAGGTCATACGCTGGATTACCTTTTGATAAACGTGGATTTCCTATAAAATTCACTATATTTCTGCTTGGATTCGCCGGATTTTTTATTTTTTCCACCACCCCGATCCTCAACCAGTTATCGACTGCTGCCTGGTATGCCCGTTTTTTTCAATACTATTTCGGCCAGGATTTTGTCTCGCTCTGTTTTCTTTTCATTCTCAGCCTGCTGGTCCTCGAGTTTTTTGCCAGGAGGAGGCTCTGGTGCAGGTATGTTTGCCCCCAGTCCGTGCTAATTACCCTGACCAAATTGCTCAACAGGAAACGGCTTCAGGTTGTTTTTGCAGCCGACAAGTGTATCTGCCGGCCAGGTTACGAGCGTTGTGAAGCCGCCTGTACTCTGCACCTGAAACCGAAAAGCCTTGCAGTCGGCCTGGAGAACGAATGCAGCAACTGTGGAGACTGTGTGGTAGCCTGTGCCAAGATGGGCAAGGCACTACAGTTCGAACTCATGGGCAGACAGAAAGTCTTTGCTTCCCTGTTCAGCCGGTTCCTTCCCAGGCCGGGATGGGCATTGGCTGGCCTGGTGCTGCTGGCTGCTGTTGGGGGGGGATACCTCGCCCTGCAGCGCGTTCAGGACCAGACTGTCAAGGAACAGGCAACCGAGGAGCAGAAACCGCATTTCAAGACCTCGCCCGTGCTCAGCAATCACCGGATAGCCTGGCAGGGAGCCGGAGCGGCCTACTACGAGTTGCTTCCCGACTCCACGATCATCTGTGTCGGAGGACAGTGGCCCCAGGAGGGATTCAGAGGATGGTACTGGGAGGCTCTGGATGAACAGGGTTCCTTCAGGATCATCTTTGATCCGGATGACCAGGATACCTATGATACGGTGCGTCTGAACGGCAAGATCGCTGTCGGCACACCGTTGACCATAGAACATTACGAGGCAGGCAAACTTACAGACAGAGAAGAATCAGGACAAAACGTAACGATCTATGAGAAGCTTGCTGCTTCCCACCAGGAGAGTGCAGTCAGCATGGATGCCCGCGTTTTTCTGGTGCGCTGGGCCGGCGATACCTATGTCCTGAACCTGCTGGTCATGGACAAAAAAGGACTCATCGAGCGGGTCCTGAGTTCAGGAGACGTAATCACCACGGAAGGCATGCTGACCACGGCGCACAAGTGGATCAATACCCCGGAAATCATCGTTTCCGAGGGGAAAAAACCTTCCCTGCCAATCCATACCGAAATGGAGATCGTCTTTCATGACGGCCATAGGGAAAAGGCCAGCTTTGTCACCGAACAGGCAGCGGATCGTTCCAGCGAGGAATTCGAAGATCCATGGTTCTAGGTTTGAAGACCCTTTGAAGGGGCCTGTCCCGACAGTTGCCGGCCAGAAGATGGGCAACTGTCGGGACAGGCCTGGTTGCGTAACAGGGAAATGGGTCGATTAGCGTTCTGCCAGGGTATTTGAACTTCTGAATTTGTCAGGAGAGAATTTACTTAGGCAATCGGCCAGTCCATCGATATCTGTTGCCTTTTCAATACAGGCTCGTTCCTGATGAAGGAAAAGGACTGTAACGGGATCGTTAGCGGACTGTTCAATCTTGAAGGTGATCCGTTCCAGAAGTTTTTGCTGTATTTTGTTGAAACTATTAGCAAAGGCTGGGCTTATCATCCAGATGCAGACTAAGATGGCCACCAGCATTCTTTTCATGTATTTCACCGTTTGACATCCAGAAATTTTGCATATTTCTATTTATTAAGCATATTCTGTGCCAGACGGAATTTTTTTTCTTCTTGGTTTTTTTTACAATAAACCAGTCAGTTATACAGGGAAAGGCTGTTCGGGGAGTGGCGGGGTGCAGGGGAATGTCTGGTAATGGCATGAAACTGTATGTAATAGGCAACAGTCAGGACTGCAGGAAGAGCAAGGATCCTCACTGGATCTTCCTGGTTTCTTCGTTTGCAAAGAGAAGCCGGGTGGCGTGTTTCTGTTCCTTTTCGGCGATCAACCGGGCGGCCTCTTCCTCGGAAATATTCAGCGCCCGGGCCAGGTTGTCTATCTTGTAGCAGGGCTCGCCCTGGTCGGTGAAACCCTCTGGTTTCAGTTCAGGAAAGCACTCTCTGGTGGCATGGCCGGAGGCCTGAAGCAGGATCTCCCTGATTTCTGGTGGACCGTACCGGAGCAGCCATTCCACTGCCTCTGCCCAGGTCCTACTGTCCACAGTGGGATGCTGCACTATCTGCAGGGCCGTTTCCAGGTTCCATTCCTTTTCAAAATCCATGTACCTCTTCCTGGGGAAATAGTGTTTGTTGATCGAACCTGCCCTGTACTATAATGCAGATGAGGTCCGAGACAACCCCTTCCTGCCGCAGCCCGGCCAGCGGCCTGCGGAGACAACATGAAATGCAGGTCCTTCATGGGTGCGAACAATATCATTCTGCTTGAATCACTGGAGTGGTTGGACGATACCGGCCAGGAGCTCCTTCACAGGCTGCCTGAACACGGCTCGGGCGAGATCAAGTATGGCGCGCAGCTGACGGTCCGGGAAAGCCAGGCGGCCGTGCTCTTCTACAGGGGCCGGGCCGGTGACGTCTTTCCGGCAGGCCGCCACACCCTGAAGACGGCCAACATTCCCATACTGACCAAGATCCTCAGCGCACCGTGGGGGATGACAAGCCCGCTCCGGGCTGAAGTTTATTTCGTTAACCTCAAGGTCTTCACCAACCTCAAGTGGGGCACGCGGGATCCAGTGGCCTTCCGGGACAGCGAGCTGGGCCTGGTGCGCCTCAGGGCCCATGGAGTGTTCAATATCCGGGTGGTGCAACCGGTACTGTTCATCAATACACTGGCCGGTACGATGGGCAAGTTTACCACCAGGCAGGTGGAGGAATACCTGCGCCGGGTCATTGTCTCCCGGTTCAACGATCACCTGGGGGAGCATCTGCAGTCGCTGCTCGACCTGCCCGGCAGTTTCGATGCACTGGCCGCCGGTCTCCGGGAGCGGTTGGTAACGGACTTCTACCGGTTCGGCCTGATGCTTGATGGCCTCTACATCACCTCCATCACGCCACCCCCCGAGGTGCAGGAGGCCATCGACGATCAATCCAGGCTCCAGGTAATCGGGGATATGGACCGGTTCGTCCACATGAAGGCTGCCATGGCCATGGAGGAGGCCGCCCGCCAGGGAGAGGGGAGTGGCGCCGGTATCGGTCTGGGAATGGGCATGCTGATTCCAGGTCTGTTCGGATCCATCGGCACGACCGGGAAAGACGGCATGCCTCCTGTCGTCTGTCCTGACTGCGCGCGCAATATCGCGCCTGATGCCAGGTTTTGCCCCTATTGCGGTCACCAGCAGGTCATTCTCCAGCAGTGCGCCCACTGCGGCAAAAATCTTACCCCAGGTTCCCGATTCTGTCCCCGCTGCGGCAAGCCGGTGGATGCGAAACCGCATCAGCGGGTCTGTCCCCACTGCAGGAAAAACAATCTGCCCGATGCCAGGTTCTGTAACAGTTGCGGCAAGGCCTTGCAGTAGCATCCATATCCTGGCGGCCACATGAGGCTCCAACTCCAGCAGCCCTGTCCACAGTGCGGGGCCCCGGTCACCCTCTGGGAAACCGACCGGCTGCTGACCTGCTCCTACTGCGGGGTGAAAAGTTATCTCCTGACCGACGGCCCCTCCCGCTACACGCTCCCTCTGGGCTCCCGCCGAACAGGGGGAACCCGTCTTGTCCATGTTCCATACCTTCGGTTCAGGGGGGCGGTCTATGATGTCGACAGCAAGGGCGTCCATTTCCGGCTGATCGACACGACCAAGCTCCTGTACCGGCATGAGCTGCTGGCTCCCAGCCTTGGCCTTCGTCCTCAGGCCATGCCGCTGCATCGGCTGACGCCGCAGGACGGTGGATACTATATTGATCCCACGCTCAGGTTGCAAGCCGTCCTCGACAGTCTGATACGGCAAAGCGGTTTGGCGGATTCCGCTCCCGGCGGTTTTCCGGTTCTGGTGGGGGAAACGCTCAGCCTCGTCTACCTGCCGCTTCACCTGGACGGCCAGAGGAGGCTGGCCGACGGGGTAACCGGTACGGAACTGGGGGTCCTGCCTCCGGCCGATTCCCTGCCTGCGAGAGGCGGGCCGTTTCGGCAGCATTGGCAGGTACGTTTTCTACCGGCCCTCTGTCCCCGTTGCGGCTGGAATCTCGAAGGGCAGGGAGACAGTGTCGTGTCCATCTGCCCCAACTGCCTGAGCGCCTACCACTTGAACCGGACCGGTTTCCAGGCCGTTTCCTGGCAGGTGGCCACTGGGCGCGGTGATCTGTATCTGCCCTTCTGGCGGCTGCGTTGCTCCTTCCCCTCGTTATCCATGGCCTCCTTTGCCGATTTTCTTCGGTTGACCAACCAGCCGCTCCTGATCAGGAAGGAGTGGGGCGGGATGGAACTGCATCTCTGGGTCCCGGCCTTCAGGCTGCGTCCCCGGATCTTTCTTCGTCTCGGCCAGCAGGTGAGCGTGGGGCAGTGGCGCCTCAACCTGGCGGACAGGGCATACCTGGACAACATGCACCCGGTCACCCTGCCGGCCGGAGAGGCCAGGCAGGCGGTCAGGCCGATCCTGGCCGCGGCCGCGGTTCACAGGAAACAGGTCCTCCCCCTGGCCGAATCGCAGCCAGTGTTCACCGGCAGGCCGGAGCTGGTCTTTCTCCCCTGCACCGACAGGAACCATGACTGGCAGCAGGAACAGACCGGCGCAGTGGTGGCCAAGACCATTCTTCGCTTCGGCCGCCGGTTGTGATCCGGATGCCACCTGGCATGAAAGAGTGGCCGGATTGCGGCAACTGGTGTACATAGTGCTACCACGGGAACAAACTGGAACGGTCTGGATGTGATGGAACATGAGCGGTACATGGAGCAGGCCCTTGCCGAGGCAAAAACAGCCCTGGACAAGGGCGAGTTTCCGGTCGGATGCGTCTTTGTCCACAATGGCCGGGTGATTGCCAGGGGACATCGCCGCAACAGTCGTGGCGATAACCTCAACGAGATCGATCACGCCGAGATCGTCACCCTTCGCACGCTGCTGAAGGAAAATCCGGGAATCGACTGCCGGACCATTACGGTCTACTCCACCATGGAACCCTGCCTGATGTGTTATGCCACCATGCTCCTCTCCGGGGTGCGCCGGTTCGTCTGGGCCTATGAAGATGTGATGGGTGGCGGGACCAACCTGCCGCTTTACCAGCTCAATACCCTTTATGCCCAAATGGAGGTGGAGATAGTCGGCCGGGTCCTGCGGGAGCAGAGCCTGAGGCTCTTTCAGACCTTTTTCAGGCATCACGCCTACTGGCGGGACAGCCTGTTGGCCCGCTATACCCTGGCCCAACCAGAGGAACAGCGATGAACAGGGAACTGGAAGCGCGGACAGTGGGGTTCAGGCCTGGTGAACGGAATGTCTTTCTCCATCTGCTCACCGGCTGCAACCTGTCCTGCCGACACTGCTATATCAATCCGGCCCAGCATGGACAGGCTATGCTGTCCCTGCAGACCGTGGAAAAATGGCTGCAGCTCCTTGTCGGTCCGGATGAGCCCGGCAACCTCATTCTCCTGGGCGGCGAACCGACCTTGCACCCAGGCCTGGCCGAGATCGTCCGGATCGCGGCATCAATGGGCTACCATGTCACGGTGGATTCCAACGGCTACCTGTTCCACGATTTTCTTGACAGGGTATCACCGCGTGAACTGGACTTCCTGAGCTTCAGCCTCGACGGACCGGACCCGGGAGTCAATGATCCCATCCGGGGTGAGGGCGTCTTTGCCACATGCACGGCCAACCTGCGTCGGGCGGTGGAAAAGGGATTCCGCACCAGCCTGATCTATACGGTCTCTGGCCTGAATATCGATCACCTGCACCGGATGCCGCCGCTGCTCGCGGACCTGGGGGTGGAACGGTTTTTCATCCAGGTCATCGGCCTGCGGGGCAAACCGGCCAGTGGAGAACCACAGGAGGGGATCGGCTGGCAGGTCGATCCGGATCACTGGCTGCGGGTTGTGCCCCCTGTTGCCCGGGAAGTGGCTGCCACGGGGATCCATGTCACCTATCCCAAAGTGTTTCTCGATCCAGGAGAGCGGTTCCAGTGTGCCGGCATTGTGGCCGAGAATTTCTTTGTCTTTCCCAATGGCCGGGTCTACCGCTGTCCTCTGTGCGAGGACTATCCCATCCACAGCCTGGTCATCGAGGGAGACAGGCTGTGTTCCCGTTCCGGGCTCAACGAGGATCGTTTTTTTTCCCTGTCCATCCCTGAAGGTTGCGTGATGCACAAGTTGCTCCAGGGAGAGAATATCGCCTACCTTCCGGACGGCAGGCCCAGGCACAGAATCTCCTGCTGCCTCCTCAAGCAGGAGGTGATCCCCCGGGAAAACAGGCAGCCACGGGAGTGTTCGGATGCGTCCTGAAGAACAGCAGGCCCTGTATCAACAGACCCTTGCCCTTCACGAGGCCGGGCAGCTGGAGGAGGCTGCCCGTGGCTATGCCACTCTCCTGGACCTCCATCCTGACGGCGATCTGCTGCTCTACAACTTTGGGTTGCTCCAGTTCAGCCGCAAACGCTACCACCAGGCGGCGGAACTCTTTTCCAGGGCCGCTGCGCTCTGCCCGGAGTCAGCCGATTACCGGTACAACCTCGGTCTGGCCCTGAAGCGGGCCGGCCGGCTAGCGGAAGCAGAACAGGCCTACCTGGAAGCTGGTCGTCTGGCACCGGATGATCTGGATGTACAGTATAACCTGGCCGGCTGCTACAAAGACGCGGGCCGGCTGGAGGAAGCCATCCGACTCTACCGGCAGGTGCTCGACCGGGACAGCGACCACTGTGCTGCGCTGAACAACATGGCCTACCTGTATCATCGCCTGGGCGAGTATTCCAGGGCCGCATCACTGTACCGGCGGCTGCTGCGGCTGCGGCCAGACGACCAGGGAGTGGCGTATATGCTGGCCTCCCTGGAGGGCAGGACCATGGCTGGACCGCCCAAAACCTATATCAGTGAGCTGTTTGACCAGTATGCCGGCAGGTTCGAGCAGGACCTGCTCTCTACCCTTGACTACAGGGTACCGGCCCTTCTGCAGGAGCTGTTCACCCGTTTTGAGGGAAGAAAAAGCTGCTATGCAAGAATGTTGGATCTCGGCTGCGGTACCGGTCTGGCCGGCGAGGTGTTTCGTCCATTCTGCCGTTTCATGGCCGGGGTGGACCTCTCGGCCAGGATGATCGATCAGGCCAGGAAAAAATCACTCTACGATGTCCTGGCTGTTGCCGACATCATCGACTACCTCACCGATGTTTCGCCCAAGTCCGATCTTCTGGTGGCAGCAGACGTCCTGACCTACCTGGGCGATCTGGAGCCCCTGTTTGCCGCCCTGGATCCTGTCGCCCAGCCAGGCGGCCTGTTTTGCTTCTCTACCGAACATGGCGCTGACAGGCCGTTCCGGCTGCAGGCCACAGGACGTTTTTCCCATGATCCCGTATACGTCACTTCCCTGGCCAGGAAATATGGCTGGCAGGTGCAGCAGGTAAAACGGGCCGGGCTGCGGCGTGAGGCAGGGAAATGGATCACCGGTGAGGTCTTCCTGCTGCGGAGAAACGAGGGATGATCTCAGTCCTCGCTCTCCTGGTTGGTCCTGAAGACCCTGATGGCCAGGATTCCCGCCTCGTAGAGTGCGAACAAGGGCAGGGAAAGGAGGACTGTTGCCGTGATTTCGCCGGCGCTGAGAAGAAAGGCCAGGACAACGATGACAATATAGAAGTACAGCCGTTTCTTCTTGAAGTGGTCGGAGGAGACGAGCCCGGTTGTACTGGTCATGACCATCAGAAAGGGGATTTCAAAGGCTATGCCGAAGGCAAGCACCATCCTGGCAACAAAGGTGAGGTAGCTGCCCAGTCTCGGCATGGGCTCGAGGTTGCTGCCGGCATAGCTCATGAAAAAGGCAAGTATTCGCGGCAGGGCGAAAAAAAAGGCGAACAGGGCGCCGCCGGCGAACAAAAGACTGGCCCAGAGGATGATCCGCCGAACCTGTCGTTTCTCGTTGTCCAGCAGGCCCGGAGAGATGAACATCCATACCTGGTAGAGGATATAGGGGAAGCTGATGATCACCCCGGCCAGGAGGGCCAGCTTGATGTAGGTGATAAAGGCCTCGGTCAGTTTGGTGTAGACCAGTCTCTGCAGGGCAGGATGAGCCTGGAAGAGCGGCTGCATGCAGAAAGCGGCAAGCCGGTCGATCTGCAGGTAGGCAAGGACCGAGGCGATCACTATCGCCGCACAGCTGCGGATGAGCCGCTGTCGGAGTTCCCTGTGATGGGGAGCGAAGTGTTCGAGGGCGGCGTACATGTTTTTCAGGATGAAGCATCCTGCCGGGGCTGCGAATCCTCTTCTGCAGAAGGAAGGGACCGGTCTGCTCCCGGGTCGCTGGCCGCGAGGTCAGCGGATTCCGGAGTGGCATGGGGGGCTGGTTCCGGCTCTGCAGCATCTCTCTTGTCGGATTCCTCCTCGGCTACCTCCTCGACCGGTTCTACATCAATGGTAGGGCCGTTTCCATTCTCGATCTGCAGATCCTGATCCGGTCGCCAGATCTTGGTTTCTTCGCCAAGGAACTGGCCCTGGAGATGATCAGCGGTTTTGCGCAGATCTTCCTGGACAGAACTGATCACCGTGTGTTCTTCGCTCAGGTTTTCCTTGAGCTGGTTGACGGTTCGTTTCAGTTCATTCAAGCCCTTGGCCAGCGAGCGGGCGAGATCCGGCAGCTTGTCCGGTCCCACCACAATGAGGGCCACGGCCAGGATGACGAGCATTTCGGGAAGTCCGATTCCAAACATCGAAGGATTTTTCCGGTCATGATGTTGAGGGGCGCCAGCCGGTGGAGGCAGCGCCCCCCTGTTCGTGAAACGGTTGTTACTCTACGGGATTTACCTGGTGGTGTCAAGCCGGCGGCTTCCGGGATTTCCGGGGTTTTCGGGGTTCACGGCGCCGGCCGTCCAGCAGGTGCTGGAGTGCCATCACGGGATTTGAAAGAATCATCCTGGGTCCCACGTAGCGCATGACCTCCTGAATCTTTTCCCGCATTCCCGGCCGGTAACAGTGAACCGGACATTTGCCGCAGGTGGTCTTTCCCTCCTGGAAGGGGCAGCGGTTCAGCCGTTTGTAGGCATACTCGAGCAAACCGCGGCATTCCTCGCACAGCCGACCTTTCGGACTCTGGTGTTTATCGGCGCAGTAACGATGAATCATCGTTTTGACAGTCTTTTTTTCACGTTCCATTCTGTTGGCAGTAAACATTTCGGCGAAAAGATAGAATGTTGAGTAGGCGATAGAAAAAAATGAGGCTCTTGGCCTCCAATGACTTGCTATTCTCACAATTTATCTATTATAGTAAATATTCCGTCCCAACTCTACCTTGATCTGGATCAATTGCGCAATGCCTGCTCCCTGAAGGTTACCTGCAGGTAACAGTTGGATGCCATACCTGTTACCTGCAGGTAACCTTCAGGGAGGTTAAAACGTTAATTGTATGTTTTCAGTCAGCATTTTAATTGGAATGGGAATTGCACTAATGTGATTCGGATGAAATCAAACCCAGTCTGTTGACCAGGTGCCGCCTGTTGACCCCTTTCTATCGAAAGGGCAACATGAGTTTCTGGTCGAGGGAAAAGGAGAAGGGGTAACTGGCAAGGGTCGGGTCTCCTAGAGGAGGCCTGCGGATTTTTTTGTTTTTTGCAACACAACAGGGAGGAAGAGGTGCAAAACGAGTACAAGTCAGGCAGTGCCACGCATGTGGTCAGGCTTGCTGTCGTCCTGATCTTGATCGGCGTGGCAGGTTTTTTTGCCCGGAAGGCGTTTTTGCCGGAAGGGTTTGGTATCTATGGCCATTACAGAGCCGGTGCCATTGAAGACGAGATGAATCGGGAGATCAGAAACAAGACCAACGATTCCTGCCTCGAGTGTCATCCGTTCATCAAGAAGATACATCTCAAGGGCGTTCACAAGACCGTATCCTGCGAGTTCTGTCATTCTGCCTATGCCGACCATGTGAAAGACGGCAAGGTCTTTGCCAAGATGCCGGTAAAGCAGGGTGAGGAGATCCGCACCCTGTGCCTGCGGTGTCACAACAAGATTATCCGTGCCCGGCCGAAGGAATCCATAAAGATGATCGAAATGCCCAACCATCTTGAAGAGAAGAAGGTTCGTCCGGATCACGTCTGTGATCAGTGCCACCATGTACACGCGCCACTCTACTATGTGAACATGGCCAAAAAGATGATGGGGATCAAGGTAGAGGAGAAGAAGTAATGGAGACTATGCAGGAAATAAAAAGAGAGATCGATCGGGATCGGCGGGCCTTCATCAAAAAGGTTCTCGGTGGTACCATCGCCGGATCGCTGCTTCTGGTCATACCGGCTGGAGCCATGGATCTGCCTGAGCAGATTCCAGGGATGAAAGAGGAGACCGGTCCCTTCATCAAGAAGAAAAAATTTGTCTTTATCGTTGATGTCACTCGCTGTATCGGCTGCGGCTCCTGCTGTGTGGCAGATAAAAACGAATATCAGGTGCCGGACGGATTCTACCGTACCTGGGTGGAACGGTATATTATCGATGACCTGGACAACGTATATGTAGATTCCCCGAACGGCGGCCTGGCCGGTTACCAGAAACCTCGGGAAGATATCAAAGGTAAGGTACGGGACACCTTTTTCGTGCCCAAGCTCTGCAACATGTGCGAGCACCCATCTTGTACCCAGGTCTGTCCGGTGGGCGCTACTTTTCAGACAAAAGACGGTTTTGTCCTCATTGACTATAAGCGGTGCGTGGGCTGCGGATACTGCATCCAGGCATGTCCCTACTCGGTCCGCTACCTGCACCCGGTCACCAGAACCGCCGACAAGTGCACCTGGTGCTATCACAGGGTGCGAAAGGGCCTGCTTCCCGCCTGTGTCAATGTCTGCCCGGTGCAGGCGAGGAAGTTCGGTGATGTCAATGACAAAAATTCAGAAGTATACAAGATACTGCACGAACCCCACGTGATCTCGGTTCTCAAGCCGGATATGGGGAACAAACCGTCCCTGCACTACCTGGGACTGAGAAGGGAGGTGGTCTAATGCACGGACTTGCTGAAACAGCATCCCATGCTGCGGGATACGTTTTTCCAAACGATTTGCATGTTCACTGGAGTCTGATGATCGTTCTCTATCCGTATATTACGGGTATTGTCGCCGGAGCGTTCATCGTCTCCTCGCTCTACCATGTCTTTCATGTCAAAGAGCTCAAACCAATAGCCCGGTTTGCCCTGGTTTTTGCCCTGGCCTTCCTGGCCTGCGCCACCATGCCGCTGATGAATCATCTCGGCCATCCGGAACGGGCCATGAACATGATGCTCACCCCCAATCCGACCTCGGCCATGGCCGGCTTCGGATATATCTACTCGGCTTACGCCATTGTCCTGATCATGGAGATCCTGTTCATCTACCGGGAGACCATGGTCAGGCTCAAGGCCAAGGCCAGCGGGTTCATGCGCTTTCTCTACTCCATCCTGACCTTCGGCAGTGACAATATCTCGCCCCAGGCCCTGAAGCTCGATCACAAGATCATCAGTTTCCTTGCCGGGATCGGTATTCCTATGGCCTGTGTCCTGCACGGCTATGTCGGTTTCATCTTCGGCGGTGTCAAGGCTAATCCGTTGTGGGCGACACCGCTCATGCCGGTCATCTTCCTGCTCTCCGCCTGCGTGTCCGGTATCGCCGGCATCATTCTCACCTACTTTGTGATCAAACGAGGACAGGTGGATATGGTCTGTATCCGGACCTGTATCAAGTTCCTCTGGGGATTTTTCATCCTCGATTTTGTCTTTGAAATGCTCGAGGTATTCTCCCATGCCTACATGGCTACCCATCACTGGCATACGCTGCATGCCCTGCTTTGGGGACCACTGTACAACAGCTACTGGGTTGGCCAGGTGATGATCTTTTCCATTATTCCATTTTTCATCCTCATGGCTCTGAGCCTGATCCGGTTCAGCGACGGGGTGGTCAAGTTCTTTGCTCCCTTGGTTTCGCTGATGATCCTCATTCAGGTTCTGCTCATGCGGTGGAATGTGGTCATCGGCGGACAGCTGATGTCCAAGAGCGAGCGCGGCTCGGTCTTCTTCCGGCCCGAGTGGCTCGAAAAAGAGGGTATCTTGGCAGCCATTATCATCATGGTGGCTCCCATTGTTATCCTGTACATTCTGGGGAAGATCTTTCCCTTCTGGCAGGAGGACGATCCCGTAGCCCGGCAGGAGGCGGTTGGCTAGTTGGCTAGCATCTGTAGGGTAGGGATGTCTGAAACAAGAGAATACGTTTTCAAGGAGGTTCAATAAACAAGACAAAAGGAGGTGCACGCAACGCGAAAAAAAGGAGAGGGGGTCGGGTCACCGACCTGAAGTTGTAGGTTCAAACAAATCCTATTGCAGGAGGAACTGTATGAAACATTGGAAAAAAGCATTGTGTTTTATGGCTGTTGGCCTGTTCGTGGCAGGGTCGGCGTACGCCACCACAGAGCAGTCCAAGAATGCATCCAACGAGGAAGTGAAAAAACTCAATGTCAAGTGTATCAACTGTCACTTGAAAGAAAACTACTCTCTGGTACAGCAGTGGAAGAATTCTCCCCATGCTGCCGCCCAGGATGGTCAGATCGGCTGCTACAACTGCCATGCTGCTGACAAGGGCGATATGCTCGGTTATGAGCACGAGGGTGCCTTCATCAAGACCATCATCTCTCCCAAGGACTGTGGCTACTGTCACGAGAAAGAGACCAAGGAGATGATGAACTCCCACCATGCCACGGCCGGCCAGATCATGGCCTCCCTGGATAATGTAGTAGGGGAGGTGATCTGCTCCATGGAAGACAAGGCCGATGCAGTAAATGGCTGCTGGCAGTGCCATGGCTCTATTGTCAAGGTGATGAAAGACAAGGATGGCAAGCCGCTCAAGAACGAGTTCAAGGCTGTCATGCTGGATCCCATGACCTGGCCCAATACCGGTATCGGGCGCCTGAATCCCGACGGAACCAAGGGGTCCTGCATGGCCTGTCACGGCAAGCACTCCTTCCGCTCTTCGGTTGCCCGGCAGCCCGAGAACTGCGGCAAGTGCCATCTGGGTCCGGACCATCCGCAGAAGGAGATCTACGAGGAATCCAAGCACGGTATTGCCTACTATTCTGCTATTCGCCAGAAAGGCATGAACGGCATGAACATCCTCAAGGTCGGCAAGTGGGTCTTGGGCAAGGATTACTATACTGCACCCACCTGCTCCACCTGTCACATGGGCTCCACGGTCAAGGCTGACGGCGGAATCACCGAGAATACCCATAACGTTGGTGACCGTATCTCCTGGACCCTGCGGCCGAAAGTCTCTGTCAAGCTGAACCGGGTCGTGTTCGATGACGGTACGGTTACCGACATCCCCGGCGATACACCTCCGCAGCCCGGCCAGACCATCAAGTACAAGAAGTTCGGTCTGGTGGACGGCAAGTGGAAGAAGACCCCTGCTGAGGGTGAGGTCGTCAAGGTTGTTAGCTGGGAGGAGCGGCGGGACAACATGAAGGTTGTCTGTAAGCAGTGCCATGGCCAGCAGCAGGTCAACAACTTCTACAAGCAGTTTGACGCCCTGGTCGTGACCTACAACGAAAAGTTCGCCAAGCCGACCAAGAAGCTGTACGGCATGGCCAAGAAAGATGGTCTCATTTTCGGTTCCACCTTTCATACCGAGCTGGGCTGGTACTGGTGGGAACTGTGGCATCATGAAGGCCGTCGTGCCCGTCACGGTGCTGCCATGCAGGGACCTGACTATACCCATTGGCATGGTCTGTATGACGTGGCTCACAACTTCTACTTCAAGTTCATCCCAGAGCTGATGCGCCTTGCTGAGAAGAAGGGACTGACCGAGAAGTACAAGAAGGAGATCGACGCGCTCCTGGCCAAGCCCGAGCACGCCTGGTACAAGAAGGGTTTTGGCGAGGATGTCATGAAGGCCATCCACGAAGAGCAGAAAGAGCGGTATAAGCAGTAAGATAGTCATCTTTCAGCTTATTGCGATGTGCACCTGCCCCGGTCGGCAATGCCGGCCGGGGTCTTTTATTCAATCTTAGGAAACCATGGAAATGGTACTGTTAGCGCAACATAAAAAAAATTATTTTTCAGTTTGTCTTGTAGCATTTTTAGTTGTATTTGCGCTCTTTCTGCCAGTTATCACATCGGTTGCGCAGGAAAATAATGAGCGTAAAGTATTGACAGAGCAGGTAGAGAAACTAGAGCTCGGAATGTCAGGTTATGTTCTTGCCAGGAAGTTGACGCCTGAACAGAAGAAGCTGGCCAAAGAGCATCTTCTTGGCAAGGCGTATCCCGGAACCTACAAGTTTCAGGCAGAAGATGTGGCCGTTGTTGTGGGAAAGGATACAGACCGGGTGCTGGCCATTTACAGAAGGCAGAAGGGTATATCGACACAGGATCTGAAAAGCGCCATCGGCGAGCTCATGCTGACCTTTGGCGAGCCCACCACCATGGCCCATTCCAAGATCGTCTACTGGGCATACGGCAAGGACGGTCTGATCGACGAAGCCCTATTCGAGGCAGCCAAGAAGAGCGGCCAGATCGATATCATCGCCACGGTAAAATTGAACAGCAGCCTGTCCATCGACGAGATCGGCAGGGAAGAGGTGGAAGCCACTGATAATGTGCAGGCTGAGCCCGCTGGAAAGAAAAAAGAGGAACAGGAGCACTCCCTCTACTTCATCATCACTTCCGAGCCGCTTCTGAAGTATTACCTCCAACAATAGTCAAGGTCTCAGACCTGTTCTCGGCCACTGGAAAGAAAAAGGAGCAAACGGCTGCCAGGCCAAAGGCTGGATCGGAACATTCAGGACGGGTGTTCCAGCGGATTTTTCAGACCATACTTTTTTATTTTTCTCCTCAGCGTATCCTTGGAGACGCCGAGTTCTCTGCAGGTGACCATTTTTTTCCACCGGTTTCTTTCCAGGGCCATCTCGATGGCCTGTTTCTCCACCTCTTCCAGGGTCTGGGGCGTACCTGCCGCACCCTGCTCTCCAGGTGAAAAACTGGATGGAGCAAAAGGTTCGGGCAAATGCTCTGGCTGGATGTACCCTCCCTCACAGAGAATGAATGAGTACTCTATGATGTTCTCCAGTTCTCTGATATTGCCTGGATAATCATACCGCATCAGGATATTAAGCGCCTGGGCGGAGATGCCGACGATATCCTTTCCCTGCTGGGCACTGTACTTCTTGATGAAGTGGTCGATCAGCAGGGGAATGTCTTCCTTTCTCTCCCGCAACGGCGGAAGCTGTATCCTGACCACGTTGAGCCGGTAGAAAAGATCTTCGCGGAACAGGCCCTGTTTCACCAAGGACTGCAGGTCCCGGTTGGTGGCGGTGATGATTCGTACATCTGCCTTGACCGGCGTGTTGGAGCCAAGAGGTTCATACACCTTTTCCTGCAGTACCCGCAGGAGCTTGACCTGTACGCTCTGGGGAATGTCGCCGATCTCGTCCAGGAACAGGGTGCCGCCCTCGGCTGCGGCAAAACGGCCTGCCTTGTCCTTTCGCGCATCCGTGAAAGCACCCTTTTTGTAGCCGAACAGCTCGGACTCGAGAAGTGTCTCGGGCAGGGCACCACAGTTGACCACCACAAAGGGTTTGTCACGGCGTTCGCTGGCATTGTAGAGCGCCCGGGCCACCAGTTCCTTGCCGGTACCGGATTCTCCCAGGATCAGGACCGTGGAGGGGCTGCGGGCGATTTCGGGCATGATCCTGAACAGCCGCTGCATGGCCATGCTCTTGGAGATGATTTCATCAAAGGTATACTTCTGGGTGAGCTGCCTGCGCAGGCTGGTGATGGTGGTCAGGTCACGAAAGGTTTCCACCCCACCGATGATGTTGCCCTCGTGATCGGTCAGAGGCGATGTACTGATACTGATGGGTATCTTGTCCCCCTTGTGGTTCTGAATGGTGATTGATCGGTTGGAGACCGGGGCCCCGCTGTAGAGGCTTTCGGCAATGGCACAGTTCTTTCCGCAGATGCTGGAATGAAAGATCTCAGCACAGGACTTGCCCAGGGCCTCCTCTTTTGTCCAGCCGGTGATCTCTTCCGCTGCCCTGTTGAATGAAGTGATGCGCCAGTTTCGGTCCACGGTGAATACCCCGTCGGCAATCGAATCCAGGATGAGGCTCTTGCGGATGGACATGGTGTTGTCCCGGAAGGTCTCGATACCGCCGATGATGTTGCCCTGATCATCCACCAGTGGGGCGGAGGAGATCGAGACCGGTATGGATGTCCCGTTTTTTGCCTTGATGAAGATGGGACGGTCGATCAGAGTCGACCCATTCGAAATGGACTGCTGCAGCATGCAGGCATCACCGCAGACACTGGAGTGAAAGATTTCACTGCAGATTTTACCGATGACTTCCTCTCTTGTCCAGCCGGTGATCTTTTCTGCCGCCCTGTTAAAGGAGGTGATGCGGCGCTCGCGATCGATGGTGAAGACCCCGTCGGCCACTGAAGAGAGAATCAGTTCATTGCGAAGGTTTGCCGTATTGTCCCGAAAGGTCTGCACACCGCCGATGACCTTGCCGTCGGGTGTGAACAGCGGGGCTGCGGAGATGCTGACCGGGATGTTTTCGCCGTTTCGGTTTTTCATGAAAATGGAACGATCGACGACCGACTTGCCTTCCTTGATTGTGTCCTTGAGCAGACACATTTTTCTGTGCATGTTGGAATGGAAGATATCCCCGCAGGGGGTGCCCAAGACCTCCTCCTTTTTCCAGCCGGTGATCCGTTCGGCAGCCGCGTTGAACGAGGTGATCTTCCAGTTTTCATCCACCGTGAAGACCCCATCGGCAATGCAGTTGAGCGTCTGCTGGTGGAGTAGAGACCGCTCTCCGGCATCCTGCATGGCGATGACGATCCCGGAAAATTTTCCAGCTTCGCCGGGTAATGGAACGATCGTCACCAGGACCACCTTGCTGTCCGCTCCCTTATTGGTGTAGATCAGGATAGGGTGATTGCTGACCACGTACCCTTCCCGGACAGGCTTGCAGAAGGCCGAGAGGGAGGAGTACTCCTTGCTGGAGCAAAAGATCTCCCTGCTCTGTCTGCCGATCAGCTCAGTGGCCTTGAGGCCGGTCAGCTCCTGGGCCTTTCTGTTGACCGCGCGGATGCACCAGTCGCCGTCGAGGACGAAGATTGCCGCCGAACTGGGAAGATGTGCCGTGTCTTCGGATGGAACCATACAAGATCGATACGCAAAAAATCAGTAAACAACAAATTCTGGTTGAAATGTCGCGGAAATCAGGGTTTCCATTTGTATGTTCTCAACTTATCCTGCATCTCCTTCCCGGTCAAGGTTCTTGAACGGAAATAAAAGTTTCCGATTTTCAATAAATGTGAATGTGGCGGGAGATAATATTGATGACAGGGTATTGCATTTCCGAACTTTATACGGTAATCTCTCGCTGATCATTCGTTGAATGAATCGTCATTCAATCTTATCTGGTTGAATTCATACAGAGAAGGGTGCAGAAAGGTTTGATGCCTTATTACTTATATCAGGGAGAGGTGTAATGAACATCAAAGAACTTGAAAAGCTTCGGAACGAGGGAGTGGAAAATCTACCCTCCAGAGAGCGGCGAACGTTCCTGAAGGCTGGCCTGGCCATAACGGGTGTCTTTCTGGGCGGAACGGTGTTGTCGCTGACATCGGCCAGAAACGTCGGTGCCGTTGTCGGCAGCATGCCCAAGGCCAGCAAATTTCCGTACAGCCCCCATTACACGATGGTGTTTATCCAGAACCGTTGCATTGACTGCGAGCGGTGCAAGGAGGCCTGCACCAAAACAAACCACGTTCCCTCGTATGGCTACAGGACGACCATTCTCGAACGGTACAAGATCATCGGACCGGCTGAAACGGAACGGATCTTCATGCCTGTGCTTTGTAATCACTGCAACAGGCCACCCTGTGTGCGGGTCTGTCCGACCAAGGCAACCTACAAGGACAAGAAGACAGGCATCGTCATGATGGAACCCAAGAAATGTATCGGCTGCAAGACCTGCATGGCTGCCTGTCCATACAATGCCCGGTATTTCAATGAGGAAATACGGGCCGTTGACAAATGCAACTTCTGTTTTGACACCCGTCTCTCCAAGGGAATGAAAGATACCGCCTGCGTGGCTGCCTGTCCGGCCAAGGTCAGGATCTTCGGTGATCTTTCCGACCCGGAAAGCGAAGTATACAGACTTATCCATGCACCGGACAAGGTTGTCTGGGTCCTTCGGCCTGAAACCGGTGCCCTGCCCAATGTCTACTACATGAACGACTAATCCTCTGGAGAGATATACAAATGAAGTTACAAAAAAAGATTTTCTGGACGTTTTGGGTGGCAGCCTGTGCCGGCCTGATTTTTTCCGTCGGCAGCATGGCAACCTCGGAAAAAAAGAACAGTGAACCGGCAAAAAACGCGCCAGCTGCTTCCGGAGATAAGGAAGTCATCATTGACAGCTATGGTAATACTCTGATTTTGGCGAAGGAACCGGTAGAGCTGATGTTCAGTCACAAGAGTCACGTCATTGCCGCCGGACTTACCTGTGATGACTGTCATCCCGATGTCTTCGAGAAAAAGCGAGGTAGCGCCAAGGAAAACGGCGATTACACCATGGATGCCCTCAATGAGGGCAGGTACTGCGGAACCTGTCACAACGACGATATAGCCTTCGGCACCAAGGCCAAGGACACCTGCAAGACCTGTCATGGTTCTGATATGCAGCCGCCCAAGACGATCATCTTCGATACGCCCGTCAAGGCGGTCATCTTCGATCATGCCCTGCATACTGAAGATATGGGCTTAGACTGCGATTCCTGTCATCAGGATCTCTTCAAGATGAAGGTCGGTACCGCAGAAGAAGATCCCCATGCCTTTGTCATGGATGCCCTGTATAAAGGCAAGTATTGCGGTGCCTGTCATGATGGGGACCAGGCCTTTGCCTCGGACACCCGGTGTACCACCTGTCATATAGGCGTCAAGGGTTTTGATCGCCTCTTTGGCAGTAAAACGCCGGACAAGAAACATGGCGGCGGAGAACATTGAACGGTTGTCTCTCTCTGTCTGCCTTGTAGTTTTTCCTTCCAGTCATCGGTCCTGGGAAGCGGTGACCGCTTCCCAGAGCCGATATGGCATATTCCTTCCGCCTGGCGTGCACAAAGTTATCTTTTGCCATTGTTATATTTCCTGTAGATATTTTTGCTCCTTTTTTTGAGTTGAATTATATCTTCTTGTAATATCGCATAAATTGTAAATTTTGACAGGCTGGCTGAGTTCTGACTGCTGTCGATTGTCGTCGCTTTCAACCATCCCCTCGTTCTTGGGGCGTATTTTGCGCCATTTTTCCCTTATTTCTCTGTTATCTTTTTGATTTTACGTCATTAATTTTTTCCTCCTCTGGATTGGTCTGATCCTCGCTTAGAGCTGTTTCAGGAGAATCAACCTGTCACGGACAACCTGTCCCCAGATGACCGTGAAAAAAACTCATTTCTTTTCAGCTAGATAATAATCGCAAGAGAAATTTCCTTCTGCGGAAAGAGAGAGTTCGGTCGAGGCGTGTATCACGTCTGTCAGGCTGTACTGTTAGGCTTATATTGCGTCCATACTGTAAATATTTTGCCATGAAAAACTTAAGGAAATTCATAGAAATGAATGTTTACAAGAGAAAATAGTCCTGTAAAAAGGAAATGTTAGCCTCTGGTGTCGTTTTTCGTTCCTCCTCCTTGCCAGGACTGGCACAGAGCTTGCGGTAGATAAAGTAAACAGAATGACCGCATCACCTCGAAAATACCAGAAAAGGGGGACGCTATGAATATGATGAACACGATACTGGCAGCACGGCACGACAGCGATACAGGGCAAACGCTGCTTGCCCGGCTCAGAGCCATTGCACCGATAGTCAGCGAGGCCTTCTGGTTCTGCCTCTCCTTCCTGCTTTTCCTGGTCATGGGTCCCTTCTCCGCCATCGCGGTTCTGATCGGGCTCTTTTCCCTGGCCAGTGAGGAGAACAGGCAGAAGATGACGGAGCCGGCAAGCGCCTAGCTCAGCAGTCTAAAGGTTTCTGATACTTATTCATCACAAGGAGGAGAAAAAATGGCAAACAGTTTTTCGCTGGCAGCAACTGCCGAACCCGAAGTGGCGCGGCCTGGAATCAATGTCCTGACCGCAGTTTTCGGTTTACTGCTCATCACCGGTCTTGGGGTTGGTCTGTACGGATTTTTTGTCGGTCACGAGCATGTCTACAACAACACCCGGGAGGTGCCGTGGGGATTGTTGATCTCGACCTATGCGTTTTTTGCGATCACTTCTACAGGGCTTTGCCTGCTGGCTGCCATCAGCCATGTATTCGGCGGCAACCAGATCGCACCCCTGGCCAACCGGATGGTCTGGTTGTCGCTGGTGACCATTATCAGCGGTTTCACCGTCATCGGCATGGAGCTTGAAAATCCGTGGAGGATGCTGATCTATAACGTCATCTCACCCAACCCCACCTCAAACATCTGGTGGATGGGGACCCTTTACGGGCTGGCTGTCGGTTTTGTCATCCTGGAGTTCTGGCTTATCCTGACCAGGCAGTACAGGCTGGCCGTTGCCCTGGGTGTTCTGGGGGCCCTTGCCGAGGTTGCGGCCAACAGCTGCCTTGGCGGTGTGTTCGCCACCCTGCCCAGCCATCCTTTCTGGTACGGTGGTCAGTTGCCGGTATACTTTCTGGCCTGTGCCTTCCTTTCCGGTGCTGCAGCGACCGTGCTCTTCACTCACTTGGCCCACGTGATCCGGGGTAAGAAGATGAACGAGATCGCCTTCAACGGTGTCCAGGCAGCATCCAAGGTCCTGCTGCTCATGCTGATCCTGGTCAGCGTCGCGACCTTCTGGAAGATGGTGTCCTTCTATGTCGGCGGCAGCAGCGCCGGGAGAACCGCAGCTGACGCTCTCATCTCCGGGCCGCTGTCCACCAACTTCTGGACATTTGAGATCGGAGTCGGGCTGGCCGGTCCCATTGTACTCCTTCTCCTGACCAGGCTGAAGAGTGTTGCCGCCATGTCCACGGCCGCCCTGATGGCCCTGGTGGGGATGTTCGTAGCCCGCATGGACATGGTCGTAGCCGGACAGATCGTACCCCAGTATGCCGGTTATGACAACCTGCCCACATACTTCAACTACGTGCCCTCCGGATACGAGTGGATGGTGGCCTTCGCCGGTATCGGCTTGACCGGAATGGCCTTCCTCCTGGGCGAGCGCTACTTCGGCAAGGTCTTTGCCGCCAGGAAGGAAGCCCACTGAGCACAGTAGACAATGCAGTCGGGATGATCGGGATGGTTTTCATCCCGATCAGAACTCCAGGTAAGTGAGGAATCCAGATGGTTGACGAAAAAAAAGCGATATTCACCATAGGGGTAGCGGCCCAGATGCTTGATGTCCATCCGCGTACCTTGAGGATTTACGAGCAGGAAGGTCTGGTCAGGCCCATGCGCAAGGGCAAGTGGCGTTACTACACGATGAACGATATCAAATGGATCGAGTGCTTGCGGGAGATGATCCACGAGCACGGTATCTCCATAGCGGCGGTCAAGAAACTGCTTCAGTATACTCCCTGCTGGAACATCACCGACTGCCCCTTTGAAAAACGCAAGCAGTGCACGGCCTTCATGGCCAATGGCCTGGTCCCGAGGCGGATCGACCAAAAACGTCAACGCAAGGTGGAGCGGGTGGACTGGAATGCTGCCTGAGGCTACCTGAACACAACCTGTCTGGATCTTCGATTTTGACCGGGGGGACCGATTCCCTCCGGTTTTTTTTTGCTGTCAACGGATTCCTCTCTTTCCTCTTCCACGGTTGTTGAATCCAGGCCGTTTCTGGAGTATAACCCCTTTCACGTACGGAAGCATTTTTGAGGAAAAACTGGTCCCCGGGAGTTGGGAAATGATGAAACGTATCATTGCTGTTGCCGCATCCTGCTGGCTGCTGTCGACGGCCGGAAGTGTAGCGGCGTTTGCCGACACACCAGGGTCGCTTCGGCAGGCCGTGCAGGAGAATTTCCGTCGTCTGCTGGAATCCGGTGCCTGTCCGTCATGTGACCTGGCCGGGGTGGACCTCACCAGGGTGGATCTTGCCGGGGCCAACCTGGAGGCTGCCAACCTGGTCGGGGCGAAAATGTTTTTGGCCAACCTGGCTGGGGCCAATCTTCGTAACGCCAACCTGCAGGGTGCTGCCCTGGGCGGGGCAGACCTTGCCGGCGCCGATCTCAGGGGAGCAAATCTCACCGGTGTCATCCTCGAGGGGGCCTATCTGAAAGGTGCCCTCATGGATGGTAAGATCATCGAGCGACCGGCTGATGAGGAAGGAAAAGAGGTTGGCGGTGGTGAGCAGGTGTTTCTTGCGGACGAGAAACGACCGAAGAATATGCCGTTAACCCAGGATGTTCTGGTGGAAGACCGGCAGGATTTTGCTGAAACACCCCCCCAGCCGGTTCAGAAACCGGAAGAGGACGATAGGCAGATGCTCGCGCCGCCGGTTGCGGACGATGATACTGTTCCGGTGGAGTCGAAAAAACTGGTTCCCATGCAGGAGGCCGTGGTTCCCTCAGTCCGACAGGTCGAGACCGAGGCAGAAAGTGCAGCGCAGCTGAAGGATACGAAAAAGATACCGGCATCCAGGGATGATGCCGCGAAAAAGGTTTCCAAGTCACCGACAGGGGAAGTCCCGTCTGCTCCGGAAGCGAAACAGGACGCGATGGCGGCGCAGGAGGTTCCAGGGGTGGCGCCCGGATCCAGGGTTGAGGAGATGATCAGCCAGATGGAAGAGCCCACGCCGCCGGAAAGGATTGAAGCAAGGGAAACAGGGCAGACAGAGGGGGCGACCGCCGCCATGGCGGAGGAGGAGCAGACCCGGGATGCAGCCGATATTTCTGAGAGCAGGCCTATGGCTGTTCAGGATGACGGGCCTGCCGGACAGTCGGTGGAACAGGCCGAAGCAGGGGCAGGGATCGTGAACAAGGCGACAGAAACCGGAAAGCAGATGCTGGTGTACTCGGTTGAGACTCCCCAGGAGGCACAGGACAGGAAGCAGATTCTCAGGGAACGTTTGCTCGAGGAAAACAGTTGCCTGGAATGCGATCTGGCGGGCCTGGATCTTTCTGGTGAGGATCTGGAGGAGGCAGACCTGGAACGGGTCAATCTGCAGGGAGCCGATCTTCGGGAGACCGACCTCAGCGAGGCCAACCTCAAGGGCGCTGACTTGCGGGGTGCAGATCTGCGGGGGGCCGATCTCCGCGAGGCGGATCTCTATCAGGCTGACCTGCGTGGTGCCGACCTGTCCGGGGCCCGCCTGGAAGGAGCACTCCTCGATTCGGCGGATCTTCGTGGTGCCCGGGGGCTGGAGCAGGGAGGACAACCGGAACAGCCCTGACTTTTCCTCATCCGGGCAGTGAATCGTTCTGCTTTCCCGTTGACATATTGATGGTTATGTGATTAAATAAAAGATTTCACGAAAATCATCAATGAAGTGATCCGATACAGCAGGAGGACTGGCATGTACGCGATAATACGAACCGGCGGGAAGCAGTACCAGGTTGCGGCCGGTGATATACTCCGGGTGGAGAAGGTACCCGGCAGTGTCGGCGACACGGTGGAACTGGACGATGTGCTCATGGTCGTGGATGGCGAGAACGTCAGGATCGGTAGGCCCAGGGTGGAAGGTGCCCGGGTCGTCGCCAAGATCGCTGAGCAGGGGAGGGCAAAGAAGATTTTGGTGTTCAAGAAAAAAAGACGGAAAGGGTACAAGGTGAAACGCGGCCACCGGCAGCCGTTCACAGCCCTCAGCATCGAAGAAATCACCATGTAGTTCAAGGCGGAGAAAAAATCATGGCACACAAGAAAGCAGGTGGCAGCTCACGAAACGGCAGGGATTCCATTGGCCAGCGCCGGGGTGTCAAGCGGTACGGCGGACAGGTCGTCAGGGCCGGCAATATCCTGGTCCGGCAGCTGGGAACCAGAATTCATCCGGGACAGAATGTCGGTTGCGGCAGGGATTACACCCTCTTTGCCAAGATCGACGGAGTGGTCAAATACGAGTCCTTTGGCAAGAACCGGAAGCGGGTGTCTGTGTACCCGGTTCAGTAGGAGGGCCTGTTATTTAGTCCGTGTGGTCTGTGGGGTGCTGTTTTGACCACGCGTGACATGTCCCGGGAATGACATTTTTTGCGCAAGGCAGAGATCGAGCGGAAAGACAGCGCGACAGCACACCCTGAATTCGTTCCCGGGCGGCAGGCCTGCAGCAGGGAGACAACCAGTGGAAACTCGGCTCCAACCGTGTTTGGTGCCGAGTTTTCTGTTTTCTGGCAGCTTGGTTGCGGGAATTGTCCGGGAGGATACCTTAGGGCTGAATGACCGGGCGTGTTCGCCGCTGCCCGGTTCGGGAGCATATTGCTGATGGGATTTGTCGACGAGGTCAAGTTTTTCGTCAAGGCAGGTGACGGTGGAAACGGCTGTGTCAGTTTCCGCAGGGAGAAGTATGTTCCCAGGGGCGGTCCCAACGGGGGAGACGGCGGCCGGGGTGGCAGCGTCTATCTCGAGGCGGACCGGGGAAAGATCTCTCTCCTGGATTTTCGCTACCGATCCCACTTCAAGGCCGAGCGGGGCAGCCATGGCCAGGGACGGGACCGGCATGGTCGCAGCGGCCGTGACCGCGTGATCCGTGTTCCCCTTGGTTCGGTGGTCAAGGATGCCGAGACCGGTGAAATCCTGGCCGACCTGACCGAGCACGGCCAGCGATTTCTGGCCGCCAGGGGGGGCAGGGGCGGACTGGGCAACAGCCGTTTTGCCAGCTCCACCAACCGGGCGCCGCGCAAGGCTACTCCCGGCACCCCGGGAGAAGAACGATGGCTGCGGATCGAGTTGAAGTTACTGGCTGACGTCGGTCTCATCGGACTGCCCAATGCCGGCAAGTCGACCCTGCTTTCCAGGCTGTCTGCCGCCAACCCCAAGGTGGCAGACTATCCCTTCACCACCCTGGTG
Source organism: uncultured Desulfobulbaceae bacterium (assembly GCA_964626235.1). Classification (GTDB taxonomy): domain Bacteria; phylum Desulfobacterota; class Desulfobulbia; order Desulfobulbales; family Desulfobulbaceae; genus CAZVDY01. The sequence goes on along the minus strand of CAZVDY010000066.1, from coordinate 51,641 downwards.
CCGCAGCTCGGGGTGCTTCAGCTGCCGTATCGTGATCCCTGTATCATTGCCGACATTCCCGGTCTCATCGAGGGAGCGCACCAGGGAGCCGGCCTGGGGCATCGCTTTCTCCGCCACGTGGAACGAACCTCCATCCTCCTCCATGTGGTGGATGCCTCTTCACAGGAAAGCCAGCCCCTTGATGATTACCTGGTCCTGGAGCGGGAGCTGCGCGCCTACCGGGAGGAACTGAGCGACCGGACCCGGCTGATCGCCTTGAACAAGATCGACCTGGTCGGTCCAGAGCGGCTGGCCGAGGTCATGAAGATGTTTGCCGATCTGAATATCCGGCTTTTGCCTGTTTCGGCAAAGACCGGCGAGGGAGTCGACCTGCTCAAGGAAACCCTGGCCGAGTTGATGGACAGATCCGAGGAGGAGAGATGACCTTTCAGTTGTCCAGGGAGGATGGATTGTTCTACCGTCAGACCCTGTTTGACAAGGCCAGAAGGGTGGTGATCAAGGTCGGTTCGGCCGTCCTGACCAACGAGCAGGGGCTTGACCTGGCCGTCATCGATAATCTGGCCGCGGAACTGAGTTTTCTCTGGTCCACCGGCAGAGAGGTGATCCTGGTCACCTCCGGAGCGGTGGCAGCCGGTCGGCAGCGGCTGGGTATCGCCAGAAGAGCGGGCGAGGAACTGCGTATCAAGCAGGCCCTGGCCGCCATGGGCCAGGGGTTGCTCATGCAGGCCTATGAGCAGGCCTTTGACCGGCACGGCCAGCGGGTCGCCCAGGTGTTGCTCACCCATTCCGATCTCTCCCGGCGGGAGCGCTATCTCAACGTCCGCAACACCATCCAGACCCTGTTCGAGTTCGGGGTTCTGCCGATCATCAATGAAAACGATACGGTCTCCGTGGAGGAGCTTCGTTTCGGTGACAACGATACCCTGGGTGCCCTGATCACCAACATGATCGGGGCAGACATGTACATCATGCTCACCGACGTGGATGGCCTGTATACCGCCAACCCTGCGGACGATCCGGATGCCAGGCCGGTGTATACAGTGGCCAGGATCGACAGCCGGGTGGAGGAGATGGCCGGTCATACATGCAGTCGGCTGGGTACCGGCGGCATGCGCTCCAAGATCCGCTCGGCCAAGATGGTGGCGGCCTGCGGCGGCAGCTCCTTTATCGGTCCTGGCCGGAAAAAGGAGATCCTCAAGGAACTGTTCAGCGGAGACCTGGTCGGAACCTTTTTTCTGCCCGGCAAGGACAGGATGCGAAGCAGGAAGCACTGGATCGCCCATGTCCTCCGGCCCGAGGGAGAACTCGTCCTGGATGACGGTGCCTGCCGGGCCGTGGTCCAGGGGGGGAAGAGCCTGCTGCCTTCCGGCATCGTCGAGGTCCGGGGACGGTTCGGGGTGGGCGCATCTGTTCAATGTCTGAACAGGAAAAATAAGGTTGTCGCTGCAGGACTTATCAACTACAGTTCTGCTGACCTGGAAAAGATCAGAGGTCTCAGGAGCAGCGAGATCGAAGCTGTTTTGGGGTTCAAGGACAGTGACGAGGTTATCCACCGGGACAACCTGGTGGTGCTCGAATCAGGCGAATGAGTGGGAGGTCGGAAGAGAACAATGCAGGATCAACAGATTGAGCAGACCGTCGTGAATATGGCCAGGGAGGCGAAACGGGCATCCAGGCGGTTGGCCACCCTTTCCACGGCCGTGAAGAACCGGGTGCTCGTCAGGACAGCCGAACGGCTCCTCGAGGAACGGGACTATCTGGCCGCTGAGAATGAGAAAGACCTGGCCGCCGGCCGGGAAAAGGGACTGTCTGCTGCCATGCTTGATCGGCTGGCCCTGAGCGGGCCGGTCATCGAATCCATGGCCCAGGGGCTGCGCGAGGTGGCTGCCCTGCCTGATCCGGTGGGCGAGGTGGAAGCGCTGAAACGTCGTCCCAGCGGTATCACCGTGGGGCGGATGCGGGTTCCCCTGGGGGTGGTGGGGATGATCTATGAGTCCAGGCCCAATGTCACCATCGACGCGGCCGCCCTCTGTCTGAAGGCCGGCAATGCGGTCCTGCTTCGGGGCGGCTCCGAGGCCATTCATTCCAACCTGGCCCTGGCCAGGATTCTTCAGGCGGTCCTGGAGGAGGAGCGGGTCGATCCGGCCGTGGCCCAGGTCATTCCGGTGGTGGACCGGCAGGCCGTGCAGGTCATGCTGGCCCAGGAAGAGAGCATCGATGTCATCATTCCCAGGGGGGGCGAGGGGTTGATCCGTTTTGTCGCCGAGACCTCCCGTATCCCGGTCCTCAAGCATTACAAGGGTGTCTGTCATGCCTATATCGACGATTCGGCAGATATCGAAACCGCCATCCGCATCGTCATGAACGGCAAGACCCAGCGTCCCGGGGTCTGCAATGCCCTGGAAGGGATGCTGGTGCATCGGGACATCGCGGCCGAGTTTCTGCCGGCCGTGGCCGAAAGGCTCTTTGCCGCCGGGGTGGAACTGCGCGGATGCAGACGGAGCTGTTCGCTGGTTCCGGAGATCAGCCCGGCCTCCGAAGAGGATTGGGGCACGGAATTCCTGGATCTGATCATGGTGGTCCGAATCGTCGATGACATGGCCGGTGCCCTGGCCTATATCGAAGAGTACGGCTCCCAGCACACCGAGGTCATTGTCACCGGCTCCTATGCAAACAGCCAGACCTTCCTCAGGCAGGTTGATGCCTCGGCGGTCATGGTCAATGCCTCGTCCAGGTTCAACGATGGCGGCCAGTTCGGGCTGGGGACGGAGATCGGCATCTCGACCACCAAGTTGCACGCCTATGGTCCCATGGGGCTGGAAGAGCTGACCACGAGGAAGTTCATCGTCTTTGGACAGGGAGAGGTCCGTGGCTGACCGGTACGGCGTAACCGGGCGGGCTGTCGTGTTGCGATGATCTGTCCCTGGCCCCTGTTTCCCGGAACCCGACACTGCACTGGAACGGTTTGAGCCGGCAACAATCCATCGGTCTGCTGGGAGGCACCTTTGATCCGGTCCATGCCGGTCACCTGGCCCTGGCCGAGGCAGCCCTGGACCAGTGCTGTCTGGAAACGGTGCTCTGTATCCCGGCTGCCGGCCCACCTCACAAGAGGGCGCCGCTGGCCGGATTCAGCCACCGGGTAGCCATGCTGGAGCTTGCCCTGGCCGGGCGAAACAACATCTCCATCTCCCTCATCGAGGCGGAGCGGCCAACACCCTCCTATACCATCGAAACCCTGCACGGGCTCCGCGAGCGGCTGGGGCCGCACAACTACACCCTGATACTGGGGGCTGATTCCTTGCTCGAGTTGCATCTCTGGAAACAATACGAGGATATTCTCCGCCTGGCTGACCTGGCGGTCGCAGCCCGACCCGGGATTGCCGACAGGACAGTCCTGGAGGCCATCGACCGGCTGCCCGGGCCGTACCGTTCAGCCGGAACTTATCAATACCGGCGGCCGGACGGCAGGCAAATCCATTATTTGCACGAGGTGCGGATCGATCTCTCTTCCTCCACGATCCGTTCCCTGCTGGCCAAGGGAAAACGGCCGGAAGGCCTGCCTGATCCGGTTTACGACTATATCCTGCTCAATGGTCTGTACCGCAATGACAGAGATCTGCGGCATGCAAGGACGGCCCCGGGGCCGGATGACCCATGACCAGATCCTATATCGCCGACCTCCATATCCATTCCCGTTATTCGCGGGCCACCAGCAAAGCCAGCCATCTCCATGGGCTTGCCGCCTGGGCGGCGATCAAGGGTATCCAGGTCGTCGGTACCGGCGACTTTACCCATCCAGCCTGGTTCAGCCACCTGACCGAGGTCCTGGAAGAGGCCGAGCCCGGCTTTTTCCGTATCCGCAAGGACAGCTCCGGAGCGGATTTGGTTCCGGTCCCCCTGCCGCCGGGATTACGGCCCGATATCCACCAGGTCCGTTTTGTCCTCACGGCCGAGATCAGTTCCATCTACAAACGTGATGGCCGGGTGCGCAAAATCCACAATGTTCTCTTTGCCCCTGATTTCGAGTCGGTACGCCGGATCAACACGGTCCTTGCCGGGATCGGCAACCTGGAGGCTGACGGCAGGCCCATCCTGGGACTGGATGCCCGCCATCTCCTGGAGATCCTCCTGGAGCAGGCCGAGCAGGGATTTCTGGTTCCGGCCCACATCTGGACCCCGTGGTTTTCCCTTTTCGGCTCCAAGTCAGGCTTTGATTCCCTGGAGGAATGTTTCGGCGATCTCAGTGACCATGTTTTCGCCCTGGAGACCGGCCTGTCATCGGATCCCGACATGAATCGCTGCGTGTCGGCCCTGGACCGACTCACCCTCATCTCCAACTCGGATTGTCATTCTCCGGCCAAACTGGGGCGGGAGGCCAATATCTTCGCCACCGGGTTCGATTACTTTTCCATGCAGGAGGCCATCCGCTCGCCCAGAGATCCCCAGGGAAGACAGGTGTTCACCGCCACCATCGAGTTCTATCCGGAAGAGGGCAAGTATCATCTGGATGGACATCGGCGGTGCGGTGTCTGCCTGCAGCCGGCGCAGACCCTGGAGAACCGGGGCAGGTGCCCGGTTTGCAAGCGGCCGCTGACCGTGGGCGTATTGTACCGGGTCATGCAGCTGGCTGACCGCTCCTCCCCGGTATACCCGGCAGGTTCTCCGGCCGTGCACAGCCTGATTCCGCTGCCCGAGATCCTTGGTGAGTTGCTGGGTACCGGACCGGCCACCAAGAAGGTGCTTTCAGTCTACAGCCGGCTGATCACCATTTTCGGCTCTGAGTTCGACCTCCTCCTCCACGCACCGCTGGAAGACATCAGCCGTCAGGCCTCTCCGCTTCTGGCGGAGGCCATCGACCGGGCCAGAAAGGGAACCGTGATCAGAAAAGGTGGCTTCGACGGTGAATTCGGCGTGATTCGGGTATTCAGCGACGAGGAGCGAAGCCGGTGGCTGGGCCAGCTCAGCCTCTTCGGCACCAGGTCGGCCAGGCCGCGCAAGAGGCGGCGGCAGGTGGACTCCGACCTGTTGACAACCAGCAAAATTACCGCAGACAAGGGGGCCGGGAGACCGGTGACACTCAACCCTGAACAGCAGGCTGTCGTGGATTGTCCGGAACAGGCCATCATCGTCAAGGCCGGTCCCGGAACGGGTAAGACCCAGGCCCTGGTGAAACGGGTAGAGCGCCTGGTCAGGGAAACCGGGGCCAGGTGCACGGTGATAACCTTTACCAACAAGGCGGCCGATGGGGTACGTCGGCGGCTGGAGGCCGTCCTTGGCCGCGATATGACGGTATTCACGGCCACCTTTCATGGCTACTGCCTTGAATGGTTGCGTCGGTGGCAGCCCGACCTGCGGGTGGCCGGCCCGGAGACCAGGAGATGGATACTTGCCCGGCTGTTTCCCGGAGAGAGCACAGGGTGGCTTGTCGAGCTCGGCAGAGCGATCAGCCGGTTCTTTCTCCAACCCGGTGCGGTACCCTCTGCGGAAATCAGCCGCTACCTGGATGAACTGGAGGCGAACAACCTGGTAGACATGGACCAGGTCGTTCCCAGGACAGTGCGTCTCCTGCAGGAGGAAGACCGGCGGGCCGAGGAAATGTGCCAGGAGACGGCCAATCTCTTTGTCGATGAATTCCAGGATCTCAACCGTCCCCAGTACGAACTCGTCCTGCTGTTGGCCGCCAGGGTGTCGGTCTTTGCCATCGGCGATCCGGATCAGGCCATTTACGGATTTCGCGGTTCGGATCCGGTCTGGTTCGGCCGTTTCGTGGAAACGGTCCATCCGGCCCGTTTCAGCCTCTACCGGAACTACCGGAGCGGAGCCAGGATCCTGGAGGCAGCCGCCCGGGTGATTGCCTGCAATCCCCACCAAGAAACTGAACCTGCCCTCATGTCCATGGTGGAGGCCCCGGGCGTGCTCTATTCCACCTCCTCCCGGGACGATGCTGGTGAGGGGCGTTTCGTGGCCGCCCAGATCCAGCGCCTGGTGGGCGGCACCTCGCACCGGGAGATTGAACGCCTGTCCGGGACGGCTTCAGAAGGGGTGGCGCTCTCTGATATCGGGGTGCTATACAGGACCGGCCGGCAGGCCGAGGCGGTGGCCAGGGCGCTGGCCGAACAGGGTGTGCCTTTCCAGGTGGTCGATATTGTGCCATTTTACCTGCAGCAGCCCGTCAGGCCGTTCTATGATTTGCTGTTGCTGGCTGCCGGCCTGGCCGATACCACGCAGGTCCTGGCCCTGCTTGCCGGTCGTCCGGGAATCGGCAGAGAGCGCTTGAAGCGGCTGGAGTTGGAAATTCCGCTCTCCTGTCCGTCCTGCCTGGATTATCTCCTGGGGCATCGACCAGCGGACAGCAGGCTGGCCAGGGCCGTCGAGAACCTGGCCGCAGTGCGTGACCAGGTCCGGAAACTGGCTGAGGAGCAAACTCCGGCAGATGCCGTCCAGGCAGTGACCGGTTACTGTGGCGTGGACGATGAAGACCCCAACCTGTCCCGTCTTCTCACCATGCTGGCCCAATTCACCGATCTGGAGCAGGCAGCGAGCCATCTTCGCCGCTATGCCGATACCGTGGTCTATGACGAGCGGGCCGAGGCGGTCACCCTCATGACTTTGCACGCTGCCAAGGGGCTGGAGTTCCGTGTCGTTTTCATTGTCGGTCTGGAAGAGGGCCTGCTGCCCCTGGATACCGGCCGGCAGGAGATGGATGCGGCCCATGTCCAAGAGGAGCGACGGCTCTTTTTTGTCGGCATGACCCGGGCCAGGGAGATCCTTTACCTGTGCCGGGCCGAGAGGAGACAGGTCTACGGCGAAACGAGAACAGTGCCGCCGTCCCGTTTTCTGGCAGAGATTGGCGGGGACCTGCTCCGGGAACCGCCTGCTGCCCGCCGGAAACCGGGAGGCGGGAAAGGAAGGCCAGGCTACAGGCAGTTGAGCCTGTTCTGATTTGTCCAGCCCGGCCCATTCGGGGGATGCAGCAGGAAAGAGTTGGGCAGGAGAGACAGGTTTTGCTATATTGAACAGACACTCACCCCTTCCGTCATAGGTCCGGATGAAGAGAGAAGAGGTCGCCGCCCTTGAGGCGCGGATCAAGGAGCTGGAGAAAAGAGTCGAAGATCTCCAGATGGACAACCGGATGCTGCGGGACCGGTATGAACAGGCCGATTCCGCCAATCAGGCCAAGTCCGACTTTCTTGCCATGATCAGCCACGAGATCCGTACGCCCATGAACGGAGTGATCGGGTTGAGCGAGCTGCTTCTGGACACGGAGCTGGCGCCACGGCAGAAACACTTTGCCAAACTGATTCTCTCCTCAGCCAGGAATCTCCTCTCCCTCATCAACAGCCTTCTGGATTTCAGCAAGATCGAGGCGGACAAGATGATCATTGAGGACAAGGAGTTCGATCTCTTTGCCCTCCTGGACGAGGTGATGGCCCTCTACCGGCTTGCCGGCGCCAGAAAAGGGTTGGCCGTGGAGCTGGAGATCAACCCGGCGGTCTGCCGCTGGTACCGGGGCGATGTGTTCCGGCTTCGGCAGATTCTGGTCAACCTGCTGGGCAATGCTGTCAAGTTCACCGAAAGCGGCAGCGTGCATCTGCATGTGCATCTCGAGGAGCAGATAAACGACAAAGACCTGCTCTTTTTTGCCATCAGGGATACCGGACCCGGTATTCCGGCAGACAAGATGGATCAGCTTTTTGTCCCCTTTTCCCAGATCGACAATTCGTCCACCAGGAGGCATGGCGGAACCGGGCTTGGCCTGTCCATATGCAGGAAACTGGTCAAGCTGATGGGGGGCAGGATAGGAGTCAACTCGGCCGAGGAGGGAGGAAGTATTTTCTGGTTTTCCCTCGCCTTTCCCAGGGTAAACTGCCAGGCGGAACCCCAGCCTCGGGAGGAGATTCCTGAGACGGATGGAGACAGGCGGACCGGGCAGGAGGAGACAGTCGCCGGTGGTCAGCCGGTCATCCTGATTGTCGACGATGACGAGACCAACCGCATGGTCATGCGGGAGACCCTGGCCAAGACCGATGCCCACGTGGTCACGGCCGAAGACGGCCTGGCTGCCGTGGAGTACTGCCGGCGGAACCGCTGTCACATGGTTCTGATGGACTGCCAGATGCCGGTCATGGACGGTTTTCAGGCCACCGCCAGGATCCTGGCTGAGGCCGAGCAGGCCGGCCGCCCGCGGCCGGTGATCGTTGCCCTTACTGCAGACGGCACACCGGCCACCCGGAAGCGGTGCCGGGAGGCCGGCATGGAGGATTACCTGCTCAAACCTCTCGATTCCGGTGAACTCCAGCGGATCCTGGACTCCTGGCTTCCGGGCTGCAGGCTGCATGTCGCCGTCAGTCACCGGCTGGACGTGGGGGCATCTGTGGGGCTGGCCGATGTACCGGTTGTTCGGCAGACGGTCATCGAACAGCTCCGGAAAAACGTTGGCTCCCTCGACGTCGTTATCCGGGTCTTTCTCAGGTCCCTTCCCAACCGGCTGGAGCAGCTCGGTCAGGCCATTGAACGGCAGGATGCCCGGGCGGTGCGTCGGGTGGCCCATACCCTGAAGGGGAGCAGCAGTCAGTTCGGAGCCGCCAAGCTGGAAGAGTTGTGCCAGCAGGCGGAAGACATGGGAAAAAAGGAAGATCTGCAGCAGATCGTCCCTCTGTTCACCCGGATTCGCAACGCAGCCCGGGAAGTTGAGGAGTTTTTGACAGAACTGCTTGAATAATTGTTATTTCTTAGTATGTATATAACGTGATGAATATCTCGAGATAGTTCAGGCTCCAGGATAAGTACAAACAGTATATCATGACGAATTCCCCATTTTCAGGTGTGACGCCGGCGGTCCTGGTCGTTGATGACGATGAGGTCATCCGGCTTCTTCTCCGCCAGTTTCTGGAGGCGGAAGGGTATCGGGTCTCCGAGGCGGGAGACGGTCAGCAGGCTCTACGTGACCTGGCTGACGAAGAGTTTGATCTGGTGCTCATGGATATCGCCATGCCCGGTATGGACGGTCCGGAGGTTTGCAGAAGAATCCATGATGCGCTGGACAATCCGCCGCCGGTCCTGATGATCACCGCCCTGGATGACGATGAGACCGTTGACCGCTCTTTCGAGGCCGGGGCTATCGACTATATCCGCAAGCCCATCCGCTGGGCAGTGCTGAAGAACCGTATCCGCTATATCATCGGTTCCTACCGTGCCCAGCAGGAACTGGAGCATCTGTCGCGCAACTACGAACAGATTCTCGATGCGGCGGCCAACGGCATCTGCGGCCTTGGAAAAGACGGCACCATCAGCTTCATCAATCCGGCGGCCCTGGAGATGCTGGGATATCACCAGGCCGAGGTGATCGGCCGGCCTTACAAGGAGGTCTTCAGGATGTCCCTGCCTGGGACGGACAACTTCAACCTGGATTGCTGCCCGTTTTTTTCTCCGGACAACGAATGGATTCCTTCCCATTTCGACGAGGTGCGCCTGCTGCGCAAGGATGGAACCAGTTTTCCGGCTGACTGTCGGGCAACACCCATCATCCAGGGAAAACACCTTCAGGGAGGGGTGCTGGTTTTTCACGACATCACCGACCGGCAGCAGGCCGCCGAGCTGATCCGCTACATGGCCAATCATGATTCCCTGACCAACCTTCCCAACAGAAATTATTTCCGGAAACGACTGCCCCAGGCCATCTCCCTGGCCCAGCGCTACAACCGTCTTCTTTGCCTGCTGTTCATCGACCTGGATCGCTTCAAACCCATCAACGATACCTATGGTCACGGGGTGGGGGATATGGTGCTCATGCAGGTTGCCGAACGGCTGACCAGGATGCTGCGGTCCTCTGATTCAGTATGCAGGCTGGGTGGTGACGAGTTCGTCATCCTCCTGGAAAGCACCAGCTCCGTGGAAGGGGCCGAGCATGTGGCACAGAAGACCATCGAGATCCTCAACGAGCCCATCGAGGCCGACAATCATATCTGCTACATCGGAGCCAGTATCGGTATCAGCGTTTTTCCCCACGACTGCGAGGATGCTGAAACCATGCTCCGTCATGCCGATATCGCCATGTATGAGGCAAAGAAAAAAGGCCGCAACCGTTGGGAACTTTACACGAAGGAAAAGCATGAAGCAGACTGGACAGCCTGACAACGGTCTGTCCGGAGAATCCGCCCCTCACCGGACCGGTCGGTGACACCTCTGGCAAGGGGTGTGGCTGGATTCAGATAAGGGTCCTGATGATGTCGGACTTGCCGATGACACCGACAAGCCGGTCCGCCTCGATGACGGGCAGGGTGTGGACCTGTTTTTCCGCCATCAGGGTGGCGATTTCATCCAGAGGCGTTTCCGGAGTGACACTGATAACCTCGTCGGAGTAGATGTCCCCCACCTGCGAGCCGGCGATTTTTTTCAGTTCTTTTTCCAGACGATCCGGCTTTTCCAGAAAGAGGAACCCATCGAGGATGGAGATCACGGTCGGGATATGAACCCGCTTGTTCTGGTCGATCAGGTCACTTTCCGTCACCACGCCGATGACTCTGCCGGCTTCGTCCACCACCGGTGTGCCGCTGATCCTCTTCTCTGCCAGCAGCCTTGCCAGATCTCTGACAGAGGTCTCCCTGGTGACGGTCACCACCTCGGTGGTCATGATATCACGGGCCAGCTTCATGGCTTTCCTCCTGGAGATCGCTTTTTCTGTTCCTGTATAGAGGGGGCTTTTGTACAATGTTAACAGAAAATATCGTTTCAGACCAGCCCGGATGATTTGCACCGGCAGGAGGAGACAGTGATATTTCGGTTGTCCTGGAAGGGAAAAAATGGCAAAGAGTCAGACTGAAACTGTTCTGCAGAACAGCGGTCTGGTTTTGCAGGACTGTACTGGTGGCGACATGGAAGATGTGCTTGGCTGAATTTTCATAACAGGAAAAGATCCGTCATGATACTTGTAGACAATACAGTCCGCTGGCAGGAAGTCTCTTTGAAATATTCCGGCCGTACCGACCGGGGACAGAAACGGGAAGGCAATGAAGACAACTTCCTCATCCTGCCGAATCTCTCACTGTTCTGCATAGCCGATGGAGCGGGCGGACACACCGCCGGGGCACGGGCCAGCTGCCAGACGCTCACGAACATCTCCTCGGTCATGTCGGGTGAGCTTGACTTCACCGACGAGACCCTGCCGGTGGTCGTCGCCGGAGAGGCGGAACCGGTTCCCCGGATCGTACGGGCCATCGAGTTCGCCAACGAGCGGGTCCATGAGAATGGAATGGACTCGCCCATGGCCTCCACGGTGGTGGCGGCCCATTTTGTAGACAACGAGGTGCATATCTGTCACGTAGGCGACAGCCGGGCCTATTTGCTCCGCAACGGCTATCTGGAACGGCTGACAGAGGACCATTCTGTGGTTTATGAGCTGTACAAGGCAGGCAAGATATCCTTTGACGAGATGCAGTATCACCCCCGCCGGAACATCATCACCCAGGCCATCGGGCCCAACTCCAGCGTTGCGGTCAGTTTCACCAAGGTCGTTCCCCGCAAGGGCGATATTTTCCTGCTTTGTTCAGACGGTCTTACCTCCATGGTCGTAGATGAGGATATCAATGAGATCATTCAGAACCGGGAGAGTATGGCCGAGGCGGCAACGGCCCTGGTGCAGGAGGCCAATCAGCGTGGCGGCAACGACAACATCACGGTCATCCTCATTCATGTCTGCTGAGCCGTTGCCGGTCTGTCACGCAAATTCTTTGCTTGTCGGAGAACATATCGTATACAATAACATGAGACAATGACCTTGGAAATCCAGCCTCCGTATCGGCAACCGGCGTCGGCCGCCGTGCCGGAAGAGGGGAGGTGGCGGCAGAGGCTCCATGGCCGATGAGGGTGTCCGTCCGGGAGTATCTTCCTGCGGATCATGGAGCAGCAGGCCGAGCTAAATGATTTTGAAGAATTTTTTTATCTAGTGCAATAGCCGGGCAAAAGGACAGTGAGTCAGGGTGTCCGGCAGGTAGGCATCGCTGCCGCTGAGTTGTCGGCCGGCCACGGGAAGGAAACGTTAGAGGAAATGGATCGATTGGGAGATTACATACTTCTGGAAAAGATAGCCTCCGGAGGTATGGCCGACATATTCAGGGCAGTCAAGATCGGGGCACGGGGCTTCAGGAAGTATGTGGCCATCAAGCGAATCCGTTCTCCCATCTCCGAGGATCGTACCGCACGGGAGATGTTTGTCCGGGAGGCGCACATCCTCTCCACCATAACCCATGCCAATATTGTCCAGATCTATGAACTCGGCGAGGTCGACGGTCAGTACTACATCGTCATGGACTACATCGAGGGCAAGGATCTGAAGACTTTTCTCAAGGCCATTCGACGGGCAGGCTGGACCCTGGGGCTCGAGCTGAGTCTGTATATCATCTGCGAGGTTATCAACGGCCTGGAATACGTTCATTCCCTCAAGGACGCCTCGGGCAAGAGCCTCAATCTGGTGCACCGGGATATCAATCCGAAAAATATTTTTCTCTCCTATGCCGGTGACGTCAAGATCATCGATTTCGGAATCGTCAAGTCCGCCTTTGACGGAGACAAGACCAAGCAGGGGCTCATCCGTGGCAAGATCGCCTACCTGTCACCGGAACAGATGGAGGGCAAACGCATCGACCGGCGGACCGATATTTTCGCCACCGGCATTGTTCTCTACGAGATGCTGGCCGGCCGCCGCCTCTTTCCCGGAAAGAAAGAGATGGACATTCTCCGGGCCCTCATGGATACCGATATTGTTGCCGAGATCGACCGGCTGGACATCGACACAGAGCTCGGTAGAATCCTGAAGAAATTTCTAGCCCGTGATCCAGAGGAGCGGTATCAGCACATGGGAGAGGCAAAGGAGGATCTCATCCACTTCTGCCGAACCAACAATATTCCCTACTCGGTCAAACCGTTGCAGCACGCCATCCGAACCCTGCTCAAGAACGACATAGCCCGGGAGGCAACGGTCAAGGCCCAGATCGATCGGCTGCTCGGCAGTGGAAAGTACCGGCTCAAGGAGGAGAAGAAAACCACTGGCCGCAAGAAGAGACAGCCTCGGCCGGCAGCGCCCAGGCCGTCCATTGCCTCGACCGATGCCACTGCCGGGCAGAGTGACATCACCGAGGTCTTTATCCCTCTTCAGGGTGGGGAAGCGGCTGTCTCCCGAGGAACGGAAGAGGAGACCAGTGAAACAGCACCCCTGGCTGCCTCAGGGGCGCCAACCCTGAATGTCGCTGGTTCCGGGCGGACAGATTCCTGTCCTTCTGCCGGTCATGAGTCCCTCCAGACCGCTTTTCAGGAAAGCGGACCTGCCGCAGATGTTTCTCAGGACCGTCCGGTTCCCGGTCTTGCCGGCCGGCAGCCTGTCGCCAAGCATGACCTGAGCTACTTTCCTCCATTCATCTTCTTCCCGGTTGCCGGAAGGTCTGCTTCCGGTGAAGCGGTGAATCCCTCCCTGCAGGAAACCAAGACCAGGTTTCCCCTGTTTCCCTTTTTCATGTTCGGCCTGGGAACCCTCCTGCTTGCACTTCTTGTTGCACTCTATTTTTTTCTTGTCTGGAGACACTAATAACTTTCCTGAAGTCACATCGTTAAGAAGAAAAAAACCGAATACCGTACAGTCTGGATTAATTTTTTCTTATTTACGGAATAAATAATCCGATTTTTCAAAATATTTGCTATGGACATGTTGCACAGTTTGTTGTTTTCTGAATGGATTCGTTTTATTTGTTTGAATTTTCAGAAGATTATAATTTGAGGTTGTGGGTGATTCTCTTGGCACCTTTTTTGCTAATAGGGAAATGATAATTTTCTTGTTCTGGCGGCTGGAACGGGATATTTTCCTTGCAGGAGAATCGATTTCAGGACCGTCAGGACAGGATGGATTCAGACGGATAGTGCAGAGGAGGCTGCCATGAAAAAGATCTGCATATGTTTTGTGTTTGTTGCGTTGTTGGCCACCGGCCTGATCCGGCCGGCTCCCGTTCTGGCCGATCCTGCCCGGACAGCTCTTGTCCTGTATGATTATCGCCCTGAGGAGCTGTACGGCAAACTCGGTTTTGCCTATGCCATTATGCTCCGCAACCTTCTGGGCCATTTCCAGGGACTGGACGTGGACATGATGCCGGTCCAGGATTATACCGGCGGCGGGGTGAACAGTCATGACATCACCTTTTATCTCGGTTCCTATTACGACAACCCCCTGCCGGCTGTTTTCCTTCAGGACGTGGTGAATACCGGCAACCGGGTTGTCTGGTTCAAGTACAATCTCTGGAAACTGGCCTGGGACCCGCAATACAATTTTGCCCAGCGGTACGGGTTCGGTTTCTGGGGAGTGCGTGGTCTCAACAGTGATCCCAGTCCGGAGAATCCGGAACCGGGTTTCTTCGATACTGTCGTGTACAAGAACATGTCCATGGTCAAGTACTATATCTACGATGCGGCCAGTGATTCCGTGTATGCCGATCCCGAGATGGGGGCCACGGCAATTTTCGATCCTGCCCGGGCCGTTTCCCTGGTGCCTATCCGCAACGCAGTGACCGGCGAGGAGCTGCCGTATGTCCTCCGGTCGGGCAATTTCTGGTATGTTGCCGATATCCCCTTTTCCTACATAGGTCCGCGCGATCGCTACCTGGTTATCTGCGATATTCTCCACGATATGCTCGATATCCAGCATGGTGAACAGCACCGGGCCCTTGTCCGTTTGGAGGATGTGGGTGCCCTGGTGGACCGGGATACCATCCGGCGTCTGAGCAACTATCTCCATAGCCGCAACATCCCCTTTTCCCTGGCCCTGATGCCATTTTACCGGGATCCCTTCGGCCTCTATAACGGCGGTGTTCCCCAGGAGATCCACCTGGCCGACCCCGAGGCCGCCGATCTTCGCTGGTCCATCGATTATGCCCTTGCCCGGGGAGGCTCGCTGGTCATGCATGGGTATACCCATCAGTACGACGAGACCATCAATCCCCATACCGGGATAACAGGCGATGATTATGAGTTCTGGAATATCATGGAAAATGCGCCGGTGGCAGAGGATTCAACGGCCTGGGCCGACGGCCGCATCACCAGCGCGCAGGCGGAATTCCAGTCAGTGGGATATACCTGGTTTGCCTGGGAGACACCCCATTATCATGCCTCGCCGCTCGCTTACCGGGTATTTGCCAACCGTTTTCCCGTGACCTACCAGCGCGCCGTCTACTATACGTCCGATCATCCCGATCTCAACGCTATCGGTGCAGACCGGGATGTGGCGGTAGGCCAGTTCTATCCCTACATCATCTACAACGATTACTATGGTCAGACCATTATCCCGGAAAACCTCGGCAACATCGAATACGACATCAGCGAGATCGATCCATCCTCCAACTACAACTACACGGCAGAGGATATTCTGACCAATGCCGACTATGCTCTGACCGTGCGGGATGGTTTTGGCTCCTTCTTCTTCCATCCGTTCTGGCTGGAAGCGGACCTTGGCGTTCCCGGGTTTCAGGATTTCAGAAGGGTCATTCAGGGATTGACCGACCGGGGATTCATCTGGACCGATCCGACCACCCTGCCGTAATTCCAGCCATCGCCTGGAACGGACCGGACAGCGGGCCGGCTGCCTTCTGGTAGCCGGCCCGCTGTCGTCCTGTTTTCCTGGCCGGCCATTTGCGGGAGGATGTGGCAGGCGTGATGCTGGGCCATCCGCAACACGGTCAGGGCCGGAACCTGGCTGGCCGCAGCCGGGGATGCGGCGCTGTTCGACCAGTGCCTGCATCCGGGATACTGGCGAACCTGAACGCATGCCGCATGCCTCGAAGATCGGCTTTTCGGTCGATCCCTGTCTATGCGGAGAGCTGGTACCTGCTGGATATCGGGCAGATTCCCTTCGTCATCTGCCCGATACCTCCCGGGTGGAACAGAAACCTTGTTTTCGGGTGAAGATGCGGTTTTTCTAGGCGCCTGACGAGGCGGTCATGGGCGTTACCGTCTCGGGCAGAGGTGTTTTGGTATCGTAGGGAGTATTTTCCAGGATAACCTGGAGGGCCCTGCTGGTTTTGGGGGCAAACAGCAGGGGAGCGGCCAGGTTGAGGGTGATCTCTCTGGACGGAGGAACCGTGACAATGGAGAGAACAAAGCAGTCGTCTGATTCACTGATTCGGAGTTTGCGGCGTTCCTCCTCGCTGGGAAGGACGCGGTAATCGAGAAAAAAGTTGGTCGGATCGGTGACCACGAAGGCGAGATCCGGATCGTCCACACTCTGGATCCAGAAGAGGGGTCCCTGCTTTCTGTTGGGCATGACGATGAAGTCGCGCAGGTTCTCCAGGCCGATCAACCCTTCCGGAAAGTGGATCGTCTTTTCCGGGTCATACTCGATCTCGCCGAAACGAGTCATGATTTTTTTCATTTTTTTACTGTCCTGCCGGCAAGAGTATCGCTGAGAGCCTCCAGATCGGTAATATCCCACTGCGCTGCCCCGATATTCTCGCTCCGGATCTTGTCGTAGACTTCCTGACGATAGATCTTGGTCGTGCGGGGAGCATCAATACCTATCCGGATACTGTTTCCCTTGGTCTCGATGATCTTGATGGTGATATTGTCGCCAATGACAATACCCTCACCCGATTTCCTGGTCAGTACCAGCATGTTCAACTCCATTCAGTGCATGGGCGCCCGCGGTGCCGCCCTCTCGATTTCTTGCCACAATCAGTCGGGGCCGTGTCCATGTGGACATGATCCCGTTTCTCCAGTTCTGCAAATATCGTGTACCTGATTGTAAAAGGCAAGATTTTTCTCAACTATTACTTACATAAAGTCGAGAATGGAGAGTTTCGACACCTTGGCCGTCACATTCAGAGCTGCCTCAAAGGCAGTTTCCTGCTGCACAATGGCGTTGAATGTTTCGATTGCGTCGGCGTCCTCGTAGCGCGAGAGGACCTGACGCAGGTCCACCTTGGTTCCTTCCTGGTGGTGCATGGCCGTTTCCACCCTGGCGGTGCGGTTGCCGAGTTGGCTGCGCAGACGCCGGTTCTGGTCGGCCGCTATATCGATTTCCGTCAGCCGGTCCTGCATGGCGGTCTGGTCATTGGCCCGCAACGCCTCCTCTGTCCTGGTGATGACGGCGAAGAGGTCCATCCGGCCGGCATCGACGCTGTTGGGTGGATTGCCCCCGCTGGTCGGCGGATCATAGGGGGGCGGGTTCCAGTCGGCACTGCCCAGGAAGAGATCATTGCCGGTCAGGTTGACCTGGAGCCGCTCGGCCGGGGCAATCTCCAGCATGGTGGGATTGTCGTCGCCGTTGTAGAGGACCGGCCATGTACGGTGGTCGTTGACGTCATAGCTAGCCGGGTCATAGGAAGGATTCAGGGTGAATGGCTTTGTATCCTCCTGAAATCCAGCAAAAATATATTTGCCGTCCACCATGGCGTTGCCCGCGTCCAGGAGCTCCTGGCGCAGGTGGACCAGTTCGTCGGCCAGCACGGTCCTGTCTTCGCCGCTCAGTGCACCGTTGACCCCGTTGACGGCGATTTCCTTGACCCGCTGGAGGATATTCTCCACATGCTCCAGATGGCCGTCTGTGGCCTGCATCCGGTCCATGGACTGGCCCATGGTCTTCAGTTGCCGGTCCACGTTGGACAGTTGCTTGCGGGTGGTCAGGATGGGTCGGATAGCCGATGGATCGTCCGATGGCCTGTTCAACCGTTTGCCGGATGCACCCATCCGCCGAAGTTCCTCGAGATGCAGGCTCAGGTCATTGAGGCGGGATCCGAGCATCCGGTAGGTGGTTCCCTGGGTGGCTTTCATGGCTTACCTCTTGAGTTCCAGTAGGGAATTCATCATCTCGTCGATGGTGGACAGGAATTTGGCCGATGATTCGAAACCACGCTGATATTGGATCAGGTCGATCATTTCCTCTTCCAGGGAGACCCCGGAAAACCCGTCCCGCAGGTTCTGCAACTGGACGACTGCATCATCGGCGCCTTTCAGGGCCAGCTGGTTCCTGCTGGCCTCGATGCCCACGTTGGCCACCATATTGCCGAAAAAGTTGTCAAAGGTATCGGAGCCGTTGATCAGAAAGGTGGTTTCCAGCTCGGCAATGGCCAGAGCGTTCCTGTTGTCGCCAGGGGCGGCGGGATACTCGCTTGCCGCGGCCACCTGGGAGGCATCGGTCAGGGCAACGGTGACGTGGCGGCTGGCGTCGTCCACCGGAGGCGGTCCGCTGAGATCGTTGAAGAAGGGCCGCTGCGTGTCGGTGCCGTCGAGCCCGTAACCGTTGTCATGGACCCCGTTGACCGCAGCGGTGAACTCCCTGGCCAGTTGATCCAGGTCATTTTTCAGGTCAGCCATGAAGACATCCCTGACCTCGAACATTCCCCTGAATTCGCCGCCCATGTTCTCCAGGCGGATGTCTTTGCTGGTGCCGGCGATCTGCAGCTCCAGGTTGACATCGGTGCCGTTCATCTTGGTTTCGATGCGCATGGCCTGGTTGCCCACCACCAGCGGATAACCGCCCGGCAGCTGCACGGAGAGCATCCCCTGGTTGTCGGTATAGGTTTGCACTCCCAGGCTGCGGGACAGCTGGCCGACAATGAGATCCCGCTGATCCCTGGCCGCATTGGCGCTCTGGCCTGATATCTCGACCAGGTGAATCCGGTCGTTGAGACGGGCGATCTCCTCGATCTGCTCGTTGAGGTTGGTCACCTTGGCCATGATGGAGTTGTTGATGTTCTGCCTGATATTCTCCATTTCCTCGTTGACGTTGCGGAAGGCATCGCCCACCAGTTTACCCCGCTGGAGGACCATGTCCCGTTCCACCAGTCCGCTGGGGTTGGTGGTCAGTTCTTGCCAGGCATCGAAAAATTGGTCGATCTCCGAGGCCACGCTCTCGTCGGAGATGGAGAAGACTCGTTCGAGTTCGGTCAGGGCTGCCGAACGGCCCTGCTCTTCACCGGCGGCGATGTTTTTTTCCTGGAGCTGGCGGGTGATGAAGACATCGTGATCCCTTCTGACATTGGACACCGTGACACCCTGGCCCACGAAGAAGTCGCCGAAGTTGACCGCCGGGATCTGCATCAGCTCGGCGCGCTGGTGCGAGTATCCCTCGGTGTTGACATTGGCGATGTTGTTGCCGACGATCTCGATGGATTTCTGATTGGTGCTCAGGCTCGTCTTGCCGGCGTTCAGCGCTGAAAGAAGTCCTGCCATGGTATACCCTGTTTCCTCTGCTGACCTTGTCCTGAAAATCTTCCGGTGTTTTCTCTGTATCGACCGGTCAACGATCTGGCTTTAAGGAATTCAGGAACGAGTGGTCAGGTATTCAGTCAGTCCCCCGGAATGTGAGATGTTTTTCTGCAACCCTGCAATCATGACCGGAGGGGTACTGATAAAGGCGCAGGTCAAACATGGGAAGGGCCGCCAGGAGATGGTCAAAGATGTCGGCCTGGATGGCCTCATAGCGGGCCCAGGCCTGTTCAGCACTGAAGACGTAGATCTGGAGCGGCAGACCGTCAGGGCCCGGCGGAAGCTGGCGAACCAGGAAGGTCATGTCCTGGCGTATATTCGGGTTTTGCCTCAGATAACCATTCACATAGGCCCGAAACAGGCCGATGTTTGTCTGGCATCGGCCATTGATCACCAGGTCGGAATCCATGCTCAGTTGCCGGTTGTAGGCCAGGATTTCCTCCTGTTTGCTCCGGATATAGTCGGTCAGCAGCCGGATCTCCGAAAACCGTTCCAGGTCGTCCTCGGTGAGGAAACGGATCGAGGTCATGTCGATGAACAGGGAGCGCTTGATCCGCCGGCCACCGGATTCCGTCATACCGCGCCAGTTTTTGAAGGGATGGGAGATCAGGGCATAGGTGGGGATACTTGTCACGGTCTTGTCCCAGTTGCGCACCCTGACCGAATGGATCGATATTTCGATCACCTCGCCGTCGGCATCGTGGGAAGCCATCTCGATCCAGTCGCCGACCCGGATCATATCGGTCCCGGTCAGCTGGATGGAAGCCACAAAACCGAGGATAGAATCGCGGAACACCAGCATGGTGATGGCGGTCAGGCCGCCCATGACCGAGAGCAGGCCCCAAGGTGACCGTCCAGTGATGATGGCGATCAGAAAGATGGTGCCCAGTACGTAGGTGACGATCCTGGCCGCGTCGACATAGCCCCGGATGGTTTTGCCGCTCCTGGCGCGCAGGGTCCGGTAAATATCGTTGATTCCGTTGAGCAGGGCATTGATGGTACTGACCGTGACCAGGACAAAACCGGCTGCGATCAGCCGCTGGAGAATTTCCGCCCCCCTGCCGTCCGGAGGCAGGAGCAGGTCCTGGGCAAGATGAAGGATCACCACGGGCACGAACCAGGACAGCCGGCTGAAGAAATGGTTGTTGATCAGGGCGTCGTCCCACTGGAGCCGGTTGGTGCGTACCAGGTGATGGATCAGCCGGAGCAGGCTGCGGCGGACGATCCAGGTCGCTCCCAGGGCAACCAGCAGGACCAGAATCACGATCCCCACATAACCGGCCATGGTGACCAGCCCCTGGCTGAACTGGAGATCCATCGGAAACCATGACACAAATCTTTCCATAAGAGCAGCAGGTGTCCTTGTAGTGTTCCTTCCTTGCCCGGTTCACCCTGTCCGGCCGCCGGCCAGGGAATGGTGTCGATCCGGGAGAGTTCGAGTTCGGAACATCATCTTGTCTTTCCAGCCTATCACATCCGTACCCACATTGTAACCGTCAAGGTACACGCTACTCAGGCAGAACAGTGGTCGGCATCGTCAGTCGGGCAGGTCCTGGAGCAGTGATTCCACCAGAGGAGCCAGGCAAAGAGCTGTCGTTTCCGGACATTGGCGCAGCAGGTTACCGGTAATCCGTTCCACCTGGTGACGGAGGGTGGTGTGGCCCGGTTTTTCCGTAATCTCCTCGGCCAGGACCGAAAGCGCCAGCCGGCACCGCTCCGGATCCTGCAGGACCAGGGCCACCTGAAGAAGCTGTTCGGCATCCGGGTTGATTTTCGGATCCTGCATCCAGAAGGCCGGCGGCAACCGGACAACGGCCAGTTTCTTGACCATGGCCAGGTCAAAGCGTCGGCCGAGGAGCAGCAGGTCGACCGGGTGTCCCTGCCTGAATTTCTTCAGCTCGTGCCTGAACATTTCAGGATCTCCCTGGCAGGTTCCGGCCGCCGCTTTCCTGTCCGGCACCGGGAAAGAACGGCAGGACAAGCTGACGCCGGCCGCTGCCTCCCGCCTGCGCCCTGTCGC
Source organism: uncultured Desulfobulbaceae bacterium (assembly GCA_964626235.1). Lineage (GTDB taxonomy): Bacteria > Desulfobacterota > Desulfobulbia > Desulfobulbales > Desulfobulbaceae > CAZVDY01. Next base: position 30,382 of record CAZVDY010000066.1, on the reverse strand, counting down.
AGAGATTGGCGATCGAGATGCCCAGCAGCCTGACTGGCCTTTTGCCGGCCTCGGTAGCGGCCAGGAGCAGGGGGATCCTTGCAATGATATCCCCGGCATTCCGGAAGAGACAGCCCGGGGTGGTGGAGCGGGTGATGGTGACAAAGTCCTGGTAACGGAGTTTCAGGGTCAGGGTCCGGCCAGCCAGTCCGCGGGCTGCCAGCCCGGCAGCCACCTCTTCGGCCTGGCGGTCCAGGATGGCCTGCATGGCTGCCCGATCACGGATGTCCTGCCGCAGGGTGGTTTCCGTTCCCATGGACTTTCGTTTCCGACGTGGCTCCACGGGGCGGTTGTCCCTTCCCCGGACGATATCGTAGAAAAAGTTACCGGCCTTGCCGAAAACGGCGACCAGCTCGTCCCTGGAGTAGCGTTCCAGATCCCTGCCGGTCCGGATCCCCATGGCGTGCATTCGTTTTTCCGTCACCCGGCCGACCCCGTAGAATTTCCGGACCGGCAGGCCGCGGATGAACGGCCGAGCCTGGTCCGGCGTGACCACCGTGATCCCGTCGGGCTTGTTCATGTCCGAGGCTACCTTGGCCAGGAACTTGTTGCAGGAAACACCGGCCGAGGCCGTGAGGCCGGTGGTGCGGCGGATCTCCCAGCGGATGGCCTCGGCGATCCACGTGGCAGAGGGCAGGCCTTTCTTGTTTTCAGTGACGTCGAGAAAGGCCTCGTCCAGGGAGAGTGGCTCCACCAACTCGGTGTATTCGCGGAACAGAGCCATGATCCGGGAGGAAATCCGGCGGTATCGGTCCCTGCGGGGCCGGACGAAGATCGCCTGCGGACAGAGTGCGTGCGCCCTGGCGCAGCTCATGGCCGAGTGGATACCGTATCGTCGCGCCTCGTAGGAGCAGGCTGCCACCACACCCCGGCCGCCCGGGTCTCCCCCGACAATCACCGGCCTGCCACGCAGGTCCGGATTGTCCAGCTGTTCCACCGAGGCGAAGAAGGCATCCATGTCGATGTGGATTATCTTGCGCATCACCCCTGCATTGTCCGAAGACAGGACGATCAGGTCGGCGTTTTCGCCCCGTTCGCCGTGTCCTGCCCGAGGCGTTGCTGTCGCCGCTGCAGGGCCTGCCGGTGCCTGCGCCTGGCCTCCGGAGTCGCCGGAACATACTCGGGAACAACCTTGGGCCGGTGGTCTTGGTCCAGGGCGACAAAGGTGAGATAGGCCGAGGCGATATGGCGGACAGTGCCGCTCTGCATGTCTTCTCCTTCCACCCGGACACCTACTTCCATGGATGAGCGGTGGGTCATGTTCAAACATCCCCTCAGGGTGAGCAGGTCTCCCACGTGGACCGGCCTGTGGAAGTCGATTCGTTCGATGGAGGCGGTTACCACGTTGGTGCGGGCATACCTGGTGGCAATGACAAAGGCGGCATCGTCGATGAGTTGCATGATCACCCCGCCGTTGACATTCCCGGCCGGATTGGCGTGATGCGGCATCATGACGTGGGAGATGACCGTGGTGCAGAGCTCTGTATCCGGGGTGGTCTCCATGGGTTGACCTCGACAGGGGAGAGCGGCCCCTCCATCATGCTTTCTGTTTGAGGACCTCCAGGGCGCCATTGATGATCCCGGCCGTATCTATCCCGCCGTTCTTCCAAAGGATCTGCTGGGGAGCATGCTCGAGGAAGGTGTTGCCGTAACCGAGGATCCGTACTGGAAGGAGCAGGTGCACCTCGTTGAGCATCTGGAGAACGGCACTGCCGAAACCGCCCTTTTTCACGTTGTCCTCCACGGTGACCACGCAGCCGCACCGCCTGGCCCAGGTGGAGATGAGCTCGTTGTCCAGCGGCTTGATGAACCGGGGATTGATCACCGCCGCCTGGATGCCGAGTTTTTCCAACCGTTGGGCGGCCACCAGGGCCGGATAAACCCGGTTCCCGACAGGAAGCAGCAGGACGTCGTCCCCTTCGCGCAACAGCTCGCCACTGCCGATTGGCAGCCGCTGCAGTTCCTGGTCCATCTCCACGCCTTCACCGCTGCCGCGGGGATACCGGATGGCCATGGGACCGTCATGGTTCACTGCCGTGTAGAGCATGTGCTGGAGTTCGTTCTCGTCCTTTGGCGCCATCAGGGTGAGGTTGGGGATGAAGCGGAGAAAGGAGAGATCGAATACACCATGGTGGGTCGGTCCGTCGTCACCCACCACTCCGCCCCGGTCCAGGGCCAGGGTCACCGGCAGGTCCGGCAGGCAGACGTCGTGGATCACCTGGTCCAGGGCCCGCTGCATGAAGGTGGAATAGACCGCCACCACCGGCCGTTTGCCCTCCAGGGCCAGGCCGGCGGCAAAGGTGACCGCGTGCTGTTCGGCGATACCCACGTCGAAGAAACGTTCCGGAAACTCGCGGCTGAATGCGGTCAGGCCGGTGCCGGCAGGCATGGCGGCGGTGATCCCGATGACCCGGTCGTCCTCTCTGGCCAGCCGGCAGATGGTCTTGCCGAACACCGAGGTATAGGACGGTGGGCCGGTGGTCGGCCTGGGATGGCCGGTTTCGATATCGAACGGCCCGACCCCATGGTAGTTGCCGGGATTGGTCTCGGCCGGCCGGTATCCCTTGCCCTTGGTGGTCAGGACATGGACCAGCACCGGTCCGCGGCTGTTGTCGCGGACATTTTCCAGGGTCTCGATCAGGTCGTCCAGCTCATGGCCGGGAATGGGACCGATATATTCGAACTTCAGGGCCTCGAAGAGCATGCCAGGGGTAAAGAATCCCTTCAGGCTCTCCTCGCTCTTGCGGAGGACATTGAGGATGTTCTCGCCCACCGAGGAGAGGGATTTCAACCGTTCCTCCACGTGGTCCTTGAGCCGGCGCATGGTCCGGGAGGTCAGCTTGCGGCTCAGGAAGCTTGACATGGCGCCCACGTTGGGCGAGATGGACATCTCGTTGTCGTTGAGGATGACGATCAGGTTCTTGTCCAGGTCGCCGGCGTGGTTGAGGCCTTCGAAGGCCAGTCCTGCGGTCATGGAACCGTCACCGATGACGGCGATGACCTTGCGGCTGTCCCGGTTCAGGTCCTTGGCCGTAGCCAGCCCCAGGCTGTAGGAAATGGAGGTCGAGCTGTGCCCTGTCTCCACCACGTCGTACTCGCTTTCCGCCCGCTTGGGGAAACCGCTGATCCCCCGGTACTGGCGCAGGGTATGGAACTGATCCCGCCGGCCGGTGAGCAGCTTGTGGGCATAGGCCTGATGACCCACGTCCCAGACGAGCAGGTCTTCCGGGGTGTTGAAGACATAGTGCAGGGCCAGGGTCAACTCCACGACGCCCAGGCTCGGGGCCAGGTGACCGCCGGTCTCGGCTACGGTGTGGATGATCTTCTCCCGCAGTTCCCCGGCCAGGGTCTGCAGCTCGGAGACATCGAGCCGGCGAAGATCTGCCGGAGAATCGATCGACTGGAGCAGACCGGTCTTCCGGTCCGCCGGATTGTTCATGATCAGCATGGTGTTATCTCTTTCGATTGATGATGTACCTGGCCAGCTCCCGAAGCGGTTCTGCCCGATGGTCGAAGTCTTTCAGGGCGGCAAGACCGCGTTCCACGGCCTCGGCAGCCATGGTCCTGGTCCGTTCCAGGCCGAAGAGGGCAGGGTAGGTGGCCTTGCCGCGTTCGGCATCACTGCCTACGGCCTTGCCAAGCTGTTCAGGGGTGGATTCCACGTTGAGAAGATCGTCGACGATCTGGAAGGCCAGGCCGATGTTATCGCCGTATTCGGTCAGGGACCTGAGCTGGTCTGCATTCGCGCCGCCGGCAAGCGCCCCGCTCCGGACACTGGCCGTGATCAGGGCCCCGGTCTTGCTGCGGTGGATGGTCCGCAGCATCTCGTAGGAGGTCTCGCTGTTTTCGTTGTCGATGTCGAGAAACTGCCCGCCCACCATGCCCAGAGGACCGGCCGCCCGGGCAATGGTGTTGACGATCTCCAGGCGGGTGGCCGGCTCCAGGGAGGACAGTCCGCCATCGGAAAGCAGGTCAAAGGCAAAGGTGAGCAGCCCGTCTCCGGCCAGGATGGCCTCGGCTTCGCCGAAGACCACGTGGTTGGTCGGTTTGCCCCGGCGCAGGGTATCGTCGTCCATGGCCGGCAGGTCATCGTGGATCAGGGAATAGGTGTGGATGCACTCCAGGGCACAGGCAACCGGCATCACCTGGCCGTCGATGTCGCTTTCGTGCGGGGCGACAGCCCGGGCGGCCGCCAGGCAGAGGATGGGCCGGACCCGTTTCCCGCCCACGAACAGGCTGTAGCGCATGGAGCGGATGTGGTCTGCAAAGGGCGGCTCTTCCGCGAGCATGAACCGGTCGAGATGCTCCTCTACCAGGATTCTCTGCGCTGTCAGATAGGCCTTAATCTCCACCTGGTTCCTCTGCGTTGAACGGGGTCGTTTCCAGGGTGTCGTTCTGCTTGAGGAGCAGGTCCACCTGGTTGCGGGCCTCCTCCAGCCTGGAGGTGCAGAAGTTGACCAGCTCGATCCCCTCGTTGAATTTCTTCAGGCTCTTTTCCAGGCTCAATTCGCCCTGTTCGAGTTCGGTGGTGATCTGTTCCAGCCGTTGCAGTGCGCTCTCAAAGGTTTTCTTTGCCATGGTCTTCCCGTGCTTAGGGGTTGTGCATCCTGCGGGCGGGATGTATAAGATGCCATCAGCAGCTGTTGAATACCAGATAGTAAACAGATTGGGTGAGGCTTTCAACTCCTGATTCAGATGAATTCCGATCATGTGGAAAAATTTGCCGCCTGGCTGACCGTGGAAAAGGGGTTTTCCAATCATACTGTTTCAGCTTATACTTCCGATATCAGGGAGTTTCTTTCTTTCGACGGCCAGGAGGCCGAGGTAACCGCCATCGATGCTGACCGGGTGCGGCGCTTTGTCTCTTCCCTCTATCTCCGCTGTTCCAGCGCCTCGGTGGCCAGGAAGCTCTCCGCCCTTCGCACCTTTTTTCACTATTTGAGACGGGAGGATGTCGTTACCCATGATCCCCTGGCCGGGGTGGTCAATCCCAGGCTGGCCCGCCAGATACCGGTCTTTCTGACCGTGGACGAGGTGTTTTGTCTCCTGGACGAGCCGGACCGCCGGGATCGGTTCGCGGCCAGGGACCGGGCCATCATGGAGCTGATCTATTCTACCGGCATGCGTGTTTCCGAACTGGTTTCCAGGAATATGGAGGACCTGGACCTGGAGACCGGCATGGTGCGGGTGCGGGGCAAGGGCGGCAAGGAGCGGATCGTTCCCTTCGGCAGTGCGGCGGCAGCGGCCCTGGAAGAATGGTTTCCCCAGCGTGACACCCTGATCATGGACCGGGTTGCCCGTGGTCACGAGCCTGAACAGGAGGCCCTCTTCCTCAACGGCCGCGGCACCCGGCTGACGAGCCGCAGTGTGGAGCGGATGATCCGGGCCTATGGCGAACGGGCCGGTCTGGGTGTGCGGGTGACCCCCCATGCCCTCCGTCACTCCTTTGCCACCCATCTGCTCGAGATGGGCGCGGACCTGCGGACCGTCCAGGAACTCCTGGGCCACGTCAGCCTGTCCACGACCCAGAAGTATACCCATATCAACATGGAGCACCTCAACCGGGTGTATGACCAGGCCCATCCCCATGCCAGGAGAAAACCATCCTCCTGAGCCAAGGAACCCGCCCGGGCGGATGGTTTCTTGACAGGAGGATGCCCTGTACGTATGGTAGCTGGATCGGGAGAACCGGATGACTTTGATGGATAGTGGACAATGAAACAGGTACGATCAACGACCATCCTGGCCATTCGCTGGCAGGGTGATGTGGTGGTGGCGGGAGACGGCCAGGTCTCCCTGGGACAGACTGTGATGAAACACCGGGCCCGCAAGGTGCGGCGGTTGTATCACGACCAGGTGATCACCGGCTTTGCCGGCTCAACGGCCGATGCCTTCACGCTCTATGACAAGCTGGAGCAAAAGCTGGAACAGTTCAGCGGCAACCTCCTCCGGGCCGCCGTGGAGCTGGCCAAGGACTGGCGGACAGACAGGATCCTGCGACGGTTGGAGGCCATGCTCATCGCCGTGGACCGGGATCATTCCCTCCTGCTTTCCGGAACCGGCGATGTCATCGAGGCGGACGACCACATCCTGGCCATCGGTTCGGGTGGACCGTACGCCCAGGCCGCTGCCACGGCCTTGATCCGGCACACCGGTCTCGACGCCGAACAGATCGCCCGGGAGGCCATGGATATCGCGGCCTCGCTCTGCGTGTATACCAATCACGAAATCATTGTCGAAAAGATATGAAAGAGATCAATTCGCTCACTCCCAGGGAGACGGTCCGGGAACTGGACCGGTACATCATCGGCCAGGCTGGCGCCAAGCGGTCCGTGGCCATTGCCCTGCGCAACCGCTGGCGGCGACAGCAGGTACAGCCCCCCCTGCGGGAAGAGATCGCCCCCAAGAACATCATCATGATCGGTCCCACCGGGGTGGGAAAGACCGAGATCGCCAGGCGGCTGGCCAACCTGGCCCAGTCCCCCTTCTTGAAGGTCGAGGCCTCCAAGTTCACCGAGGTCGGCTATGTGGGTCGGGACGTGGAGTCCATGATCCGGGACCTGACCCAGCTGGCCGTCAACATGGTGACCAGGGAGGAGGAGGAACGGGTGCGGGACAAGGCCGAAAAGATGGCCGAAGAGCGGCTGCTCGATCTGCTGCTGCCCGCCTATCCGGACCGGTCCGCACAGTCGGCCGCCGGCGAAGGAACCAACGTCATCACCCTGCCGCACGGCGAGGCGGCGCGCGGTGAAGAGCGGGAGGAGGAAGAACGGAAGAGCTTTCGTAATACCCGGGAGTGGCTGCGCGATCTGCTCCACCGTGGTCTTCTCGACGACCGCGAGGTGGAGATGGCCGTGTCCGCCCCCAGGCAATCACCCATGGTCGAGGTGTTTTCCACCTCCAGCATGGAAGAGATGCAGTCCTCCATCCAGGATGCTTTTTCCCGGATCTTTCCGGGCAGGAAGCAGAAGCGGCGGCTCAAGGTGCGCCAGGCCCTGGAGATCCTGAAAAAAGAAGAGGCGGAACGGTTGGTGGACCACGAGTCGGTCACCGAAAAGGCGATCCGCCGCACCGAGCAGTCCGGTATCATCTTTCTGGACGAGATAGACAAGATCGCCTCCCGGGGGGGCGGTTCCGGCTCCGGATCTCCCGAGGTCTCCAGGGAAGGGGTGCAGCGTGACCTGCTGCCCATCGTGGAGGGAGCCACAGTAACCACCAAGTACGGGCCGGTACGCACCGATCACATCCTGTTCATCGCCAGTGGCGCCTTTCACCTCTGCAAACCCTCCGACCTGGTCCCGGAACTCCAGGGCCGGTTTCCCATCAGGGTGGAACTGGATGCCCTGGGCGAGGAGGAGTTCTTCCGCATCCTCACCGAACCGAGGAATGCCCTGATCAAGCAGTATACCGCTCTCATGGCCACCGAGGGGATCGAACTGGTCTTCGAGGAGACAGCCATCCGGGAGATGGCCAGGATCGCTGTCCAGGTCAACGAGAAGACCGAGGATATCGGGGCCCGGCGGCTGCACACCATCATGGAGCGGGTGCTGGATGAGATCTCCTTCGACGCCCCGGAATACGGGGAACGACGCTTTGTGGTCACTGCCGCCTATGTCCGTGAGCATCTTGCCGATATTTCGGAGAACGAGAACCTGAGCCGGTACATCCTCTAGGGTGCACCGGGATCACCAGCCAGCAGCAACAGAGCCATGAATTTTCACATCGATCCTGAGTTGAAGTACTGTCTCGACTGTGGTGAGGAGTACCGGGCCGAGATCCGGACCTGTGCCGATTGCGGCAGGGAACTGCTTTCCGGTACCGAGGTTCTGGAGATAAGGGAGCGGGAACGTCGCCGGAAGGCCGGCCGATCCATGGAGCTGGGACCAGATGACGACCTGGTGCCGGTGCAGAAGGGGCCGGTGATCCAGATCAAGGAACTGCAGGTGAAGCTGGAGCGGCACGGGATTCCCGCCCTGTCAACGGGAGACCAGGGAGGATGCGGCAAGGGATGCTGCGGCACGGACATGACCCTGTTCGTCCGGCGGGAAGATCTTCGGGACGTGGCCGATCTCCTGCAGCAGGACTATGTGCAGACCACCGGACTGCTGGATCACGACCTCAGCAACCTGGAGGCGGTGTTCAATACAGCGGCCGAAGAGGCCACCTGCCCGGCGTGCGGTTGCACCTTTTCCACCAGCCAGGCAGCCTGCCCTGACTGCGGGCTCCAGTTTGTCTAGCTGGAGGCGGTGGTCCGGATGGAATCGGCGTCAGTCGGTCCGGACGGACTTTCCCTGTTTCCTGGCCAGCTCCCGCATATCCCGGGTGGCATCGGATTCATCCACGATTTCCCGGCCGACGATCTCCTCGATGATGTCTTCCATGCTGATGACTCCGGTGACGCTGCCATATTCGTCCACCACCACGAACAGGTGCTGACGGTATTCGAAAAATTCCAGAAAGATGGCATTCAGGGGGGCGGTCTCCGGAACAAAGTGCACCGGATGCATGATGCTCTCCAGGGATCGGTTGGTCTGTCCCTCGGCAGCGGCCATGATCACTTCGCTGCTCAGGACGATGCCGACCACGTCGTCGATGCTCTCCCCGTAGACGGGAAAGCGGCTGTGCATGTGCAGCTTGTCCTTCCTGGCGGCTGCCTCGCCCACGGGCATGTCTTTGGGCAGGGAAAAGGTCACGGTCCGGGGGGTCATGACCTGGCGGACGGTTTTGCTGTCCAGGGTGAGGATGTTGGTGATGACCTCCTCCTGTTCCCGGCCGATGCCCCCGGACTTGCGGGTCATGCGGGCGATGGTGGTCAGTTCCTCGGGAGAGACGTGATGGGCCTCCTTCCTGGGAATGAGCCGGGTGACCGCCTGGCAGACCAGAATGATCGGCCTGAGGAGAAAGACCATCACCTGGAGAGGACGGGCCACATAGAAGGCCAGGGATCTGCTGAAGACCACCCCCACGGTTTTGGGCAGAATCTCGGAGAGAAAGAGTATGGCCAGGGTGAAGAAGATGGAGAACCAGATGATGTTCTCCTCGCCGAACACGGCTGCCGCCGCTGCCCCGGCCACCGCGGCGCCGGTGGTGTTGGCGATGGTATTCAGGGTCAGGATGGCGGTGATGGGCTGGTCGATGTCGTCCTTGAGTCTTTTCAGGATTCTGGCGCTGGCCGGATGTTTTGCCGCCATGAGTTCCACCTGGCTCATGGGCAGGGAATAGAGAACCGCCTCCATGACCGAACACATGGCAGAGACCAGGATGGCGCAGCCGACCGCCAGGATGAGTTCCAGGAGCAAGGGTGTGTCCTCCAGTGGTGGTGTCTGTTGTCAGCCGGGGCTGGGTTGCGTTGTCTGGCTCCATGTTAGCTGAAAAAATTTGATTTTGCCAATTGAGCCTGGAAAAACATTGGTGTATTGATTGGGTTACCGAATTTGCAGACTATCTCAGACAGGGAGAGAGAAACCATGATCAAGCTGACCGCCAGACCGCCGCAGCAGTTCCGGGGTGATGTGCTGGTTTTTTTTGTCGCCGAATCCGGGAAGAAGCAGCCGGCCTGCCGGAACACCCAGGTGAAACGCTGGCTGAAGCGGCCCTGGAAGGCCGGTGATTTCAGGGGCAGGAAGGGGCAGTGCATTCTCTTCTATCCAGGCCTGGAAAAGGGCGGCACCGGCGAGATCGCGGCCCGGCGGGTTCTGGTCGTCGGCCTGGGCAAACCGGGCGCTGAGCAGAACGGCCTTCGCGAACAGCTCCGTGTGGCCGCGGGAACGGCAGCAGCCAGGGCCTCGGGCCTGAAGGCCAGGGAGCTGCTGGCCGTTCTTCCGGAAAAGGTCGGCCTGCCTCCTGCCGAGGTGGCGGAGTGTATCAGCGAGGGACTGGTGCTGGCCAACTATCGTTTCGACAAGTACAAGACGGTCAGGGACGAGGAGGAAGACTCCCGGCCTGTGGAGAAGTTTTTGCTGTACGGCGGACTGATGTCCCAGGCGCCCCTGCGGCGGGGCATGAAGCTGGGACGCCGGGCGGCCGAGGCGGCCTGCCGGGCCAGGGACATGGCCAACGAGCCGGGTAATGTCTGGACCCCGGAGCGGTTTGCCGAATATGCCCGGGAACTGGCCGACCGCACCTCCCTGGAGTGCGAGATCCTTGGTACCGAGGAGATGGAAAAGCTGGGCATGGGAGGCTTGCTGGGGGTGGGCAGCGGATCGGCCCGGCCGCCCAGGCTGATTTTGCTTCGTTACCACAGCAGAAAGAAAAATCCCACGCTCATGCTGGTGGGCAAGGGGCTCACCTTTGATTCCGGCGGCATAAGCCTCAAGCCGGCGGCAGGCATGGAGGAGATGAAGTACGACATGTGCGGGGGGGCGGCCGTGCTTTGCGCCATGGATGGGGTGGCCCGGGAGCGGCCCAAGCGGCTGAACGTGGCCGCCCTGATACCGGCGGCCGAAAATCTCTCCGGCAGCGCGGCCATCAGGCCGGGCGACATCATCACCCACTATGGAGGCAAGACCTCGGAGGTGGTCAATACCGATGCCGAGGGCCGCCTGATTCTGGCCGATGCCCTGGCCTACGGTATAGAGACCATTCAGCCCGATGCGGTGATCGACCTGGCCACCCTCACCGGAGCGGCCATCATTGCCCTGGGACATCACCGAACCGCCCTGCTGGCCAACAACGATGCTCTGGTCCAACGGCTGGAGGCTGCCGGTGAACGGTGTGGCGAGCCGCTCTGGCGGCTGCCGCTGGGCAGGGAGTATACCAGGCAGCTGGAATCCAAGGTCGCTGACCTGAAGAACGTTGGCGGCCGGCCGGCCGGCACCATCACTGCGGCCGCCTACCTGCAGGAGTTTGTGGGCGATGTGCCGTGGGCCCATCTGGATATCGCTGGAACGGCCTGGAACTTCACCAAGAAATCCTATGTGCCGGAAAAGGGGCCGTCAGGGATCGGCGTCCGCACCCTGCTGGAGCTGATCCGGCACTGGAAGCCCCTGTAGGACCTGCCCGGGCCGAACCGATAACGGGTAAAACAGCAGACATCTCATGAACAACAAGCAATGGAAAACAGGGCCGCCTGCAGGCCCGGCTGCCGGTCACACCAGGTGGCCGCCGAGCCTGGACCGCATTCTGCGGCCCCTGGTTTTCCGGGAACAAAGGGGAGGGATAGCATGACAAAACGCAAAGGGGTCACAGTCAGCAGGCAGATCATGGACAGCCAGATGCTCCATCCCGAGGCCACTGGCGAGTTGACCGGACTGCTCAACGAGCTGATCGTGGCAGCCAAGATCATCAGCGCCGAGGTGAACATGGCCGGCCTGGCCGATATCCTCGGCCAGTCGGGCAAGACCAACATCCAGGGCGAGGATGTCCAGAAGCTGGACGAGTTCAGCAACGCCACCATCAAGCGGCGCATGGAACAGTGCGGCTACCTCTGCGTGATGGCCTCGGAGGAGGAAGATGGCATCATCCCGGTGCTGGAGGGATACGAGGGCAAGTACACCCTGGCCTTCGATCCTCTGGACGGCTCCTCGAATATCGATGTCAATGTTTCCATCGGAACCATCTTTTCCGTCCACCGGCGGCTGAGCACCGGCAAACAGGGCAACGAGCAGGACCTGCTTCAGAAGGGCAGGGACCAGGTGGCTGCCGGCTACATCATCTACGGTTCCTCCACCATGCTGGTCTATACCACCGGCGACGGGGTGCACGGTTTCACCCTGGATCCCAGCGTGGGCGAGTTCTTCCTCTCGCATCCCGATATCAGGACGCCGCCCAGGGCCAAGTACTATTCCGTCAACGAGGCCTACACCAACTACTGGTACGATTCCACCCGTCGTTACGTGGACTATGTCAAGTCGGTGGACAAGGCCAGCGGCCGTCCCTACAGCCTCCGCTACATCGGCTCCCTGGTGGCGGATTTTCATCGCAACCTGATCAAGGGCGGGATCTTCCTCTACCCCCGGGACAGGAAGTCCACCGACAAGCCGGACGGCAAGCTGCGGCTTTTGTACGAGGCCGCGCCCATGGCCATGATCATCGAGCAGGCAGGCGGCCGGGCCATCACCGATGACGGCCGCAACATCCTTGATATCCAGCCCACAGACCTGCACCAGAGGGTGCCGCTGATCATCGGCTCCAAGGAGGACGTGGACCTGGCCGAGCAGTTTTTCACTGCCGGCTGAACGCCTTTTTTTGATGAAGGTTGCCGGCAAGTGTGCTAATGGAAATCATTGTTGAGGCTCAGTCGATGCAATAATTTCACAGGAGGAAACCATGAACATACTCAGAAGACTCCTTGTTGCCTGTACCGCCCTCGCCATCCTGGCTTCTCCGGCCCTGGCGGAAAAGACCGTCAAGTGGCGCCTGGCCATGACCTGGCCTTCCACCCTGACTCCCCTGGCTTCGCCGCCCATCAAGCTGGCCGAGATGGTCAAGGAGATGAGTGGTGGCCGGTTCATCATCAAGGTGGAGGGCAAGGAAAAACACAAGGCAGCCCTGGGCATCCTGGATATGGTCAAGGGCGGCCAGTACCAGATGGGGCATTCTGCCTCCTATTACTGGAAGGGCAAGGAGATGTCCATGGTCTTCTTCACCACCGTGCCCTTCGGCATGACCGCTGCCGAGCAGTATGCCTGGTTCTATTATGGCGATGGCATGAAGTTCATGCAGCAGGTTTACGACAAGTACAAGGTCCTGTCCTTTCCGGGCGGCAACACCAGCGTACAGATGGGAGGCTGGTTCCGCAAGGAGATCAAGTCCCTGGATGACCTCAAGGGGTTGAAGATGCGCATTCCCGGGCTGGCCGGAGAGGTCTTTGCCAAGCTCGGTGTCAACGTGACCAATATCCCTGCCGGCGAGCTCTACACTTCCCTGGACCGCGGCACCATCGATGCCCTGGAATGGGTTGGGCCTGGCATGGACATCAAGATGGGCTTCCACAAGATCGCCCCCTACTACTACACCGGCTGGCATGAACCGGCCTCTGAGATGCAGTTCCTGATCAACAAGCGGGCCTGGGAAAAGCTGTCCCCCGAGTTCCAGGCCATGCTCAAGGCGGCCATGAAGGCCTCCGCGGCTGACATGTATGCGGAAAATTTCGCTGCCAGCGCCGAGGCATGGGAAAAGATGAAGACCGATTATCCAAACATCAAGGTCAAGACCTTTCCCAAGCCGGTCCTGAAAGCCATGAAAAAGGCCACAGACGAGCTGCTGGACAGCTATGCAGCCAAGGACAAGCAGTTCAAGGCCATCCTCGACTCCCAGCGCGCCTTCATGAAGAAGGCCAGGGCCTGGACCATCATTTCGGAATACAACTACATCAAGACCTGCAACGAGCTGGAAAAGTAGGCCGTTTCGTTTGAACCGGCTTGCCGCTGCCCTGTCGGGAACACGCTCCGGCAGGGCAGCGGCGGTTTTGCCGTTTTCTTTGCCGAATCCGGAATCCCGCCATGTTGCGATCACTGGAAAAGACCATCAACCTCCTGGTCAGCGCTGTCGGCCTCCTGACCGCCGTCCTTCTTCTTCTCATGGTCCTCAATGTCTCCTGGGACGTGATGATGCGCTATCTCTTCCACAACAGCTCCGTGGGCATGCAGGAGATGGAGTGGCATCTGTTCTCGGTGGTCATTCTCTTCGGCATTTCAGTGGCCCTGCGGGACGAGGGACATGTCCGGGTCGATTTTCTGTATGAAAAGTTCAGCCCCAGGAAAAAGGCCCTGGTCAATATCCTGGGTACGGTCTTTTTTCTCCTTCCCCTGACCCTGCTGATCTTTTTCGGATCGTTCGAGTTCGTGCAGGACGCCTATGTCAGCCACGAGATATCCGAAGATCCGGGCGGACTGCCCTACAGGTGGATCATCAAGGGCATGATCCCGCTGTCGTTCGGCTTTCTTCTGCTCAGCGCTGCCGGTTATATCCTCCAGAACATCAGGTTGTACCGGGAGGCGGAATGACCGGCATCGTCATGTTCTTCGCCGCCCTGGCCCTTCTGGCCATCGGCTACCCGGTGGCCTTCACCTTCGGGGCGGTGGCCATGCTCTTCGGGGGGATCGCCGCCTTCATCGAGTTGCTCCCCGATCCCAGCTTCAGCGGAGTGGCGGAAGAGTTCTTTCTCATGTTCTCCATGATGCCCTTCCGCATCTACTCCATCATGACCAATACCATCCTCATGGCCGTTCCCCTGTTCATCCTCATGGGGCTCGTGCTGCAGAAGTCGCAGTTAGCCGAACGGCTGCTGGAGTCCATGGGAATCCTTTTCGGCAAGGTGCGCGGCGGCATGGCCATCTCCACGGTCATGGTGGGCGCGCTGCTGGCCGCCTCCACCGGGGTGGTCGGGGCCAGCGTGGTGGCCATGGGAGTCATCTCCCTGCCGGTCATGCTCAAGTACGGTTACTCCCGGAAGTTGGCCACCGGCACTATCTGCGCCGCCGGTACGCTGGGCCAGATCATTCCGCCCTCCATTGTTCTCATCATCCTGGGTGACGTCTTCCAGCTGCCGGTGGGCGACCTTTTCCAGGCCGCTCTGTGGCCGGGGCTCATGCTGGTGGTCTGTTACATGGTCTATATCCTGGTCGTCTGTTTCCTGCACCCGGAGGCGGCTCCGCCGGTGGAGGTGGATCCGGCCGATCGGCAGGGCTCGGTCAGGCGGGCCCTCTTTGCCATCCTGCCGCCCCTCACCCTGATCATCCTGGTGCTCGGCTCCATCTTCGCGGGGGTCGCCACCCCCACCGAGTCGGCTTCCGTGGGTGCCCTCGGGGCCATGGTTCTTGCGGCCATGTACAGAAAACTGAGTTGGAAGGTGGTGCTGGAATCGTCGCTGGAAACGGTCAAGATCACGGCCATGGTCTTTGCCATCCTTATCGGGGCGACAGCCTTTTCCATGGTTTTTGTCTATACCGGGGCGGATTCTCTTGTCGAGCAGTTCATGACCGGCCTGCCCGGGGAAAAGTGGGGCTTTCTCGTTCTCTCCATGCTGGCCATTATGGCCCTTGGATTTTTTATCGATTTCATCGAGATATCCTATATCGTCGTTCCCATCCTCCTCCCCATCGCCGATACCATCGGCATCAATCCCATGTGGTTTGCCATCCTCATCGCCATGAACCTGCAGACCTCTTTCCTGACCCCGCCCTTTGGCTTCTCCCTCTTCTATCTCAAGGGGGTGGCTCCGCCCGAGGTGCGGACAGTGGATATCTACCGGGGCGTGGTGCCCTTTATCTGTATCCAGGTGGCCGTGCTCGTCTCCCTGGTGCTCTTTCCCGGGCTCTACGGGATGTGAGGCGCAGCGATATGAACCAGGATGACAGGAAAATTCTGGCTGTCACCTGTTACGGACATTTTCTGAGCCATTTCAATATGCTGGTCTTCCCGGCGATCCTGCTTCCCCTGGCCGACCGGCTGGGAATGGAAATGGCCCTGACCCTGGAGCTGGGGTTCTGGATGTACCTGCTCTTCGGCCTGACCGCCTTGCCCTGGGGTATCCTGTCCGACCGGTTCGGTCCTCGCCCCCTGCTGGCCCTCTTCTACTTCGGCGCAGGATGCTCGGCCCTGTTGGCGGGCCGTTTTCTCGACTCCCCAGGGATGCTCAGTCTCTGGTTGGCAGGAATCGGCCTTTTTTCCGGCATCTATCATCCGGCAGGCCTGGGTTGGATCGCCTGCTGCGTGTCCAGGACCTCTGCCGGCATGGGCTACAACGGCATGGCCGGCAACTTCGGCCTGGCCATGGGGCCGCTCTTTGCCGGCCTGGTCAACTGGCTCTGGGGCGCACAGGCAGTCTATTTCCTGGTCGGGGTGATGAATCTGAGCGGCCTGCTGATTCTCTGGCAGGTGCGCACCGGTGCCGGTTGCCGGACACGGAAGAAGGAACCGGCGGGCAGCATAGCTTCCTGGCCGAGGTTTGCGGTCCTCCTGGTGGCCATGATGCTGGGGGGCATCGTCTACCGGGGCACCACGGTCACCCTGCCGTCGCTGTTCCAGGTTCAGGGCGGAGGTGTCTACGGCTGGCTGAAGACCCTGGTCCCGGGCTCCCTGTCCGCCAATGTGGTGGCCACGGTCATCACCTCCTGCCTGTACCTGGTGGGCATGCTCGGTCAGTTCGCCGGAGGCCGGATCGGGGAACGGTATGATCTCCGCTGGGGATACCTGTTCTTTCATCTTTGCACGGTGCCGTTGGCGCTGGTGAGCGGCCTGCTCAGCGATCTGCCCCTGGTGGCCGTGGCCATGGCCCATTCCTTTTTCCTTCTTGGCATGCAGCCCATGGAAAACACCCTGGTGGCCAGGCTGACCCCGCCTGCCATGCACAGTGCGGCCTTTGGCATGAAGTTCGTCCTCACCTTTGGCGTCGGGGCCCTGGCGGTCAAGCTTGTCCATTTTGTCGAAACCTCCTGGAGCCTGCCCCTGGTCCTGCCGGCATTGGCCTGGGTTTCCATGCTCCTGGTCGCGGTGATTGGTCTGCTCGTCCGGATCACCCCCAGGGTGCGCTGATCTTCCGGGGGTTCCTGAAAACATTCACCGTTTGAGATCCGAAAGGTTTCATGGTATAAGAAACAATCTTGCAACCAGAAGGCTGGTTCATTCTGAAGTTATTGTTGTTTTCATCAGGCGTTCAGGGTGCCTTGAAAATTCAGAATATCCTCCCATGGCAATAGGTGGGGGAAAACTGTTTTTTCGAGTCATCCTCCACGTGTCACTCAAGGAGTAGTAGTCCCATGACCTCGAAGTATGATCCGGAGAATGTTTCCAGGCGACTGATTGGCTATCCTGTCGTCATGATACTGTCCGTACTCCTCCTGGCCCCCCTGGTGGCCCAGGGCGAGACCCGCTACGTGCAGCCCAGTTGCGAGGTGATGCTGAGACGGGGGCAGGGGACGGAATTCAAGATACTCGAGGTGCTGTCGGACGGCGCCAAG
This sequence comes from uncultured Desulfobulbaceae bacterium, assembly GCA_964626235.1. GTDB lineage: Bacteria > Desulfobacterota > Desulfobulbia > Desulfobulbales > Desulfobulbaceae > CAZVDY01. The sequence goes on along the minus strand of CAZVDY010000066.1, from coordinate 13,442 downwards.
GTCGAGTTGCTGGAAGAGACCGAGCTCTGGGCCAGGGTCAGGAGCGAGGGGGGCCGGGAAGGATGGCTTCCCAAACGCTTTCTTACCGACATCCAGCCTGCCAAAAATCGTCTCGATGAGCTGGAAAAACAGCGAGGCCTGCTGGAGGAGCAGAACAGGGAACTCCAGCAGCAGGTGGCTGTCCTGCAGGAACAGCAGACCGCTCTGGAGGAGCAGCTGCACCTCTGTGTCCAGGAACGGGACAAGGCCGTTCATGACTATAGCGGATTGAAAGACAAGGCAGCCTCCATCGAGAAGGTGATGGCGGAGCGCAAGGAGTTGCAGGAAGAGGTGAGCCGGTTACGTTCCCAGGTGACAACCCTGGAAAACGATAATGGCGCCTTGCGAAAGAGCAGTTCCCTGCGCTGGTTTCTTGCTGGCAGCGGGGTACTGCTGGTGGGCTGGCTTCTTGGCTTGGCCAGTGGAAAGGGAAGACGGCGAAAGTCCTCCCTGCTGTAATATTTTGTTGTTTGGGTTGTAGCCAGTTTTCTGGAAAACGGGCTGTTATCCCGGTTTTCACATCATGCGAACAGCCGCACGAGATTCATAACAAGACGGAGCAGAAACAAGATGAACAGGTTTGTCCCCCATGTCATGGTCCTGCTGATTCTTGCCTGGGCGGCTTCCGCCCATGGCTGGACCATGTACAAGAAAGATGACGAGAAACGCAGTGGTGTCATCCCCAGCATGATGTTCTACGAGGCAGCAGAGGAAGAGATGGAGGACATGATGCAGGTGGAGATCGTGGACAAGAAAAAAGAGGATGGAGGAGAGCAGGAGAAGGACAGGGCGGCTGAAGCGGCCGGCTCAGAACAGCCTCCAACCGCCGAATCTGCCCAGGAAAAAAAGTAGGGTCTGCTTGTTTCCTCCCTTTTCCAGGATGATGGAAGATTGTTTTTCGGTAGATCGAATTTGTCTAAAATTATTTGATAGTTTTTAAGAAGAAATAAAAAAGAAGGGGCGGGAAATCATTTTTTCCGGGCCCTGACCTTGGCCCAGGTATCACGCAGAGTGACGATACGGTTGAAGACCGGTCGTTCCCTGGTGGAATCCCTGCTGTCCACACAGAAGTAGCCCTGTCGTTCGAACTGGAACTGCTGTCCTGGTCTTGCCTCGGCCAGGCCAGGCTCCAGGACGGCCTCTGTACAGATGGTGAGCGAGTCAGGATTGAGAAATTCCTTGAAGTCCAGTTTCTTGTCCATGTCGGGATGCGGCACGGTAAAGAGCCGGTCATAGAGGCGGACCTCGGCCCGCAGGCCATGGGCTGCCGACACCCAGTGGATGGTCCCCCTGACCTTGCGGCCGTCCGGAGCTGAGCCGCCGCGGGTGGCCGGGTCATAGGTGCAGCGCAGCTCGGTGATATTGCCTTTGGCATCCTTGACGACCTCCTGGCAGGTTATGAAATAACCATACCTGAGCCGGACCTCCCTCCCCGGTGCGAGCCGGAAAAATTTTTTCGGTGGATCTTCCATGAAGTCGGTGGACTCGATATAGAGTTCCCGGCCAAAAGGCAGGCGCCGCGTACCCATCTCCGGGTACTGGGGATGGTTTCTGGCGATGACTTCCTCTTCCTGCCCCTCCGGGTAGTTGGTGAGAACCACCTTCAGCGGCCGCAGGACACCCATGACCCTGGGGGCGTGGATATTGAGATCTTCCCGGACCGCGTTTTCCAGGACACCCATGTCGATCCAGGACTCCCGTTTGCCGATGCCGATACTGTTGCAGAAGTTCCGGATCGATGCCGGTGTGTAGCCACGCCGCCGCAGGCCGGAAAGGGTCAGCATCCGGGGATCGTCCCACCCGGTCACATACCCCTCCTCGACCAGCTGCAGCAGCTTGCGCTTGCTCATAACCGTGTAGTTGATGTTGAGGCGAGCAAATTCTATCTGCCTGGGATGGCAGGGAGTTTCCAGGGTGTCCAGGAACCAGTCGTACAGGGGTCTGTTGTTTTCGAACTCCAGGGTGCAGAGGGAATGGGTGATCCCCTCGAGCATGTCGGAGAGGCAATGGGTGAAATCGTACATCGGGTAGATGCACCAGGCATTCCCGGTCCGGTGATGGCTTGCCTTGACGATCCGATAGATCACCGGATCGCGCATGAGGATATTGGGCGAGGCCATATCGATCCTGGCCCGGAGGACACAGCTTCCCTCCTCGTGCCGGCCTTCCCGCATCTCCTGGAAAAGCCTGAGATTCTCTTCCACCGGCCGGTCCCGCCAGGGGCTCTCCCGGCCCGGCTCGGTCAGGGTGCCCCGGTACTGCCGGATCTCCTCGCCGGAGAGGTGGCAGACATAGGCCTTGCCTTTTCTGATAAGCTGGACGGCAAAGTCATAGAGCTTGTCGAAGTAGTCCGAGGCAAAATAGAGATGTGGTCCCCAGTCGTAACCCAGCCAGCGAACGTCCTCCTTGATGGCTTCCACATACTCGCTCGATTCCCGGCTTGGGTTGGTGTCATCGAAACGCAGATGGCACACCGAGTTGTTCTCCTCGGCAATGCCGAAGTTGAGACAGATGGACTTGGCATGGCCGATGTGCAGAAAACCGTTGGGTTCTGGTGGAAATCTGGTGACGATACGCCGGTGTTTACCGCTGGCCAGGTCCTGGGCAATGATGGCCCGGATGAAATCCTGGGGCGGGTTGCTCTTTGCTGTGTCGCTCATGATCCTCTCCTGTCGGCGTCAAGCAGGGATCGATCGGGGCTGTCCGGGTATCTTTGTCGCCCTGCGGCCATCCTGCTTTCTGGAACTGCTGGAAACGGATGAATATACCATGAAGACGGTGAAAAGCAACACCAATGCCCGGATGTCATTGGATTCATCCACAGGTCAGGAGAGGAGCACCCGTGGCGACGGAGACGACAATCTTTCTTCGCCTCCGTCGCCCGCGCAGGAGAAATGCAGGAAAATTCAGGTTGGAGAGATCAGGAGTTCACCGCCACCGGGCTCTTGCGTATCAGCTTGCCACTTTTGCGGACAACGACTTCCTTGGTGGTGATGTGCTTGTATTTTTTCTTTATCCGTCCGGACTTGGTGAAGATGTTCGCCTTGGCGGCCCGGCAGAGTATAGCCCGTCGCTTGGCTTCCTCTTCCCCGTACTTGGCCACCGAGAACTTGATGGTCATGGGCTTGCCGGTTTCCGGGCTACGGAAGGTTGTCTGCCAGTAGTAGCCGCCGCTGCCCTTGCCGCGGTACTTCATGAACGATCTGGACACCCCGAGGATCCCGCTGGTGTTGTTACGTTGCGGTTTGGTCTTCTCCCGGGAGAGCGGAGGCAGCTTGGCAAGCAGTTCCTTTTCATAGGCCTGCGCCTTGGCCAGGGCCTTGTCCTTGCCGCCGTGAACCCGGTCTGAAAAGAGTTTGGAGTATTCCTTGCCCCGGCGTACGATTCGAACCTGATAACCGTGTGTGTTCTTGCAGTCGATTCTACTGATGGACATGGTCGTACCAGATATGAAACGCTTGGTTTCCCTTCCCTGATCCCTGTACGGCGACACTCCGGAACCCGGGTGGGTAACCGGTTGAACTGTAAAAAATCATCCGCCTCTGTTCTGATAAAATCATTGTGTCCCAATAATTTTACCCTTTCGGTTGAAGCTTTTCCATAGTTTTTCTGAAAAGTCGAGAAAAAATAGCCGGAATTGTTTCTTGAAGCGGAATTTTACCCCGAAACCTGTCGGCAGAAAATAAATTATTCGTAATTTTTTTCGTTCGCTACGAAATGCTAACCAGGGAAGGCGCGGAGATGATAAAAAAGATTTAACCTGTCTATCAGAAGAATATATTATTTTTCCAAAGGGAAATCGGCTCGTCTCCACGAGCCCGAGAAATCGAAACGTCAGGACCGCTGTGGTACCCCGGGAATAAAAACGTTGATTTCTCCTCTCCAATTCATCATGATACGGATATGATAATGACAATTTTTCCCGGGCGCTGCAGGCAGCCATCCGGAGAGTACAGACCAAAATGGTCCTAACACGAAAGTATGCCCAGGTTAGTCGTCAGCCATAACGGACAGAATTATCAGATAATCGACCTGGACGGAACCGTACACATCGGTCGTGATGAACACAATGACATCGTTCTCCCCCTGCCGGGAGTGTCCAGGATTCATGCCTCCCTGGCCCGGGAAAAGGGCCATTATTACCTGGTCGACCACAACAGCACCAACGGCACCTGGATCCAGAGTGAAAAGATAAGCCGTTATCGCCTCCACCATTGCGACACCTTCTCCATCACGGAATACACCTTTACCTATCTCGAGGATCTGGCCCTGTGTGAGCGGAGTGTGCCGGCAGAGCGTTGCGGGGATGTCTCGGACAAGACCATGATTCTGGACCGGTCGAGAATTGAGGCCGTGGCCCGTCCGGAACCGCAGACGGTCGCCAGGGCTACCCTGAAGGATATCCACGCCCTGTTGCGGGAGCTCGAGACCTGCAACAGCGAGGAACAGCTGCTGGAGGTTGCCCTCAACTCTCTCTACAGACTCTATTTTGCAGAATGCGGTTTCATCACAGGCGCGTCCGAGTATGGCAAGAACGTGGTCCGCTGCGCCATCGGCGCCACTGACCTGTTCCGGAGTGTGAACCGCCAACTGGTCAAGCTGGTCTTGTCCTCGGGTGAGATCGAGAAGGCCTCGTTCCGGCTGGAACGCAAGCTGCCCGACGGCTCGGACCGGTGTATCGGCCTGGGAGCTCCCCTGAAACTCGGTGAGGCCGTGGACGGCTGCCTGAGCCTGTTCAGGCCCAGCGGCAACGCACCTTTCACCAGCGAGGAGAGCGAACTGCTCGGCATCGTGGCCCGCAACATCGTGCTCCTGCAGAGACAGTTTCGGCGCGGCTGGGAAAGTTCCGGGTTTGTCTTGAGCAAGGACGCCATGCACCCGGGTGGAATCATCGCCGTCTCTTCGGTGATGGAACGCCTCTGCCGCGACATCCACACCATTGCGCCGGTCAATGCCCCGACCCTCATCCTGGGGGAATCCGGCAGCGGCAAGGAACTGGTGGCCAGGGCCCTGCACGAGCTGTCGGAACGGTCCGGCCCCCTGGTCACCCTCAACTGCTCGGCCATTCCGGAAGGGATCTTTGAAAGCGAACTCTTTGGTTCGGTCAAGGGGGCCTTTCACAATGCCACCGATCGGGCCGGCTCCCTGGAACAGGCTAACAAGGGGACCATCTTTCTCGACGAGATCGGGGATATGGATGTTGCCCTGCAACCGAAACTGCTCCGGTTCCTGGAAAACAGGGAGCTGACCAGGCTGGGGGATACCCGTCCCCGACGGCTCGATGTCCGTATCGTCGCGGCCACGAACCAGGACCTGGACGAAATGATAGCCAACAAGACCTTCCGGGATGATCTCTATCAGCGCCTCTGCTGTTTTACCATCCATATTCCGCCGCTGCGGGAACATCTCGAGGATATCGAACCCCTGGCCAATCATTTTCTCCGTGAGTTTTCCAAGGAATACGGCTGGCCCGAGGTGGTGCTGCCCCGGGTGGGGGTCACCCTGCTGCAAAAATATCACTGGCCAGGCAATGTCCGGGAACTGAAAAACATGATGTTGCGGCTCTATGTGAATACCAGGGGCCGGAACATCACGGTCGATGACATCCAGGCCGTCCTGGGGCAGTTCAGGGGCAACGGCTCTGGGGCCGGCGAATTCCAGAGTATGGAGGATGTGGAAAAACAGCATATTCTCAGTGCCCTGCGGACCACCGGATGGAATGTCTCCGCCGCCTCCAGGTTGCTGGGTATTGCCAGGTCGACCTTTTACCAGAAAATCAAGAAATACCAGATCAAGACCAATGGCTGACCGGTCACCCATGGCAGCCCTGCTCCTGTCCTCCTGTGTTGTCGTTTTCTGGTGGGCAACCCTGCAGGCTGCCACCGCAGACACCCGGAGTGCAGCCTCCGTGGTCATCATCGACGGCAGGCGGGTCGACGGTGAGACCGTCCATGAAGAGGTCTTGCGCCAGCGCCGATCCCTGCCGCTATTCGACGCTGTCCGGATCCGGGACTTTCCCGGCACCATAGAGATCGTCAGGGGCAAGGTACCGGAAGTGATGCTCACAGCTGGTTCCACGGTGCTTCCGAAGATCGGAACCGTCGTTCGCGGCAAAACCCTGGAGATCTTTGCCCGCGAGTCCTACACCACCTCAGTCGATCTGCTTCTCCGGGTGATGGCCCCGGTTCCTCTTGCTTCCATTGAGTACAGCGGGTCGGGCGATCTGATTGCAGAAGGGTTGACCGGTCCGAGTCTCTCCATCAGTTTGTCCGGAGCCGGTTCCATGCGCCTCCACGGATCGGTCCGGAACCTGGATCTTCAACTGGGAGGAAGTGGCTCGATGGATCTGCGTGGTCTGGAAGCCCGGGACTGCCGGCTGATGATGCAGGGTGCAGGAGATGTCCGGCTCACCACGCTTCATTCCCTCCGGGGCACGGTGCAGGGTGCGGGATCGGTTGTCTATTTCGGCCATCCCAAGGAGCTCGACCTCCAGGTCGGCGGTGCCGCCGATGTCTCGGCCGGCGACTGACGGCCTGCTGCCACTGACAGTATTTGCCGGCTCTCTGAATAACCGCCAGCCCTGTCTGGTGTTCCTCTCTGTTCCCTTTGTCTCTGTTCGGAAATCGAACATTTCGTATCTATTTGTTTAAATAGTAAATTTTTTTACTGAGCTGTCTGTTCTCCCAGAAAGTTGTACGGGATTCAGACAGTTGCTTGGTTCTCTTATGATCGTCGATGGCGTCTTTCTCGGATTTTTTGCTAATAACTTGTTGGATTTATAATAATTTTTATTTTTTTGTTGTATTGGCACTGATGGTGCATTGGGCAGTGAAAACCATGAAGGAATTCACAGGATGAGCAAAGTCTGTTTGCAGACTGTATGTGCCCTGTTTGTGGTACTAGTCTGTTTTTCTCCCGCTTGGAGCGCCTCCAGCAAAGTCGGCGGCAGTGTCATGAACAATGTCCGCTCGGGAAATCTGGAGGTTGTTCACCGGGGTGGATCTTCGACCGGCACCGGCGGGGTCAGAGGGGTCCATGCCACGGCCGGGGCGATCGAGCTGAAGGGGAGTACAATTGGTGGATCGGTGTTCAACGTGGTCCATACAGACAAACTTTCTCTCACCTCAACCGGGGGGAACAATGGAGCGGCCGTTGCAGCGGTGGCTCTCGGCAACAGCACTGTGGACGGCACCCTGGTCAACAGGATCCAGAGCAGCGAGATCCTGTCTCTCCAGGACGGGCAGAACAATCTGAACCTGGCCGCTTCGGTGGTGCTGGAGAACTCAAGTGTACATGGTAGTGTTGATAACCAGGTGGATTCACAGGTTATCACCGTGGTGGCAAACGGCACTGACAACCAGTCCATAGCAGGTTCCATCGCCCTGTTCGACAGCGAGGTGCGGGACAATGTCGAGAACATCGTTCAGGTAGCCACCCTGACGGCATTGACCGATGGAAACGGTAACCAGGCCCATGCGGCAGCCGTGGTGATGGAAGGCGGCTCGGCACATGCCGTGACCAATATCGTCGAGGCAGAGACCGTATCGGCCATGGCGACCGGGGATGCAAGTATAGCCAATGCCGCATCAGTGAATCTGTACCATGCCGCGGTGAATGGCGAGATCGTCAACAATGTCACCGCGGGTGAAATTATCGCGGAGGCCAGGAACGGCGGCAGGGTCGACCTGGGATCCGTGGATATCAGGAACAGTGTGGTGGATGGCGCAATTTACAACCTCAGCCAGGATTCCATGCAGGGATCTGCAGACGGAGGAATTGTGACTATCAACTCGGTAATCGAAGAATAAAAAAGGAGGGAAAAGAAACATCAGGCAAGCAGGAGAAAAAGAGACAAGAGAGAAGAAAAAACGCACAGGTAGTACAAGGCAGTAAAACGACATGACAAACATGTCACATCATGAACATGGAGGAAAACATGATAAAGAAAATCGGAATCACAGCAGCGATCGTTCTGATGGCATCTTCGTTGACCTATGCCGCCAGTTCCAAGGTGGGCGGATCGGTGACCAACAACGTCAAGACCACGTCTGCAGCAGGCATCACAGCCATGTCCAGGGGACAGGATACCCATGCGTTGGCTGGGTCGGCCAAGATCGAGTCTTCCACCGTGCAGGGCAGCGTGCTGAACAATGTACGGACTCGCTCCATCTCTGCCTCGGCCAGGGGTAATGGCGTCACCGCGGTTGCCGGCTCCACCTTTATCCAGGATTCCAAGGTCGGCGCCTCGGTAACCAACAATGTCCGGGCAAGCGGCACCATCAATGCCTATGCCAAGGGCCAGGACGCCACGGCCACTGCCGGCGGTATCAATATCCAGAGCTCCACGGTCGGGTACAATGCCTCCAATAATGTCAAGGCCAAGAACCTCACCGGACAGGCCCAGGGAAATGACGCTGCCGCCAATGCCGGAGGCATCAATGTACAGGGAAGCAAGGTCTACGGCAATGTGAGCAACAATGTCCAGTCGCCCACTGGAGACATGACCGCCTTTGCCAAGGGCACCCATGTGACCGCCAATGCCGGCTCTGTCAATGTCCAGGATTCGCGGGTGGCTTTCAACGTTTCCAACAACGTCAAGGCCCGTTCCATGAGCGCCACCGCCAGGGGTGAGAATGCCACCGCCAATGCCGGTTCCATCGACATTCAGAACTCCAAGGCATATGGCAATGTCACCAATACGGTTCGTGTACCTGGTGACATCACTGCACTGGCCCGCGGAAACCATGTAACCGCCAATGCCGGTTCCATCAGGATGGCCCAGTCCGCTGCTGCCCAGAACGTGACCAACACGGTCAAGATCGGTCAGCACAGCATCTACGCCAGTGCCAAGGGACAGAATGCGACCGCCAATGCCGGTTCCATCAACATGCAGGATGCCGTTGTCAACGACAGTGTGACCAACACGGTTGTCGCATGCGGCATCACCGCCACAGCTCAGGGGAACAACGTGGAAGCCGAAGCCGGCTCCATCGATATCCAGTAAGAGCCGTAGCATCCAAACGTTGGGACGGACCTGCTTCCGTCCCAACGTTTTTTTGTTTCAGTTACTCTCTGGCTGTAACTCTCTCAGGTTGTCTCGCTGTTCCGTTCTTTTCTGCCCCTGCACCTTGTCCGGTATTTCCGGCTTTCTGCTCTCCTGCTCCCGGGTACGAATTTCGCGCCCCTGCAGAAGAAAAAGATTCTGGTAAAAAGAACCAGTTTCCCCTTTTAAAAAATAGTCAATGTGAGACAATAAGATTGAATGGCAGATATTTTTTTATATGGCCTTGAAATTGCATTCTAAAAATGTGAACGCAACTCTTGGAAAACAGATGAAAAGGCAATGGATGGCCTGGCTTGCAGGCATACAGATACTGATCTTTGTCCTGGCTCTTTCCTGTCATGCTGCCAAGAAGGGCAATATGGACAGCGGGGACATAGATGACGGCATACCGATTGATGACGATATCAGTCAGTACGACAACCTGAAAAAGATCGACGAGAATGTCTCCTTCATGGTGCTCAATCAGTGGGCCAGGTCACAGACCACCTTGCCCAAGCGTGACGATATTATTGACGAAGGAGATGCTTCGATCAACAGTGTCCGCCTCGGTCCCGGCTCCACCGTTCATGGAGACATCATCATCATCGACAACTCGCGTGGAGATACCACGGCCATTTCACGAAAGAAAAAATAGACTGATGATCCGACTGGCAAGACCGGCCGGCACCTGTGCCGTGCAGAGGAAGATGAAGAGCGTGCAACGACTGATTCATGGTGCTGTTTTCGCTTTGCTGATGGGGCTCGTCCTGGTTGGATGTTCCTCGGTGGACCCCAGGAAGGTCGATATCGAGATGCCCAAGGGCACTCCGGAGCTGAAGCTGACGTCTTTTACCCAGGCATTGAGCAATCTGGGCAGGATGTCTGAGATCTATGGGGAAAGTGTCCGGATTCAGGTCGACAACATCATCGACGATACCGGGACGGCCCAGTTTACCAAGGCCGAGATTCCCATCGATATCACGGAAATGACCAAGAGCGCCCTCAACTCCATCGGCGGTAATGTGGTCTTTATTCCCTATAATCCAAATTTTATGATCACCCTTAGCCAGATCGGCTATTCCAACTTTGACTCCAAGTTCATTCCGGATGTTATCCTCACCGGCGGCATCACCGAATTCGACCGGGGACTGGAAACCAGGGAGGACCGGGTGAACGTAGGATATCAGACCACCCATTTCGGCGAGGAAGCCCCGGTGGGGTTGGAGTACGACCAGGGGGCCAAGGGAGGGCTGGCCAAGATCAGCGTTGATTTCAATCTGGTCGATTTTCAGACCATGAGCGGGATCCGCCGTATGCAGACGACCAACAGTATTGCGGTCCACAAGGTCATTGCCCAGAAGGAGCTCGGTTTCACCCTGTTCGGACCGACCTTCGGACTGCGGGGCAAGATCAAAAAGGTGGAGGGAAGGCATGGTGCGGTTCGTCTCCTGGTTCAGCTCAGCGTGATTCAGCTGGTGGGCAAGTATCTGGATCTTCCCTATTGGCGTCTCTTGCCCAACGGCAAACCGGATCCGGTGGTCATCGGCTATGTACGGGATGGCTGGCGTTATCAGATGGATGAACGGGAACGGATAGCCAAGGTGCAGGAACTGCTCTATCTTCATGGATACACAGACCTGCAGGTCACCGGTATCCTGGACGAGAAGACCAGGGCGGCTGTGGAGAAGTTCGCCATGGAGCATGGACTGGAGAACAGGCTGGACCTCTCCCTGTATCAGGAGATCTATTTCAGCGTCCCCCTGGACGAGGCAGCCCTGGAACGTCGCTACCAGCTGGCTCGTCGGCAGCAGGCACAGGCCGTGGTCAGGCCGCAGGCAGGACAGGGCACCGTTGGGCAGCGACCTGAAACACAGCAACGGATCGAATCGGATGCCCTGGATCAGCTGTTTGAAAAACTGCACAAGGAGTGATCGGCGCGGCAGCTCTGTAGCAGTCGGTCCATGGTGTGCCGCAGGAGGGTTGTACCTTTGTTGATGAATATTTTTCTATTGATAAATCAGAATGATATGGATAATTATTACTGGAGGTGAGGAGTGGGCGTTAAGATGAAGACCGGATCACGTAGATTGTCGTTTGTTTTTCTCGCCGGCCTGCTTGCCGGCCTGGTGCTTCCTTTTCTGCTGGGTGCCAACAGCGGCGGCAGTCATAATACCATTGTCACCTCGACAAGTGGTGAACCTGTGGTCCTCGTTTCCACACCCGCCACCAAGGAGAGAGCGCAGAAGAACAGTCGTTCCGGAGGAATCGGCCGTTACCAGCTCTCTGCCTGGAGTACCAACTGGGGGGAAAGCGGGGGCGGGTATGGTGCCTTTGTCATCGACACCACCACCGGAGAAACGAAGATTGCCTACAACTACGTCTTTGCCGATAACGGCAAGGAACGGATCCGTATCGACAACCTGGGCAAACCGTTTCGGAGAATCAGTCCATGAAATTGCTTGTTGACAATGAACGAAACCTCTGGATCGTCGACCTGGAGGAACGACCATATACCATAGGCCGGGGCTCGGCATGCGATATCCAGCTCAATGGCAGGGATCTGCTTGCATCGCGCCGGCATGCCCGGGTCTATCCGGAAAACGGCGATTTTTTCCTTGAAGACCTTGGGAGTTCCCATGGTACCTTTGTCAACGAGCAAAGGTTGGAAGGACCGTGCAGGCTGCGTAATGACGATATCATCAGGCTTGGCAATACCCTGATCAAGGTGACCGGTATCGAGGAGCGGGAGCTCGAGGTTCCCCGGGCACCGGAAGAGGAGGAGTATCAGGAGGAGCATGAAGAGGTCGACATCGGCGACCAGACACGGGTCATCAGCCAGGAGGAACTGTATCGTCTTTTTTACAAGAAACTGGTGGTCATCTCGCCTGGAGATCTGCAGGGCACCGAGTTCCCCCTCAACAGGATTGAAACCGTGATCGGCCGCAAGACCGGTGATATCCAGCTTCCCGATGAGAGCGTCTCCAGCCCGCACGCCGTTATTCTCCGTCAGAACAACAAGTACTTCATTGCCGACAAGGGAAGCACCAACGGCACCATGGTCAACGGCGAACCCGTTGTCTCCCTGACCGAGCTGCGGGAGCGGGACACCATTCAGATCGGACGGACCAACTTCTTTTTTGTTGACCAGAACAGCCAGCCAGAGGCGTTCCCGGCAAGAGGGGCCAAGCGGTCCAGGAAGGGAGGGCGACAGATTTTCTGGGCCCTGGTGATCCTGCTGCTCGGTATCGGGGGGCTTTATGTGGCTCAGAATCAGCAGCGACAGCAGGTGGTCAATACGGCCATCAACCAGGAGATTGCCTCCCTGAACGAGGTGGTTCAGCGGTCCAGGGTGTACATTACCATGCAGACGGCAGACGATTTTTTTCAGAACCGGATGTGGGAGGAAGCCCTGGCCAAGTATGAGGAGGTACAGAAGGAACAGCCGGATTACCCCGGGTTGACCGGGAAGATCGACCAGACGCGGCAGGAGATGGCCAACAAAAAGCGGTACCAGGAGGCCTTGCTGCTCCTGGAACAGGGCAAGGTCGAGGAGGCGGAAAAGATCTACCAGGAGATTCCGGAGACCAGTGTCTACAGCCGGGATCTGGTGGCAGCCATTGCCGAAGTCAAAAGAATACTGAAAAACAAGAAAACCCAGTCACAGCTCAAACAGGCCCAGGAACTCTATTCCCTGGCCAGAAAGGCCTACCTGAGTGGTAATACAGAGGTTGTTTTGAAACTTCTGACCAGGATAGAGAACTTGAAGCTGTCTGCCACGATGGATCTCCGCAAAAAGGCCCGGACCATGCTGGAGGCAGTCAGGAAGATACCCGGCCTCTACCAGAAAGGATTGCATGCCTTTCAGAACGGCCAGAGTGAGGAGGCCATCAGGATCTGGACCGAGCTGATTTCCGAAGAACAGAAATTCCTCGATCCAGGTGGCAAGAAGAGTTTCTTTGCCAGGAAGATTGCCATCTTCCTGGTGGATGATTTTTACCATATGGCCAACATGGCTCTGAAAAACGGTCAAAGGAAAAAGGCCCGCGATTACTGCAGTGAGGTGTTGCAGGTCATGCCTGATCATAAGGATTGCAAGACGATTCTGCAGCAGGTCAGCGCAGAAGCAGCCCCCTGAGCTTTTTTCTTTTTTCTTTTTTCTTTTTTCTTTTTTTCGAGGTCCTACCTGTCCGGGAACGAGGGGGTTTTTCGGAATCTCGCGTTCCGGCTTCCTGTCTCCTCTTGGCAGGTCGGACATGCGATCCCTTTCTGACGTCACCCGGGGCAACAGGGGAAGCCGCCACCGCTTCCCCTGTTCCTGTTTTTTCCCCTTTCCGGCAAGCCCGATTTACCCTTCAGGACC
>CAZVDY010000065.1:0-8418 GCA_964626235.1 uncultured Desulfobulbaceae bacterium | reverse complement strand
AAACCCTCGCTGCTCAACCGTACCGCGCGGGGCCTGCCATTTTGCGGCTACCTGGTGTATCCACACTATATCCGCCTGTCGAAACGCAGTAAACGGCGGTATATCAAAAAACTCGGCGACCTGGAGAGCCGGTACAGGTCCGGCGCCTGGGACGAGGCAACCTGCCAGCGTCATGCTCTGCCGCTGATCGCCTTTACCCGACATGCCGACAGTGTCGTCTTCAGGAGAAAGGTGCTTGGTCGTCTGGCCGCAGCAGGGGACCGGTCATGAGCGATAACCGTGCCATCGGCATGTCCCCGCGGGCAGGGGACCACCGATGGCAGAGCAGAGAGCAGGGAGCGAATGCGAAACGATGAAACCGGATATTGTTCGGGAGATTGAAGAGAAGACCGGCAAAACGCTCACCCGGTTGACCGGGCTGGAGAACCTGGCCGATGGCATCCGCAACCAGTACAACTTCAGTTATGTCCTGGAGGAGGGGGAACTGGTCCTCCTCAATGCCTGCGGGACAGATGCCCTTGCAGAGCTCAGCTTCTGCCCGGCCGAGTGCGCGACCCTCACCTGGCTGAATTGCTCGGACAACAGCAGCCTGGCCAGGATCGACTTTGCGGCCCCCCTGCCCAGGCTCCGGCAGCTCGATCTCAGCGGCTGCAACCTGTCCGAGCTGACCCTGCCCGCGGGCTGCGAACGGCTGGAAAAGGCCTGGCTGCGGCAATCCGGGGTCAGGCGGATGACCTTCCAGGGACCCTGTCCGCGGCTGCAGCTCCTGGACCTGGGTAAAAACCGGCTTGCGGAGCTGACCCTGCCCCCGGGGTTTTCTTCCCTGGCCCATCTCTACCTGGCCGAGAACCGGCTGGAACGCCTTGTCCTGGAGCAGGAGGACCCGGGCGACCCGGCGCAGGACCGGCACAGCCCCCTGCCGGCCCTGGAGACCCTGCACCTGGGCGGCAACCGGTTGGTGCGGGTGCCGGAGAATATCGTCTGTTCCAGCAGGCTGACCGCCCTCTACCTGGGCGGCAACAGGCCCAGGAACATCCCCTGGATCTTCCTGGGAACGCATGGCAGTGGTTTTTTGGAAACAACAGACAACTGCCTGGAGAAGGCCCGCATCTGGTTCACGGACCTGGGCGAGCATCCCGGCGAGGAGAACCGGGCCGTGAAGCTGATGCTGCTGGGCAACAGCAATGTGGGCAAGACCACCCTGGCCTGCAGCATGCGCCATGGCCACTGCGGGCATGACCACCCCACCACCCACGGCATTCTCCTCGATACCCTGGAGCGGGACGGAATCACCTACAACATCTGGGATTTCGGCGGCCAGGAGGTGTACCACGGCACCCACCGCCTCTTCATCGCCTCGCCGGCCCTGCAGGTCATTGTCTTTGACAGGGAAACCGAAGAGCACGCCCGCCAGTGCAGGCTGGTCCCGGACCGCTGCCGGCCCGATGCAGAGCAGACCCGGCCCCAGCCCATCCAGTACTGGTACGAGACCGCCAAAAAGCTCAGTCCGGACTCGCGCTTCTTCCTTGTCCGGAACAACAAGGGGGAGCAGGTGGAGGAGGACCGGGAAACATGGGAGTATGGACGCAACAGGGCCAGGTTTGTCGTCCTGAATGCCCGCAGCGGCGAAGATGTGGACGATCTGCTCTATTTCCTGCGTAAAGAGGCCGCAAAGCTGCCGGATTTCGGCATGACCATGCCCCGCTCCTGGCTGCGGGTCCGGCAGTTCTTCATCGATAACCTGCAGGCCGAGAGTCCCAGAAAACTCATCGGCATGGAGGAGTTTGTCCGGCTCTGCCGGCAGCACCGGGTCATGGAAGAGGCCATGGGCCTGCTGTTAGATTATCTCCACCACAACGGTTACCTCTATTACCATAAAGAAAAGCTTGGCGACACCATCATTGCCGACCAGCGCTGGGCCCTGGAGGCGATCTACAAGCCCTATGACCGCACGCCCCGCCATTACCAGGAGTTCCGCGACCTGGAGGGCAAGATCCGGGTGTACCGGCTGTTCGATGTCTTTGGCGATGGGTACGCGGAGGAGGAGAAATGGCTGTTTCTCGAGTTCATGGCCAGTTGCGGCCTCTGCTTCCTGTTAAACGACAATCCCGGGCGGGCGGAGAAAAAGCTGAGCGATATCTACGTGTTTCCCGAGTTCCTGCCTGCGGACAGGCCAGAGGAGGTGACCAGGTTCTGGGAAACAAGGGCACGGGAGGTGGTTGTTTTCCGCTACCGCCTGAAGTGGATCAACTATTTCGTTATCCAGTCCTTTATCACTGCCCTGGGGAGAAAGACTGAAACAGAAAATATCTGGCGCAGCGGCATCCATGTGGCCACTGCCGACGGCTGGTTCAGGGTGGAGCTGGATGAGGAGCAAAAGGCCCTGTTCCTCCATATCGAGCAGAGCGCCGCCCCCGGCTGGATCGACTCCATCCTGGAAGAACTGGACCTGGACCACAGCGGCCAGGGCTGGGAAATCTCCCTTGACGGCGCCCCGTTCCAGCCCTATGGCCGGGAGCAGAAAGAGCAGCTTGCCCGGCGTGAGCAACAGCCGGCAAGGGAGGGCCAGCAGGAGAAAAAGAAGGTATCAGAGCGGGTGGATGATGTGGAACAGGAACTGGACAGGCCGGTCATCCTCTTTCTTGCGGCCAACCCGAGCGGGGACAGGCTGAACATGAGAAACGAGCACTCGGAGATAGCGGAAACCCTGGCGGACAGGACACTGCCGGTCAGGTTTGAGCTCATCCCCAGGTTTGGACCTGATGCCGGGGACATGATCGACGAGATCGATGCCTACAGCCCCACCGTGGTGCACTTCTGCGGCCATGGACGGAGCACGGACCCGGAGACGGAGCAGGCGGGCGGCCTGCTCTTTTTCGACGATGCCGGCCAGGGTGCCAAGGTGGCCGATGCCGAAACATTGGAAAAGATCTTTGGCCGGATCAGGCAGGCGAATCCGAACCTGCAACTGGTTGTCCTCAATGCCTGTTATTCCGAGCCCCAGGCCAGGGCGGTCAGCCGCAACGGCATCTATGCCATGGGCGCCGACGATCTCCTGGCCTCGAAAGCGGCCAGGCATTTTGCAGCAGGTTTCTACTGGAAATATGCCAGGAGCGGCAATATCAGGGAAGCGGCATTCCATGCCGTGACCCACGGCCTGCGGGAAGACCCGGACTTTGATAAGCATATCCACCTGTTTTATCAGGGTGAGGAGGTTACACCATGACGACGGGGACAGGGGTGAGTCAACAGGAAGTGCTCCGGAAGATGATCGGGCGCCAGGGCGGCCAGGCCGATGCAGACATCCTGCGGGTTCTCGGCGCAGTGGTGACCCTGGAACCCGGGGAAAGCAACGAGGCCCACGAGACCCGGGTCATTACGATCCAGGAGGATACCGACGGCTCGGTGACGGCCGACTCCTGGAAGCCCTACAACCTGATACGGGTTTCCTATCGCGACCTGATCGGTTTCCTGCTCAAGGAATCCACCATTCTCCTCACCGAGGACACCAGGGTCAAGGTCGTCATGTCGCTGCTCAACCTGCTTTTTGATTTTGTTCCCAGGCTCACCTACAGGTTCAACGAGCAGGATGCCGGTCTCCTCCTCACCATCTGGCGCCTGAACGGGGAAGAGAAAAAAGAGGAGGTAAGCGTGGAAGAGGTGGCCGCGGCCCACGAACGCTTTACCGGCCAACCCCTCGATCTGCAGCGTATCAGGCGCTCCCTGGCCTTTTTCCACGACCTGCACGTTCTCCGATACCTGGGAGACGGCAGATACCGGGTCCGCGAGCGGATGATCTACGAACGGAACTGATCTCGGTCGGCGCAGATGTCGGGGGGCCAGGTCTTGAAATATCGTGAAACAGATATTTCAGGATTTGCCCCCCCATCCGGCAGGCTTTGTCCTGGGCGATCAGTTGTTGAGGGGATAGCGGCAACCGGACATGGCTCCGGCCAGGTGACGTCCCCTGCCTCTTCCGCGCCGGGTTCCCTGCATGGTTGTGCCGGATACCGGTCCCCGCTCCATGGGAGAGGTGATGATGTCCTCGACCTGTTCCTGGGTGAGGAACTGAGCCTGGTAGGTCTCGCCATTCATGGAGAGCTGGCTGGTATAGGCCCGGAGATGATTGCGCGATCCCTTGGCCAGATTCTGGTATACGGCCTGGATGTCTGTATTGTCTGTCTGGGCCAGCAGGTCATGGAGATCTTTCAGGTCCAGATCCTCGATGGTCGCTCCCACCCTGAACGCTGCCACCAGAGACTGCTGCCCCTGTGCGACCAGCGAGTTGTACAGCTCCTGCAGCTCAGGGCTGGTGAAAACGCCCACTGATGGGTCGGTTACCGGGTCAGGCAGGCTGTACTTGTCCAGCAGGGCCCTGACCGCATCCATGTGCCGCTGTTCGCTGCGGGCGATGTTGCCGAAGACCCTATGGTTCCACTTCTGGTAGAGTACCTGGTAGACATCCCTGGCCAGTTTTTCCTCTTCCCGCATCTTGGCCAGGCCGACCTCTTCCTCGGCGCTCAGCTCCTGCATGGGCAGGTTCGCCACCACCGTGGAGAGACCGGCCTGCTGATTTCCGTTTCCTGGCCCTCGCCCCCAGCCCCTTGCCTGGCTGGTGGCAGGGGAAAGCAGCAGAGAAGCTGCAAGGGCGATTCCGGCGATGGTGCTCAATGTTTTTTTGTTCTGCATGACAGTCCTCCTGTATGTTGGTTTATATCTGGTTTCCGGCTTGTTCGTTCCTGCCGGATTGCTCTCCCGCCTCCCCTGTTCCAGTTTTCGTGCCAGAATGTTTTTTTCTGTTTTATGTTGAAATTTCTTTATGTTGCCTGCTTGCCGGCCCGGATCGGTTCCCGTTTTCTTCGACATCTTTCGCTAGTGTTCGACACGATTGTCGAGCATTCCAAGCAACAGCCGGCCGCAGGGTGACCGGGCCATGCGGGAACCGGCACGACCGGAAACATGAACGAAAAAGGGCGCTGTCTCCCAGAGGACAGCGCCCGGAACCGCAGCCGGTGAATCGGCTCAGGTGTTGAGGCAATCTCCTGTGCCTGGACCGTATCCTGTACCGTCATGGGGGCCGTCACCACCGAAACCGGTGCCATCGCCCGGGCCATGGCCGCCGTTGCCGTTGCCGCCCCTGACCAGGAGCTGGCCGGCATCCGGCGCGATGACACTGGTCTGGCAGTCGCCCGTGCCGGGACCATAGCCGCTGCCGTCCATGGGACCGTTCCCGCCGTTGCCGGTGCCGTCGCCCGGACCATGGCCATGGCCTGCCAGGGCCGGGAGAGCCATCATCGTCAGTGCCGCTGCCACGACTATTGTTTTTCTGATTCCGGTTTTCATCGTAAACCTCCTGTGGTTACTGGATGCTGGTTGTTGACGGGCCAACCGGGCAGCCGCCGTGGCTGCGCCTGCTGCCCGACCGTTCAACTACTGCCCCGGAAACGTTCTGCCGGGACAAAGGTTACAGAAATTTTTCTTTTTCTTTCCTGCCGGGCTTTTCGGGAAAAAAGCGTAACCTTTCCCGCCGAAAAACGTTATGTAGACAAGGTGAATACTTTTCAGCGATTCTACAGGGAAAACAGGGGGCGCCTATTCGGCTACCTGATGCGGAAGACCGGGTCCGGCCACCTGGCCGCCGATATCATGCAGGAGACCTTTACCCGCTACCTGGAACGGTACGCTGACCGGGAAAGTGTCTCCCTGCTCTTTACCATCAGCCGGAACCTGCTCCATGACCTGGCCAGGACGGCCCGGAACGATACGCCCTATGATGAGGAGCGGCACGGTGCGCAGCAGGACCAGGAACACCTCTACCAGGTGCGGGAGGAGTCGCGGCGGGTCCTGGCGGCCATGGAGCGGCTGGACGAGGAGGAGCGCGACATCCTCTCCCTGGTGGTGAGCAGCGGCATGTCCTACCGGGAGATCGGCGCCCTGACGGGCAACAGCGAGGCCAACATCAAGGTCAAGGTGCACCGGGCACGCTGCAAACTGAAAAAGATACTCCAAACGAACGAGCCATGAACGACTATCTGATTTCCATGTTCATCGATGACGAGCTGGAGCTTGCGGACAAGATCGAGTTTGTGGAGACGGTCCATGCCAGTGACCGGTTTGCCGGGGAGACCATCTCCTTGCTGGAACAGGAGAAACTGCTCCGGGGCGACCTGGTGGACTCCCTGCCCGCGGTGAGGTTCCCTGCCGGGACGTCCCGGCAGCGGAGGCGAGAGCTGTTCCGGGGCTGGCTGCCGCCCCTGGCCGGCCTGGTCACGGCCATGATCCTGGTGGCCGGCCTGTTTCTTTATCGTGCGCCGGCCCCGGGGCCGGAAGAGCAGCTCTACCGCTTTGTCCTCTATCAGCCGGATATCGGCCGGGCAGAGATCGTCGGCACCTTTACCGGCTGGTCACCGGTGCCCATGCAGAAGGTCGGCAATTCCGGCTACTGGAGCCTGACCCTCCGTATCCCGCCCGGGGAACACCGCTACAGCTACCTGATCGGCAATGGACGCCAGATCGCCGATCCTACGGTGGCTGCCCACGAGCAGGATGATTTCGGCGGCATGAATTCGATCATCCGGATCGACCCGATATGAGCAACCGGTTTCTTTTCCTGCTCTTCGGGACCAGTCTTGTTCTCTCCGGGTGTACCCCCGGCCACTGGGTGGGCAGGGAGGGAGACAGCCTGGTCTTTCATCTCCGTATGCCCCGGGCGGCCAGGGTATGTTTCGCCTCCTCGGCTGACGACTTCCGGCTGCATGACGCGGTCCGGAACAATGGGGATGACTGGCAGGTTACTGTGGATGTCCGGCCCGGGCTGAGATATTTTTATCTCGTGGACGGGCGGTTCTATCTCCCGGACTGCGGCTTGCGGGAAGGGGACGATTTCGGCCGGGAGAACTGCCTGTATGAGCCCTAGGGATATTGGCCGGTTGTCACTAACAGGTTTGTCCTGCCATTTTCCAGGATGTTGTAACCTTTTTCCCGGAAAGCCGTTATACAGGATACAGGGACTGTGTACAACGGGATGAACAAGCGAAGAAGGGCCGGTCTCCGGACCGCTGCCCCGGGCTGATCATGAAGAAGGGCATTGTCATACTCTTGCTGGTGTTTCTGCCGGTTGTCCCGGCGCTGGCCGGTGACCGGAGCGCGGAGATGATCCGGGCCATGGAAGAGGCCGGGTTCAGCCGGGCGCAGGTGAGCCGGGTCCAGGAGTTGATCCGGACAGCCCGTGACAGGGGGCTGCCCACCGACCCCCTGGTGAGCAAGGTCTTCGAGGGAATGGCCAAGCATGTTCCCTCCGGGCGGATCATCCTGGCCCTGCAGCGGGTGGGCGAACGGTACGCATTCGCCTACCAACTGGCGGAGCGGCTGACTCGTGATCCTGATCACGTCGCCGAACTCGGCGCCACCATTGCCGCCGGCATGGCGGCCGGCCTGGACCGCCGGGATGTCGAGCAGCTTGCCGCTGCCCTGGAAGAAAAGGGCAGGGAAATGGCCCGGGAAGAGTTTGCCTCCCTGGCCGAGGAGACCATGCGCACGGCCAGGGACCTGGCCCGCCAGGGGGTGTCGTCGGCCACCACGGCAGAGGTCATGGGCATGGCCGTGAACCATGGTTATGATGCCCGGGCCATGGAGGATCTCCGTGCTTCCTTTGGCGACCGGGCCATGGGCGGCGTCAGTCCGGAAGACCTGGCCCGCAGTTACCGGGACGGCATCGGCCAGGGCATGGCCGCCGAGGCGCTGGCCGGCCACGGTCCCGGCGCCGGAGAGAGCGGCGGCATGCAGGACGAAGGACATGGCGGGGCCGGCCACGGCAATGGCGGCGGTGGCGGTAATGGCGGAGGCGGAGGCGGAGGCGGAGGCCGGTAGCCTCCTGTCCCTGCCACCCCCTCAATCGTCTTCGCCGCTGTGCGGACCCTCATCGCGGTCCGGATCATTGGTGTGGCAGACCCGGCAGGTGTCGATGGTGCCGCTGTGTCCCTGGAGAAGGATCGACTGGATATTGTCTTCTTGGGTCACTGTTGGATAGATGGCATGCTGGCTGCCGTGACAGGCTTGGCAGAAGATCCCGTGATGGCCACGCGAAAACCGGTACAGGGTGTTGGCTGGCTCGCTGTAGGCCCGATCGTGGCAGTCACCGCACCGGGGTTCGTCGATCCAGGGCTGACGGTTTTCGTTGGCCACCTCCTTGAGGTCCCCATGGCAATCCTGGCAGGTCTGACCATTCTGGAACATGATCCCGCGGAGACATCTTGTCTGTTCGCCAGGATGACAGCGGTAACAGGTCCCGGCCATGGTGTTGTCGTCGATCTGCCTGTGCTTGCCGTGTATGGCCGCTGACAGGTTGGGCAGGTCCGGCCTGCCGGGTTTGCCCAGGGCGTTGGAACCGTGGCAATCGGCACAGAGCACTGGCCGGTT
>CAZVDY010000064.1:0-57650 GCA_964626235.1 uncultured Desulfobulbaceae bacterium | reverse complement strand
AGAAAGGCGTCAAGCAGCCTCCGGGGTAGAAGCCGTTGACGCCTGCACTAGAGGAGAGATGTTACCTGTCAGGGAATACAGATAACAGAAGAAGCCTTATCGAATCCGCGCCGCCAGTTCCTTGCCTGGCCGAAATTTGATACCTTTCCGGGAGGGGATATGAACTGCCTCGCCGGTCTTCGGATTACGGCCCAGGCGGGGGGCGCGGTCTACCACTGAAAAGCTGCCGAAACCGACCAGGGTTACCCGCTCGCCTTCTTCGATGGCGTTGGTCATGGAGCGCAGCATGCTGTTCAGTCCCCGTTCGGCTGCTACCTTGCTGATGTTGGCTGCGCTGGCAATTGATTCAACGAGATCGCTTTTGTTCATTCCTATTCCTCCGAATATTGTCAGCTGTCCAGATTCTGCCCGGTAATATCTGTCCAACTCCTAACCCTGTTCTTGACGATGCAATGTAAAATATCTGCGGGAAAAAACAATTGTCGGAACTACCTATTTTGCCATAGGTAAATTTACCCATTCCGGGTGACCGGCGAAAAAGGATTGCAGGGGAACGATCTACGGGAATTCCTGGTAACCAGGGAAAACAGTTCAGAAAATCTACTGTCACCCAGGCTGGGGCCCTGGCTGCCCGGTTACCTGATTCCGCAAGGTCATCATGGGTGAAAAAAATTTTTTTTCCACCAGGAAACCATTTTTTCATGATGCGACCCCTGCCAGTAGATGGTGTCGCAGCCCGGACAGCGGCTAAAGCGGTCATAGTATTTCCTGGTCAGCGGTTCCAGCTGTTCCAGGACCTCGTCCCTGGATACCCTGCGCAGCAACCGGTTGCACCGGGGGCAACGGCTGAACAGGCGAAGCTCGGAAACCAGTCCATACAGGCGGACGGTTTCCGCCAGCTGTTCCCAGGGATCGGTGGCCCGGACCAGGTGAGCGAAGCAAACGCAGGAATATTTCAAAAGATTCCTGTCTCTGCTGAGGAGAATTCGTTCTTCCCTGGCAGCGGTGTGGGCGATGGTTCTGTCGCTGCTTCTGGCCGGCAGAATCCTGGTGTCAAAACCGGCCATGCGCAGCAACCTGCCCAGTTTGGCCACATTGATATCCGCCAGAAAGGTAATCCGGCGCAACGGCCTGGGCCGGAGCAGCGTGGGCTTGCGTACGGGGCAGGGAACCGGCAGGGGCGCCACCCGGACCAGTTCGCCGCCGCGGACAAGATAGGAGAAATCCACCTGTCGGCCATCCGCCTCGATGGATCCGACCTCGGGATGGACCACGCCCATCGATTCGATGACATCCTTGATGGCCCCCCTCTCCTGCAAGACCCGGGGCACCTCCTCCCGGCGGCGCAACCTGGGAGGCAGCAGTTCCCGGAGATTACCAAGGAAGATGAGCCGAATGCAGAGAGACAAACCAGATGGATACCTTGCTGAATGAGGATGTTGGTTCGGGATCAGGGCCGGCAACAGACCGGGCCACAACCGGATGCGGAACAGCACCCGGGTGCCCGGGACTGCCCTGCGCGGGAAATCGGGCAAAAAGAAAACATTGCAAGCTGCCCTGATCTCAGCAGGTCAGATGTAACCCGGCGGCCACCCGTCCTCCCCGGGCAAGCAACATGTTGTACTCTTCCACGGCCTCGGCCGTTGGCCTGGCGATGAGCCGGATCCCCCGGGTCGCCAGGTCGTCCTCCAGTTCCCTGTCTGGCCTGAGCAGACCGCTGCTGCCCGTGCCGAGGACAAATATTTCCGGTTCCAGCTCCAGGGCCGGCAGGATGTCCTCCAGGCAACAGCCATGCCCCTGGCGGCGCCACCAGCCCGGCAGGACCTCCCGGCCGCGTAGCAGGAGGTCCGAGGTATATTCCCTGCCGCCGATACTGATCCTGCCGAACGAATACGCCCCGATCATCCTGCCCGCCTTCATCCTGTCCTGGCGGGCAGCTTTGCCTGCACACTGGGGAAAAGGCTCATGTCCGTGTGGGGCAGGAACAGGGCTGCCATGTAATGGGACATGAATTCCGGATTTTCCGACAACTCCATGTTGGTCATCAGTTGACGCACCTGGACCCGCTCCCGGAACCGCTTGACATCGCTCAGGCTGATCTGGCAGCCCAGCATGGATGCATTGCCCAGGTAAAAGAACCGGTCGCGGTCGATATCCGGCAGCAGGCCGATGCATATGGCCCGCTCCAGGTCGATGTAGGCCCCGAAATTTCCTGCGAGAATGACCCGCTCAAGATCGGCGAACCCCAGTCCGACCGATTCCAGCAGGGTTTGGTAGCCCGCATACATGGCACCCTTGGCCCGCATGAGGTTGTCCAGGTCCACCTCGGTGATGACGATGTCCTCGCCGATCAGGGAATCCTGGCTCCAGGCCAGCACGTACTCCCAGCCGTCCCGTCCCTCCCGGATTCTGGGATGATCGAGATGACGGTTGAACTTGCCCTGCTGGTCGATCACCCCGGCCTCCAGCAGTTCGGAGACGATGGAGATCAGGCCGGAGCCGCAGATGCCGCTGGGCTTGATCCGGCCGATGGTGACGATCATGGGGTCAAAGGTTTCGGGGTGGATATGAAAATTCTCGATGGCCCCATTTGAGGCGCGCATGCCGTACTTGATACCGCCGCCCTCGAAGGCCGGCCCGGCCGAACAGGCCGCACAGACCATCCACTCCCGGTTGCCGACCACGATCTCGCCGTTGGTCCCGATGTCGATGAACAGGCTCACCGCATCGGACTTGGCCATCTGGCAGGCGTGAACGCCGGAGACGATATCGCCGCCCACGTAGGAGGCAATGCTGGGATAGAGAAACAGCCGCACACTGGGATGGGCATGAATTCCCAGGCCGGCGGCTTTGGTGAGCGGGAACTGGCTCACACTGGGCACATAGGGTGCCTCCCGAATATATTTCGGATCCAGTCCCAGGAGGAGGTGCGACATGACCGTATTGCCGGCCGCCATGATGTAGCTGATATCGGCCGGACTGATGATCATCTTGCGGCAGATGTCCTCGATGATGGTGTTGATGGTCCCCACCACCTTGTCCTGCAGGGCCTTGAGGCCGCCCGGACGAGCCGCGTAGATGATCCGGGAGATGACGTCCTCGCCATAGCTGATCTGACCGTTGTATCCCGAGGCCTCGGCTATGACCTTGCCGGAGTTCAGATCCACCAGGACGCCGGAACAGGTGGTGGTGCCGATGTCCACGGCCAGCCCGTAGAGACGGGCCGTGGTGTCACCCGGCTCCACGTCGATGATTCTGAACGGTTCGTCCTCCCGTTTTCCCTGGAGGAGCAGCAGAGTGATCTTCCAGTCCGATTCCCGCAGGGTGTGGGGAAGCATCCGGATCAGTTCCGGATGATCATAGGAAGGCTCCCGCGAATCCGGCCAGACCCGCCGTATCCCCCGCATGACCCGCTGCATGTCGGAAATGTTGTCTTCCAGGGTGGGCGGATCCAGTTCCAGATACAGCTTGGTCACCGGTGGATCCACCTCCCACTGGCCGATCAGGGTTTCCAGGGAGCGGGCCGAGATCGTCCGGGTGGTCTTGGGCTTGCGCTTCAACACCTTGCCGCTCTTGGTGGTCATCTCCGGGATGGTCACCAGAAGGTCGGATTCCACGGAGGTCATGCAGGCCAGCCGGTACCCCTTGTCCCAGTCCTCCTGCCTGAGGTTGGCCTTGTCGGAGCGGACATCCCCCTCCTCGATCATGACCTTGCATTTGCCGCACACCCCATCGCCTCCGCAGTAGGCATGGATATAGACACCCGCGGTGGCGGCGGCGGTCAGGAGGTTTTCGCCCGGGTCGACGGTCACGGTGATATTGTCCGGCTGGAACTTGATGCGATGTTTCATTGGCAACTCCGCTGGGATCATTTCGGCAATCGTGGCAGCAAGCCCGAATTCGCTTGCATCAGGAGTGATTGAATAGCATAATTCAGCTATTTCTTCAACGAGGTATACCATGGACTGTCCGGAAGACCAATGGCTGAAACTCTCCTGTGACTGCCCGGCCCCCCTGGCCGAGGCGGTTGCCGACCGGCTGGGCATCCTGAGCGGCTGCGGGGTGGAACAGACGCCGGAGGACAGTGGATCTGTGCAGATCAGTGGCTTCTTTTCCCTCTCAGCACAGGACGATCCAAAGAGGATCGTCACCAGGGTCAGGGCAGAACTGGAGGAGGTGTTCCGCCTCTACGGTCACCAGCCCCCTGTCGTCCATTCCACCACCCTGGCCGACCAGGACTGGGCCACCAGCTGGCAACGGTTCTTCAGGCCCTTTGCCATCATTCCCGGCCTGGTGATCAAGCCGAGTTGGGAGCAGTATCGGCCGGCCGATGGAGAACAGGTCCTGGAGATCGATCCAGGCATGGCCTTTGGCACCGGGCAACACTCCTCCACCAGGATGGCCCTGGAACTGATGGCCGGAGCGTTCCACCACCACCGGATCAGTACGGTCCTGGACGTGGGCACCGGAACCGGGATCCTGGCCATGGGCGCCGTCCTCCTTGGCGCCCGCCGGGTGGAAGCCATCGACAACGATCCGGAGGCGGTTGCCGCAGCCCGGAAAAATATCCTGGCCAACGGTCTGGAGGCCTCGATCCGGGTCAGCGCCACCCCGCTGGAGCAGCTTGCCGGGCCAGTGGACCTGATCCTGGCCAATATTGTCCACGATGTCCTGGTATCCATGGCCGGAGACCTGACCCGCCTGCTCCTGCCTGGCGGATTTCTGGTGCTGGCGGGCATCCTGACCGGTGAACAGGAACACAGCATCCGGACCACCTATGAACAGCAGGGGATGAAGATCTGCACGGCCCGTCATGACCGGGAATGGGCTGCCCTGCTCCTCTGTTCGGAACCAGAAAACCCGGACCGGTAACACAGCATGAAATGTAAATTCTGTCACCACGATGAGGCCCATCCCGTCGACCGGATACCCAGCCCCCATCTTCCCCAAAGGTATACCCTGTATGGCTGCCCGGCCTGCGGGAGCCGGTTCTTCGACCTGGCGGAACATCCGGTGGACCTGGAGGCAATCTACGAAAAGCTGAGCATGGGCCATGCAGACCGGAATTTCAGCCGGTTCAAGGAGCGGTTCTACTGGCGCAGACAGGTCGGCCGGATCAGGAAGATCCTGGGCGCCATGCCGGATTCCGTCCTCGATGTGGGATGCAGGAACGGCGAGTTTCTGGAACATTTTCCGGAAGAGGTGGAACGGGTAGGCATAGAGCTCTCCGAACACAGTGTCCGGAACGCCCGGGCAAAGGGGCTGACCGTTTACCAGGATTATGCGGAGAACATCGATTTTACCGAACCGTTCCACTGCGTCACCAACTACGCCCTGGTCGAACACCTGGCCGACCCGGTCGTCTTTCTCGACCGCATCGGCAGGCTGGTCCGCCCTGGTGGCCTGCTGGTCATCCTGATTCCCACGGCCCAGTGCCTGAAACGGCTCTACCTGGACAACCGCAGGGGCAGGGTCTGGAAGATGTATTCCCCGCCCGAACACCTCAACTATCTCTCCAGGCGGTTCCTGGACAGTCATCTCCGCAGCAGGGGATTCACCCTGGCAGGGCGCTACTACGGCTCCGGCGGCGTGGTCTCCCTGCCCGGCTTTCTCCGTCCTCTCAAGCCCCTGGCGGTGGGTTCCCTCATGCTGCTCGACGAGTACACCCCCCTGAGCAGGATTCCCATCTTCGACCACATGTACAGTTATTACCGGAAAACCGGCTGAGGTGCGCCCGGCAGGCTGGAGGCGGACGCAGGGAGAAGACCGGACGCCAAGGCCGGTGTCACATCTTCCAGCGGGATCTGAGGTAGGCCAGCCCCTCGTGGTTGGTGAGATCCAGATGAATGGGGGTGACCGAGATGTACCCCTGGCGGATGGCGAACTCGTCGGTTTCCTCGTCCTCTGACCAGTGAACCGTGCCGCCGCCGATCCAGTAATGCTTCCGTCCCCAGGGATCACGGATCTCCTGGATGGCGTCACGGTAGAGACGCCGGCCCTGGCGGGTGAAGCGGGTTCCCCGGATCTCCGCCGCGGGCAGTTGGGGAACATTGACGTTGAGCAGGGTATTTTCCGGAAGACCGAAATCCAGGGTCATGGCGGCCTGTTTCCAGGCCACCGAAGCAGCAACCGAGAAGTCGAACGGCGGCTCGCCGGCAAGGGAAACGGCCATGGCCGGCACACCGTACATGGTGGCCTCGATGGCAGCGGACACGGTGCCGGAATAGCTGATGTCGTCCCCCAGGTTGGCGCCCGCGTTGATCCCCGAGACCAGCAGGTCGGGATAGCGGGGCAGCAGTTTGTTCATGCCGATGGTCACGCAGTCGGTGGGGGTGCCGTCCATGGTATGGACGTCCTTCTCCAGGGTATGGACCCGCAGGGGACGGTTCATGGTCAGGGCATGGCTCACGGCGGAGTTGTCCCTGGTGGGCGCCACCATCACCACCCGGCCCAGGGACCGCAGGCTCCGAAACAGGGCCTGGATACCTGCCGCCTGCACACCGTCGTCGTTGGTGATCAGGATCAATGGCTGGTCTTTCACGGTTTCAGACCGTACTTTGCCTTGTATCCCCGTGGCGTGACCATCCGTCCCTGCCAGACAAAGGTTGACGAATTGCCGACGATCACCGTGGACTGCATGGAGATCTCGCTCTCCAACATCCTGGCCAGGGTGGTGAGGACCACCGCCTCGTTGGCCCTGGTCGCGCCGGTGACGATGCCTGCCGGCGTATCCGGACCGCGGTGGGCGAGCAGGATATCCCTGGCCAGCACGATCTGGCTGGTCCGCTTTTTCGACCGCGGATTGTAGAGGACAACCACGAAATCGGCACCAGCCGCTGCCTCTATCCGCCGGGCAATCACTTCCCAGGGGGTCATCAGGTCGGAAAGGCTTATAACAGCGAAATCATGCATCAGCGGGGCGCCCAGGATGGCAGCGCAGCTGTTGAGGGCCGCGATCCCGGGAATGACCTCTATGGCACAGCCGTTGCCCTGTTCCCGGGCCAGTTCGTAGACCAGGCCGGCCATGGCATAGATCCCAGGATCCCCTCCGCAGACCAGGGCCACGCGGCGGCCATGGCCTGCCAGCTCCAGGGCCTGGCGGCAGCGGTCGATCTCCTGCATCATGGAGGAGGAGATCACCTCCTGATGGGCCTGGAAGAGATCTTCCACCAGGGCTAGATAGGTTCGATAGCCGATAACGACCTCTGCCGTCCTGAGCGCCTCCTCGGCCCTGGGGGCGAGCAGGTCCCTGCTTCCCGGTCCGGTCCCCACCACCAGGAGGCGGCCGCTGCTCTGCTGTGCTTCCATCATTGCTCTCCTGTCTTTTTCTGTACCCCTCCCCGGAGGGCTATGGCCACGGTGACGTTCTTCCATTTCATCTTGGGCACCAGCAGGGGACCGCGGGCCGCGAGGATGGCGGCCGGCTCGGCCACACCTCTGGCTCCCGTGGCCCTGTAGACGGCCTCTGAGGGACGGATTCCCTCCACCCCGTTGAGCTGATCCCGATCGAAAAATTCGACAGAATACCTGTTGGCCCGGGCAAATGCAAGCAGGCCGGGCTCATCTCGTTTCAAGTCGATGGAGGCCAGCCCGGCAATGGACTCCCGGGCAAGGCCGTGGGCCGCGCACGCCTCCTGCACGGCCTGGCCGATCTCCTCGGCCGGCGTATGGCGGTTGCACCCGATGCCCGCCACCAGGACGGCCGGATGGACCACCACGCCACTGGTCCCGGCCTCCTCTCTCCAGGTGACGACCAGGTCGGCCGATTCCCTGTCTGTCGTCAAGCGCAGGTCGGGCGGCAACGCTCCCAGCTCGACCTCGCTATACACCTGGATGGAGCCCGCCTCCAGCAGCCTGGCCATGATCCGGGTCAACCCTTTCCTGTCCGGCACGGTCATGGCCCGGTCCCGCAGCCAGAGATCCAGGGCTGTCCTGCCGCGGCCGTCAGAGGCCGTGGTGATCACCGCCTGGCCTCCGAGACACCCGGCCACCTGCCTGGCCAAGAGATTGGCACCCCCGATGTGGCCGGAAAGCACGGCAATGGCAAAACGTCCCTGCTCGTCGCAGACCACCACGGCAGGATCTGTGTACTTGTCCCGCAGCAGGGGAGAAAGCAACCGGACCACGATCCCCAGGGCCATGAGGCAGACCAGGCCGTCATAGTTTTGCCAGGCCTGCTCCAGGGTGGCGGCCATCCGTCCGCGGGCGTCCAGGACCGTGGCATCTTCCAGTTCTGCCGCCAGCCGCCGGGCCGTCCGCAGACCGACTTCGGTCAGGGCCAGGACTGCGATCCGCATCAGTCTTCCCCTTCCCGGCAGCCGTGACTGAACCTCGGATCATAGAGCCGTGAATCCTCCCCCTGTTCCGGATCCAGGGCCTCGCCCACCAGGATCATGGCCGTCTTCGTGATCCCGGCTGCCCGGACCTGGTCCGCGATGGCGGCCAGGGTGGATCGGACGATCCGTTCCTCCGGCCAGGAGGCCTTTTCCACCACTGCGGCGGGTGTGCCTGGCCCGTAACCGCCGGCCAGCAGTTCCCGAACCACGGTCTCTATCATGGATACACTGAGAAAGATGCACAGGGTCGCCCGGATGGCGGCCAGGCTGCGCAGCCGCTCCCTGGAGGGGACCGGCGTGCGGCCGGCCTGCCGGGTGAAGATCACGGTCTGGGTAATGCCCGGCACTGTCAGCTCGACCCCGAGGGCAGCGGCGCTGGCCAGGGCCGCAGTGACGCCCGGCACGATCCGGTACGGGATATCCCTGGCCCGCAGGCGCAGGATCTGTTCCCGGATGGCTCCATAGATGGCCGGATCGCCGGTATGGAGCCGGACCACTCTCCGTCCCTGTTCCCAGGCCGTGATCATGATCTCCATGATCCGGTCCAGATCCAGGGGGGCCGAATCATGCAGTTCCGCATCCAGTCCGGCCAGCAGCTCGCTGTTTACCAGGGAACCGGCATAGACGATCACCTCGGCCTCGTCCAGAAGCCGTCTGCCCTTGAGGGTTATCAGGTCGGGATCTCCTGCACCGGCGCCGACAAAGTAGACGGGGTTCATGCTATCCTCAACTGCCGCAACGGCCGCCGCCTCACCAGAAGGGTGGAGAAGTAGTGCAGCTCCCGGTCCAGGGCCTTGCGGACATCGGGATAGATCTGCTGATCCTCCAGGCCGCACCGTTCCACGAGAACGGCCCGGTCGAGCAGACCAAGCTCGTCCAGCAGCGGCACCAGCCTGTTCATCCGTCGGTGCACCTTCATCAGGACCACGGCATCGTAGGTGGTGAGGATGGTGCGGAGGCGATCGTCGTCAAAGGCTGCAGGAACGATGGAGACCACGTCGTCACCCAGCCCCAGGGGTGTGAGGACATTGGCGGAGCAGGCCGCCATGGCCGTGATGCCGGGAACGATATTGACAGCGACCTGCCGCTCCATGTGCTGAAGGGTGGCAAGCAGGTAGAATCCTGTGGAATAGAGCGAGGGATCGCCCAGGGTTGGAAAAGCGACGTCCCTGCCCTGGTCCAGCTGCTCGAGGACCCGGCGGGCCGCCTGTCGCCACCCCTGGAGGACCTCCCCGGGAACCCGCCTGTCCAGCCGAATCTTCTGCATGGGAAAACAGAGCTCCAGGATCGTCTTGTCTGCCGGATCCACCTGGCGGGCGGCGATCTCCAGGGCACTGCTCGGACCGTTGTTGCGTGCCTTGGGAACGGCCCAGACCGGACAGGCCTCCAGGATCCGCACCGCCTTGCAGGTCATGAGTTCCGGATCACCTGGCCCGATCCCGACCAGATGCAGCCGTCCCTGTGGTAGTTTTGTCATTTTTCTCCTGTAATCAAAGTAATGGGGTTGAAAACCCGGGCATCTGTCTCATCGTCCTGCCACCTGCTGACTCTGATCCTGCTCTGGTGCACCTGCAGACCGGCCTGGGCCAGCCAGCCGGGGGCCCGGGCAGCTGTCTGTTCCTGGACCGCGCTGACCACCAGCCGTCCTCCTGGCCTGAGCCTGGAGGCGGACACCTCGATGATCGCCTGCAGGTGGCCGCCGGATCCACCGATGAACACCCGATCCGGGCCCGGCAGCGCAGCAAGGGCTCCGGGAGCGGTACCGGTGACCAGCCGGACATTCCACGTCCTGAACTTTCTGATGTTGCGGCGGATATTTTCCTGTTCCTCTGGCCGCCGCTCCACGCAACAGACGGTCAGTTCCGGACAGAGCCGGGCCGCCTCCACCGAGACCGACCCAGAGCCGCCGCCCACATCCCAAAACACCCCGGACTCGGGCAACCGAAGACCATGCAGAATAGCCGCCCGGACCTCGCTTTTGGTGATCAGGCCCCTGGAGTGATACAGCTCGTCTTCATGAAGGCCGAACCGAAACAATGGCCCCGGAGCGGCCGCCTGTTCCACCAGCACCAGATTGAGGGAGGAAAAGGTGGTGGCAGCGATTTCGGCAAGGTTTCCGTCATGGAGCCGCTCGTCGGCCATGCCCAGGTTCTCCGCCACCCGCACCCGGATGGTCTCGGCAAGCCGATCCGCACCGATCTCCCGCAGATAGGCCAGGAGAGCTGCAGCCACCCGGTCCGGACTGTTGCCCGGATCCGTGAACAGCATCACCCTGGGATGGGAAAGAATCCGACCCGGCAGGTCGATGTGCTCCCGGCCGTGCAGACTGCGGAACACCAGGTCGTCCCAGGGGACACGAAAACGGGCGCAGGCCAGCTGGACCGCAGAAAGGGCCGGATGGATCCTGAGCCGTTCCGGGGGAAAATGGGCCAGGAGGGTCCGGCCGATGCCGAAAAACAGCGGATCGCCCGAGGCCAGGACGCAGACATCGCCCCTGTCCAGGGCCTCTTCCAGGCGGTGCACCATATCCGCCAGGGGGGTCATGGGAATATGGATGCCCCGGTGACCGGCCAGCAGGGACCGGTGACGGCGACCGGCCACCACCGCCGGACAGCGGCCCAGGATCTCCCTGGCCGCCGGGTCCGGTGTCCCGCCGCAGATGCCCACCAACTCAATCACCGACATGCTCGACAACACCCTCCTCTGCAGTTACCAGATAGACATCCACCTCAAGGCCGGAACGCTTGCGGGCATATTCTCTCGCCCGCAGACACACGGCCCGTACCAGGTCCTGCCGGCCGTCGTCGTGAAGCAGGCCATAGATCTCCCTGGCCGTGTTCGCCCCCCGGTACCGTGGTCCAAGTTCCGGCGGCAGGCCGAGGTCAAGAAGCAGTGCCGTTGCCTGCTGCACGTCCAGGGCCCCATGCCGGACATGGGTCTGCGGGATCCCCAGGGCGCACTTGAGCACCTTGGCCCACATGCCGGCCAGGTGAATGCGGGAAAAACCGTGACGCCTGGCCGCCTTCAGTCCATAGGCCAGGTAGTCTCCCATCATCACGGCTGCCTCTTCCGGCAGGTTCAGCCTGCGCTGCACCGCTGCCTCGGATGTGCGGCCCGTGGAGAGCAGCACCTCTTCCAGGCCGGCTGCCCGGGCCACCTTCATGGAGGCATCGATGGTATCGGTCCAGGCCCGGGCCGAGACAGGCCGGACAATGCCGGTGGTTCCCAGGATGGACAGGCCACCGATGATACCCAGTCGCCGGTTGAGCGTTCTCTCGGCCAGCCGCTCTCCGTCCCGGACCGAGATCACCACCCGCAGAGACGGATCGGTCCCGGAAGATCGCACGGCCTCGGTCACCGCCTCCCGGATCATCCGCCTGGGCACGGGATTGATGGCCGGTTCTCCCACGGCCACGGGCAGCCCCGGCTTGGTCACCCGGCCAACGCCCGGGCCGCCCTCCAGGCGGATCTCTCCAGGCCGCCCTCCGGGCAGGTGTTCCACCAGGGCCATGATTTCCGCGCCATTGGTCACATCCGGATCATCACCGGCATCCTTGATCACCGAGGCCTGAACCCCCTCACCCTTTCGCTCCAGACGATGCACCCTGAACCGATGACGGCCGCCGGACGGAAAGGGAATCTCCACCTGCGGCCCGGCTTTTGCCGCCAGCAGCAACCTGGCGGCCGCCTTGGCGGCAGCGGCGGCGCAGGCACCGGTAGTGTAGCCGGATCGCAGGGATTTTCCCATGAACGACCTCAGTCTCCTCCGGCAAGGCGGAGCAGGGCATTGACCGCTGCCACGGCAACCGGGGTCCCCCCCTTGCGGCCCAGCGTGGTGATGTAGGGATAGGGCTGCCCGGCCAGGATCTCCTTGGATTCAGCCGCATTGACGAATCCGACCACCATTCCGATCACCAGGGCGGGATGGAAGACCTCTCTCCTGATCAGTTCCATCACCTCCAGGAGGGCTGTCGGGGCATTGCCCACGGCAACGATCCCGATGTTGTCTGCCACTGCTCGGCGCATGGCCGCCTGGGAGCGGGTGATCCCCTCGGCAGCCGCCAGGCGGGCTGTCTCCTCCTCGCTGATCCGGCAGACCACCCGGCCGCCGAACCGACCCAGCAGTCTGCCGGAGATGCCGCCGGCCGCCATGCTGACATCGACCAGGATATTGCGGCCATCCCGGATGGCCTGCAGGCCGGCCTCAATGGCCCGGGGATGAAAACGCATGCTCTCTGCAAAGCTGAAATCCCCGGTGGCATGAATACAGCGGCGCACCACGGCAAACTCGCCGGTGGAAAATCCGGTGGGTCCCAACTCCCGTTCGATGATCCGGAAACTTTCCGCCTCGATCTCCGTCGGCGCCACCGCTCTGATATGAGTCCTCATCCTGCTCTCTGTCCCTCCTTGTTCAGCCCCGGCATGCAGCCAGCAGACTGGCGGCCGCTGCCGGTGTCCGGCCCCAGTGCAGATGAATATAACTGCCCAGCGTATTCCCGACCAGGTAGCCCTCCCGGCTCCCGTCGGCCAGCCTGTAGACCCGCTCCACGCGCCGGGGCATTTCGTCCACGGCCGAATAATGGAACTCGTGGCCATAGAGCATGGTCCCGGCTGCTCCCAGCAGGCCCTGGTTCAGCAGCACAGGCTGCCGGTATCCCAGGCTGCGCAGCCGCGACTGCATGCGGGCCCGGGTGGGAAAGACACCGGCCATGGGATGTTCCCGACCCTCCCGATCCAGGATCGCCTCGGTGAGATACATGAACCCGCCACACTCGGCATAGATCGGCCTGCCGCTCAGGGAAAACCGGTATATGGCCTCCCGCATGGACCGGTTTCCGGCAAGCTGCCCGGCATACAGTTCAGGGTAGCCGCCCCCCAGGTAGATGCCGGCCAGACCGGCCGGCAGCTCATGGTCATGAAGCGGACTGAAGGGCACCAGCTCTGCCCCTTGAGCCGCCAGCAGGTCCAGGTTGTCCTGATAATAAAAGCAGAAGGCCTCGTCCCTGGCAATACCCAGCCGCAACCGATTTGTCGAGCCCGTCCACTCCGGACCGCCCACATGCGGACAGGAGCCGCTGGCCGCTTCGGCCAGCCGAATCAGCCGGTTCAGGTCCAGGTGTCTCTCCATGCAGGCGGCCAGCCGGTCAGCAGTCAGTCGCTGCTCGTCTCCCATGAGCAATCCCAGGTGCCTGGACGGCATCTCCAGGGCCGGATCCCTGGGCACGAAACCCAGCACCGTTATTCCCGGGCACCACTTCTGCAGCGCCTGGCCGATCAGCTCCCGATGCCGTGCACTGGCCACCCGGTTGACCACCACGCCCGCCACCCGAACCCGTCCGTCCAGGGAGGCAAACCCGTGCACCACGGCAGCAACGGACTCGGCAGCCGAACGGGCATCCACCACCAGCACCACCGGCAAGCCAAGGAGTCGAGCCAGGGTTGCCGCCGATCCCCGGCCGCCGTCGAAGAGCCCCATGACCCCCTCCACCAGGGACAGGTCGCAGTCCTGCGTGGCACGGGCGAAAGAGGTACAGACAAATGCCTCCCCGCACATCCGGATATCCAGATTGCGGGAAAGACGCCCGCTGACCGCCCGGTGAAGGGTGGGATCGATGAAGTCCGGACCGCACTTGAAGGGCTGGATCCGCAGTCCCCGACCGGCCAGGGCCGCCAGTATCCCCAGGGTGATCCCGGTCTTGCCGCATCCGGAACTGGTTCCGGCGACCAGCATGGCCCTGCAGGTATCGGTCACGGCAGTGTCCTCTCAGGGTACAGGATGCCGAAGACGGTCCGGATGCCTTCCAGCAGTCCCAGGGTGGGACGGGACACCAACCGTTCATCCACCAGAAAGACCCGCCCTTCCCGCACCGCCCTGATCACCTGGAAACCGGGCTCCCGGAGGATCGTCTCCCGGGTGACCGGATTCATGCGCCCTTTCTGGGCCAGGAAGACATCGATCTCCCCGGCCTTGCTCAAAATGCGTTCCTTGCCGTAAAATGCGATGTTGGTGTTGCGCACCCGGCCGGCATCGGCGGCCACATTGATTCCCCCGGCCGCCTCCAGGACGAAGATGGCCATGGAAGAGGGGGCAAAGGTCTTCATCCGGCTGTGAATGGCCTCAAAGTAGACCCGTTTCCGCTCCTGCCCAGGGATCCTGGCCACCTCCCGGCGGATGGCGGCCAGCTCCCGGCCGAAACGGGCGATCATTCCGGCAGCCTCTTCTTCCCGGCCGGTGAGCCTGCCCAGGATTTCCCAGTAACGGAACATCCCGTTGACGTCCGTGGGCTGGAGAGAGACCACCCGTACGCCGCTGCTCTCCAGCCGCCTGACCAGCATGGGAGCACTGCGGCTGATCATGGGCCGGATGAGCACCAGGTCCGGCTTCAAAGCCAGCAACCGCTCGGGGTCATCCCGGAAGCTCACCCGCGGCCGGTCCGCAAGCTGGCGATCGCTGCGGCCTGTGGCCACGATCTCCTGGTCGAGGCCCAGGTCGAGCAGGTTCCTCGTGTGGGCGGCATAGAGAGAAAGTATCCGCCGGCAGACCGGTTCTGTCCTGATCACCCTGCCGTCGCTGTCCACCACCGGTTCGGCCAGGGTATGAACCGGCAGCAGGCAGAGGAGCACCAGGAACAACACCGGCTTTCCGGAACGAATCATCTGCTTTCCTCCTGCAAACGGTAGCTGACCTGCAGGGCCCGGGAAAAATCATCCTCCCGTACCATGGCCTCCACGCCATAGACCCGACCGATGATCTCTGGACGAAGCACCTCCTCCACCCTGCCCATGGCGACCACCCGCCCCTGGGAGAGAAAGATGAGTTCGTCGCAGAACCAGGCAGCCAGATTCAGATCATGCAGGGCTGCCAGCACTGTCAGGCCGTCCCGGGTCACCCGCTTCCTGATCACGTCGAGGATGGTCAGGGAATGGTAGATATCCAGGTTGGAGGTGGCCTCGTCCAGGAGCAGGCCGGCCGGCTCCTGGACCAGAGCCCTGGCCACGGCCACCCGCTGCTTTTCACCGCCCGAAAGCTCGGTTACCGGTCTGGATGCCAGGTTGGCGATATCCAGCTCGGCCATGACCGAGTCGACCAGGGCATGATCGTCAGCGGTCAGGGAACCGAAGCGCGGCAGGTGCGGATGGCGCCCCATCTCCACCACCTCCCGGACGGTGAACCGGAACCGGATGAGGAACTCCTGGGGGACCAGGGCCTGGACCCTGGCCAGCTGCGGAACCGGCCAGGCGGAAAGGGAACGGCCCTGGACCGCGAGGGTTCCCCGGTCCGGGGTCTGCAGCCTGCAGAACAGATCAAGGAGAGTGGTCTTGCCGCTGCCGTTGGGTCCCAGGAGGCCATAGCAGCGCCCCGGCTGCAGCTCCAGGGAAATCCCGTCGAGCACGGTCTGCCGGCCGTAGGCAAAGGCCACGTCGTCTGCCAGCCACACGGGATCAGCCCCCCTGTTCCTGCTGCCGCTTTCTGAACAGGATGCAGAAAACCGGGCCACCGATCAGGGCGGTCAACACCCCGATGGGCACCTCGGCCGGCAGAACAGCCCTGGTCAGGGTATCGGCCGCCAGGAGCAGCAGCCCGCCGCCCAGGAAGCAAAGCGGCAACAGATACCGGTTGTCCGGTCCAACACTGTGCCGAAGGAGATGGGGCACGATCAGGCCGACAAAGCCGATGATCCCGGAAACCGCCACACAGACCGCGGTCATCAGGGAACAGGTGATCAGCATGAGCCAGCGAAGGCGCACGGTCTGCACGCCAAGGGTCACCGCGGTCCGCTCGCCGGTGGCCATGATGTTCAGCGGCTGCGCCTGGCCCAGCACGATGGCCAGTCCTCCAGCCCCGACCACAGCCAGCAGCAGGACATCTTTCCAGGAAGCCGAGGACAGGCTGCCCATGAGCCAGAAAATGATAATTCCCACCTGCTCGTCGGCCAGGAATTTCAACAGGCCGATGGCTGCCGAAAGGATGGCTGCCACGATGACTCCGGAGAGGATGAGGGAGGTGGAGGAGAGCCGGCGGTCGCCCGAGGCCAGGAGAAGGACCACGAACAGGGTGGAAACCGCCCCGAGGAAGGCGAACACCGGCACCGTGTACAGTTCCGGCAGGACCAGGCCAAAGATCTGGAGAACGATCACCAGCGAGGCCCCGAAGGCCGCTCCCGAGGAAACACCCAGGGTATAGGGGTCGGCCAGGGGATTGAGGAGGATGGCCTGAAAAACCGCCCCGCAGAGGGCCAGAATGCCGCCCACCAGGACAGCCGTCACGATACGGGGA
Organism: uncultured Desulfobulbaceae bacterium; assembly: GCA_964626235.1. Lineage (GTDB taxonomy): Bacteria > Desulfobacterota > Desulfobulbia > Desulfobulbales > Desulfobulbaceae > CAZVDY01. The sequence continues at coordinate 41,036 of CAZVDY010000064.1, read as the reverse complement.
AAACGCACCTCCCTCACCACGGTCACGGCCACCGGGTCCAGGCCATCGGTCCTGCCCCGGAATCCGGAAAGCGCGATGTCCAGGACCTCTCCCGGAGGAACATGCAGATAGCCCATGGAGCCGGCCAAGACCATTCCCCCCAGCAGCAGGACGGCCAGTCCCAGACCAGTGGTCACCGGTATGGCAGACCCTGAACCCATCTACTTCAGGACAATACCGGCGTCGGCCGCTGCCTCGGCCGCGTGCCGGACAAAAATATCGGCTATGGCGTCGTTCTCGCCCAGACCGTGCAGCACCGGAATCACCTCGATCCCCCTGTCTTCCAGTCTGGATTTCCAGGAATCCTTGTCCGGGCCGGCCATGTCGTTACAGGCATGATCACCGGCCACGATCATGAAGGGCCTGATGACCACCTTCTTGATTCCGTCTTTCTCCAGCCTGGCCAAGACCCTGTCAAAGGATGGGAATCCTTCCACGTTGCCCACCAGGGTCACCACTTCGGGATAGGCCCGGCGCATCCTGTATTCAAACTCGAGATAGGAGCCGCCGGAAGGAAAATACTCGTTGCCATGCCCCATGTAGACCAGGGCAGCGCCTGCCTTCCCGGCCATGGCCGCATCTCCGGCCACCGCCTTGACCGCCGCCTCGATGTCTTCCCCGTGGGGATGAGCGGGACCGTAAACCCCGAGCAGAGGCCGGCCGATGACCAGACGGTGAAACGGCCTGAACCTGGCCTTGATGGTCCTGATGGAGGCCAGGGCCTCCACATAGGCACGGAGATCGAGAAACTCCTCGGCCGGGGCGATGTGGGTGGGCTGGACGACGAGGGTATCGTATCCCTGATCCTGGAAGTTGGCCATGGTGGCCAGCGGGCCCTGAACATGAAGGATCTCCGGCGGGATGTCCGGATGTGCCTTGATATAGACCGGGTCTGCGCTCCGCTTCTGCCAGATCTTCCGAATAATATTCGAGGTAAAGGCTATCCGGACCGGGGTGCCGGGGAACCGCTGCTCCATCCGTTTCTTGATGTTGAGCAGGCCCTGGAGAGCCGGTTCCACCGTGGTGCCGAACATGGCCAGCACGATGCCGTTCTTGTGTTTCACCTTATGCTCACCTGCCACTGTATTCTGGCCCAGGGCCAGTCCCATCACCAACACCGCGAAAACAATTGTCCTCCACTTCATGACAACCTCCTTCCACGGCCCGGAATAAAAAAATCCCGGACCAATTTGACAATTGATCCGGGATGTCCCGTCTTTATCCCAGATGGTTCCCGGTCGTCCCTTTGCCGTCAGGACCGAACCGCGCCTACAGGCAGGTCTTCTGACTCCCGGATCGCTCTCCTTCTGCGCCTTCCCGTCACCCAGACAGTGGCCTCATGCAGAATTCGTCCCCGGTTACAGCGGCGGGCCCGTCCCGGAATCGCACCGGGTTCCCTTTTCATCCGCAATAGCGGACACCTGTAGACAAGTGAAGACAATCCTAGTCTGGATGCCTTTTTTCGTCAACCGCAAAAAATCGCTGCAGGGCATTCTGGTTGAGGCGCAAAAACAGGGGGTTTCAACGGCACGGCCAGCATGAGAGGGTTGTGGAGGCAAGGCTGAAACCGGCAAGGGAGGAAAATTTTTCGTATAACGTGGAAAACAAAAAAAACGGTCTTCCAGGCCAGCCTTACAGAACACTCCAGGGCTTGGGCATGAAGATCTGCGAATACAGGTCCAGGGCATACCGGTCGGTCATGCCGCCAATGAAGTCGCAGACCTGACGGTGACGTTGTTTTACCTCTTCCGGGGAGGCAGCCTGACGTCTGAACCGCATCCCCTGGCCGCCGTTTGGAAACTCGTGCTCGAGGAAAAACGCATACAGCTCGCGGATGATCTTCTGGGCCTTGACAAACTCGTTGTGCACCAGCTGGTTGCGGTACACGTGCTCGTAGAGAAAGGAGCGCATCTCGGTGATGATCTCCTGCATCACCGGACTGAGATGGAGCCGGCCGTCGTCGTACCGGAGGGTCTCGCCAATCAGGTCCCTGACCATGGCATCGATCCTGCGGGAGGGGTTGTCTCCCACCACCTGGCGCAGGTGGATGGGCAAGTCGCTTTCCTTGATCATCTCGGCCCGCAGGGCGTCGTCCATGTCATGGTTGAGATAGGCGATGATGTCGGCAACCCGCACCGCCTCTCCTTCCAGGGTAGCCGGGAGCTCCCGGCGGTCGTCCGGCAGGATATCCCGGTATCCCTTGGAATGTTTGATGATCCCGTTACGCACTTCCCAGGTCAGGTTGAGCCCCCGGCCCTTGTTCTCCAGAAAATCGACGATGCGGAGACTCTGCAGATAATGCTTGAATCCTCCCGGATGGAGCTGGTTGAGAGTGTATTCGCCGGCATGGCCGAAAGGCGTGTGGCCAAGATCGTGCCCCAGGGCGATGGCCTCGGTGAGGTATTCGTTCAGCCGCAGGCAGACCGCGATGGTGCGGGCTATCTGGGCCACCTCGAGGACATGGGTGAGGCGGGTGCGATAGTGGTCTCCGGCAGGAGCGAGAAACACCTGGGTCTTATGCTTGAGACGGCGAAAGGTCTTGGAATGGAGAATCCTGTCCCGGTCGCGCTGGAAGGCGGTGCGCAGGTCACAGCTGTCGTGCTCGGGATGCAGCCTGCCCCGGGTGTCTATGCTCAGGCAGGCATGGGGGGAGAGTGTCTGGCGTTCCAGCTCTTCCAGTTGCCGGCGGATAGTCAGGCCCATGGTGATTTGTTGCCAATCTGGAAAATTTTGGCCGTTTTTCCCTCTTCATAGCAACTGCCCAAGCTGCGGACAAGGTTTTTTTCCACAAAAACGGTCCCTATCTGGACACCTCCTCCTCCACTGGCCAGTACTGTTCCAGCAGGGGAACCAGGAGATCGATGAAGCCGAGCAGGGCCTTTTCAGTCTGTTCCCTGGAACTGCCGACCGCAGAGCTCACCCGGACAAAGGCCCCGTCATTGCGGTTCTTTCTGATGAGCTGCCTGAACCGGTGCAGGTTCATAGCGATACCATCGCCCAGTATATGACTGGCCGCCGACTGATACCAGTGGTAGACGAGCAGTTCCTGTTCTCCCTTTCGTACTGCCAGTTTCGTTATCACCACCGGCCGAACCGTTCCAGCCAGCCGGACCGGCAGGCTGACCTTTTCCTCCTTCACGATCGCCCAGCCGCTGCTGGGGTAGCAGGCATTGGGATTGTGACCGGTCCGTCCGCCTTTTTGGGTTCCATAATAACCGACATAGAGGTTGATGACCCGTTCGCCGTCACGGTAGTTCCGGTAGAGGTAGACATCGGTGTTCAGTTCGTCCACCACGGCCCGGCTCATGGCAACCGGCTGGGATGTGTAGGCGCCTATTTTCTGTGGTAGCCTGTCCAGGTTTCGGGCGACCACGATCACCTCGCCCGTGGCCCGGTAGGTAATGAAATAGAGCGCCAGAAGGAGGCAGGCGACCGATGCGAAAAAACCTCTTGTCATCATGATCCTCCCTGGCTGCGGACTGCCTCGCCATGGTCACTGTGCAGCAGGTTGGCCACAAGATAGATCAACCCCAACCCGAAAAGAAAGGTGACCATCCCGGAAAACTCGTGAAGAAACCCCCTGGCCACCTGGCCGCCGAAGAAGTGCGCCAGAACGCCAGTGCCGACGACCCGGATCAGGTTGGCCAGAAAGGCCAGGGGAATAGCGGAAAACACGATGACCAACCGCCTGATCCCGGTCGTCTGCATGATAAAGGCCATGAGGGTGGAGAGCATGAAATAGGTCATCATGGAACGGATGCCTGAACAGGCCTCGGCCACCTCCAGGGAGACATTGGCAAAGTAGAGCAGGTTTCCCTGCTGGTACACCGGGATCTGGAACAACCTCAGTATGACTGCCGAGATGTCGGTGGCGATCATCTTGAGAGGGAAGGAAACCCGGTCAACCACGGAGACCGGGATGGGAACGGCAAAAAACAGAAAACCAAGGGGAAAGAGGATCGTCCGGAAGAACCTGCTGCCGAAGTGAAGCAGGACCAACCCGTAGATGGTGAGAATCAGGCTGACCCGGGGAAGGAATTCGATCTTTCCCGCTTCCCCGAGATAGTACAAAAACAGGCTGGTGATCAGAACCGCCAGGCCGCCCCAGGCCGTTTCCGGAGAAATGGCGGAGAGCTGTCGCCGTTTCGACCAGATAAAATATCCGGATATGAGGGGAACGAAGAGGCCGTGCGAGTTGTTACCGTCCAGGAGAACGTGAAGATATTCCGGGAAAACGGGCGAATAGACCCAGGCCGTCAACGTGAGCAACACCAGAAACATCACATAATGCCCAAGATACATCAAGTTGATCCTTTCTCTTCTCAGGAAGCATGTTTTGACCGCCCGGCTGCCGTGATGTGGCGCCAGAAGCAATAGAGAACCTTGACAGCCAGGTAACCTGGTTGTTTGCCGTTCACTGCCTGTTCCAAATATAATCTCGCCGCCTTCAGGTACTCATGCCGGTCATAATAATAATGATCTGCGAGACTGGCTCGGCGTCTCAAGTATTCCCGTCGTATCTCTTTTGTATAGTTGGCAAAGCGTTTGTCATTTTTCAGCATCAGCCACATTTCGGGCCGCCCCTCATAGGATTGCGTCCACCTGCTATTGTTCTGCGGATGAAATCTTCGAAAGGCCAATATTTCATCAACATAAAGAAAATCATGCTCCACGGCTATTCTCAGCCAGAGATGGTAATCTTCAGCACCGCATATGGTCGGATCAAACAATCCGGTCCTGGCCAGGATATCCTTTCTGAGGAATACTGTTGACGTATTGATAAAATTTTGAGCCAGGAGGTTGCCAATCACCTGACCGGATGACTTTTTTGAATATTCGGCAAGGACAGATTTAACAGGTTCAGAGGAAGACTGTCCAGAATAATAATCGGTATATACGAGACAATCCCGTGAAGTATGGGATCGCAAGGCATTGTACTGCTGTTCGAGTTTCCCGGGCATCCAGAGATCATCCGAATCCAGAAAGGCGATATATGTTCCACAACTCTCCAGAATGCCTCTGTTCCTCGTGACTGACGGTCCTGCGTTGTCCTGACGGATATACTTTACCCTGTTGTCCGAAATGGACTGAATCCGTTCTCTTGTATCATCTGAAGAACCGTCATCAACGACAATGACCTCAATATTTGCATATGTCTGGTCCAGTGCGGACTGGACCGCCCTGCTCACCAGTTCTGCATTGTTATAGGTCGGAACTATGACACTTATCAGTTCATCCATATCCTGAACTCACAGTATGGCAGGAGCAGAGCTTCCGCAAAGCCTGCCGAATCTTTTCCATGTACTGTCTGTAACCGATCATAGGGTAGATAACCCCACGGTATATCATACTTCCAAACTCTAATTGGTCACAGATGCTGCAGATTTGCACGATCTCTCCTGACCGCTATCTATGGCCCTGCCATGCGGTCAGGAGAGATCGTGTGAAAGATGCGGTGCCTGTAATCAATTAGTACTGTTTTGCCGCCTGCAGCCTTGAAAAATCGAAATCAGGAATCCCTTCGGGATCAGGACATACGAAACACTCTACCGCAAAAACAAGAGGACTATTCGAAGGATACAATGCATCGCATAGGCAGAGACGGGACGGAAAGACGATTTTTCAAGGTGCCCTTGTTGGAATTTTATCAAACTCGACCTGCCGCTGGAAAGCCTTTCACACTACGTATTATGTCATTTACGCAGACATCCTGCCATAAAATTCTCTACACGGTATCCAGTATCATTGGTCTTCCTGCCATGGCTGATCTATTTTCCTGGCCCATGGATGGGCAAACCAAGACCAAGGCACGGCATTGGAGGTCCTGGCCAGACACAAGGAAGTCCCTCAATGAACCCGGAATCAGACATTGTTATCACCGTGAAAAGAACAGGATATGTTGCTCAACGCACCCTGCCTCTCTTTTTCCGAAATACCTTGTTCGGGGCCGTGGCCGGATCGACCGCCTGGCAATATTCCCGGACCAGCTTCTTGCGGGCCGGCAGGGGGATACGCCAATACGAGGGACAGAGCATCAAAATATGAATGGCTTCCTGGGGCTTCATCGTAAACCCTCCCTGGCAAACGATTGCTCTTTGATACTCTCTCGGTTGTTCAACGGCTGTACTTAAGTATTCTTCGCTAGACCTCCTGTCCTGGAACCTGTTGCACTGTCTTTCCGAATCTATTAGGTCTGGAAAAAACAATCACGGCATCAAACGGACAGGTGAACCAAATTGACCGGACCAGCCCAACCCTCGCCCAGTCTCCTCTTGCGGATCGTTCTTTCCCTGGCCATCCTGGCTGCAGGAGCAGGGGGATTGATTGTTCTGAAACAGAGTCGCCGACCGCCAGAAAAGGCTCTGCAACAGGAAGTTCCCCTTGCCGTGGAAACGGTCCGGATACACCCGGAGGATATCCCGGTCATGCTGAAAGGCCTCGGGGACGTGCACTCCCGGACTCGGGTCGATCTCTCTGCCGAGATCGCCGGCCGGATACTTTCCCTGCATCCTGGCCTCGAAGCTGGGGCAATCATCCCGGAAGGGGAAGTCCTGCTCCGGATCGACTGCAGGGAACATCAACTTATCCACGACCTTGCTGTTGCCAGGCTGGAGATCCTCAAACGCAATCTTGCCCTCCTGGAAAAGGAGTATGCCCGGGTAGCCGAACTGTACAGGCAGGACCGGGTGGGCAATCTCACCTCGGTGGAAAAGGCTGAACAGGGAGTAAACAGCATCCGGGAACGGATCAAGCAACTGGAGGAAAGCCGGGATCGGGCCGGACTCTCCCTTGAACGGTGTCGTATCCGAGCCCCGTTTTCCTGCCGGGTCGATAATCTTGGCGTCGAACTTGGTGAGTATGTCCTGCCGGGAAAAAAGTTGCTCACCCTGGTGGACGATTCCGACCTGGAACTGGTGGTCAGCCTGGACAGCGGCGAGGCGCTCCAGTGGCTGCGATTCAGCAAGCCTGCTGAAGACGGCTGGTTCGGTGAACCGGAGCATGTCTCCTGCAAGATCCTGTGGACAGAGGATGCAACCATCCAGGCCCAGGGTATCCTGGATCGGATCATCCGCTTCGACCGGAAGACCAGGACCCTGGTCCTGGCTATCCGGCTCGTTCCCGGCAGCGGCGGCCGGTTGCCCGTCGTGGACGGTATGTTCTGCCGGGTCACCATCCCCGGCCGCACCCTTTCCGGAGTCTTTGCCCTTCCTGTCACGGCTCTCACTGTCGACCAGCGGGTCTTCGTGGTCAGAGATTCCCGTTTGCATGGCAGGACGGTCCACGTGGTGCGACGAGACAACGATACCGTATTCATCGATTCAGGACTGGATGACGGAGACGAGGTGGTGACGACCAGGCTGAACAATCCCCTGGAAAATACCCTGGTGACCACCACATCCTCCGCCGGTACCGGAGAATGAAAAAGATCCTGTCAGCATTTGCCGCCAACACGGTCTTTGCCAATATTGTCCTCCTGATGATCTTTCTGGCAGGGGCAATGGCCCTCTCCTCCATGCTGAGGGAAAGCTTTCCCCAGTTCTCCCTGGACACCATCGTGATCCGCGTCCCCTATCCTGGTGCCGATCCGCTGGAGGTTGAGGAAGGGATCGTGGTGAAGCTCGAGGATGCCCTGGATACAGTGGAAGGCATCAGTCAATACACGAGCCGTTCCAGGGAGGGCATGGCCTCGGTGATCATCGAGGTCGAGGAAGGGTACCGGCTTGCCGATGTCCTGGACCGGGTCAAGGCCAAGGTCAACGGGATCTCCACCTTTCCCGTGGATGCAGAGCAACCGGTGATCACCGAGTTGACCATGCGCAGCTCGGTGATGCTGCTGGCCCTTTCCGGACAGCTTTCCGAAAATCAGCTGAAAACGTGGGCAGAAAAAGTCCGTGACGACCTGAAGCTTCTGCCCGGGATCTCCCAAGTCGAGGTATTCGGCACAAGAGACTACGAGATCAGCATCGAAATCCCCCGTTACCAGCTGGAGCGGTACGGCCTGACCCTGTCGGGCGTGGCAGCGGCCATTGCCCGATCCAGCCTCAACCTGTCCGGAGGGACCATTCGGACCCGGGGCGAGGAGATCCGCATCAGGACTGTGGAAAGAAAGTACACCGGCCAGGAACTTGCCGAGATCCTCATCCTTGCCGATGACCGGGGCACACAGCTTCGCCTGGGCCAGATTGCCGAAATTCGTGACACCTTTACCGAAGAGCCCATAAGTGCCCTGATCAACGATGTCCCCTCGGTCTTCGTGATGGTCTTCAAGACGACCAGAGAGGATTCTCTGCAGATATCCGATGCGGTCAGCCGGTATATCCGCTCACAGCAGGCGATCCTGCCGCCCGGACTCCGTCTCTACGATTTCTACGACAACACCAGTGCCCTCCGGGCCAGGATCGACCTGCTCACCCGCAACGGTCTCCTGGGCATGGCCCTGGTGTTCTTCCTCCTCTGGCTCTTTCTCGACCTCCGCCTTTCCTTCTGGGGCGGCCTGGGCATCCCCATCTCCCTGGCCGGGGCCCTGGCCATCCTCTGGGGATTGGGGGAGACCATCAACATGGTCTCCCTCTTCGGTTTCATCATGGTGCTCGGTATCGTGGTCGACGACGCCATCGTGGTGGGGGAGGCCATTTACGTCCACCGGAGGAGCGGCAAGCCTCCCTTGCAGGCGGCCATCGACGGTGTCATCGAGGTGAGCATGCCGGTCACCGCCGCCGTCATCACCACGGTGGTCGCTTTTGTCCCCCTGGCCTACGTCAAGGGGATCATGGGGAAGTTCATCGCTATCCTGCCCACGGTGGTCATTGCCTGTCTGCTCATCTCCCTGGTGGAATGTCTCCTGCTCCTGCCCGCCCACCTGAGCCACCTTCCAGAGCTTGACCGGCCTCGGCGCAACAGGCCCGTTATCCTCGGCATCATCGCCACCATCCAGCAGCGAGTCCAACAGGGCCTGGAAGGATTCATCAGCAACTGGTACCTGCCCTTTCTGCAACGGGTCCTGGCCTGGCGCTATGTTTCCCTGGCCTCGGCCCTGGCCATCCTCCTGGTGACCATCGGCCTGGTTATCGGCGGGATCATCAAGTTCCAGGTATTCCCCAAGATCGACGGCTTCGTGATCACTGCCACGGTGGAATTTCCTGAAGGTACCCCGGTAAGCCGTACCAGGCAGGCCCTGCTCCGCATCGAGAAGTCCTTCACCAGGGTGGCGGCCCGTTTTCCCACCCTCAGCGGCGATCCGCTGGTCCGTGAACGTCTCGTTCTCGCCGGCCAGACCCTGGGCGACGGTATTGGCCGCAGCGGCCCTCATCTCGGTTCGGTGCAGATCATCCTGCTGGAGTCGGAAAAACGCGGTATCCATTCCAACGACCTCTTGCTGGCCTGGGAACGGGAGACCGGCCCCATAGCCGGAGCCAGGTCCCTGACCTTCCAGGGACTGGTGATGGGACCTGGCGGGGCCGATATCGAGGTCTGGCTCCAAGGCCACGACCTGGACCGCATCGTGGCCGTCTCCCGTGAACTGCAGAACAGGCTCCGTACCTATGCCGGCGTTTCCCAGATCCGTTCCGATCATGCCCCGGGAAAAAACGAATTTCGTCTCAGGCTGAAACCCGAGGCACGCAACCTCGGGTTGAGCGTGGAGGATCTGGCCCGGGCCGTGCACGGTGCCTTCTACGGTGTAGAACCTCTCCGCATCCAGCGGGGCCGCCATGACATCCGGGTCAAGGTCCGATACGACAGCCAGGCAAGGCAGAATATCGCCACCCTGCGGGAAATGCGTATTCGCGCGCCCAACGGTGAGCTTGTCCCCCTGTCCGCGGTTGCCGCGATCTCAACCGGTCCTGGCTTTTCGGAGATCGTCCGGACCAATGGACTCCGGAGGGTGACGGTCACGGCTGAGGTGGATGCCAAGCAGGCCAATGCCGCCGAAATCCTGGCTGATCTTGCCGGCAACTATTTTCCGCAGCTCAAGAGGGCATACCCGGACATTCACATCTCCCTGCAGGGATCGAAAAAAACCACCCGAGAGTCGTTTTCCAGCCTCCGGGTCACCTTTCCCCTGGCCGTGTTCGGGATCTTCGTGATCATCGCCACCACCTTCCGTTCCTATGTACAGCCGCTGGTCATCCTCTTCACCATCCCCTTCGGGATCATCGGTGCCGTGGCCGGCCACCTGCTCCTGGGTTACGATCTCTCCATGATGTCCATGTTCGGCATGGTGGCCCTGACCGGGGTGGTCGTCAACGATGCCATTGTCCTCATCGAGCGAATCAACGAAAACCTGGCCGAGGGGATGGAGTTTTTCACCGCCATCACCCGGGGAGCGCAGCGGCGTTTCCGGGCCATCCTCCTCACCTCTCTGTCCACCATCGGCGGGTTGGCCCCGCTCATCCTGGAAAAAGACCTCCAGGCCAGGTTTCTCATCCCCATGGCCCTCTCCCTGGCAGCAGGGGTCGCCTTTGCCACGGTCCTCACCCTCCTCCTCATCCCGGGTTTGCTGGTGATCGTCAATGATTTCCGCCTGCTCTGGGCAAGAATGTGCTCAGGCTCCTGGCCTGATCGGGCAGCCGTGGAACCGGCGTCCAGGCGCCGGCAGAACCGTAGCGGGAGAACGACAGGAGACCAGTGAACGACCACCCTGCCGCCCAGGACCGGCTCAGTGCCCCAGGAGAAGCTCCAGGTTCAGGCTGTACAGACCCTGTTCCTCCTGCTTCAGGAGACCCAAGGCGACCAGCCGGGCCAGGTCCCGACGGGCCGTCTGGGTGCTCAGCCGCCGGTAAAGGGGAAAGAAGGGCGGCCGCTCCAGGAGGTCGGCGAGCCGAACCGGCCGCTCCCAATCGACCAGCAGGGCAAGGAGGGCATGCTGCCGATCGTTGATCTGCTTTTCTTTCCTGAGATCAGCATGATACTGCTCAAGGACGACCCGACGAACCCAGGCCAGCCTGTCGTCTTTGCGTTCCCGCAGAGCGGCCAGGGCCTGCTCGAGGAGAAAGGCGAGAAACGGCGTCCAGTCATTTTTCCTGCTCAGGGTCTGGACAAATGCCTGGAAATACGCATCCTGATGCTGACTATAACGTACAGTCAGCATCAGCCCCAGATCCATCATGGCGGCCGCGCCGAGAACGAGGGTTTCCAGGAGCCGGGCCACCCGGCCGTTTCCGTCCTCGAAGGGGTGGATCAGGCAGAGGTGACAGTGGGCCAGACCGGCTCTGAGGAGCGGATGGAGAGACTGGATATGTGGCGTATTGAGGCAGTGGATGAAGCGGCGCATGGCCTGAACCACGGCCTCATGGTCCTGCGGAGGACGGTGGACCGGCCTGCCGTCCCTGTCCCGGATATGCACGGGATTTGTCCGATAGCAGCCGGGATGTTCGTGCACTGAACCGTTTTTCCCGGTACAGTAACGATGCAGACTGCAGAGTAGCTGTTCACTGACCGGAAAAGGTGTGGACAGATCCACGGTGGCCAGGAAACGGTAGGTGGCCAGGAGGTTGCGAACCTCCCGCAAACGGGGCGCATCCTGCCCCTGCCGGGCGGCAAGAGCACGGACCTCTTCGCTTTGGACCTGGATACCGGCTATGACGGCCGAGGCGGCCACGGCCGCATGGAGATCCTCCTCGGCCCTGACCTGGGCCTGCCGGGGCGGAAATGGCAGCTCCCGGAGCTGTTCCCGGGTCAGGTCGATTTGCAGGAGAAGGGGATCCAGCTGCGAGGAACGCCAGGTGTAATCAAAAGAAAACAGTTGCTGATTGGTCACGGTTTTTGTGTATGAGTTGGTAATTGATGTGTATGGAAAAATGTATCTCCTTTGATTTATTATTTACAGTGGTTAACAATTTTTTTCATGAAAAAATGTAACTGATAATTATCAACCTATTGCACGCTGCTATGAAATACCAACAGCCTATCATGCCAGCCTGTCGAACCGTGTGTTTTTTCCTGCTGCCCCTTCTTGCCCTGGCCATCTCGGCCATGGCAACCGAAGCCCCCACCCCGCCCCCATCTTCCTCGACCTCATCCGGCCATCTCACCTTGCGGGATGCCCAGGAGACCGCCCTGAAGGAAAACCCCGGTATCCGGGCTGCCCTGGCCAGGGTGGAACAGGCCCGGGCCAGGCTGCGCGAGGCCTCGGCAGGCTGGTGGCCGGAACTGGACCTATCGGGAAGCGGTACCGAGACCAGGCTGTCTGAACAGGCCTGGGAGGCGGCCAGGACGGTGACCAGGCTCAGCGGCGGAGAACCTGAGCGAACCACAGACACCTTCACAGGGGGACTGCAGGCATCCTGGCTGCTCTTTGACGGCTTTTACAGAAAATTCAACGAACTGCAGGCAAGATACCAGCTAGGGTCCACCGCGGCCGCCCGGTTGGACAGTCAGCGGCTGCTCCTGCTGGCCGTTGCCGAGAGTTTCTTCAATGCTCAACTGGCCCAGACCAGGGTAGAGATCGCCGCTGCAGACAAGGCGTTCTATGAAAAGCGACTTGAAGACGCCCGCAGCCGTTACCAGGTTGGCGCGGGATCGTGGGGCGATGTCCTCAATATCCGTGTGCAGGTGAACTCTGCCAAGACAGCCCTGCTGCTCAACCGGCGCGAGCTCGAGGCAGCCAGTTACGGACTGGCTGCCCTCATGGGAATCCAGGAGGCCAGGCTGCCGGACTCCCTCGCTCTGGCTCCCCTGGACCAGGCGGTCGATTTGGACAGCATGGAGGAAGACGTGGAAGAGTTGATCCGCACAGCCCTGGCTCTCCGGCCCGACGTGCAGGGACTCGAACTGCAGGTCAGGGCGGCGGATGCCGGGCGCGAGATGGCCAGGTCGGCCTTCTATCCCCGGCTGTTTGTCAGCGGATCTGTCTACGGCAACAGGGAAGACGATCCCTGGCTGGCTGGTGATGATTTCGGCACCAGCCTGGGCGTCAACCTGGGATGGAACCTGTTTCGGGGCGGAGCCGACAGGGCCCGGGTATTCGCGGCCGAACAGCGAAAACGGGAGGCCTCCTGGAACCTGGTCAACCTGCGCAACCAGGTGGCTGCGGAAATCCGGCGCCATCTGGCCCTGCTGGCCGCGGCCAAGGAACAGGTGCGGCTGCAGCGGGAATCCGTGGAACTGGTGAAACAGAACCGGGACCTGGCCCAGTCCGAGTATGAGGCCGGCGCAGCCTCCCTTGTCCGGCTCAACGAGGCGCAACGGGACCTGACCGCCACCCACGGCCGCCTGGCCCAGGCCCTGGTGGCCTATCACCTGGCCAAACAGCGGCTCCAGAGCGCCACTGGCCGCAACCTGCAGCAGTTCCTCCCTCCTGACGAACTCTCCTCTATCGGCAAGGAGCAGAAAGACCAGGAACAGCGGAACTAGCGGCTCCTATTCCTCCTCGATGGTGCAAGCCTCCTGATCGCAGACCGCCTCGCAGGTATGGCAGCCGTGGCATTCATCCATAGCCACCGGTTCGGCCTTGCCATCCACCAGCTCGTACACCTCGCCGGGACAGGAGTCGACACACTCCCCACATCCCGTGCACCTGTCGTTATCTACGCTTACTTTCCACATATTCTTTACGGCGTTCCTGTCCGGAACTAGCTCTCCCTCAGGAGGCGGATATCCCAAGCCTCCGGCCGGTCATCGTTGGCCGGATTGTTCGCGATCCTGAAATCGAACACCCGGGACGGGTCCTGGAAGAGGTTATCCGAGTCCACAGTGGACCTGGAGAGATGGAAAAAGACCGATTCCGGAGTCAACACCCCCTGTTTCAACCGATAATAGCGGAAAAAACCAAAGCCCCGCTCCTGGTTGAAATTGATCACCGTCCCCCGAAACCACTCTCCTTCCTCCAGGTTGTCGTCAGGATCGTGATGAATGGGGAGCAACCCTGGAATCAGGAAACCGGAGAGGTAGCTGTCTGCCGCCTCGCGCAGTTCCTGGCTGACATTGTGAAACCCGATCACCTCCACCCGGGTGCCCATGTTCTGGAGCGCGGTCACCAGGCGGATAAAGTCGCCGTCCCCGCTGACCAGGATGATCCGGTCCAGATTCCTGGCCTGGAGCAGAGCGTCGATGGCCAGGTCCATATCGGCATTGGCCTTGGTGGTGACATTGCCCTCGTCATCGTAATAGCGTCGCACATACTTCTTGCTGAGCTTGAAACCGCACTGGCGAAGGATATTGTGGTAGGTATAGAGCTTCTGTCGGTACTCCCTATCACGCCTGGTCCGTTCGCGGTCCTCGGCCAGATAGCAGTTGGCCAGGAGAAGCACCGAGCGCGGATCATTGGCCAGTTCGACCAGGACATCGTAGCGCATGCCGAAGCCACCACTCATCCTGATGTTTTCAGCATCCACATAGATTCCTGTTTTCAACAGCATATCGATGACCGAAAAAGTTATTCCCACTCGATGGTGGAAGGCGGTTTGGAAGAGATGTCATACACCACCCGGTTCACCCCCCGAACCTCGTTGATGATCCGGTTGGAAATCCGGCCCAGGAGGTCATACGGCAGTTTCGACCAGTCCGCTGTCATGGCGTCACGGCTGTCCACACACCGGAGGGCGATCACGTTCTCATAGGTCCTGCCGTCACCCATCACCCCAACGGTCTGGATGGGCAGAAGCACGGCAAAGGACTGCCAGACCTTCCGGTACCAGCCGCTTTTCTTCATCTCGTCGAGAACGATCACGTCTGCCTGGCGAAGCACCTCCAGCCGCTGGGCCGTCACCTCGCCCATGATCCGGATTCCCAGGCCCGGCCCGGGAAAGGGCTGGCGGAAGATGGCTTCCTCTGAAAGGCCGAGTTCCAGGCCCAGCTCCCGGACCTCGTCCTTGAACAGCTCCCGCAGGGGCTCGATCAGGTCCAGGTGCATGCGCTCGGGAAGGCCGCCCACGTTGTGATGCGACTTGATGGGTGCCTTGCCCCGGAACACCACCGATTCGATGACATCCGGGTACAGGGTGCCCTGGCCGAGGAACCTGACCTCACCCAGTTTTTTGGCCTCCTGCTCGAATATCCTGATGAATCCCAGGCCGATCCGTTTCCGTTTCTCCTCCGGATCCACCACCCCGGCCAGCTCCTGAAGGAAAAAATCCGTGGCATCCACGTCGATGACCTGCAGATCGGTTTTTTCCCGGAAGAAACGGAGCACGCTTTCGCTCTCTCCGGTACGCATCAGGCCGTTGTTGACATAGATACAGGTCAGCTGGTCTCCCACGGCCCGGTGAATGAGCGCTGCGGTCACGGCCGAGTCGACCCCCCCGGAAAGGGCGCAGATCACCTTTTCCCTGCCCACCTTCTCCCGGATCTCAGCCACCGTCGCATCGATGAAGGAATGCATGGTCCAGGTCGGATGACAGCCGCAGATATCGAAGATGAAGTTTCGCAGCACATCAGTGCCGATGAGGGTGTGGGCCACCTCGGGATGAAACTGGACCGCTACCAGTGGCTTGTCCTTGTGCCGGAGGGCCGCATAGGGGGAATGATCGCTGGAGGCCGTGGCCACGAAGCCGGGCGCCGCCTCCTCGATCCGGTCACCGTGGCTCATCCAGACCTGGTACCGGCCCAGGGCGGAATCCATGCCGGCAAACAGGCCGGCCGGATAGGAAATGGACAGCTCTGCCTTGCCGAACTCCCGCTTGTCCGCCTTTTCCACCCGGCCTCCCAGCTCGGTCATCATCAGCTGGGCCCCATAGCAGATCCCCAGGATCGGGATCCCCAGGTCAAAGATGCCGGGATCGCAACGGGGAGCGTCCTCGTCATAGACGCTGGCAGGACCGCCGGAAAGGACGATGCCGGTGGGTGCGAGCCGCCGCAGGTCGTCCAGGCTGATGGTGTAGGGATGGATCTCGGAATAGACCTTCTGCTCCCGGATACGTCGGGCAATCAACTGGGTGGTCTGGGAACCGAAATCCAGGATGATGATTTTTTCCTCATGTATGGTCATGGCTCACTCTGCCCTCCTGCGGCTGGGAAATGGTCGTGCCGGCCCGCTACAGCCCTTCGGTGCGATAGTTGGGTGCCTCCCGGGTGATTATGACGTCGTGGACGTGCGACTCCCTGAGGCCTGCCGGAGAAATCCGGACAAACCGCGCCTTGCGGTGCAAGTCGGCAATGGTGGCCGCTCCCATGTACCCCATGCCGGACCGCAAGCCGCCCAGCAGCTGGTAGATCATCTCCGATATCGGCCCCCGGTAGGGCACCTTGCCCTCGATGCCCTCGGGCACCAGTTTGGCCTGTTCCTCCTTTTTCTGGAAATACCGGTCACTGGATCCGCGCCGCATGGCACCCAGGGAACCCATGCCCCGATATCCCTTGTATTTCCGTCCCTGGAAGAGAAAGGTCTCTCCCGGGGTCTCGTCGGTACCGGCAAAGAGGGAGCCGATCATCACCGTGTGAGCGCCGATGGCGATGGCCTTGCAGATATCGCCGGAAAACTTGATGCCGCCGTCGGCAATGATCGGAACATGTTTCTTGGACGCCTCTTCGGTACAGTTCTTCAGGGCGGTCAGCTGGGGCACGCCCACCCCGGCAACGATCCGGGTTGTGCAGATGGAGCCCGGACCGACCCCCACCTTGACCCCGTCGGCACCCGCTTCGATCAGGTCGGCCGTTCCCTCGGCCGTGGCCACGTTGCCGGCAATGACCTGCAGATCCGGCCAGCTCGCCTTGACCGCCTGGACACTGCGGATCACCCCGGCGGAGTGCCCGTGAGCCGAATCCAGGACCACCACATCCACCCCGGCCCGAACCAGAGCCTCGGTCCGTTCCATCAGGTCGTCGCTGACACCGATGGCCGCACCGGCCAGGAGGCGGCCGATACCGTCCTTGGCAGCGTTTGGATACTTCTTGATCTTCTCGATGTCCTTGATGGTGATCAACCCCTTCAGGTTGCCCTCATCGTCCACCACCAGCAGCTTTTCGATCCTGTGCTCATGAAGCAGGGCCTTGCAGTGTTCCAGATCGATTCCCTCCCGGACGGTGACCAGGTTCTTGCTGGTCATCACGTCCCGGACCCGCAAGGCGTCGTCGGAGACAAAACGCAGATCGCGGTTGGTGACGATTCCCACCAGCCGGTCTCCCTCGATGACCGGCAATCCCGATATCTTGTAGGTCCGCATTATGGCCTGCACCTCGGCCACGCTCTGATCCTGGGTCACTGTCACCGGGTCGATGATCATCCCGGATTCGGACTTCTTGACCCGCTCCACCTCCCGGGCCTGCTCCTCGATGGTCATGTTCTTGTGGATGATGCCGATACCGCCCTCCCGGGCCATGGCAATGGCGGTCCGGTGTTCGGTCACCGTATCCATGGCAGCGGAAACCAGGGGAGCATTCAGTTCGATGCCATCGGTTAGCCTGGTTGCAAGGGAAACTTCCGAAGGCAGGACCTCCGAGGCCGAGGGGACCAGCAGAACATCATCAAAAGTATAGGCCGGTGGTATATCCTGAGAGAACATCAGCTTCTCCTGACCGGTTGAAAACCGGATAAAAAATTTTTCTGAAACAGCAGGCAACAGCATGACCTGGGACAGATACAGTGGCCTTCTCCAGGCAGTGCCCTGTCGGTTGTGTTGAAATTTATTATCTTAGCATGTTGCGGAAGAAAAAAAAAGCCGGGAACCGGGGAGAATGATACCGGGAAAGTTCCGCCGGTGTCACAGGAATGGTTTGCTTTTCCCGGCAATTGGGGGTATAGAGTAGTTTTTATCTTGGAATTATCTGTTATTCAAGCCAGCTACATCTTGTTTTCAGGCAGTGGTGAATCTCATGGCACAGGACAATCGCAAGGCAGTTCGTATTCCCACCAGAGAAGTGGAGAAAATCCTCCTTGAAGAAGGGGGATCCATCGATGTCCAGGTGGAAGCGGACAAGGATCTGGAGGAAAAACGGGGGGCGCTCCAGGACATTCACCAGAACGGCATGTGCTTCATACTGGCCAACCATCCTTTCCGTGAGGGGGACATCATCCATCTCGAAACCCAGCTCGGCAAATTCTTCTTCGAGACAGATGCCATTGTCCGCTGGGCCATGGGCAGTCACGTGGGCGTGGAATTCCTCGATCCCCAGGCCAGGGACGCGGCCTACCTGGCCGAGCTCTACACCACCAGGCTGCTCAACTACCTGAAAGAGACCGAGGCAGGGGAGGGCTGATCCCCTGGGGAGGCTGGCTTTCGGGCCGAATCATCCATGTTCCGATTTATCCACGCCGCTGACCTCCACCTGGACAGTCCCCTGAAAAACCTTGAGCTGCACGACCGGGATCTTGCCGCAGAACTGCGTGGTGCAACCAGGCAGGCCTTTGACAACCTGATCCGTTTGGCCATCGACAGCCGGGTGGCCTTCGTTCTGCTGGCCGGTGACCTCTTCGACGGAGCCTGGAAGGATTTCAACACCGGCCTCTTCTTCCTGGACAGAATGCGCCGTCTCAAGGCCCACTCCATCAGGGTCTTCCTCGTGGCGGGCAACCACGATGCCGCCAGCCGCATCAGCACCGCGCTCCGCCTGCCGGACAATGTCCACCGGTTCAGCAGCCGCAGGCCGGAATCCATTTCCCTGCCCGAACACGGCGTGGTCCTTCACGGCCGCAGTTATCACCAGCGGGACGTGCGGGAGAACCTGGCCCGCAGTTATCCGGATCCGGATCCGGAGGCCTTCAACATCGGCCTTCTCCACACGGCCCTGACCGGCCGGTCCGGCCACGAGCCCTATGCCCCCTGCAGTCGCGAGGAGCTCATCGACCTGGGCTACGAGTACTGGGCCCTTGGGCACGTGCACCAGTACGAGGCGGTCAGCCGGGATCCCTGGATCGTCTTTCCCGGAACCATTCAGGGCCGCCACATCAGGGAGACCGGGCCGGGGGGCGCCGTTCTGGTCCAGGTTGAGGATGGGCAGGTCGTTTCCCTGGAGCACAGGATCCTGGACGTGGTCCGCTGGTGCCGCTGCCGGGTGGACGCCTCCACCCTGCAACGGCCGGAGCAGCTCCTGGACAGGGCCCGGACTCTTCTCGAGGCTGAACTGGGCAGGGCCCAGGGCCGTTCCCTGGCCGTCAGGCTGGATCTCGATGGCCCCTGCCCCTGTTTTGCCGAGCTGATCGCGGAACAGGAACGATGGCAGGAAGAACTGGCCGCCCTGGCCCTTGACTGTGGCGACATCTGGCTGGAGCAGGTCAACTTCGACCTGTCCCCCCTGGACGAAAGAGTCGATCCGGACACGGAAACACCCCTGGACTGGATATGCAGGCAGGTGGACCGGCAAGAGCACCTGCCGGCCATGGAGGAACTGGCCCCGGTCCTCCTCCAGCTGGCCGGCCGACTGCCGGCCGATCTGCGCCTGGATGGCAATCCTCTGCCTGAGCGAAACGGAGAATTCGAGCAACTGCTGGCAGAGGCCCGCAGGCTGCTCCTGGCCAGGATCAGTGCCCGATGAAGATCAGTCGCCTGGAACTCGTGGCCTTTGGCCCGTTTACAGACCAGAGCCTGGTGCTGCAGGGAGAGTATCCGGGCCTGCATGTCGTCTACGGCGCCAACGAGGCCGGCAAGTCCAGCGCCCTGCGGGCCTTGAAGGCCTGGCTCTTCGGTTTTCCCGAGCGGACCACCGACACCTTCATCCATCCCTATCCAAAACTACTTGTCGGTGGAGAGCTGGATGACCCGCGCCATGGACGGCTGCTCTTCTACCGGCGGAAAAAACGGCTCCAGAGTATTGTCGACGAGCAGGGCGAGCCCATGGACCCGGAACGGCTGCGTCCATTTCTCGACCGCCTGGACAGGACACTCTTCGAAACCCTCTATGGAATCGATCACGAGGCTCTGGTCCGGGGCGGAGAGGATTTGCTGGCCAACAGGGGGGAACTCGGGGAAGCCATCTTTGCCGCCGGAACAGGCATCACCGCAGTGCACGCCCTCCTCGAATCGCTGACCGGCGAGGCAGACCAGCTCTACCGGCCCAGGGCGTCCAACCCTCCCCTGAACAGGGTCCTTACCCGCCACCGGGAACTGAAACGGGAAATCCGCGAGCTTTCTCTTCCTGCCAGCCACTGGAACAGGCTTCAGCAGGAACTGCAGACCATTGACCGGGAACTGGCCGACCGGGAGCAGGAACGCAAGGAGCTGGACCAACAACGGCGCCGGTTGGAACGGCTGCAACAGGCCCGGCCACTGTCCGTGCGTCTGGCGACCCTGCGCAGGCAGCGAGAGGAACTGGGCCGGGTCACCAGGCTGCCGCCGGACTTCAGTGACCGGCGACAAAAGGTGCAGGAAGAGCTGCGCACCGCCTCCCGGAGAATCCGGGAAATCACCCACAGGCTGCAAGCCATCGCCCAAAAGGTGGCGTCGCTCGCCGTGGACTCGGCCGTCCTGGACCGGGCCGGGGAGATCGAGGGGTTGCACCAGCGCCTGGGTGAGTACAACAAGGCCATGCTGGACCGTCCCCGTATCCAGGGGCTCCGCTCCGCCCATCGCAGGGAGGCTGCCAGACTGCTGCAGCAACTGCTTCCGGAACGCACCCTCGGGGACTTTGCCCTTCTTCAGCCCGTTCTGCAGCGGAAACGGACCATCACCACCATGGTCCAGCAGCGCACGGCCCTGCAGCAGGAGCGCAAAAGTGTGGACCGGGAAATCTCGACAGTCCGTCAACGGCTGCAGACGATTGCCGGCCGGATGGGGAAGTTCAGCCGAACGCCGCCTCCATTGCAGGATCTTGTCCAGGCCATCCAGTCCTGCAGACGGCTGGGCGAGATCGACCTGCTCATCAACCGTCTCCAGGAAGAACAGGCCGATACAGAACGAACCATCAGGTTGGAACTGGCCCGCAACACCCTGTGGCAGGGAACGCCGGAGGCCCTCGGAACCCTGCCGCTGCCGGCAGCCGAAACCGTTGGCCGCTATCGGGACCGGTTCGGCGAACTGGGTCATGAACAGCAGCGGCTGAGCCGGCAGATTCAGGAGGCTGAGGAGGAACTCATCCGTCTGGATGCCGAATACGACCGGCTGGAAATGAACGGCGAGATTCCCACGGAGGAAGAGCTGCGGCGTGTTCGCAGGGAGCGGGACAGCCGCTGGCAGCAGATCCGCAGCGCCTGGCTCGACGGCCAGGACCGGGATTCCGGCCCGGAGGAGAAAACAGCGCTGGCCGACCGTTTCGCCGGTCTGGTGATACAGGCAGATCACTTGGGGGACCGGCTACGCAGAGAGGCTGACCGGGTGCACCGATTCGCCTCGCTCAGGGCCGGTAAGCGGGAGTGGCGCGGCCGCCTCCAGCAACTCGGAGAACAGCGGGCAGACTTGGAGAAGCGACGCAGCCGCCTGCAGGCCGACTGGCTGGCGCTCTGGACCCCCCTGGGGATCACTCCCCTGGATCCGGCCGACATGACCGGCTGGCTGACTACCTTTGCCGGGCTCCAGCAAGAGGCGGAAAGGATGGCCCGGCAGGCGGAAAAACTGCGCCTCCTGAAAGAAAAACGGCATCATCATCGCCGGATTCTGGCCAAGGCGATCCAGGATCTGGGCCGGCCTGTCTCCGGAGAGGCCGAGCTGGAACCTCTGCTGGAAGCTGGTGAGGATCTCCTTGCCCGCCTGGAGAGTGAAGAGGAGGAGCGCAGAACCCTGCTACGGGAACAGGCGGAACAGCAGGGCCGTCTCGACGAACTCCTGGCGGCCCGTGACCGGATCACGGCCGCCCTGGCTGCCTGGGAGGAGGAATGGGGCAAGACCACCGGGATCGGCCTGGATGGTTTCCAGCTCCTGCCCGATGAGGCCGCGGAAACGCTCGATACCCTGTCCCGGATCCGGACCAAGCTGGAACAGGCCGACGAATGCAGCAGCCGCATGGAGGGTATCGACCGGGACAGCAGGGCCTTTGCAGACCTGGTCAGAGAGACCATGCAGCGGCTGGCCCCTGACCTTGCTGATCAGGACATTTCCGTCTGCGTGGAACACCTGCAGCGCCAGTTGATCAAGGCCAGAAAGCGCCAGACCCTGCTGGAAAGTCACCGGGAAGAGGAGCAGGCCCTGCTCCAGGAGCTGGACCGGGTCCGGCAGGCGGAGAAGACCTGCCGCCAGGAAATGGAGCAGCTCCTTGCCAGGGCCCAATGCGACAGGGAAGATGAACTGGCTGCTGCCGAGGAGCGGTCCCGCGAGGATATCCGGCTCGAAAGACAGATCAGGGAGGTCGAGGAAGATCTCCTGCTCCTGGCCGGGGACCAGGACCTGGAAGGCTTCCTGGCCATGGCAGCCGAAATCGACATGGACGAGCTGCCCGGCCGTCTCCACGAGCTGCATGTCCGCATCGAGGAAGAGTTGGATCCGCAGATCCGCTCCCTGGCGGAACGGAAGGGAGAGTTGCGCAACGAACTGGAAAGCATGGACGGCCGCGACCGGGCGGCCGCCAGGGCCGCGGAGCTGGAGACCAACCTGGCGGCCATGCGGCGCCTGGTGCGCCGTTATGCCCGGTTACAGCTGGCCGCAGGCCTGCTCCGCCGGGAAATGGACCGGTTCCGCGAGTCCAGCCAGGACCCGGTTCTTTGCCTGGGAGGCGAATTGTTTTCCGCCCTGACCAGGAACCGGTTCACCGGTCTCACGCCGGACGTGGACGACCGGGGCGCGCCTGTGCTGGTCGCCCGCCGTGCGGACGGGACCAGGCTGCCGGTGGAGGCCATGTCCACCGGTACCAGGGACCAGCTCTATCTTGCCCTCAGGCTTGCCGCACTGCAACGCCGGGCAGCCCGGGGACAATCACTGCCTTTTATCGTCGACGACATTCTCATCAACTTCGACGACGAGAGGACCACAGCCACCCTGGAGGTCCTGGCCCGGCTTGGCAGGACCAACCAGGTCATCCTCTTCACCCATCATCGCCACGTGGTGAGGGCGGCGGCCTCCCTGGACGGGCCGGTGCAGATCCACGAACTGTGAGCCGGGGTCCAAGCGACCGGTTTTCAGCCCGCCGCAGGATGCTCCGGATAACGGTGGACCGCCGCCAGCAGGGAACTGTCGGCGAGGAACCGCTGCCAGGAAGCGACCAGGGCCACAAACGGGGCAAGCTCCATATCCTGGGCCGGACTGCTGTCGTCGAACAGGCTTTCGATGCGTACCGACCGGTTGTCTGCCTCCAGGTGATGACCGTTACCGGTCATCTCGTACCTGTCCCGTTCACCGGCCGCCACCTCCTCAAGCCGGCCAAGGAGTTCCCCGGCCAGGGCCGCATCCTGGATATCGGTCTGAAGAAAGGTGTACACCAGCCGGGGCCCACCCCTGGCCTGGATCCTGGGTGAACAGTCGTCATGATCACGAAAAAAATGCACGCCGTTTTTCATGGTCAATCCTTTACATATATGGGAAAAGCGGTATTGATGTCGCCCCGGTGGTTCACGTATCCCCGGATGGGAAAGCCCAGGCCGGATGGTCCCTGCCAGGGCTGCTTCCGGCCTGGTTTCCTGTGACGCCAGCCATGGAGGATGGCCTTGATCACCTGTTCCCGGTCCAGAGCGTCCGGAAACAGGGTGGAAAACTTTTCCAGCCAGCGGCCGGTGCGCCGATCCCTGATGACCACCCGGGCCGTGTATACACCTGCCCTGTTGGGCGGCGAAAGAATCTTTTTCACTCTGGCTCCGGCGGGATCCCGGCCGCCTGGCCGGGAGTGGAAACCAGTGGGTTTCCACCGCGAGTTGATCTCGCCCTCGAAGATATGGGTCAGGTTGATCCGGGGACTGGTCCGGCTCCACCGTTGTCCGCCAGAGGCAGAGGCTGCCAGGACCACCACCAGAAAGAGTACCAGCAAGCCCTGTCTGCACAGCCGGCTCCTGCCTGCAGACCCGCCAGGGATCATCTTCATTCGTGTTCCTCCTGGTTTCTGCTCGTTGTTCTGTGCACCGCGGCGCCGATCAGGGCGGCGCCGATGGCATTACCCACCTCGCAGTGCTCTGGAAAATATACCGTTGTATCAAGCCGCTCTGCCACTGACGGAAGGAAACAGCGGCCAGCAGCACCAATCCCGATCAGGGGAAGACGCAAGGAAAAATTCAAGGAAAACAGATCATTGTTCCGTCGATCCAGGAAAGGGGCCGCCTGGTCCCCCCAGGTCTTTCTGCAAAGATACTTCAGGATGATCGATTCGATCCGCTCTTCGGTGAGACGGCAGACGTGGCGGCAGAATGCTTCTGTCGACATGCCGAGCCGCTGCGCCAGCACCCTGGCTGCCGCCTCTGCCTGCTGCTGACTGCCGATCTCCAGCCTGCCCAGGACATGCAGGGCATCGGTGGGCGTAAAGCCGCTCAGTACCACCTGATGACGGTAGGCCATCCGTTCCAACCGTTTCTCCAGAAGAATACCGCTCAGGCCGACCTCCCCGCTCAGCATGTGACGGGTGGCCGGCCCATGGTTGCGCAGATGGGCAAGCACGGCATCCTCCCCTTCCCCTTCCCGGACCGTGGCTGTCACCAGAACGGAGCGGTCGCCGCAGCCCAGCCAGGTCGCCGGATCAGGCAGGCTGTCGACCAGGCAGAGGGGCTGAACCCGCTGTTGCGCCAGGAAGGCAGATCCTACCGGCCGGCAGTCCACCAGTGTGTCGCCTCCCCCGGCACCGGTATACATGTCTATGGCCTCCACATGGGTCTGCCACTCGCCGATCCGGCACCCTTGCTCGTTCATCACCGGTCGGCCGTCCCGGATCATGCAGACGTCCGTTGTCGTACCGCCCACATCCACGATCAAAGCGGTCTGGTCCGGGCTGACCGAACTGCCGAAACAGGCGGTCGCCGCCGGGCCGCTCGCCATGGTGATGGCCGCCGAGTGGATGACCTGGTCCAGCTCGGCCCCGGTGCCATTACCACAGATGACCGTTACCGGGCAGCCGAGGCCGACCCTGACCATGGAGCGCTGGATGGACAGCAGAAACTCCTCCATCAGGGGCATCAGCCTGGCATGCAGACAGGCGGTGGCTGCCCGTTCCCGCATTCCGGGATGCTTGCTCACCCGGTGGGAACAGAATACCGGCTTTGGATCGACCAGGCCGATGGCCTCCTCGGCAACCAGCTCGTGGGTCGGGTTGTTGATGGACATGGCGCTGCAGACCGCGTAACTGTCCACCTCGTTGCGCAGCCTGCCCAGGGTATCGACCAGGCCCTCCAGGTCCAGGGGCTGTTCTTCCCGGCCCAGGATATCATGCCCGCCGCGGAGAAAGATGTTGGCCACCACGGGAAGCTTGAAGTGGCGGACATTGCCGAAGACAAAAAGGGCCACCCTGGCGCCCCGTCCCTCCACCACCGCATTGGTGGCCAGCGTGGTGGAAACGGCGACCCGGGCCACCTCCTCCGGTCGGCAGCCGTCTGCCAGCAGAGCGGCAAGAGCACTGGAAACACACTGGCCCAGGTCATGATGGGTGGTGGCCACCTTGGCCCGGGAACGGATCCGGCCGCTCCGGTTTTCCATGAGCACGCCATCGGTGTAGGTGCCTCCGGTATCGATCCCTATGATGTAGCGCATGGACCTGGCAAGGGAAATGAAAACAAAAATATCTTAAAAATCAATATGCTATTACAAACAAACACCTACAGGAGCGACGTCTCGCCCGGACACGATACGCGTTCGGAGAACTATACCCTCCCGGCGGACAGGCAACACAATAAACGATCCTGCGTGGTATCGCCAAAAAAAATTCGTTCTGTTTCACCGGGATACCCTGTAGCAGCGCATCCTTTGATCAGCAGGGGAATGAAACATCAGGTTGTTGGTCAAGGCTGGCCCTGCCGGGGGAATGGCCCGAAGGTGGTGTTGCAGATCGTGCGCAGATGCTGCGCCTGTGACCAGTTACGGCCGAAGTGTACAGGGAGAAAAGCAAAGACCCTGCCGGGTCATCCCGACAGGGTCTTGCGCTGATCAAGAACCGCCAAAATTGGCGGATTGTAATCTGGCTCCTCGGGAGGGACTCGAACCCCCGACAGGGTGGTTAACAGCCACCTGCTCTACCAACTGAGCTACCGAGGAATATTGCCCGGCTACGGGAACGTTTTTTTAGCACACTGCCGAATCGGCGTCAAGAGAAAGTTGTAATCCTGTCCAGTACCGAGGCAAGATCCTCTCCGCTGAATGGTTTGGTGAGATATTCGTCGGCACCTGCCCGGAGACAGTTCTCCCGGTCCCCCTTCATGGCATGAGCGGTCAGGGCGACCAGGGGAAGATGAGTGCCTCGCAAGCGGTGCCGCAGTCCGGCCAGCAGATCAGGGTCCAGGTCGTGACCGGGAGGACGGTTTTCCTCGCATGCCCGGATGATCCGGATGGCGGTCAGGCCATCCATCTCGGGCATCTGGATATCCATGAAGATCACGTCAAATCCTGAACGGCCCAGGTACTCCAGGGCCGCATAGCCGTTGTCGGCCTCCTCCACCTGATGCCCCTGTTCTTCGAGGACAATCCTGGCCAGGTCCCGGTTGAAGGCGTTATCCTCGACCAGGAGAATCTTCAGTCTTTCACGCCCGGCCGAAGAAAAACCCGAAGCCTCTTCTCCGCTCTCCCCTGCCTCCCGGTCACCGAGCAGGGCGGCCAAGGTATCCCGCAGCTCCTGCCGGCGTACCGGTTTTCCCAGGTAGTGGCACTGGTTTTCCCGGCACCAGCGCACGCGGTCAGCATCCGGCTGAGCCGACAGCAGGAGCACCGGAGGCAGATCGACCTGGTTCCGCAATTCCCGGATCATCTCCTGCCCCCCCTGGTCGGCGAGGTTGTCCTCGACAAGAAGGAGACCGAAGGGTTCCCCCTCTTCCGCCTTGCGGAGCGCCATGAAGGCCATGGCTGCACTGGCCGCGGTAAAGCAGGGAAATCCCCACATCTGCAGCATTCCCTCCAGGATGTTGGTGCCGGTGACGTTGCTGCTGACGATGAGCACCCGTACCGAAGCAGGATCGACGGGAAACCCCTCCCACTCCTCTTCCTGGTCGGCCGGGCGCAGGCAGAGGGTGAAGTGAAAGGTGGAGCCTACTCCTTCCTGGCTCTCCACCCAGATCTCGCCGCCCATCAGCTCGGTCAGCTTCTTCGAGATGGCAAGGCCCAGGCCGGTGCCGCCATGCAGGCGACCGGTGGAATCATCGGCCTGACGAAAACTCTGGAAGATGATCTCCTGCTTTTCCCTGGAGATCCCGATTCCGGAATCCGTGACGCTGAAATGAAACAGTTCCGGATTGCCGGCTACCGGCATGACCCTGGTGACGACGGCACCCTGGGAAGAGAACTTGATGGCATTGGAAACCAGGTTGGTGACGATCTGGCGAAGGCGCAGGCTGTCGCCGGTCAGGTAGACGGGAATCCCGGGATCCACCTGGCAGAGCAGCTCCAGTCCCTTTTCATGGGCAGGCAAGGCCAGGGACTGCATGACCAGATCCAGGGTATCACGCAGATCGAATGGATGCTGTTCCACGGAAAGCTGACCGCTTTCGATCTTGGAGAAATCGAGAATGTCGTTGAGCAGGGACAGAAGCATATCAGCGGAAGCACGGACGGTTTTCAGATAGGTCTTCTGGGTGGCATCCAGGGATGTGCCCAGAGCAAGCTCGGTCATTCCCAGGATGGCGTTCATGGGGGTACGGATCTCGTGACTCATGTTGGCCAGAAAGAGCGACTTGAACCGGCTGGCCTCTTCGGCTGCATCCCTGGCCTGCCGTAACTCCTTGTTCTGCCGGTCGATGGTATCGAGCATACTGTTGAAGCCGTCGGTGAGAACGCCCAGCTCGTCGTTGGTGAAGCGCCGCGCCCGGAGCGTGTAATCCTTTTTCCGCCGCACCGACTCCACGGTTGCGCTCAACGCTTCCACGGGTCCGGCAATGGCCCGGTGGAGACGGAACGACAGCAGTACGGCGGCAATCGTGGCCAACACCAGCGTCAGGAGGGTGAAGAGGCAGATATGAAAGAGGGTCTTTTTCAGGGAACCGGGATCAACGGCGAGCTGGAGTATGGCCAGCTTTCGTTCGTTGACTACAACCGGCCAGGAAAACACGAGATAATCAGCAAACAGCAGGGGCAGGTATTTTCCCCTGACCGGCTTCCAGGCCCGCAGTGTTCCCTGGTTGATCTGATTGAAATGGTCCCGGTGCTGCCGTTCCCTGTTGACATAAAAGGCAAAGATGCGGCCGTCCATCTCGAAGATACGGGCGGAAATCACCTTGGGGTCTGCCTGGCACGAGGAAAGGAGGCGCACTGCGGTCTTCCGATCTTGAAAGGCGACCGCGGCAGCGGTATCGCTGGCCAGCATCTTGGCCATGGTGGTCCCCGATTCGATCATGTTGTTGCTGATACTGACGAACAGGGCCGTCATGAAGGCCAGGGAAACCAGCCCGGTAGCCAGAACACTGGTGGCCAGGGTGATGGCCACCAGCTTGCTCTTTATGGAGAGAGCGGAAAAGAGACGGATACGGCCGCTCATGGTCTTTCCCTGTGCTGGTCCACGATCTCGGCCAGGTCCAGGAGGAGCGAGCTGACCTCCAGTCCGCTCTGTTCCACTCGGGAGAGATTGATCCTGATGACCACCCGCCGCTGTCTCCGCACGAGGGCAATCATCCCTCCCTGACGGACAAAATCCGCGGAATCGGCCACCGTGAGGACAGGTTTGCCCTCCACCCTGTCGAGAAACCTCCTGGAACGGCTGCTGAGCGGCATCCGGAGGAAGAGAATATCGCAGGTGTCCGCCTCGGCCGGATCGATCAGCAGATGGGAAACCAGGGGACGCCCCTTGATCACCTCGCCCCTGATCAGCTGCTCCAGGGAGCTTTCCACCTCGCCCCGCTGCCCCACGCAGTACCGGAACGGCTGCCCCTTTCTGGCCTCTTCCTGGGGCCAGGTGACAAAGCTGGCAAAATTGTAGAGAAACGTCGCCTTGAGCTGGGACTCGCTCAGAAAAGCCGCCCCCACCTGGATTCCGGCAGACAGGAGGGCAACTATCCCCAGGGCAACCAGGGGCGTGCGGAATCTCAGGAATCTCAAGTGTTTTTCCACAAAGTTCATGGAATACAACCAGGATCTCATCAGGTAAACGAGCCGCGCAGAGGGGTATGCGGAAAACAGCGCTGTCTGAACCTACTGAAAGTGAAAGACCACCTTGCCGTAAATCTGTCGCTCCACCTCGGTGGCAGTGATAAATCCATACTCGTCCAGGAATTCCGGATGGCGGTCATCGAAGATATTCTGGGCCGTAACCGAAAGCTCCAACCGCTCATCGACCTGCCAGGCGAGCCGCAGGTCCAGGCTCCAGTAGGCTGGTATCCGGCTGCGGGAAAACTCCAACTCATCCACATAGCGCAACCAGCCATCCAGTTCCACGCCCGGCGCAAGGTCGATCCCGGCCCGGAGGCTCACCTGCTGCCTGGGGCTGATGTCCTCGAACTGCTGGCTCACGATGTCCTGGCTGTCCGGTCCGGGAAGCATGTTGACCTGCAGCCAGGAATAGGCGAGCTGAAGATTCAGGGCAGAGCCTGGCCGCCAGTCGGCTGCCAGTTCAAAACCATAACTTTCACTCTCCATCAGCTGATCGGCCTGCAGGGGCATGACCAGGTAGGCAGGCAGGCGGGAGGTATCGGGAGGCAGCTGTTCCCAGGAACGAAACTGGTCATAATGATTGTAAAATATAGCAAGATCAGCATACAGACTCTCTCCGGGGTGAAATCGGTAGCCCATCTCGTAGGCCATCATGGTTTCCGAATCCAGGCCATCGTTCCCCATGACCTGGAGCACCCTGGCATAGGGCTGTTCCGGTCCTTCCGAAGGCACCAGAACAATCCTGCCGATCATGCCCCGCTCCATCCGCGAGGGCGTGCGGACCGCCCTGGACACCGACATCCAGACCGCCTGGTGGCTGTCCGGTCTCCAGAGCAGGCGGGCCGAGGGCTGGACCTCCATCCCCGTGAAATCGTTCACTTCCATCTTGGTTCCCAGCAGGCAGGACCACTGATCGGCCAGGGTGATCTCGTCCTGGATGAAGCCGCTGAACAGCTGGTATGACTTGTCGTGGGGTTCGAGGGTCAGGAACGGCTCTCCCTGAATGTCGTCATGGGTGTACCGGTATCCTGCGCCGGCAGAGAGGTCGTGCCGTCCCATGGCCGGAAAATGGTACTGGTAATCCAGATCCACGGTGTGCCGGAAGCCCTGTTCCTCGTCCCGGCGCTGGTAGTCGTAATAAGCCTGGATGGTACTCTCGCCGCCCGAGCGATGATGGTGGTTGAGCCGCGACAGGAGTACCAAGCCGTTGTCATCGTCCTCCCGCTGCTGATCGACGTTGTGCCCCACCTGGTAGTCCGGAGCCGTGATCGTCCGGCCCGACCTGTTGTGGTACACGTCGCCTTCGATGGTGAACTCGTCGCTCTGCCGGAGCAAGCCGTCGATGCGGAATCCGGCCCGTACGTCCTGCCAGTGATCATTGCCGTCGGTTCCCTGGTCCTGGGGAGCATCATCCTGGTACAGATAACGGGCATAGAGCCGATAGCCACTGTTCTCGCCCAGGCTGCCGCCTTGGCGGAAATAGATGTCACCGCTCAGGGGAGCACCCAGGCTGGAAGCGACAACCGTGGACTGGGTATCCTCGGTGGACCGGGTGATGATATTGATAACCCCGTTCACCGCATTGGCACCCCAGATGGATGCGCCAGGGCCGCGAATCACCTCGATCCGCTCGACATCCTCGAGGGGAAGCTGCTGCACATTCCAGTAAACCCCGGAGTAAAGCGGAGTATAGACCGTTCTGCCGTCGACCAGGACCAACAGCTTGTTGGCGTAGCGACCATTGTATCCCCGGCTGGATACGGCCCAGACAGACCTGGTGATCCTGGCCACGTTCAGGCCGGGCACCATGCGCAGGGCCTCGGGTATGCTGGTCGCTCCGGAACGGCGGATATCCTCCCGGGTGATGACAAAGACGGCTGCAGCCGCATCCTGTCTTGCCTGGGGGGTGCGGGTGGCAATGGAGATCTTCATGGCGGCCAGCTCTTCCAGACTCAGGGCCTTGAGCCGTTTGGTATCCTGAAGATGTTCGCCATATCCCGGCAGAGCCAGGAGCAATACACAGAAAACGGCTATGATACGAGCTGGAATGCATTCACAAGGATCGATGGCAGAAGAAAGGGGTCGCATGGTCTGCATAGACTTCAAGGGCGAAGTTGATATGGTCTGCCTCCCCGGGCCAGGGATGCACTGTCAGTTCCCGACGATTCAGCATACCAACAAATACCTTCGAAATAACGGAATCGTCAAGGATAAAGCAGGCCCGGCCCTGTCTGCAGTCGGATACACACCATCCAATCAACAAAAAATATTCTGAATTCACAAAAAAAAATCATTCTAAAAAGATGGGGCTCCCGCCCGATCCCGTGGCGGTTTATTCCTACGGCGTAACGACAAGAATCTCGGAGACAGCATTTTCGGGAAGGAAACCTGCCAATCGCGGTGAACGTGGATGGCACCGGGGCACCAGGATTGCCCGAGGTCGCCACATCTGCAACGAACATGGAGCCAAGAAGCAGATTGAGAGGATTGATCTTTACCGGCTGTGCTTCAAAGAAGGCTGTTCCATCGTCTGGTGCCGACGGGGAATAATGGTCTGATATGTGCTGCCAAGATGAACACCTGATCTAGGTTCGGAACAGTTCGGCAAGTCCGGGAGAAGCTGAATCGGAAGAGTATGGATTGTGTTTCCATCTATTGAGCAGCAAACGGTTGTCCAGCCCCATGTTCGGCAGGCAGGTAGCTTTTCCAAATTATGTTGCATTTTTGATGCCGGTATTGTAGTAAATTCTGTTCCCAAGGGTTGACATCCAGCGGAAACGCCGGGGCGTAGCGCAGCCTGGTTAGCGCGCCTGCCTTGGGAGCAGGAGGTCGGAGGTTCGAATCCTCTCGCCCCGACCAGCGGAGCAAGGACCGGAGAGATCTCTCTCCGGTCTTTCTGTTTTCCCTGCCTGTCCGATGGTCCGCCTGTCCGCGGCAATAGTTCCTGGCAGAAGGGCCTCCCCGCCCGGCAGGGGCAGCGGTTGCTTCTGTGGCTCATGGTTGACAAAGCCGGGAATCTCGCTTACTTCTTGTGTTTATTTTTCACTGTTCCCCGATCGGTCAACAAAAAACAACTGTCGAATATCATGGAAAAAATCACTTCGGAATACATAGATATCAGCCCATGCCGGGTCCACGTCCTCCAGGCCGGTGATCCTGGCGGCCGCCACATTCTCCTCCTGCACGGGATGAAATTCGATGCAGCCACCTGGGAAAAGCTGGGCACCCTGTCCGTTCTCGCTGCTGCCGGCTGGCGCGCCGTTGCCGTGGACATGCCTGGCTTCGGCAGGAGCCAACCCTGCGACCTGGAAGCGAACACTGTGCTCGCCGGACTCATCAACAGCCTGGAAATGAACTCACCGGTGATCGTCGGCCCCTCCATGGGCGGCCGACTGGCCCTGGAGTTTGCCTTGGCCTACCCGGACCTGCCCGGTGCCCTGGTGCTGATCGGCGCGGTGGGTGTGGAAGAGAACCGGGACAGGCTGGACGGCATCGTGATTCCCACCCTCCTGGTCTGGGGGGCTGACGACCAGGTTTCGCCGGTAGCCAACAGCGACATCCTCCTGGAAGGGATTCAGGATAGCCGACGGGTCATCATCGAGTCCGCACCCCATCCCTGTTACTTGGACAAGCCGGATATCTGGCACCGGGAACTGACGGCTTTTCTGGATCAACTGACCACCTAGCGACAAACCACGGCATTCGAATGGGAAAAACACTGATCATAGCGGAAAAGCCAAGTGTAGCCGCGGACATCGTCAAGGCCCTGCCCGGGAAGTTCAAGCGGAGCAAGACCCACTACGAATCTGACGACTATATTGTCTCCTACGCCATCGGCCACCTGGTCTCCATCGCCTATCCCGAGGAAATCGATCCCAAATACCAGAAATGGTCATTGGACACCCTGCCCATCCTGCCGGAGGAGTTTCCTCTCACCGTTCTGCCCGACACCAAGGCCCAGTTCAACGCTCTCTGCAAGCTGATCCGCCGCCGGGACGTCTCGGTCATCGTCAACGGCTGTGATGCCGGCCGGGAAGGAGAACTGATCTTCAAATACATTCTCCGCCAGGCAGCCAGCCGGTCCACGGCCAACAAGACCGTCAAGCGGCTCTGGCTGCAGTCCATGACCATGGACGCCATCCGCGACGGGCTGGCCAACCTGCGCGACAACTCGGAGATGCTGCCCCTGGAGGATACGGCCCTTTGCCGCTCCGAGGCCGACTGGCTCATCGGCATCAACGCCACCCGCGCCCTGACCTGTTACAACTCCAGGCATGGCGGCTTCCGCAAGACGCCCTGCGGCCGGGTGCAGACTCCGACCCTCTCCATGCTGGTCAACCGGGAGACGGAACGGCGGAATTTCCGGCCCACCACCTACTGGCGCCTGCAGGCATCCTTTTCCTGCAAGGATGTTAAGTATACGGGGTTCTGGATCGATCCGGAATTCAGGAAGGATCCGGCCAATCCCCATGGCCGCCAGGACCGCATCTGGGACGCGCGGCGGGCCGCGGACATCGCTGCCCGCTGCACGGGTAAAGAGGCCAGCGTCAAGGAAACCTCGAAGAAGTCCACCCAGTCTTCGCCGCCGCTCTACGACCTGACCCTGCTGCAGCGGGAAGCCAACAGCCGTTTCGGATTTTCCGCCAAAAACACCCTGGCCCTGGCCCAGGCGCTGTACGAACGGCACAAGGTGATCACGTATCCCCGCACCGACAGCCGCTGCCTGCCCGAAGACTACCTGCCCACGGTGAAGAAGGTGGTTGGCCAGCAGCGGAAGTGGCAGTTCGGCCGGTTTGCCGAGGAGGCGATCAGGAAAAAGTATCTCAAGAAGAACAGGCGGATCTTCAATGACAAAAAAATAAGCGACCACTTCGCCATCATCCCCACCCCGGTGCTTCCCAAGACCCTCAGCGAGCCGGAACAGAAGATCTACCAGATGATCGTCCAGCGCTTTCTGGCGGTTTTTTTCCCGCCAGCGGTCTATCACAACACCAGGCGGCTTTCCGTGGTCGAGGGAGAGACCTTCCTCACCGAGGGAAAGATCCTGGTGGAACCGGGCTGGCGGGCCATTTACGGGACCACGGAAGGCGACCGGGACAAGACCCTCCAGCCGCTGCCGGCCGGGGAGGCCGTGAACTGCAGGGAGATCGAACAGCTGGAAGAGGCGACCAAGCCACCGCCCCGCTTCACCGAGGCCACCCTGCTCTCGGCCATGGAAAATTCGGGCAAACTGGTCGACGATGAGGAACTGGCCGAAGCAATGAAAGAACGCGGCCTGGGAACACCGGCTACCAGGGCGGCGATCATTGAAAAACTGCTCAATGAAAAGTACATTGTCAGGGAGGGCCGGGAACTGGTGCCCACCGGCAAGGCCTTTGAACTGCTCTCCCTCCTGGAGGCCCGCAACATCGATGTCCTGGCCTCCCCCGAGCTGACCGGTGAGTGGGAATACAAACTCAACCAGATCCTCAGGGGCACCATGACCAGGGAACAGTTCATGGCCGGTATCCGGGAAATGACCAGGTCGGTGGTGGAGAAGGTCAGGCAGGGCGGCGGCCCCCTCCGCAAGGAGGCGCCGTTTTCGCCGGTGGATTCGGTCCGGTTCTTCGAGACAGCCACCGGGTTCGAATCCGAAGACCGGTCCCTGGTCATCCGCAAGGTGCTGGGTGGCCGGGTCATGGACCAGGAGGAGATCGTGGCCCTGATCAGGGGAGAGACCATCGGCCCCTTTGACGACTTCCGCTCCAAGCGGGGGAGGCCCTTTACGGCTTCCCTGCGGCTCAACGACGGCAAGGTGGAATTCATCTTTGCCGACTCCACCGACGAGCTGGATCTGGACGAGATCCGGCAGCAGGAGCCCCTGGGTCGCTCTCCCATCGACGACACCCCGGTCTACGAGACACCGATTGCCTTCATGTCCGAGTCCGCCCTGGCCGGTGACCGGGAAAAAGGATTGCGGATCGGCAAAGTGATCCTGGGCCGACGCATCGATCCGAAACACATCCGGCAACTGCTCTCCAAAGGACGGACCGAACTGATAGAAGGCTTCACCTCCAAGAAAAAACGACCATTTGACGCCTACCTCCAGCTGGATGGCAAGGGCAAGCTGAGCTTCGAGTTTCCTCCCCGGAAGCGGAAAGGAGGAAAGTGGAAGGCAGCCAACAGTTGACAACACCATGCGAGCACTGAAAAAAGAACATCGGGACAAGAGCGGCCGCGAGCTGGCCGCCATCTGTGCCGCCACCGCCGGCAAGGCCAAGGCCGAGGACCTGGTGGTCCTGGACGTGCGCGGCCTGGCCTCGTTCACCGACTTCTTCGTCATCATGAGCGGCCGTTCCACCCGCCATGTCCAGGGGCTGGCCGAGAACATCGAGGCCGAGTTGCGCTCCAAGCGGGTGAGCAGCAAACACAGCGAGGGATTGCGGGAGGGCCAGTGGGTGCTGCTGGATTTCGGTGACCTGGTGGTCCATATCTTCTACCGGGACACCAGGAGGTTCTACGACCTGGAAGGGCTGTGGCACGATGCGCCCCGTCTGGACCTTCAGGAGCTGCTCGGGGAGGACGAGTCATGAAACAACAGGGACCGCTGCTGCTGGCCATTCTGGATGGATGGGGCGTGGCCCCTCCCGGTCCGGCCAATGCCGTTTCCGTGGCCGCCACACCCAACATGGACCGCTGGACCACCGAAAGACCGTTCACCACCCTGGTGGCCCACGACGGTATGGTGGGACTGCCCGAGGGACAGATGGGCAACTCCGAGGTGGGCCACCTCAACATCGGGGCCGGACGGATCGTCTACCAGGACTACACCCGGATCAACCTGGCCATCGAAGACGGCACCTTCCGCACCAATCCGGTGCTCACGGAAATTTTGGACCGGGTCGGATCCGCGGGCCGGCGTATCCACCTTTTCGGTCTCCTCTCGGACGGCGGGGTCCACTCCCACATCCGCCACCTGATCGCCCTGCTGGAAATGGCTGCCGAGCGGCAGGTTCCGGCCCTGGTCCACTGCTTCATGGACGGCCGCGACACGCCACCCTCCAGCGGCATCACCTATATGCGCCAGTTGACGAATGAGCTGGACCGGATCGGCAGCGGCCGGGTGGCCACGGTGAGCGGCCGCTACTGGGCCATGGACCGGGACAGGCGATGGGAACGGGTGGCCGAGGCCTGGCAGGCCATCATCAACGGCCAGGGACTAACGGCCAGGGATCCGGTGCAGGCGGTGCAGGAGGCGTATGAGCGCGGCGAGACCGACGAATTCATCCGCCCCACCGTCATCACCGACGACCAGGAGGCTCCCGTGGGCGCGGTGGAGGACGGCGACGGCATCATTTTTTTCAACTTTCGTGCCGACCGCGCCAGAGAACTGTGTCATGCCCTCACCGACACCGAATTCACCGCCTTCGATGTCAGTGGCCGTCCCGAGCTGGCCGGCCTGGTGACCATGACCGAGTACGAGGCCGATTTCGGCCTGCCGGTCGCCTTTCCGCCGCTCACCCTGAAGCGGATCCTGGGCGAGGAGGTGAGCCGCCACGGGCTGCGGCAGCTGCGCATCGCTGAGACTGAAAAGTATGCCCATGTCACCTACTTCTTCAACGGCGGCGAGGAAGAACCCTTTCCTGGCGAGGACCGGTTGCTCATCGATTCCCCCCGAGACGTGGCCACCTATGACCAAAAGCCCGAGATGAGCGCTCCAGAGGTGACCGACCGGCTGCTGGCCGCCCTGCAGGAGGCCGAGGCAGACCAGGCACCCTACGACCTGGTCATCCTCAACTTTGCCAACGGCGACATGGTGGGTCATACGGGCATCCTGGAGGCTGCAGTCCGGGCCTGCGAGACCGTTGACCGGTGTCTTGGCCGTATCTGGGAGTATATCCGAAAAAAAGATGGTATCATGCTGGTCAGCGCCGATCACGGCAATGCCGAGCAGATGGTGGACCCGGACACGGGCGAACCCTATACCGCCCACACCCTGAACCCGGTACCTCTCGTCCTGCTGACCGACCGGTTGCAGGGCTGCCGGTTCCAGGAGGGGGGCGCCCTGAAGGATATCGCCCCCACCATCCTGGCCCTGCTCGGTCTCGACCAGCCCAAGGAGATGGAAGGTCACAACCTGCTGATCTGTGACGGATAACAAGATATAAGAAAAATCATGCGATACATCAGTACACGCGGCGGCATCGATCCAATATCGTTCAGCGAGGCCGTGATGATGGGATTGGCCCGCGACGGGGGGTTGATCCTGCCGGAGCGACTGCCAGCTGTTGACGAGAACACCCTGGACGGCTGGCAGAATCTTGCCTACCAGTACCTGGCCGTGGAGATCCTGCAACTGTTCATCGACGACCTGGACCGGAGAACCCTGGAAGGGCTGGTGGAGGATTCCTATGCCAGCTTCCGCCACCCCCAGGTCACCCCCCTGCGCCAGGTGGACGACCTGTACATCCTGGAGCTCTTCCATGGCCCCACCCTGGCCTTCAAGGACGTCGCCCTGCTGCTTTTGGGCAACCTGTTCGCCCACCAGCTGGAACAGAGCGACTCCTTCATGAACATCATCGGTGCAACCTCGGGCGATACCGGCAGCGCGGCCATCCACGGGGTACGGGGCAAGAAACGGATACACATCTTCATTCTCCACCCCCACAACCGGACCAGTCCCATCCAGGCCCTGCAGATGACCACTGTCCTGGACGACAACGTCTTCAATATCGCCGTTCGCGGCACCTTCGACGACGCGCAGGCCGTGGTCAAGACGCTGTTCAATGACCTGGAATTCCGCGACCGGTACCGGCTGGGAGCCATCAACTCCATCAACTGGGCCCGGGTCCTGGCCCAGGTGGTCTACTATGTGTACAGTTTTCTCCGCCTGCGGCGCCGCGGAACGACCGAGGTGGACTTTGCCGTGCCCACCGGCAACTTCGGAGATATCTTTGCCGGGTATGTGGCCAGGCGCCTCCTTCCTGCCGGCTGTATCGGGAAGCTGATCCTGGCAACCAATGCCAACGACATACTCAGCCGGTTCGTCAGCCAGGGTGTCTATGCGACGACCGGGGAAGTGACCCCGACCTGGAGCCCATCCATGGATATCCAGATCGCTTCCAACTTCGAACGTTATCTCTATTACCTGCGTGACGGTGACGGCGCCAGGGTACGGGAGGACATGGAGCGGTTTGCCGCCACCGGCCGGCTTGATCTCACCGACCTGGCGGACAGGGTGCAGGAGGAGTTCAGCGCTGTCCGGGTCTCGGAAGAGGAAACCCTGGAGACCATCGGCACCTTTGCCCGCAGATACGGCTATCTCCTGGATCCGCACACGGCAGTGGGGGTCCGGGCGGCCAGGCAGCTTCGGTCCGGACGGCCGGTGATCTGCCTGGCCACGGCCCATCCGGCCAAGTTCGGGGAGGCGGTTCTCCGGGCCACCGGCCGGGAGGTCGAGCTGCCGCCGGCTCTGGCGAAACTCGAAGCAATGGAGACCCGCTGCACATTCTTGGATCCGGACCCGGGACAGATCAAGGAATTCATCAGGCAGCATGCCCTGACCAGCCATGATTGACATCCAGCGATACCGGCTACAGGTGGAGGAGGCGGTAACCTTTCTCCGTTCCAGGCTGGACGCCGAACCCGAGATCCTCATCCAGCTCGGCACCGGTCTCGGCGGACTGGCAGACGCCATCCGCCATGGACAGTCCATCCCCTATGGTTCCATACCAAATTTTCCCGCGGCCACGGTGGAAAGCCATGCCGGCAACTTGGTCTGCGGCGAGCTGCAGGGCAGGCGGGTGGCCATTCTTCAGGGCCGGTTTCACTGCTACGAAGGCTATAGCGCCCGGGAAGTCGCCTTTCCCATCCGGGTCCTCTCCCTGCTGGGCGTCCGCACGGCCATCGTCACCAATGCCAGCGGGGGATTGAATCCGTCCTTCGAGCCCGGGATGATCATGGTCTTCGGCGACCACATCAACCTGCTCGGCGACAACCCGCTTCGCGGACCCAATGTCGACTCCTGGGGCGAACGGTTTCCCGACCTCTCCCGTCCCTACGATGCCCGGCTGCGCCGGTTGGCCATGGATACGGGGAAACGGCTGGGCCTCCCCGGCCTGACCGGCGGTACCTACATCTGTATCCCCGGTCCGAGTCTGGAGACCCCGGCCGAGACCAGGATGCTGCGGCTGCTGGGTGGTGACGCGGTGGGCATGTCCTCCATCCCGGAGATCCTCACCGCCCTCCATGGCGGCATGCGGGTCCTGGGGTTGTCCGTAATCGCCAATGTAAATGATCCCGACCAGATGGAACCCATTTTGCTGGAGGATATCGTTGCAGCCGCTGCCAGGGCCGAACCGCGGCTGCAGCAGCTTGTCCTGGAGATTCTGCCCGAGGTGTGAACATGCAAAACCACAGTGTCGACCTGATCGTCAGTGGAGCCTGGCTCCTGACCATGGATGCGGAGAGGAAAATCATCGAGGACGGCGCGCTGGCCATTGCCGGCAACCGGATCGCGGCAGTGGGCCGGAGCAGTGAGCTGCGGGCCGCCCATCCGGAGGCCGAGGTGCTGCACGAACCCCACGGACTGATCATGCCCGGCCTGGTCAACTGCCATACCCATGCGGCCATGGCCTGTTTCCGCGGCCTGGCCGACGACCTGCCCCTGATGCGCTGGCTCCAGGAGTACATCTTTCCCCGCGAGGCAAAGATGACGGCCGAGATCGTCCGCCAATCCACCCTACTCTCCATCTGCGAGATGATCCGCTCCGGCACCACCAGTTTCTGCGACATGTACCTCTTTGCCGGCGAGGTGGCTTCGGCAGCCCACGAGGCCGGGATGCGGGCCTGGATCGGCGAGGTGCTGTACGACTTTCCCTCGCCAAACTACGGTGAGCTGGAAAACGGCTTCCGCTACACCGAAGAGCTGTTCGCCGCCTGGGCGGACCAGGACCTGATCACCATCACCGTGGACCCGCACGCCGTCTACACCTGTTCTCCCGACCTGTTGCAGCGGCTGGGCCGGCTGGCCAACGAGCACCAGTCCCTCTACGTGATTCACCTGGCGGAAAACGAGGACGAGGTCTCCACCTGCTGGAAACAGTATGACTGCTCGCCGGTCTTCCACCTGGAAAACCTCGGCCTGCTGAACAGCCAGATGGTGGCTGACCACTGTGTCATGCTCACTCCGGAG
Organism: uncultured Desulfobulbaceae bacterium; assembly: GCA_964626235.1. Lineage (GTDB taxonomy): Bacteria > Desulfobacterota > Desulfobulbia > Desulfobulbales > Desulfobulbaceae > CAZVDY01. The sequence continues at coordinate 830 of CAZVDY010000064.1, read as the reverse complement.
GAAATAGACCTCCTGGCGGAACGGCGGGTCAAGGTGGTCCACTGTCCGGAATCCAACATGAAACTTGCTTCGGGCATCGCCCCGGTTCCGGCCATGCTGGAGGCCGGTGTCATCGTGGGGTTGGGCACCGACGGCAGCGCCTCCAACAACGACGTGGACATGTTCGGCGAGATGAACAGTGCAGCCAAGATCCACAAGGTGGACCGCATGGATCCCACGGCCATGGACAGCTGGACCACTCTCCACATGGCTACCCTGGGCGGAGCCGAGGTCCTGGGCGCTGCCGACGCCATCGGCTCGCTGGAACCCGGAAAGAAGGCGGACTGCATCGTTCTGGACATGAACCAGCCACACCTCACCCCGGTCTACCATCCTGCCTCCCACCTTGTCTACGCGGCCAGGGGCGGGGACGTGCTCCACTCGCTCATCGATGGCCGGATCGTTCTCCGTGACCGCGTCCTCACCACCCTGGACGAAACCGCCATCCTCTCCACGATGCGGGAGATAGCCGCCCAAATCAGGTCGATGTAGCGCCCTGGTAGCCTTCTCTGCCGGAGTAATCCAGAAAACGGAGGATTCCCGGTCTCATCCCTGTAGCCATGAACCGGGTATCCAGACGTGGCAAATTGGACGCCGCAGCGCGGTGATCACCCCAGAAGGATCAGCGTCCAGGTCAGGACGGCGTTGAGGAGGGCGACGAAGACGGCTGCCGAGCCGAGGTCCTTGGCCAGGCCGGAGAGGGGGTGGTGCTCGCTGCCGTGCCGGTCCACCGCGGCCTCGATACCCGAATTGAGGAGTTCCACGATCAGGACGAGCAGCAGGGAGCCCGT
>CAZVDY010000063.1:0-172965 GCA_964626235.1 uncultured Desulfobulbaceae bacterium | reverse complement strand
TCTCATCTGCCAAAGGATTACGGTGGCCATAGCGGAGAGGATCCACCCGTTCCCATTCCGAACACGGAAGTTAAGCTCTCCAGCGCCGATGGTACTGCATGGGAAACCGTGTGGGAGAGTAGGTCGCTGCCGTATTTTTTTTCTTCTTAGCAAAAACCCCCTGTCCCACACCCCGGGACCGGGGGTTTTCTGCTTCCACTCCTCACACTCGCTCCCCATCCAGAATCCAAACTCTCGCCCTGGGTTCCCAACAGCTGTATATCATACAGAGGTGGTCCCCAACATTCGGCTGGCGTCCTGGCAGCCTACCTGATTCTTTCCCTCTCTTTTCGCCTTATAGAGCAACGTATCCACTCTGTTGACCAGGTCTGCCAGGGTTTCGCCCCTGGTGTGACTGGCAACACCGAAACTTGCCGTTACCGTGCCAACCCGGTCGTATCGGGTGCTGCTCAGCCGGCGGCGAAGACGTTCAGCAAAATTTCTTGCTCCGGCCAGGTCGGTCTCTGGCAGGACAATGAAAAACTCTTCCCCGCCCCAGCGACCGACCCGGTCCGAATGGCGCAGCTCGTTCTTGACCATGGCAATGGTCTGCTTGAGCACCTCATCACCCACAGGATGGCCATAGCGGTCATTGATCTGCTTGAAATTATCCAGATCGAAAAGCACCACCGAAACAGGCCGTCCGTAGCGCTCGGACCGGATGATCTCGTCACCCAGCTCTTGGGTGATACGCCACCTGGTAAGGGCGCCGGTGAGAGAATCGAGGCAGGCGAGCTCTTCGAGTTGTTCATTGACCTGGCGCAACTCGTTCATCGTCTGGATGGTGATCCGAAAGCTCTCGCCAATGGTGTGGGTGAACTTGAAACCCAAGGCCGAAAGCGCTGCATAGGCAACTGTAAAACTGTAAAAATAGGTCACGTCTCCATGTCCGCTCAGCCACCAGCCTCCTCCGACTCCGAGCCAGCCGAGCAAAATCATCACCATTCCCTTCATGCCTGGAAGCATGATATAAACGAGCCACGGATAGACCAGGTAAATGTACCAGATGGACCAGTACCCAGGGTAGCGGTAGGCGTAACAACCAGCCAGCAAGGCAATGGCCGCCAGGATCGGCATGCCGATATTTTCCAGCCGGATCCCCTTGCGGAAGGCGTGCCAGGAAAAAAATATCGGCACCAAGGCGCCGATGTCCCACACCGCCCGATGGTACTGGGCAGTCATCATGTTGTAGATCAGCATGCAGCCGACCACGGCCCCGAACATATGGAGCACGTCACCTACGATACGGCGGTGCAGATTGTCAAGCGTGCCATGGGCTTCCAGCCCCAGGGGTACTTCCAGTGACTCCAGCATGGATCATTTTGCAACGGAAAGGATCCCGGTATCCCTTCTCAGCTCATACGGCAAATCATTCAATTTTCTCACTGCCGGACCAGGCTGTCCCCAGGCCTTTTCCGGAGGAGCGAGACAGCCTTCAGTCCTGGCTCCCTTAATCATAGCACATCCTCTACGGATGCAGAAAATAATTATTTCTCAACCTGTTGGCCCGTATGTCCTGCTTGCTCTTCCGGTCAACAGTGGGCTGGTTCCCGCACAGTCCCGGTTTCTGACCAAGCCGGCAGCAGCGGGTTTGAATGCCTCATCTGCAGGCTGTCAGCCCACAGCCAGACAGGCAGGTTGCGCTGATCCGGCAGGCAACCAAGAAAGCGTGCGGCAGCGGCGACGAAACAATACTGCTCCCGGGAAAGGCGCGAAACCGGGATGGCGCTGCTGACAAAAAACTGGATCTCCTCTCCACTCCGCACCAGAAGCAGGTCATTGCGCCGCTCCATCATGGCCTCTGTGAGAAACGTGACCGACTCCAGTTGCAGCCTGCCAGGTCCGGAGTAGCTGAAATCAAACAATGTCCGACGTACGATCATTCTGTGCTTCATGATGTCCTCCTGTGTTCCTGTTTGTCCTTGACTCTACCAGGAGGGGTTTGTCATATAGTGACAGAGGTGCTTTTTTTTTGAGATAAAAACTGAAAAACATGCCGGTACAGACCATCACGAGCCAGGATTCCCCATTTCATGAGCGTACTGGAACGAATCTACTTCCTCCACCAACGTATCCAGGCAGGCCGTTTTCCCAATGCCACAGACCTGGTGGAGGCCTTCGAAATCTCTGCCGCCACCGCCCACCGGGATATCGCCTATCTGCGTGACAGGCTGCTGGCTCCCATCGCCTTTGACCCTAAACGCAACGGCTATTTTTACAGCAGCGATGGTTTTCACCTCCCCTTCGAGGATCTGCCCAGAATCGTCCTCTTTCTCGCCATCGTGCAGAAGATGGCCATGGAAAGCGGCCTGGAACACCTGCCAGAGCTGGTCCGGCTGCAGAAAACGCTCTCCCACCTGCTCAACCTCACCAGCCAGGATCCGGCAGACCTGGTCCACTGTGAATGGGTCGAGGTGGAACCGGTTGATCAGCAGATATTTTCCACAGTCCTGACCGCATTGACCGAGAGACTGCAGCTCGACATCAATTACAGAAAACTTGCCGGTCAGGAGACGAGGCGGCGGGTAGAGCCTCTGAAACTGATCAACTATCAGGGGAGATGGTACCTCTTTGCCTGGTGCGGGCTGCGTCAGGCCGACCGGATGTTCCACCTGGCCAGAATAGCGACGGCAGCACTGCGCAGCGAGTCCGTCACCCATCCAGCCCCGAATGCCAGCTATCTGCAGGGAGTCTTTGGTATTTTCAAGGGAGAGAAGAGATTTCAGGCTGTCATCCGCTTCCGGGACAAAGCAGCGGAAATAGTCCGCCAGCAGCAGTGGCATCCGGAGCAATTTCTGGAAGAAAAAGGCGATTGTATCGAGCTGAGCCTGCCGGCAGCCGATGACCGGGAACTGCTCATGAAGATTCTCCAGTTCGGCAGCCAGGCCCAGGTTGTGGCCCCTGCTGAACTGAAGGAGCGCGTCCTGGAAGAGATCCGGAAAATGGCAGCCGCCTATGCTGCCATGCCCTGAAGGATTCCCGGAAGCGGACGTGTTAGGTCGCGGCCAACAGGCGATCCAGGTACTGCCGGAAATCCCTGTCCCCGAGCCCCTGGAATTCAAAGAATTCCAGGCCCATCCCCCGTGGCTTACGTAAACGTCTGGTCCAGCGGACCACGGCCTTGGCCCTGACTTGCACTTCCCGGTCATCCTGGATATAGGTGAAAAGGAGGGAAACAATACTGCCCTTGGGCAAAATGTGCCTGGTAGCGAGGAAAACACCGCCCAGACCGCAATTTTCGGCTATTCCCTGCAGATACTCCTGGGTGGAGTCGTCCACAGACTGTTCCCGGAACCTAACCATCACATCAGTTGCGATTCGCTGATATTTTCGTTTTTCCATCTCACCATCCGTCGGCAGGCAGCAACACTGCACCGCTGCCTGCAGTCCATTCATTCTTTCTGGCAATATTTCCTGAGAAATCCATATCTCTCCCGAAGAGCAGGGACCGGCAAGACCGGTGGCCAAACTAGAGGTCCATCCTTCTACGGCAGTACGGCAAACGCCTGCTCGGGAACCTCTGCTAATGTGCGGCAGCGACGGTCTGATGCCGGGCATTGCCTTTCAATGCATTATATCGCAGAGGGTATGGATTCCTGCAGGCTTTTTACCTGGACAGGGTTTTTTATTTGCACCTGCCCCCTTCTTCCTGCTACACTCTTTCAAGACCACAACCAAATAATCTATGTATGAACAGGTAATTATGAATAGTTCAGTCACAGCGATCATCCTTGCCGCCGGCAAGGGAACCCGAATGAAATCCAGCAAGGCCAAGGTGCTGCACCAGGTCTTTTTCAAACCCATGCTTCACCATGTTCTCGATACGGTCCATCAGGCCGCCATAGACCACTGCGTAGTGATCGTTGGCCACCAGAAAGAGCGGGTTGTCGAGAGTCTCCAGGGGTACGAAGTAACGCCGGTTGTCCAGGAGGAACAGCTGGGCACCGGTCATGCCGTGCTCAGTGCAGAGAGTGCCTGCCGGGATGCCGGTCTGATCATGATTCTCTGCGGGGATTCCCCACTGATCCGGCCGGAGATACTGACCAAGATGATCGGCTATCATCGCCGCTCAGAGGCCGGACTCACTCTCATGACCACCTTGCTCGACGAGCCGTTCGGTTACGGTCGGATCATCAGCAAGGACGACGGTTCTGTGGCCGCCATCGTGGAAGAAAAGGACGCCACTGCAGAACAGCGAAAAATCAGAGAAGTGAATGCCGGAATCTACCTTGCCGACCGGCAGTTTCTTTTTTCGGCCCTGCAAGGTGTAGGTACGGACAATGCCCAGGGCGAGGTCTATCTGACCGACATCGTGGCCATTGCCAATGACAAGGGAATCGGTGTAGGCAAGTTTGTCCATCCAGCCGCCATCGACGTCCTGGGGATCAACTCGCGACTGGAACTGGCCCAGGCCCATCGGGAACTGCAGATGCGCCGCAACCGGGAACTCATGCTGGACGGCGTAACCATGTATGATCCGGCAACCACTCTGGTCGCTCCCACGGTTTCCCTGGGACGTGACTGCATCCTCTACGGAGGTGTGCAGATAACCGGTCGCTCCACCCTGGGCAGTTCCTGCATCCTAGAGCCTGGTGTGTGTCTGCACGATGTGTGCACGGCAGACGAGGTATTCATCGGGGCCAACAGCGTTCTCCACAACTGCCAGCTTGAACGGGCGGAACACATTGTTCCCCTCACCTATCGGGTGGGCTGAACCATCATGTTGCTGGTCAACAATCAGCAGGTGCCCTTCACCCCGGGCCTGCGCCTGGGTGACTTGGCCGACCGGTTCAAACCGCAGGCCGATGTCCTGCTATTGAACGGTCGACAGGCCAATCCTGAAACCCTGCTCCAGGACGGTGACCACTGCATCCTGATCAAGCGGGGAGAGATTCCTTCGGCCCTGGACGTGGACCAGGCACTCAGGCAGCGGCACTCGCCAGAGGTCCACGAACGGCTCCGTAGGGCCATCGTGGGCATCATGGGACTTGGCGGTCTGGGTTCTGCCGTGGCGGTCAGCCTGGTGAAGGTGGGGATCGGTCAGCTGCGCATTGCCGATTTTGACATCGTCGAGCTCAGCAACATCCACCGGCAGCATTACTTCATCGACCAGATCGGCATGACAAAGGCAGCGGCCCTGAAAAGCAACCTGGTCAGGATCAATCCCTTCGTGGCGGTCACCCCCCTGGAAATCGAGTTGACCGCGAAGAACATTCCCAGACTCTTTGCCGGGGTCGATGTACTGGTCGAATGTTTTGACGATCCTGCCATGAAGGCCGCTGCCCTGAGAACGGCACTCAGCAGGATGGAGTCCACGCCCTATGTGGGCAGCTCGGGCATGGCCGGCTATGGAAGCGGTAACTCCATTATCACCAGGAGGGTCCGGCCCCGGGTCTACATCGTGGGCGACGATACCACCGACGTGCAGACCTGCGGCAGCCTCCTGGCCCCCAGGGTCGGCATTGCCGCCCATCATCAGGCCAATCAGGTGGTGCGGCTTCTCCTTGGCATCGACAGGGCCTGACCCCCCGGCCCGGTTGCTCCATCCTGTTTTTGTTCTTTGTTCTTTACCGGTTCTCGGTTATATATAAAATCTTGTCACAGAATGAATGTATACAGTCCATGCGTCAGATGAATATTCTTTGCAACGGCCGGCAACAGGAGCTTTCAGACAACACCAGCCTGCTGGATCTGCTTCGGGAGCTGCGGTTGCCGCCGGATACGGTGGTGGCCGAGGTAAACCGGCGGATCATCGAACCCGACCAGTATGGTGAACTCCAACTACAGGATGGCGACCGAGTCGAACTGATCCGTTTCGTGGGAGGAGGATGATATGCTGAAGATTGCCGATACTTCCTTTTCATCCCGCCTCTTCGTCGGCACCGGAAAATTCGCCTCTGCCGGCCTGATGAAGCAGGCCATCGAGGCATCCGGAACACGGATGGTCACGGTGGCCCTCAGACGGGTGGATCTGGATAACCCGGAGGATGACATCATGGTCCACCTGGACCGGGAGACCATCCACTTCCTTCCCAACACCTCCGGAGCCAGGAATGCGGCCGAGGCCATTCGCCTGGCCCACCTGGCCCGGGCAGCCAGCAACACATCCTGGCTCAAGCTGGAAGTCACACCCGATCCCAGGACCCTGCTGCCCGATCCAGTCGACACCCTGAAAGCCACGGAAGAACTGGTCAGGGAAGGATTTATCGTTCTTCCTTACATCAATGCGGACCCGATCCTGGCGCTCCGCCTCCAGGATGCCGGAGCGGCCGCCGTCATGCCCCTGGGTGCGCCCATCGGCACCAATCAGGGCATCCAGACAGCCATGCAGATCCGGATCATCATCGACCAGGCCCGGGTACCGGTGGTGGTGGATGCCGGAATCGGCGCCCCCTCCCATGCCGCTCAAGCCATGGAAATGGGGGCCGACGCGGTCCTGGTCAACACGGCCATTGCAGTGGCCGAAGACCCGGTCCGCATGGCCAGAGCCTTCAGACAGGCCGTCGAGGCCGGCCGCAGTGCCTTTGAAGCAGGACTCGGCCCGGTGGCGACGGATGCCTCGGCCTCTTCACCCACCCAGGGACTGATCGATGAAGACCTGGACTTTCTGAAGTGAACATGGACAGCGAGGCAAACTCAACACGGCGCCCGGCCTTCCAGCCTCCTGATTTCCCGGTGTTACGGAGGCAACTGGAGAGATGCACTGCCAGGGACGTGGAAAGGGCCCTGGGCCGGGGAACCTGTTCCCAGGACGATCTCATCGCCCTGCTTTCGCCGGCTGCTGACCCTTTTCTGACCCGAATGGCCGCCCGTTCCAGGGAACTGACCCGGGTGCGTTTCGGCCGCATCACCCAGCTATACGCTCCGCTCTATCTCTCCAACTACTGTATCAACCGGTGCCAGTACTGCGGTTTCTCGGCAGACAACAGGATTCCCCGCCGTGCTCTCAGCCTGGAGGAGGCTGAATCCGAGGCTGAAATCCTACGACAACGCGGCTTCCAGCACATTCTCCTGGTGAGCGGTGAGGCACCGGGCCGGCTCGGCGTGGACTATCTCGAGCAGGTTGCCCGGCGGTTGCGGGACAAATTCGCTTCCCTGTCCATCGAGGTGCAGCCCCTTGGAACCGGAGATTACAGCCGCCTCTTCCGGTCCGGGATCACCGGGGTGGCCATCTATCAGGAGACGTATGACCGGCAGCTCTACAGCCGGGTACATCTTGCCGGCCCGAAATGCGATTTTGATCACCGCCTCCGAACACCGGCCAGGGCCGCCGCCGCCGGCATGCGCGAAATCGGCATCGGTGCCCTGCTCGGTCTCGCTGACTGGCGCTGCGAAGGAATTGCCCTGGGTATGCACCTGGCCTGGTTACGGAAACATTTCTGGCAGACAGGATTTACGGTCAGTTTCCCGCGGCTGCGTCCGGCTGCGGGTGAATTCGCTCCTCTGCAGGAGGTCAGTGAAAAGAATTTGAGTCAACTGATCTTTGCCTTGCGCATATTTGACCCTGACGTGGGCCTGATCCTGTCGACCAGAGAGGAACAGCGCTACCGCGACGGCATGCTCGGTCTTGGGCCGACACGCTATTCAGCCGGATCCTGTACAGCGCCAGGCGGCTACGCTTCCGGAGATCACGACGGGGAACAGTTCAGTATCGGTGACCGGCGCAGCGTGGAGGAAGTCTGTGCGGCCATCCGGGACAGAGGATTTGATCCTGTCAGCAAGGACTGGGATCGAGAGTTTCAACGAATATAGCTCTTGGAAAAGGGCTGGTCAAAAACTTCAGGAAACAGGATGGAGAGAGAATGAGTGATATCAAGAAGATGTACACGACGATCCTGGGTGACTCCTTTCCCATGGAGATGACCATCTCCTTTGGCGACCAGAAACTGGTGTATCGGAAAAAGACATGGAAGATCACCATGGCCGATGGCACTGAGGAAGAACGTGGGCTCAGATATGGTGAAAACCCGGATCAGGAGGCAGCCCTCTATGAGCTGGTGAACGGCAACCTGGTCCTGGGTGACTGCCGATTCATCGATCCGGGCAATGGCCTGGTGAGCGGTATCACCGTGGACGACATGCTCCAGGTGGGCAAACATCCCGGCAAGATCAACCTCACTGACGTGGATAACGGCCTCAATATTCTCAAGTATCTGATGGACAAACCGGCAGCGGTCATCCTCAAGCACAACAATCCCTGCGGCGCGGCACTGGGGGAAACTCTTGCCGAGGCCTATAACCGGGCCAACCGGGCCGACCGGATCGCCGCTTTTGGAGGCGCTGTGGTTCTGAGCCGCCCCATTGACAAGGATACGGCAACACTCATGGCGGAAAACTACCTGGAAGTTGTCTGCGCGCCCGATTTTGAGGAAGGTACCCTGGATATCCTGGCAAGGCGGAAAAATCTTCGCGTCATCAGAATGTCCCGTATCGACCGGCTGGCTGACTTTGAGCGCTACCGGTTCGTGGACTTCAAGTCACTCATCGACGGCGGCATCATCGTCCAGCAATCGGCAGTTAACTCCATCCGCTCCCGGGAAGACCTGAAACCCGCCGTAGCCACCTGGCAGGGCAAGGAATACCGGTGCGAGAGGGAGCCCACCCAGCGGGAGATCGATGATATGATCTTCGGCTGGGCCGTGGAGCACGGCGTTACCTCCAATTCGGTGATCTATGTCAAGGATGGCTGCACCACCGGGATCGGGACAGGAGAACAGGACCGGGTCGGTGTCGCGGAGATCGCGGTCCACAAGGCGTACATCAAATATGCGGACATCACCTGTTTTGACCGGTTCGGCATTCCCTATGCTGACCTGGTCCTGGAGATCGAACAAGGCAAACGCGACCGGGCGGACAGGGAGGCCATCGATGCCAAGGTCCGGGAGGACCGGGGCGGTCTTCCCGGATCTGTGATGATCTCGGATGCCTTCTTTCCGTTCCGTGATGCCGCCGACGTGGGTATCCGGGAAGGCATCTCCGCCATTCTCCAGGCCGGGGGCTCCATGCGCGATTATGCCTCCATCGAGGCGTGTAACGAGGCCGACCCCAAGGTTGCCATGATGTTTACCGGCCAACGATCCTTCAAACACTGATCAGTCCCGCCACCACCATGACAGGGGGCGACGCTGCGCCCCCTGTCCACAGTCTCTGCCGGACTGACCGGAAAAGCTCCACATGCGGCCGGGAGGCAAGACGCCAAAATTTTCAGAAACCGCAAATAGGGTTCCCCTTTTCCGGACAGACAAGCCGCCAGTCCCTCAGTTCCCCTCGCCCAAAGCAGATTCCAGCCACCAATTCTTTATGGCACAGCGTTTGCATCACCAAAAAAAACTTTGGGAGGTGAATCATGATGAACTATCGGCAAGCCATTCGGGCTCTGATGTTGAATCCGGTCTATTTCCACCTCTGCCTGCGGCAGCGTTGGCAACTGGTCAAACTGTACTGTCGGCTGATGGCGGAAGGCGGTGAGGTGTGACTGCTGGCCAAGTACAAAAAAGTTATTGGAATTTCAAACAGTACAATATCGTAATGTAACTCATTCCCAAACCCGATTCTCGGGAACAGTGCCCCTACACAGTCAGCCACTGTTCTGTAGCGGCAGAGCGCAGAACAGCCTCGCAGATCCGGACCGAGGCAAGTCCCTCTTCGCCGGAAACCGGGTTTTCTCCAGCACCGCTGAGATAACGGTGCCAGTCTTTGAGAAGCGGAACAATGGTATGTACGGGCCCGTCCGCCTCCAGGGAGGTTCTGGTGGTCTGCCGGATGATCTCGCACTGGCCATGAACCTGGTCGCCACGTAACTGTCCGTGTTCACAGACAAACTCGAAAAGACCCGAGCGGGCATGCCCCACCTTGGAACAGTCCAGGGTACCAACAACCCCTTGGTCCATAACAAACAGCACCACCATCAGATCCTCCAGACGGCTGTTGTGGTGCCGGCGGCTCACAGCCGTCACCCGCTGGAACTCCAGACCGGTGATAAAACGCAGTGCATCAAAGACATGCACGGCCGTATGGAAACTGACTCCGGCACCGGCCAGCTGCGGCTCTTCATGCCACGACAACGTGGACGGCTCGATACGCTGGTTGGCCGAGATACTATACAAGCGTCCCAGCGAGGGCAACTCCCGCCTGAACGCCCGGATAATCCGGTTGTAGCGCAAGGTCTGGCCGATCGTCAGGCCAAGATTTTGCCGACGGAAGTGATCGACGATCTTTCTGCCTGCCTCACTGCTTACGGCCAGGGGCTTTTCAAGAAGAAGCGGTTTTCCCGCTCTGGCGCAGGCCCTGGCGATATCTGGATTCAGGGCCGGAGGTACCACCGAGATGACCGCATCCACCTGATCCCAGGCGATCAGCTCTCGCCAGTCGGCAAACCAGCGGCATTCCCAGGCAGCCGCCTGTTCTCCGCCCTTGGCAGAACGCCGGCTGATAGCCACCAGATCCAGCCCATCGACGTCGTGGACGAGATGGTTTGCATAGCGGCTCCCATGCCTGCCGGTTCCGATGATCCCTATGCGCATTGCTTCTCCATCTTCTCCGAAGGCCCGAAAAGATTCTGCCAGCCGGCAGGCAGCTCGTCCAGATCCATGGCCAGGGCGGCGCAGAATCCCTGCAAATCGGCAACAGAACAGTTTACCGATGTTTTCCGCCGCCCAGAGCGGGTGTCGGCCAGTTCCTGCTCAAGAAAGGCCTGCAGCCGACGGCTGACGACCGGTCCGAACGCCGAACAGTCCCTTCCGATGCGACGACAGAAATCCTGCATCCGCTGCCAGTTGTATACAGAGCGCCGGAGACCACGGTAAATAGCCTTGTCTCGGTTTTCCGGCATCAGATCGCGTAGCACAATCTCCTCATATCGTTCCAGGGCCGCCTCCTGCAGAGCGCAAATTTCCTCATCGGTCAGCCGCAGGCCAGGGCCATCTTTATCCTCCTGCAGATAATAAAGACTGCCATGATAGGTGATTTCTGGTATCTCACCAGAATTCCTGACGATGAGAATCTCGTCGGCCAGAATCGCTTTCCGTTCAGCGCTGTTCATGCTTTTGGGCTGTCTTTTCCGATTCCAGCTGAAAGAGCCCCCGCACGGTATTGATCCGTTCCCGACGATCCAGGCAGGGATGGTTACTTTTGAGATAATGCATGGGATAATGCAGCATTTTCCCGACAATGGCAGAAGCCATCTTTTCAATGGACTTCCGCTGCCGCTCATCAAGCCCCTTCAGCCGCCCCAGGGTTTTGGCCAGCTCTGTCCGGCAGATCTCCTCGGCCATGGAACGAAGCTCGATGATGGTGGGGGTCACTTCCATCGCATCCAGCCATTGGGTGAACTTGACCGTCTCCTCCTCGACAATGCGGGCTGCCTTGACCGCCTCCCTGTCCCGTTCGGATTTGTTCATCTCAACCACATTGTTCAGATCGTCGATGTCATAGAGATAGACATTGTCGATCTCGTTGATGGCCGGATCAAGATCCCGCGGCACCGCAATATCGATAAAAAAAAGGGGTTTGTTGCGGCGACGGCGCATAACCGGCTGAACATCGGCCTTCCTCAGAATCAGGCCGGTAGCGCCGGTAGAACTGATTATGATATCCACCTGTTCCAGTTGATCCGTCAGCTCGGCCAGGGAGACCGCCCGGCCGCCAAAGCGCCTGGCCAGTTTCAGGCCCCGCTCCAGGGTCCTGTTGGCCACCACCACCTCCTCGATCCCCTGGCCCACCAAGTGTTCCGCAGCCAGCTCGGCCATCTCACCGGCACCGACCAGCAGGACCCGTTTGCCGGCCAGTCTGCCGAAAATCTTCCGCCCCAGTTCCACGGCCGCATAGCTGATGGAGACGGCACTGGCACCGATTCGGGTTTCAGTCCTCACCCGTTTGGCCACGGAAAAGGATTTGTGCAACAGTTTGTTGAGGATAAAGCCGCTGGTTTTCAGGGCTGAGGCGTGCCGGAAGGCCTCCTTCAGCTGGCCCAAAATCTGGGCCTCGCCAACGATCATCGAGTCCAGACTGGAGGCTACCATGAACAGGTGATGAATGGCCTCCTGATCCTGGTAGCGATAGATGCAGTCAGCCACCTCCTGTTTGCTGACCGCACCGCCAAACAGGATATCCAGCACCTCCTTCCAGGTGGTTTCCGGATCTTCGCAGGTAAACAGCACCTCCACCCGGTTACAGGTGGAAAGCAGATAATATTCCTTGAGGCTCTCGATCTGTCCCAGGGCGGTCAATGGTTCCTCATAGCCTCCGGACAGGGCCAGTTTCTCCCGAATGGCCAGCGGCGTGGTCTTGTGATTGACGCCGACCAGAACAATGGTATCACGCTGCATAGGTATGCACCCCTTCCAGGAGAAAGGTAACGCCCCACAGCGTGAACAGGACAGAAAGGAAGGCGATAATGGTCATGATAGCGGCTCTTCTCCCTCGCCATCCCACAGTGAAACGCTGATGGACAAGTGCGGCATAGAGGAACCAGGTAATCAGCGACCAGGTTTCCTTGGGGTCCCAATGCCAGTAGGCCCCCCAGGCCTGCTTTGCCCAGACCGAGCCGGTGATGATGCCCAGGGTGAGAAGCGGAAAACCGGCACTCAAACAATGGTGATTCAGCTTGTCTAGTGCTTCGAGCGAAGGCAGGCGGGAATAGAAGATGCCGAACCGTTTCCGCTTGATCTCCCGTTCCTGAAGCAGGTACATGATTCCGCCGATACAGGCAAGGGCCAGAAAACCGTCCGCCAGGATCGATATAGCGGCATGGATCGGCAACCACCAGGATTGAAGGGCCGGAACCAGCGGCATGATCTCCCTCGAGGCCAAGGAGGCGAGAAACATCAGCAGGACAACAAAGGTACAGGCAAACGTACCGAAATTCTTAACCGTATAGCGCCAGCGAAACGAAAGATAACACCAAGCCACAGACCAGGCGAAAAAAGAGATCGTCTCATGCTGACTGGTGATGGGCGTGTGACCAGCTTCGGTGTAACGGAAAACGATATTCAGGGTGTGGAGGACTGCAGCAGCAAAAAAGATCATCCGTGCCGTCCGCCGGATCCGGGACTTCTGGGTGACAAAAAAGACAACGTAGGCCGCCATGGCCAGAAAATAGGCGAAAAAGCTGACCTGAAAAAGGAGAAAACTCATTTAGGCTGCTCCAGGCTGCTGAGATCACATGCACCGTCCGGGCCGAGCACTGCCCGCACATGACTGGTCACCAAATCCCATTGTCCGTCTCTGATCCAGGAGACTATATCGTCGTGGAGCAAATTTTTAAACAGAATTTTCCGGTCCGCCGCGCTCTGGCCGTCAGTGTCGGCATGGTCGAGAATCCGCCTGCGCAGTAAGGCAATCAATTCCAGGAGAAGACGATATTCCTCGCCGTACTGACGGGCGAGCTGCCGCCGCACCATGGCGGCGACGGCCGGACTTTCGCCGCCGGTAGAGACGGCCAGCGTCAGCTTCCCCCTGCGCACCACAGCCGGAACATGGAAGGTGCAATCGGCGGGTGAATCCGCCACATTGACGGGTAGCCCGGCAGCTGCAGCTGCCCGGGCGACCTTCTCCTGGACCTTTCTGTCATCGGTCGCTGCGAATACCAGGTAGGCGTCTTGCAGATCAGCGGCTGCAAACCGTTTTTCACTCCAGGTGATCTGTTCATCATCCGCCAGCTTCCGAAGGAGTGGCGAAAGAAGTGGGCTGACGACATGCACATCCGCTCCAGCCTGCAGCAGTCCCCGGACCTTCCGTTCAGCGACCCGGCCACCGCCGATAACCAGGCATCGCCTGCCGGTTATATCGAGAACAACAGGATACACCGTTTCCCTGTCTACCGGACATCTACCGCCGGACCAGGCGGGTGAGGAGAATCTCCCTGTCTTCTTCGAGAGTTCTGAGGCGTTTCCTTGAAATGGCGATCCGGTACTCTTTTTCCGCCATCTGCAGAAAGGGCTTGAGACTCTGTCGGCGGACATCATGGGCGAGATAGACAACTCCGTCCGGCTTGAGGCATTGATCCATGGTCTGCAACAGCGGCTCGAAAAACTCCTCCCGGAACAAGACCTCGGCACCGAGCACCACATCATAAGGATCCAGCCTGGGCGGTTTGAGCCAGTCCAGAAGCCTGAACTCCATGTTATCGATACGGCTGGCAGCGGCACTGACCCTGCCGAAATCGAGGATTGTCTCCTCGTAATCGGTCAAAGTAGCCCGGCATCCGCTGGCGGCAGCGGCCAGGGAGGGTGCCCCCAGCCCGGCGCCCAACTCGAGGACCCTCGTATTTTCAGGAAGTTCCTGCCTGACCAGAAACTCGGCCAGGACTATGGAAGCCTCCCATAGCTTAACCCAGAAGGGAAAGGCCGATACATCTTCCAGGGGGTTACGGCCGTCGAGTATCTGCTCAAGATCGGTGATCTTCAACAGGTTCAGGCGGATATCACCGAGCTGCAGCGGCTCGAAGGCCAGCCTCTTGTATCGTTTTCTGATCTTGTCATACAGTTCCAGCGCCGGGGCCGGAAGAGTCTGAGGGTCCATGCATATCTCCAATGACCGATGATTCAGGATTGAGGTATGGACAAATCCTCCGCATGCGTGCGGCAACATATCTCACCTGGCAATAATTTCGTTTGGTTGCTCAATGGCACATCCTGGGTGCAGTATATTGACGTTACGTACAGTCGCGTGCGAATTCACAGGAAGCCGACACCTTCGTCCAGCCGGAATACAGGCTTCCCTCCTCCGGCTTCTACCAGGAGAAACCATGGCAGAACGTCGCTCAATGTCCCTTGCCTGTTTTTCTGTCTGTCTGGTACGGTTCAACGGAAAAAGTACCAGGAAAACCCGATGGCGGAAACCAGAAAACAGTAGTACCCGAACCAGTGCAACTGCCCCCGGCGGACTATATGCATGAGGAGAACAATGGCCAGATAACCCGATACAGCCGAGGCCAGTGTTCCGACGAGGATATTGGTCAACTCACCGTCGGCAAGCGACCTGTCCAGAAGATCCTTTCCCTGGAGAACGATGGCGCCAAGGATGGCCGGAATGGACATGATGAAAGAAAAACGAGCCGCTGTCTCCCGGTTGATTCCCAGCAGCATACCGGTGAAGATGGTGCTACCGCTCCTGGACAATCCCGGCAGGATGGCCATGGACTGCGCCACCCCAATGAGCAGGGCCCTGGGACAATTGACAGCCTGTCCCCGCTCCCTGATGAAGCGGGTGAGTACCATGAGGCAACCGGTGATTGCGAGCATGATGAACGTAACGAGAATATTGTCGAAAATACGTTCAATGGAATCTTTCAGGAAGAGACCGACAAAGACCGCCGGCAGAGTAGCGACCACAACATACAGATTCCAGAGAAAAGCGCGCTGCAGTTCCGGATCCTGCCGCCTCGCCTCCGACGAACTGAAAACGGCTCGCACCATGGCCAGCAGCTCTTCCCGGAAGGCGAAAAGCACGGCAAGCAGTGTGCCGCCATGCAAAAACACTTCGAAAAGAATGCCTGGTTCATGAAAATCTAGTATTTCTGAACCGATAACCAGGTGACCGGAACTGGAAACCGGCAGAAACTCTGTCAATCCCTGGACGATGCCGAGAAGAACCGCCTTTACCATATCCATGACAGGCCAAGCTCCCAAATAAAAAGAGCCGGTGACGCTTTCACATCACCGGCCCGACGATCTATCAGATCAGTAAGCTAGTCTTAGCAGCCTTCGATGGCTTTCTTCTTGGCAGCCTTGACAGTTACCTTGGATCCAGCTTTCAGTTTGCCGGCGTTCTTGCAGGTCATGGTGACCTTGTCACCATCTACCTTGTCTACAGTGCAGGTGACCTTGCCGGCCAGAGCAGTACCAGCGCTCAGAGCAAATGCGACGGCCATAACGACAGTTACCAGTTTTTTCATGATGTTCTCCTTTAGCAAAATGGGTTGCAAACTTTTCCCCTAAACCACTCTCGATTCTGCGGAAATATAAATGTTTGACAACACCTTGTCAACACCAAAAAAACAACGGCCACGCCGTGGCAGATCCCGCTCTTCTATTTCAGGATCATCTTGATATCCCGCTCCAAGAGGCTGTGAGGCACATAGCCGGGATACTTCTTGACCACGTTCCCCTGCTTGTTGATGAGAAAAGAGGTCGGGATACCGGCTATGCCGCCGAAGTCCGAAGCGGTTGAGCGGTCTGCCATCAGAACCGGATAGTTGATCTTTTCCTGCTTGATCAACTTGTTGACCACCTTTGGCCCGCCTTCGTCCACCGAGAGGGCAACAACGGAAAATCCCTTAGGCCCCAACTCCTCATGCAGCTTTTTGAGAGCCGGAATCTCCTGTCTGCACGGAGGACACCAGGTAGCGAAAAAGGTGACGAGCAGGGCCTTGCCTCGATACTCGTCGCTTTTGACCACCTTGCCATTGGCCGCGTCCGGCAGGGCGAACGACGGCATCTTGACCGCTGCCCGGGCGACGCCAGCTGTCAAAAGCAAGGCCGTCATAAGCACAACTCCGGGAAACAGCACCTTACTGATTCTCAGTTTACTCATCAATACAGTCATTTACCTCACCTCATATATCAAAAGTATTCTTTACTGACATTTTACTCAACTTCATAAGATAGCGCGACACCCAATGATCTGTCAATCCTGCCCTTCCACCACCGGGCAAAATAGGTCTCCACAGGTGAAAATTCTTACTACCTCTTAGGTCAAACCGGTTCTATGGTTTCCTGCTGTTTACTTTCCGGGTATAATGGCGGCAGACGAGGCTATTGCCAGCAAACCCGATCAGGCAAAAAAGATTGCTACTTTTCGTTGTTCCGGGTAGAAATGGCCAGGCTTCTTCTCAAACTCTTTGCGGATTCAACAGACTATGAAAATATGGCTTCATGGATTACTGACTGTCCTGGGCATCGTCGGTGGAGTTGTCCCCCTGCGGGCCGGCACCATCGTGGATACCTGCGTTGCAGTGGTCAACGAAGACGTCATCACCCTGTCTGAAGTCAATGAATATGGCAAACCGTTCTTTCAGCGGGTGGCGGAAGAGGTTCCTCCGAGCCAGTTGGACAAGGCTCTCCAGCAGGCCAGGCAGACAGTGATCGAAAAACTGATAGAAAAAAAACTGCTTCTCCAGGAGGCTGCGAAGCGGGAGATCACGGTCGGCGACAAAGAGGTGGACAGGGCTCTTGAACAGATTCTGGCCCAGAACCATACCTCCCGCGAGGACTTCCTGAAGGAACTCTCTCTCATGGGAATGAGCGAGAAACAGTACAGGGAAAACCTGCGGGAGCAGATTCTCAGTTCCCGGCTGATCAACTACGAGGTCCGGTCCAAGGTGATCATACCGGAGGAACAGATCATCGACTACTATGACCAGCATTACACCGAGCAGGTTGGGGAAGGAGGCTATTACATCCTGCAGATGGGCTTCCTTTTTGATCACAACAACGGAGAAGACGGTTTGAACAATGGCCGAGCAGCGGCCAGGCAACGGGCAGAAAAGGTGCGGGCACAGCTGCTCAATGGCGCGGATTTCAAGGAACTGGCCCGCAAATACTCGGAACTGCCTTCGGCAGCCGACGGCGGTGACATCGGGGTCTTCCGGGAAAATGAAATGGCCGATTACATGCGCCGGGTGGTGCCGAAGCTCAAACCCGGAGAAATCAGCGAGATTGTGGAAACCCCCACAGGTTTTCAGATTTTCAAGCTGCTTTCCAGCCAGGAAGGCCAGATCATCACCAAGGTTCCCTATGAGTCGGCAAAAGAGGAAATCCGGCAAATCCTGTATAAACGGGAGATGGAACGCCGCTACAGGGAATGGATGCAGGAAATACGCAGTCAGGCGTATATCAAGATACTTTAGGGTATGCTGGTGTCCCAAAAGATTAGGCGGTTTGCTTGAGATCAAGGCATACGAGACATTTTCCTGTTTGCCTGGAAAATGTCTGGGGATAGGAAGGTCTTGCGCATCATGCAGGGACAGGCCAACAGATTGTGTTTAGGGTATCGATGCAGCAGGCCGGGTAGCCTGGCATAGCGATCAGCTAGCCGTTGTTACAGAATGAAAAAGGGAAAACACCACACAGAGCCGGAGCACACCAGGGAACGGGAAGCGGAGACGCAAACGCAGCAGACAGGCAGCTACCTCAAGCAGCTTCGCCTCGACAGGGGGATGAGCAGGGAGGATGTGGTCAAGGCCACCCGGGTCTCCCTGACCAACATTATAGCCATCGAGGAACAGGCCTACGACGACCTGCCGGCAGATATCTTCGCCAAAGCGCTCATCACCATGTATGGGAATTTTCTCGGGGTGGACGGACCGGCAGTGGCGGCAAGATTCTTCGAGGAACGTTATCAGGAGCAACAAACCGGCAAACGGAACCGCAGTCGCAAGCCGGCAAGCGGGACATCTCTGGTCCCCAAGCGACTGGCCGAACCGACCCACGTCTCCTCGGCCACTGTTGCGGCTATCCTCCTTCTGCTCATCATTCTCTCTTTTTCCCTGGTTTGCTTTCTCACCGGCTGGAATCCCTTTTCTTTTCTGAAAACAGAAAGTGAAAAAATACAGACAGTCATGAGTGCGGCCTTCTCCGTGGACAATGCCCATGGCCAGCATGACATCTATTCCGTTGAGATCCGTTTCCTCGCCGATACCTGGCTGGAACATTCCATTGACCAGGCAGAACCTGTCCGGGAGGTCTTCAGGGCAGGAGACACCAAAACCTACGAAGCATTCAACTCCATGGAGCTGGTCTTCGAAAAACCCGCTTCCGCCACCCTGACCCTCAACAGCAGGCCGCTTCCTTTTCCAGTGGCTGTCAACGGCCACCCCACCCTGACCCTGCCGGACGACCTGCTGCCTCCCCGCTGAACGATGAAACATTGCCGCCTCAGCGGGATTGTTCTGGCGGTCTCCGGTTTTGGCGAATCGGACAAGCTCGTCACCATGTACTGTGCCGAACTCGGTCTGATCAGGGCCATCGCCAAGGGGGCAAAACGCAGTAAAAAACGGTTTGTCAACAAGCTGGAGCTCTTTTCCCACCTGGAGCTCATCTGCAGACCGCCGCGGCACAACGGCCTCTTTTTTCTGCTGGAGGCGGAGCTGACCAAGGCTTTTCTCTGCCTGCGGAGCGACCACCGTCTCTTTGTCACGGCTGGATATATCACCGAACTGCTCCTCAGGTTCTCCAGAGAACAGGAGCGGGACAGTGCACTCTTCCCCTTGCTCCACTGGTCACTGAGTGAACTGGAACGCGGCCGTGCCCCCCTTCGGGTGGCGGCTGTGTTCCATCTGCGCCTGCTCGGCTTGGCAGGCTATCAGCCGGAATTGCACACCTGTAATCGATGCGGGCAACCGGTAGAGAATCTCCAGGTTTTTTTTCTTGATCCAGGAAACGGGGGCCTGATTTGCGGTCGCTGCAGGAAGGGCACCGGAAAGACGCCGTCAGGGCTTTCCCTGCAGGCAGTCCGCTTCATGCAGGTCGTTCAGCAGGCCAGTCTGGAAAAAACCAGCCGCTTTCATCTTCCCGGCCCGCCGGTTCGGGAGATCCTTCGGATGCTGCATCGCTACAGCGTGCATATTCTGCAACGCGACATCAACTCGTTTCGTCTTTTGACCCGGCTCGACACCTAGGGGGAGCGCGACCTACCTGCCGCGAATCAGCTCGAGCAGTTCTTCCGTGGAAATACGGGCACTGACATCGGTCCCTTCCAAAAGTGAATTGGCCAGATCCCGCTTTTCCTGATGGAGGCGCACGATCTTCTCTTCAATGGTGTTGGCGGTGACAAGGCGATAGACCGTCACCGGACGCTTCTGTCCAATGCGGTGGGCCCTGTCCGCTGCCTGATCCTCCACCGCCGGATTCCACCAGGGATCCATGTGGATCACGTAATCGGCAGCCGTAAGATTCAGGCCGAGTCCACCCGCCTTGAGACTGATGAGAAAGAGATCGCCCTCACCCGCCTGAAACGACTCCACCTGCCGCTGCCGCTCCCTGGTGGGCGTGGTTCCGTCGAGATATTTATAGACAATGCCCTCCCGGTCGAGATACTCGCGAATCAGGGCAAGATGACCTGTAAACTGGCTGAACACCAGGGCCTTGTGCCTGCTCCCCAGCAACTCCTCCACCACCTCGCCAAAGACCTGTAACTTGGTGGAGCCAATGTTCGAGTCTGGATCGATGAGGCGCGGATTACAGCAGGCGCGACGCAACCGCATGATCTCCGCCAGAATCTGGAGATGCCTTCCGGATTGCTCCAGGTTCCCCTCGATATTTTCCAGGGCCTGCTGACGAATCGCTTCGTAAAACTGCATCTCGCGCGGTTTCATTTCCACCCGCAAGGTGATTTCGGTACGCGGCGGCAGTTCGTCCAGGACCTGCGATTTGATCCGACGCAACATGAAAGGACGAATCAACTTTTTCAGTTTCAACCTGGCCCTGCGATCATGATGTTTCTCAATGGGGATACCGAACCTGGCATTGAACTGTTTATAGGTACCCAGAAAGCCGGGATTGATAAACCTGAACAGATTCCACAGCTCTCCGAGATGGTTTTCAATGGGCGTCCCCGTGGTGATGAGCCGGAATCTGGCCTGCAGACGCATGGCTGCCTTGGACCGTTTGGTAGCTGCATTCTTTATCGCCTGGGCCTCGTCCAGCACCACGGTCTGCCAGTTCACCTGCTCCAGGAGGTCTATTTCCTGCTGGAGCAGGGTGTAGCTTGTAATCAGCAGATCGAATTTACCGAGAGATTCCACTGTACCGGCTCGGTTTCCTCCTGTCAGGGTATGGAGATTGAGCGTTGGCGCAAACCGGTTTGCCTCCTGTTCCCAGTTCATACAGACTGAGGTTGGGGCGACCACCAGAGTCGGCCCACCCTGGGCACGGTAGAGGATCACTGCCAGGGCCTGCAGGGTTTTTCCCAAGCCCATATCGTCTGCCAGACAACCGCCTACCCCCAGATGGGCAAGACGGGCCATCCACATGAAGCCTTCTGTCTGGTAATCACGAAGTTCCGCCTGCAGTGTCGAGGGAACTTCGGGAACAAGTTCCTGAACGTCCTGGATGGCCTGCAACTGTTTTTTCCACCCTTCATCGGTCTCGGTCCGGGCCTGCTGGGTCAGTTCATCCAGAGCGATGACTGTCAGGGGATGAACATGGATCTCGTCCTGCTCACCCTGGCCGGTTTCGCCGTAAAGCAGCAACTCTTCCAGCCTGTTCCGAAACTCCTGTGTCAGAGCCAGAAACTGTCCATCTCCCAGTGGTATGAAACGACTGCGAGTTTCCCGCACACGGTCCAGAAGAGCCTTCAGTTCGATCACCTCATCCTGATCGATCTGCAGACGGCCAGAAATGGCAAACCAGTCCTGTTGGCTGGTTCTGATGTTGAGATTAAGCTGATTGATCCCGGCCTGCCGTCGGACGGCCAGCTTCTCACCTTCCGGCCATTCCAGGATAACCCGATCACGAATTTCGTCAATTTCCAGCAAAACCTGGAGACACTCTTCAGGGTCTAGTAGATGCCATTCCCTCTCATTTTCCTGTTCAAGATCGATAGCCAGATCCAGTATTGGACATGACTCCTCTATTTCACGTGCTTTTTCCTCCTCAAGACGCAGATTGCGACGGGTCTGCAGCCTGTGTCCATCCACCTCGGCCATGAGGGTAGCCACCCCTGCGCCGGGCTTCAGATATGGTCCGCGACCTGAAAACGGCTGGACGAACATCTCGAGCCTGAATCCTCTGCCATAAGGAATGATATGGATATGAATGGTCGGGTCAGCCTCGACAACAGTCACATCCTGCCCCTGGGTACCGACATCGATGGCCGAATGAACGGTCATAAAGGAGGCGATATTGGCTATGGCACTGAGAACTTGCTCGCTGGCTGCCCTGGGAACCCGCAGACCGTTCCGGCCAGTTATCCGGGCAACCCGGCGGTGGTCCTCGTTTATCTGCATAACCCGGAACCGGGTTGGAGTCTCCTGCCAGACCGCCACCTTCCCCTCTCCGATATCCTGGGCAAAATGAATGAACAGACTCTCTCCCTGTTCTTCCACCAAGAGTTCCGGTTCTCCGGCAACGATCTCCACAGGAACGAGGCCAGGACCGTCAAGAAATACAAGGGGATGCCCGATCAGTGCCGGCAGGGCTACGTCCGGGTCAAACTCATAATTCACCGTTCTTGCAGCACTGTCCCCTGTCTCCCGTAACCCGGCACAGATGCGCTGATCCTGGGCTGTCAGGTAATCCGGCTGTTTTCCTTCGGCAAGGCGGGACAGGGCAATAGGCCGTCCCCTGCTCCACTGGCCGGTGGTTGTCTTTTTCTGCTCCCTCGGTGTCAGCAGGAGCGTATCATTCTGATACCTCACCAGCCAGGCGAGACGAGTCGTCTGTTCGCGCTGCCCGACCCTTTTTGTCAGGGTAAGCAGTTCCTGCAAGCTTTTTTTCCAGGAATAATCAGGAGAGATGATATGGACGATGGACCTGTGTTGAGGCACAGCCTTCTCTTCTCCAGCCAGTACTGCATCCTGATCGTTTCCGGGCAGGATAGCGGCGAGCAGTTCGGCAGCCTCGGCAGCCAGCCAGGAAAATCCATGTGCAGCAGCCCGCTGCTCAATCTTCTTCAGGTTGGCACAGAACTCTTCCGGAATCTCCACCCCCATCCAATGGAGGGCCAGTATACCGATAAGGATGGAAAGGCTTCTGGTTTCCTGGCGCAATTGTCCGGTCATGAACAGCATATCAGGCATGTCCTGATTCGCGGTCCGGACGAAGGCATCGAGAAAAAGGAAAGAAAGTTCCTCAGGACGTCCCCTGCTCCGGCTGAGAACAAAGGTCAGTGCCGGCCTGACCGCTTGAAAATTGGTGCCCTCGGCTGCTTTGAGCAGGGCCAGGACATGAAACAGACCAGGAAGGCCAAGGAAATAACTTTCAGCCCCGGCAAACTCCCGCAACTGTACCAGGTCTTCTTCATAAAGCTGCATTGCCCTGTCCATGTGCCCCTGCAGAAAAGCCAGTGTTCCGGCATATCCTGATCCATGGAATGATCTCGGGTATGCGGCCAGCAGCTCGGCCAGACAGGAAAAATTTCCCTGGAATATATAGTAGCCGGCGAGCATCCGATGGAAAGGAACCAGTTCTTCTTCCTGAAGCCTGTCGGCCATATCCTCCAGATAAAAAATGATCTCCTGAAAGTGAACCGGTTGTTCCATCGAGTGACGAACAATCCGCTCGAGGAGAAAAAACTGCATTGACACAGGGAGGGTGGAAAACCAGTCCGGATCAAAGCCCCGGGCAGCCAGCGTTACTGCAGCCGGCTCGCCCCCCAGATGTTTCTGACATTGCTGCTCGAGAAAAAGATCTGCCTCATCAAGTTTGTCAAAGTCCTGGCTGTATACGGCGATACGGAATTGCCTCATGGCCCGCCAACAACGTGTCGTCCACTTTCCATAAACATAGGAAACCGGGGCCTCCTTCTCTATCAGGACGGCAAAATGGTTGAATAATCCATTTTCTATCGAGAAACGGACCAGATCCTCTGCCAGTACCGGCTGGCACTGGTTTTGCTCATTGATGAGTCGCAACTCCCTCAGGCGATCGATGACCGCCTGCAGTTCCTCTCTACCAGGACGCCGATTGCCCGGAAAAGGCAGATCGGCACGCCCCAGACAACTGCTGAGAAAGGAGACCGACACTGGCTCGTAGATGACGGCAAGAAACTGAAGGACAAACTGCTCAAGAGGAGACAGAGAGCAAACAAGGGAAAAATCCTTATTTTTTCGTCTTGTTACAGGCATTCTCAATACGAAATGGTCCAAAATGAACAGTTTCTTCAAAGCAATTACTCTACCATGAACTGCTTCTTTCTTTTACCAAAAAATTATTTTTCACTGCTGTCGCCTTGTCAGGCACAAACGTTGACATATGCAGGCCAACTTCTCCACGTGTCCCATTGGGTCTTGTCAGTTCCACATCACAACAC
Source organism: uncultured Desulfobulbaceae bacterium (assembly GCA_964626235.1). Lineage (GTDB taxonomy): Bacteria > Desulfobacterota > Desulfobulbia > Desulfobulbales > Desulfobulbaceae > CAZVDY01. The sequence goes on along the minus strand of CAZVDY010000063.1, from coordinate 148,956 downwards.
GCTCATTGCTGCAGCAGCCACCACCTGGATTCTAAACAACCAGAACAGAACCTCTGTCAACCTTGTGAAAATAATTTTTTATATGAATAATTAATATATTATCATCAAATATATCCGCAGAGCATAGTTGTCATAATGACAACCAAGATAATTATTATTGACAAAATGGCAACTATGCATTCAATTTGTCAACCAATGACAAGATATATTGACAAAAATCATGGCAATTTTCGGCTATATCTTTCTCGATCCCAACAGAAAAAACCGGATCCCGCTGGCCAGACAGCAATATGCCATTGAGCAGTATGCTGAACATCGGAAGGTGAAAATCCGGGATTTTTTTATCGAGGAAAATATCCCCGCACACCGTCCCTTTGACCAACGGAAGCAGGGAAGCCTGCTGCTCCGGGACTGCGACAGCAGGGACTGGATTGTCGCCTCGCATACAGAAGTGCTTTTTGCCAGGGCGAAAGAGGGATTGCGACTCCTGGACACTCTACGTGCCAGGGGCATCTCGCTACATCTGGCAGACCTTGGAGGCGACATCGTCTTTCCGACTAAACGAAAGCTTATCATCTCGACAGGCATCTGCGATGTCGTCAACACACTTCTTGCAAGTCTGGCCCGCCACGAGCGTGCCGGCAACAGTACCGCCATCCTGCGTGCCAAACGGCTGGGAAAAAAGCAGGGACGTTACCTGGGAGGCCCCATCGGTTTCGGCTGGCAAATCGATGGAGAGGGATTTATCATAGAAAACCCGGAGGAGCAGAGGATAATAAAAGAGATCATGAAGCTACGCCAAGACAGGTGGTCGTACAGGGAGATCAGCAAAATCCTGGGCGATCGCCATGGGATACGCCTTTCCCATGAAGGGATACGGAAGCTCCTGATGAATTACGAGAAAAAACGAGAAACAGTCCGCCGGCACAACATTGCCCGTCAGCACGAGTTGGATCCCCGCCTGGAGGAGCATGCACCTGAAGAATAGACAGGTAACAAGCTAGAACGGCAGGAAGAATCTCACCGATCTTCAGATCGGAGCAGGACGGGATTCAGGAGGTTCCAGGAGAATAGCCCATCCTGAAGAACAATTTCTTTCAGGACGATGCTGGCCTGTCCTCGAGTGGAATCATCTCCGATGAAAACGTAACTGTCCAAGGTGTAGGGAACCGAGCCGGCAGAAGAATAATCCCGCAACTTGCCTCTGAGTATCACGGAACCCGCCGCGGAAAGAGTATATTCTTCCCCCTTGATTCGCAGAGTATAGCGTACATTTTCTGTGGTATCGATGATCGTACCTTCACCATGCCTGAAAAGCGGATCGTCGTCCTGGCTCCATATCTCTGTTTCCCAGAACGACAGCTCGACTCCCCGGTGTTCCCGGTCAAGCAGGATCAGGGAGCAGCCGGACCGGTCTGCAGAAATGTGGTTTTCGGACCGGATCTGTAACTCGAACTGCAGGGAAAACCCTGCATAGCGGTCAAGCACGGGAAAGGCGGAATTCTTTGGCTGTCCAAGAATCGTATGACTGCTGTATCCGGCCTGTCCGGTAAGCGATGACTCCAGAAGCACACCACCCTGCTCGCGCTGCTGGCTCACTCCCACACCCACCCCGAAGTAGCTCAGCCACTCCTGGTCTCCTGGCAGGAGTTCGCTCTGCCCATCGTACAGGACGGTCAATGCCGCAGGACAGGGTTCGCCGCCCCATGCGAGCATGGCCAACAAAAACAACAGGCAGGACGCCGTACTCCGGGAGGCCAGCATCAGGATTCCGCGGTTTCCACGGTCACCAGACCACTGGTCTCGAGGTTTTCCAGAAAGGCCAGCAGCTCCTGCCTGCAGATATCTGCCGCGACATCATATTCCGCCAACAGGGCATCAAGGACTTCCTGGAGATTGTCATATTCTCCGAGCAGCTTCCAGATACGGCTTCCTGTCTCGTCCATCCCGAAATACTGACCGGATTTCATGTCAAGGAGAACCGTCTCACCATCGAGATCCTGAAAGATCAGCTCATCCGGAATTACAACTTGCAGGGTACGCAGATCTGTATTGGGACCGGTTTTCTCAGAAGGCATCGTTATCACCAGACAAAAAATATTAATAGTGGAGCAGTGAGCCATCTTTTCTGGCAACCTGCAGCGCATACCGAAAACATACCATTCCAGTTCCCTGCAATACCAGGGAAAAGACGAACAGCACAACCATATGGGGTAAGACGTTGTTCCAGCCCATTCCGTTCAACAGCAGCAGCCGCATCGCATCCAACGACCAGGTCACAGGCAATAGACGAGCCATGTCCTGGAGCCAATGCGGTAAGACATCGATGGGATAGACAACTCCACCCAGCAGTCCTGCCAGAGGGCCCATGAGCCATCCCAGGGGAGAAGGCTGTTTGAAGACCACAACCAGGGCCGCCGAAAGCAGACCGATTCCCCAGAAAGACATTATGGTCAACACCATAATTACAGCAAAAGCACCCAAGTGGGCAAGATGGATCTGCATACCAAAAATCAGGGTTCCAATGAGCAGGTACAGAACAACCCGAAAAGTGGTGAAGAGAAAATTGTAGAGGGAGGAGCAGAACAGAATCATCACCGGAGAAAGTGCGCTGCAGAGCAGCGCCTCCAACGTGCCGAGCATTTGGCCCTGTCGGATCTCGTCTGCAAAGCTGTTCACCGAGACAAACAGATAATCGGTAAAGGAAACGCCTATCAGCACAAAGGCGAAATAATCCCCCCCATAGCCGGCAAGATGACCAGAGATCCCGCCATCAACCAGCCTGGACATGAAAAAAAACAGTAAGGTGGAGAGAAATACCCCGCCAATCTGTGCCAGGAACCTGGTCCGGTAGGAAAGGGCGATAAAAAAATCCCTTTTGATGAACGCCACCATGGTGCCAAACATCGGATTCGTCCTCAGTTCACCAACTTCCTGAAAAGATCTTCCAGAGACATTTCCTTGGGCTGAAAACCAAAAATTGGGATGTGGTACTCGAGCAACCGCTCCAGCACACCGGAAAGTTCCTGTCGTCTGACAACAAGCTCGACCTCCACTCCATTGTCTTGCTGTCTGAAGCTGTGCGGCAATACTCCTGCCGCAGCAAGCTGCTCTTCACTGCAGGGACCGAGATCAAACCGGTAGACAGGGCAGGCAGACACCTCCTGTTCCAGGGCAGACCTGGAAACATTGGCCACAACATTTCCCCGGTGGAGAATCAAGATCCGGTCGCAGACCTCCCTGGCTTCCTGGAGATTATGGGTGCACCACAGGGCGGCACTGCCCATTTCCCTGACAATTTTTTCCCTGATGAAACGCCGCAACTCACCGGCGCTGATCAGGTCTAGGCTGGATGTCGGTTCGTCCAGGAGAATCACCGTCGGATCGGACAACAGGGCCCTGGCAATGGCCAACCGCTGTTTCTGCCCGGTCGAGTAGGTCATGAACCGCTTCTCCGCATGATCCGTCATGTCGACCAGTTCAAGCATCCTCTGGACCTGTCGGTGTTTTACCTCACCGGAAAGCCGGTACAGGGAAGCAAAGAACTCCAGGTTCATCCTGCCTGAAAGCCGCCAGTAGAAGCTTCGTTCATTTGTGTTGACATGGCCGACAAGACGACGGATTCCTGCCGGATCCACGGCCTGATCTATCCCCTGGACGATCACCCTGCCTTCATCCGGAGTGATAAGCGAGGCCAAGATCTTGATCAGCGTGGTCTTGCCGGCGCCGTTCACCCCCAGCAGGCCGCATATTTCACCTTCATGAATCGCAAACGATATATTGGCAAGTGCCCTGACGGATTCAGGCGGCACTATGCCACGCCGACTGAAACGCCATGGCCTGGTGTATGACTTGCTGACATTCTCCAGGACGACAACCGGCTGGGCAGTACTCATCGGCTCGACTCTCTCCTATCGTCGACCATGGATAATCCCGCCGGGCAACATGGCCTTCCTGACAGGTAGGCACGGCTTCGGCCCAGGGAACAGGGGGGGCCGGGCACACAAATTATACAGGATTTCCGGCAATGACGGCAACAGGGGTATTGATCACCATAGCCTCAGCCCTGGCCCGGCCGACAATTTTTTCTGCAACATGGAAACCGGCCGAAAGCACCGGTCGTCTGAAACGGCGGGAATGAGCATCTGTGGCGATGATGTCCACTGCATCATTCTCCAGAAGAAAAAGAGCGCAACGTTGTGATTTTCGTCCAAAATCACCTGTCAGGCTACCGGCTGTGACCTGCACCATGATACCATCTTCCAGAAGCTCGAGCAGAGTCTCTGGCCTGGACATGATGGTTGGATTTCGTTCCGGATGGGTAATTATTGGCCGCAACCCCTCTTTCCTGAAGTTATGGAGAATAGTCGCCGCATTGTGAGGCATATGGGTATGCGGAAATTCGACGAGTATATAACCATTTGAATTTATAGTGAAATCCTTCACAAGAGATGGTTCAAAGACCACCGAGACATCACCCCCGGGCAAGACACTGACATCCAGTCCAGCCGCCTCCAGATAACGATTGAAGAGGATAACCCGCTGCTTGACCTCTTCGAAAGAATAGAGCGCCTTGTTGACATGCGGAGTGGCAACGATGATCCTGATTCCATCGTGGGCTGCGATCCGGGCCATGGCCAGCGATTCGTCCATGTTGGCCGCACCATCGTCTATTTCAGGCAGGATATGGCAATGCAGATCCACCATTCCCTCGATACCAGGGCGTTCATTCTTCCTCCGCCTTATAAGCGTATTGATAATACCCATAGTATGAGTAGTACTTGCTGTGTTTCAGCTCGATGGCATTCAGAACCACTCCCAGGACATTGCTCTGAATCTCATCCAGACTTTTGATTCCTTGCTTTAACATATCGTTGGTTGCAATGCCATAACGGCAGACAATAATTGTGCCATCGACCTGTTTGCTCACCAGCAGGCTGTCGGTCGCACTCAGCATGGGAGAGGAATCGAGGATAATGGTATCGAACCGTTTTGCCAGGGCTTCCATAACCTGGGCGAATTTTCTTGAGCCAAGAAGTTCTGCAGGATTGGGAGGAACAGGGCCGGCAGGCAGGACCGTCAGACCGCTTTCAGGGTGCTTGATGAGAATGTTTTCGGCCTCCATCCCGGAGAGGAGTGAACTCAGCCCCTTACGGTTACTCAGGCCCAATGCCTTGTGGACGCGTGGTTTTCGCAGATCCGTGTCAATCAGGAGAACGGATCGTTCTGTCTGCGAAATAGCTACCGCCAGATTGACCGCGGTTGTCGTTTTGCCTTCACCTGGAGACATGGAGGTAATAAGTACCTGTTTGGGCGGACTCTCGGCCGAGGACAGGAGGACTGCGGTCCGTAGCGACTTGAAGCTCTCGGAAAAGGAACTCGACGGCTCCTCGAGAAGCATCAGGTCTGGATTATGATCTTTTTTCAACATCTCCACCACGCCCAGTACAGAGACGCCAAACCGTTTTTCCACCTCTTCGGGATCCTTAACCGTATTGTCGAGGTATTCGAGGAAAAAGGCCAGGCCAACACCACCGAACAGCCCCAGGATGATCGCCAGCAGAATGTTACGTTTTTTATTGGGCTTGACCGGTACTGTCGGAATCTCTGCCTTCTGGGTGGTCCAGACATTGACCTTCAGCGTCTTCTCTGACACCCCTTTTTCTTTTATCCGCATCAGCAGGGCATCATAGAGCACGCGGTTGCTCTCCACATCCCGTTTCAGGATCCGGTATTCGGTCATTTTCTCGTTGAGAAGCATAACTTCCTGCTTCACCTTGGCCAAGGCTGTCCGCATATTTTCCTCTTCAGCACGGGCCATCTCATATTCATTTCGGACCAGCTCGATGATCTTTTGGATCTCCTGTTCTTTTTTTGCCTTCTGTTCTCGCAGCTCGGCAAAGGCTTCCAGCATGACAGGATGTTTTGGACCATATTTCTGTTTGAGCTCAAGGATATGCTGTTCAGCCTTGCGGATCTGTTCTCTCTGGGTCTGTAATCCTGCATGGTTGGCAAATACCGGCAACGTTTCCAGATCGCCTCCCTTTTCCTTCAGGGTCTTTATCTGTTCATAGACTCCTTCCAGTTTTTTTCGCTGCGCCTCGGCCTCGGCAAGCTTCTGGGTGAGATTTGTCAGCTTCTGGGGAATGATCGCCACCCGGTCCTCAATGGTGACGATATCGTTTTTCTGCATGTATTCCTGGAGCTTCTTTTCCGCCCTGGCCAGTTTCTCCTTTTCCTCGTTGGCCTTTTTGGTCATCCACTGGAGGGCATAACCAGAGGAATGATGCTGGATGGACATCACCTCTTCCTGGTAGGCGTCAGCGATCGTATTGGCTATCAGGCTGGCAAACTCGGGATTTTCTGAACGAAAGCTTATATTGATGATCCTGCTCTCCTTGACCGGCTTGACAATGATTCCAGCCCTGATGGCATCTGCAATGACATCTGCCCGCGATCTTTGGTTTAACTCTTCCTCCTGCTCCGGACCTGCACTGTCATCCGCAGCCATCAGTCCAGTCAGAAAATCACCGACAACCTGTCCAATGCCTTTTATGAACGAAGGCTGCTGTGAAGTCTTTTCCGGAAAGAACGAATCATAGGTTTCCTCCAGACTGAGCAGCTCGACCACCTTCCGGGCCACGTTCTGGCTCTTGATCAGCTGCTCCTGGGTGGCGAAGAATTCCGGATCATAGCTGTTGTAGTAATAATTGCCCACCAGTGAAGGATTCTCGTTCTTTTCTACCAGTACCTGGATCGAGGCCTCATAGATCGGGGTCATGTTGAAGGTGACAATGACCACCACAAAGACAGTCAAAATGAAGAAGAGCAAGACAGTTGACTTACGCTTCTGTATAACCTTCAGATAGTCCCGGAGATGTATCTCCTGCTCTTCCAATAACATCTGTTCCTGCTGCATGATCTGGATTCCAGTACGATTGTTGTTGTTGCTGCTTTTGCGGTTGGTTAACCGATTAAAACTAAGGGAAGCTTACCGACGAATTTGGGCCTGGGAACACCAGGGCTGCACACGATGGCCGGATCAGCAACTGCACATCAGATCCCGAGGGAATATCTGGCCCGGGTCGTTTCAGGATGCAGCCGCATCATCCTCTTTAGCCGGAATGACAGTCAGGATGCAGAATCAGGAAATTACCGGTATTCCTGAATGCTTGCTCCCCAACAGTGAGAAGCAGCCTGTCAGCTGCCTGCTGTCTGCCTGTTAGAAAAAACTCTCCGGCACGATGATAACATCATCGGGCCTGATCTGTTCATCCATGGCGGCATGTTCAATGACCTGTTCTTTGCCGTCCTTTTTACGCACGATCTTTACCGCATCTCGGTTGGCAATGTCAGTAAAACCGCCAGCCATGGCAATCGCCTTGATCAGGGTCAGATTATCCTGATACTTGTAGGAGTCGGGTTTTTTGACCTCTCCAGTTACATAGAATACCCCCGCCTTGACGATGAACACCTTGTCGCCGTCTAAAATGGGTATATTGAGAGACGTATCTCCCTGTTCGACCAGCCGGTCGAGATCGATGACAATTTCTTCACTCTGCTTGCCAGAACCCTTTTCCCGCTTCAGGGTGGCAAAATCACCGGCCTCCTTGGTAAGGCCGCCAGCCTGGGAAATCAGTTCAAGCAGGGTTGTCTTGTGGCGTAGCTCGTAAAGACCAGGATGCAGCACCTGGCCAAGAATGACGGCCTTTTGTTCCCGATATTCCTTGATAAAAACATTGACCTGGGGATTGACGATATAGCCGTCTGCCAGCATATCGCTGATCTTTCGCGACACCTGGCTGATGGTCAGCCCCTTGACCTCAACGCTGTCGAGCAGGGGCAGAATAATGGTTCCATTACCGTCGATCCGGACAGTAGTGGTCATTTCCGGATGATCGTACACCGTGATTTCCAGGACATCGCCTTCTCCTACCGTATAATCCTCTGCCTGGACCCAGCCGGAAGAAACCACGAACAACAGAACCAGCGTAACACAGTACAATAAACCGTCAGTCAACAGAGTGCGCATATGATTTTCCTGTTGGGTATATCTACAATGACTTGTCAAAGAGTAAAGGTCACCCGAATGATTGCCCGGTTGTCCGTATACGAAAGATCATCGAAGTTGGAATCACGCTTGAAGAACTCGTAACCTGCCACCACGGAAACCCACCGCTGAATCCTGTACGACAAGTTAAGGCCGAAACGATAATCCTTGTCACTCCGCTCCTTGCGAAGATCGGCGAGAACAAAGGTCGTTTTGTAGTCTTTCTGCGTATAGCCAAGAGTTCCTGTAAGCGTGATCTTTGCCCCGAACTTCTGGGTATAACCGAGGGTTATAATGTCGGAGAGCACATTGCCGGGACTATCTATGGTCGGCTGTTCATAGAGCCGGGACAAGGAGAGCTTGAGAGAGGTTTTGCTGCTTATCCGGTAATCTGCCCAGCCCTGCAGACTGAAATCACTGGAATCGACCAGGTAAGGGCTGTCGTAACGCCTTTTCACGTAGCCGGCCTTGAACTCACCGCTGGTCCTGCCACTCATCCGCCAGCGTATTCCTCCATAGAGGTAATGATCTGTGCTGTCCAAAGCCCCCACCTGGTCATACCGGACATCGAGGAACCGGTACTGCGCATAGAAAGAGGTCTTTGGAGAATAGTTGTAATAACAGTACACAGAATAACTCTGATCGAGACGATCACCAATACTCTTGTCGGCATCGTCATAGTCGACCAGAAAATTACTGTACTCTCCCCGCAACCGGAATCTGCTCCCAAAATCGTACTGGATTCTGGTTGCCAGCAGATTACTCACATAGGTATCCTGCTGCTGGGAAAAACCCTCTGCCCACCCTTCGTGTCCATCCTGGAAGACATCCAGCAAACCCAGACTGAGGCCTCCCCGAAAATTATATTGCACCACCCCCTCGATCCGCTGGTCATCAGTATCGTTCTGGGACTCACTGCCCCATCTGGTCAGATCGGCACCATAATGGAGATAGGCACGCACTCTCCTGAACGTCGCGCCTCTCTCCTGAAGCATTCCCAAGCCGCCAGGCTTGAGGGTCGAGGTATCCAGCCCCACCACACGTTGCCGCGAAGCGGGAAATGCCAGCCAGATCCCGGGTGAGATCACGGTGGCGAAGTCTCCCTTCTCATCTTCGTTTCTGGAGTAGAGGTTATCGTCATATTGACCGGCAAGAGTGATGTATGGATGAAAATATCCCCCTTGTTGGACCTCATAAAGATCATTGATGGCGATTTTGGACTTTTCTGCTGAAGCTGCCGGCATTGTGAAAAAAAACAGGATAACCGGAATCAGAAAACCGCTCTCGATCTTCTTGCAGTGTGCTTTCATCGAATCGGAGGAAGTATCGTTTCTCGTTGATATTGAGGGCTGAATGGATACCTGAGCATCAAGGCGCTTCGCTCAAGATCATTGTACTATATCTGATCCTAAAGCGACGGGGCAACAGATTTTTTTCTCTTATGGACAGAATCATCCTGAAATATCTCGAACATATTGGGCCCCAGACAAAAATGCTCTCCGGTCCGTTTGACCTTCCGGCCAAGCGATGAGGATAAGGTAAAGACCGGGTCAACGACAAGCCGATTGCTGTATTCGACAAAACATCCTGCCAGGCAGACGACGATGACAATGACTTCACCAAGTCTGCAGGCTCTCTCAGCTTCCAGACAGCAGGTTGTACAGCCTCCTTGTGCCACAGGAATCCAGTGACACAGGTTTGAAGTGAAGGCTAGCCAGCCAACATCCGAAAACGTTCCCAGAAATCAGGAAACGACTTGGCCACGCATCCCTCGTCCAGGATCTTGACGCCGGGAACGCGGAGGCCTGCGACGGCGAAACTCATGGCAATACGGTGGTCACCATAGGTTTCGATCTCGGCACCGTGCAGGTTGGCGCCCCCCTGACGGCCATGGATGATCATCCGGTCTTTTTCCTCATCTACCTTGGCCCCCATCTTGCCCAGCTCGGTCACCACCGCTGAAAGCCGGTCGCACTCTTTGATCCGCAGGTGTGCAATATTGCTGATAACAGTCGTTCCTTCGGCAAAGGCGGCAACAACGGCCAGGGTGGGCACCACATCCGGCATGTTGCCCATGTCCACCTCGATACCCGTCAGTCTCTCGCAACCGCGCACCATGATTCCGTTTCCGGCCTGGCTCACCCGGCATCCCATTCTAGCCAGAAGCGGAACCAAACCCGCATCACCCTGAAGAGAGGGAACCGGGACGTTGGCCACCGTCACCCGGCCGCCTGTAACTGCAGCCGCGGCCCAGAAATAGGACGCTCCGGATGCATCCCCTTCCACGTGGTAAGTTGTGGGCGTGTAGACGCCCCGGGGGATACGGAAACGGGTCAGGGATGGAGCAGCCTCTACCCGGATACCGAAATCGGCCATAACCGCCAGGGTCATTTCCACGTATGGCCGGGAAAGCACGGTGCCTTCCACCTGTATCGAGGCTGGTTCATCCGCATACGGCGCCACCAGGAGCAGGGACGAGAGATACTGACTCGACTTCCCCTCCGGCAGGACAGTAGGGCCACCCCGCAGACCATCTGCCTCGATCCTGAGCGGCGGACATCCGCTGTCCGTTTCGCTGCGGATGCGTACGCCCCACCCCCGCAGGGCCTGCATCAGTGGCATGATCGGCCGTTCAGCCATCCGCTCGTCCCCGGTTATCCGAAAGGTTCCATGGCCCAATGCGGCCACAGAGGTGAGAAACCTGGTGGCCGTGCCATTGTTGCCAAGATAGATGTCGCCCTCCGGACAGCTGATCCTGCCGCCACTTCCCCTGATCACCCAGCGGTTTCCGTTCCGGTCATCCACCTCCACCCCCATGAACCGGAGGGCCTGCATGGTATAGCTGGTATCCTCACTGGCCAGTGGCCCCACAAGGACCGATTCACCTTCGGCCAGCGCGGCGGCGATCAGTCCCCGCTGGGTGAGGCTCTTGGAGCCAGGGACCTCAATGACGGCATCCACCTTGCTGACTGTTCCAACTTCGATCATTTTCGATTCATCCCATCTGATACAATTTGCAACCTGGTCATCCGCTGGCCAGCCTCTCCTCAAGAGCCCTTCGCATGAGTTGAATATCCGGCCTGATTCCCGTCCATATCCTGAACTGGGCAGCCCCCTGATACACCAGCATGGCCAAGCCGTCGATGACCGTACAACCGCATGCGGCCGCCTCCCGCAGCAACCTGGTCTGCAGGGGTGCATAGACAATGTCCATCACGGTGGTGAAACGGTGTAGCAGGCCGGGATCCAGTGGAATATCCTCGCTATGGGGCTCCATGCCCACAGTGGTGGTATTGACGAGCACCTCGGCCTCGACACTGGCCAGTCCGGTCAGGGGAACAAAGGTGCATCCCAGCCAGTCGGCCAGTTCCATCCCCCTGGAAACGGTGCGGTTGCTCAGGATGACCGTGGCACCTGCCTCCACAAGGCCAAAAGCGATGGCCTTTGCCGCTCCACCTGCTCCCAGAATCAGCACCCTGCTTTCTTCGAGGCGCACCTTGTCGGCCAGAGCCAGGTTGGCACCCAGCCAATCTGTATTGAAGCCCCTGATCACCCTCTTGCCATCCGAGGGCCGTTCCCTGATCAGCAAGGTATTGACGGCACCGATACGCTGGGCAACAGGGTCTACCTCGTCCAGCAAGGAAATGATCGCCTCCTTGTGGGGAACCGTGACGGAAACACCCCGGAATCCCAGAGCCCGAAGCCCCTGCACAGCTACGGCAAGATCGGTGACAGGCATCGGCACATACACGCCGTTCATATCCAGGGCGGCAAAGGCGCGGTTGTGCATCACAGGGCTCAGGGAATGGTGCACCGGATTACCGATAATACCATACAGGAGGGTCTGCCCGTCAATCATCGTCTTCACCTCCCAAAAGCCTGCACAATGCCGCCATCTTCTCTGCGGAGAGCTGTCCCGGGGCTGTCATCTGCCGGTCATCGGCACTGGTATAGGTCATGAAACCGCCAAGAAACAGGGTGGCAAGGCGGGATATCCTTCCGGCCTCTCCCATGCTGAAGCAGATCAGGGGAAAATCATGCTCATTCGCCTCGACCAAGATCTGCTGCAGCCTGACCACATCTCCACTGTGGCGGGCCATGGCGACGATCTTGCCGATATCAGCACCGGAACCCATCATCTCGTGCAGAACATCCTGCAGTTCACCTATCGATGGTGTCTGCTGGAAATCATGCCAGGACAGGATGATCCGGGTGGATGAGCGGTCTCGGGCAGCCAGTAAACGGCGACGGAAAACCGGTTCGGCCCGCAATTCAAGGTCCACATAAGCCGCCTGCATGGCCATGGCCTCCAGCAGGTATTCGAGCCTGTCTTCCTCGCTGCCGTGCCACAGCCCCCCTTCCCATTGCGGCCTGTTGGTGAACAGCAAGGGATGGGGAAGTAGACGGCAGCACGCTTCCACTGCAGGTACGTCCATGGCATCCAGCCGGATCTCGATCACATCGGCCAGAGACTGGACCGGCTCAAGGCGCATCCGGATCTTCTCGATATCCGGTTCTGCGACCGATATACAGATACGTTGCGTTCCCATCCTCAGTCAACCACCAATGTACCGATGATATCGGCCACAGCCCCCTCCTCCTGTTCAACCAGGTACTCCCGGATACCGTCGATGATCCGTTCACTGACTCCGGGTTCGACGAAATTCGCCGTTCCCACTTCCACGGCCGAGGCGCCAGCCAGCAGAAACTCCAGTGCATCTTCCGGACCACAGATCCCGCCAATACCGATCACCGGAATCGAGACCATGGACGCTACCTGCCAAACCATTCGCAGGGCCACCGGCCTGATTGCCGGACCGGAGAGCCCGCCGATCGTGTTGGCAAGCCTGGGTCGTCTTGTACGGATATCGATGGCCATACCGGTGAGGGTGTTGATCAGGGAGACCGCATCCGCACCACCTCTCTCCACGGCCCGGGCCATCTCCACGATATCCGTGACATTGGGAGAGAGCTTCACGATGAGCGGCAGATCTGTCCCAGCCCTGACAGCCCGGGTCACTGCCTCGGCCATCTCCGGAACCGTGCCAAAGGCGACTCCACCTCTCTTTACATTCGGACAGGAGATATTGACCTCCAGGGCCGCGATACCGGGTTCACCGTCAAGGCGACGGGCCAGCATTCCATACTCCTCGATGGAATCGCCCAGGATATTGACGATGACCGTTGCCCCCTGCTCACGCAGCCAGGGCAGCCTGGAGACAAGGAAACGTTCGACTCCCATATTCTCCAGACCAATGGCATTGAGCATACCGCACGGCGTCTCCACAACTCTTGGCGGGGGATTTCCGGACCGCGGCTCAAGGGAGATGCCCTTGACCACCACGCCACCCAGGGCTGCCACATCCACGAAGTCGGCGTATTCCGCACCATAGCCAAACGTACCCGAGGCAACCAGGACCGGGTTCCGCAGCAGCAGCGGTCCAACACTCACCTGAAGATCAGGGCTCTGCCCCTTGCGATCTAGGGTTTCCATGCCACCTTCTCTGCATCGAATACCGGTCCGTCCTTGCAGACATGCAGATATCGTCCGTCAGCGGCCACAATGGTACAGCCCAGGCAGGCACCAAGACCGCAGGCCATGTGGGTCTCCATGGACACCTGACAGGGGACGCCTGCCTGCCTGCAGGCCAAGGCAACGGAACGCAGCATGCCATAGGGACCGCAGCCATACACCTGACAGACTCCGGCCAACAGGTCGGCAAGCAGATCAGGGACCAGACCATGGTATCCTAGTGATCCGTCATCTGTTGCCACCGCGACCTCGTGCCCTGACCAGGAAAACCTGTTGGCAAATACCTTGACCTCCCTTCCGGTACGACCGCCAAGCAATATATGAATTTTTCGCTCTGGCTGCTGCTCATGGAGGACAGAGGCAAGATAATACAGGGGGGCCACGCCGATACCACCTCCTATGAGACAGACCGGTCCCTCTGCATACCATGAAAATCCGTTGCCGAGGGGACCAACGAGATCCAGGACATCCTTGCCGGCCTGCAGGGTCCGGAGCAAGGCCGTTCCCCGGCCGACGACTTTGACCAGGAGATCGACCCTTCCTCGCCGGTCCACCGAATGCAGCGAAAACGGACGCCTCAGCAGAGGATCCAACTGTTCGTTGAACCGTACCATGACGAACTGGCCTGGGCGTGCGGCCTCGGCAATCCGCTCCGCCCTGAGGCGGACCCGAACGACATCGGCCCCCATCTCCTCCAGATCGACAATCTTCGCTTTTTCCTGGTACTTGGTCATGGAACACGATACAACTAAATAGAACAGGATCCGGTGCTGTTTCGGATCTGCCAAATAAAATCCATCCAGCCGGTGCTGTAAATGATAATTTCCGGATCAGGAACCGATATCCTCTTTCAGGCCATTCTTTTCCTTTTCGGAGCTGTTGTCGGGTCGTTTCTCAACGTGGTGATCCTCCGGTTGCCCGACGATCAGCGCTCCATCGCCTATCCGCCTTCCCATTGTCCGGAGTGTAAGACACCCATCAGATGGTACGACAACATCCCCATTCTCAGCTACATCCTTCTCAAGGGCAGATGCCGTAGCTGCAAGACATCCATCTCCTGGCAGTACCCATTTGTCGAGTCGGCCATGGGTTTGCTGAGCGTTGCGCTCCTGAACCGGTTCGGTCTCTCCTTTGATCTTTTTCTGTACTTCGTTTTTGTCGCTGCCTTGCTGGCGATCCTGTTCATCGACCTGCATCACCAGATCATTCCGGACAGCATCAGCCTGCCTGGTATCCTGGTCGGCCTTGGCGGATCTTTCTTCAGCAGCCAGCTCACCTGGCAGGAGGCCATTCTCGGCGCCCTGGCCGGGGGAGGCTTTCTCTATGCCATAGCCTTCGGCTATCTACTTCTGAGAAAGCAGGAAGGTATGGGTGGAGGGGACATCAAGCTTCTGGCCATGATCGGTGCGTTTCTGGGATGGAAATCCCTGCTCTACATCATCTTTGCCAGCTCCGTGGCCGGCAGCCTGATCGGGATCACCATTCTCCTCATCCGGAAACAGGACCGGCAGACCAGAATCCCATTTGGTCCCTTTCTAGCCGTAGCCGCCTTGAGTTACCTCTTTTTTCAGGAACAGATTTTTGCCTTCTGGCAGGCCTGGCTGATCAACCAGTGAAAATCGGTTCACCGGCCGGTGAGCGGTGTGCGGAAGTCCAAACGGCCGAGATCCTCCTTCTGCTGCAGGGCCTGTCCGAGCAACACGCCGAATTCCCGTGCTTCTCCAAGCTGATCCCGCGTATGACCATACTTCCTGTAGTATTTCGAGATCCAGGGCGTCTTTTCCGGAACCCGGCCAGCCAGCTTGAGAAACACACCGATGGTCCTCCATGGTTCCGGGTTGGGATGAGAAAAGACGATCAGATTGACGACGTTGGCCCCACATTTTTTCAGCAGCGCCCTGAGGCCCCACCAGTGCATCCGCCAATATCCTCGGCAAGAGATCAGGGGCAGGACCTGCCTGCCGGCAAAGAGGCGACGACCGTATCGATCAAAAAGGGAAAGAACCGGTCCACTGGGATTGTATGACCAGGTCGGCCCTGCAAGCATAATCAGAGAATAGTCGTCAAAACACTGTTCATCAATGGGCTGTATAGCCAATCGCTGGCGGAAGAAGGTCTGCATCATACGCAGAAATGTCCGGGGAATACTCCCAATGGGAAAGTGAAGCGGTTTGACCGTTTCAAGACGCTGAGTGACCACCGTGATTCCCATGGAACGCATTCCATCAGACAGGGCATGCACGAGATTCTTTGTCTGACTGGAAAAGGAAAAATAGACGACTAGGACTTTCATAACCGCGCAAAAAAGCGATCACCCTCCCGATTGCGCAACACCCAAAAAAAGCCCGTGATCGTAATGACCACGGGCCTTGGCGAAAAATAGCACGGGAATGTCAGGCTTCTACTTCATGCTCAACCCCTATGGCAATCTTGTAAAGCACCGTGAGGATAAAGGCCCCCATTGCCCAGACTCCCAAGGTAATGAATATTTCATTGGCCGTGGGATAATATTCCGTGATCTCCTCCAGCGGAGTGGGTACGAAGCCGCCGAGGACAAAGCCCACTCCTTTGTCTAGCCAGAAAGAGATGAATATCGATGCACAACCGATTCCGAGCCAAAGGTCACTCTGCTTGCGTGTATAGGGAACCGACAGCAGGGCAACTCCGACTATGAAAAGAACCACGAATCCCCACATGAACGGCTTGAGGTTGTCGTAGATGTGCCCGTGATGCTCCAATCCGAAGAAAAGATACTGCAGCGTGTGCTTGTGTCCTGGAATATTAGAATAGAATCCGACAAAGAACTCCAGGCCAACAAAGAAAACATTGATAAGTGCTGCATACAGGATAATGGTTACCATCTTATCGATAGCCTCTTTGCCGGCATCGAAATTTGCCACCCGCCGGAGAATGAGGGCAACAACTACGATCAGGGCCGGTCCAGCGGCAAAGGCGGAAGCCAGGAAACGGGGAGCGACAATGGCGGAAAGCCAGAAATGGCGTCCAGGGAGACCGCAGTAAAGCATAGCGGTTACCGTGTGAATGGAAACGGCGAACGGAATGGAAATATAGACAAAGATGTATATCCACTTGGGAGGAGGCACCTGCTTTCGCTCGGCTGTCAAAATCACCCAGCCACAAAGGATATTCAGGAAGAGATAACCGTTCAGGACAATCATGTCGTAAAACAGCATGGAGCGGGGCTGGGCATGAAAAATAACATTCAGCATACGCATGGGCTGCCCCAGGTCGACCACGATAAAGCTCAGGCACATAATCAGTGCCGATATGGCCAGAAATTCTCCAAGTATGGTGATCCTACCAAATGCCTTGTAGTTATGTACATAATAGGGGAGCACCAGCATCACACCTCCTGCCGCCACGCCGACCAGAAAGGTGAACTGGGAGATATACAATCCCCAGGAGACATCCCGGCTCATACCGGTGAGACCAAGACCATAATTGAACTGGCGCACATAGCATATTGCGGCAATGGCCATGAAAAAACCGAGAAAGGCCAGCCACATCCAGTAGTAGTTGTTTCCTTTGAGTGCTTTTTCAAACATGGCTACCTCATACTATGTAAAAGACTGATGGATAGGTCCCAAGAGAGGGCTTGCGCTGGATAGTGTAGTGTTCCTTCAGAATCTTTCTGATCTCAGACTGAGGATCATTCAGATTGCCGAACACCATCGCCTTGGTCTCACCGCAGGCTTCCACGCATGCCGGCTGTTTGCCCAGGCCAACCCGTTCTGCGCAGAAGTTGCATTTCTCCACGACACCCCGCATTCTGCTGGGAAACTCCCTGTTATAGTGTTCGATGGCAGAACGGGGATCACGCCAGTTGAAGCTTCTGGAACCATAGGGACAGGCAGCCATGCAAAAACGGCAGCCGATACAGCGATGATAGTCCATGGCCACAATGCCGTCCTTGTTCTTGAAGGTTGCCCGGGTCGGGCAGGCCCGGACACAGGGTGGATTGTCACAGTGGTTGCACATGACCAGGACTTCATGCTCTACCAACCTTGTATTGTTGTAATACTGGCTGTGCTCGGGAAAGGCATTCTCGTATTCGGTCATCCAGACCCATTTCACCTCGTCTTTCTTGTCTGGAAAGGACGGCACATTGTGTGTGGAGTGACAGGCATGAATCACCTTCTCACCGAGTTCAGGATTGTCCTGAAACTTCCGCATGTCAATGACCATTCCATAACGATTCCCTGATTTGGCCACCTCTTTGCCGTGGCCGTGGCCTTCTGTGGTTTCAGCCTGGCCTCCGTGCGCTTCCGGATCAACACTGTGGGCAGCGCGGGCATTCAGGGGACTCGTTCCAGATACGAGCCGATCAACCACCGCCGTCCCCCCGAGTCCCGCAAGGGCTGAAACCCCGGCGATCTTGAGGAATTCTCTTCTCTTCTTATCCATCAGTACATATCCTCCTTTGCCGCTCACTCAACTGGCGCCAGATGGCAATCCCAGCAATATGGAGTTACAGACGCATAGGAATGACAGGTATCACAGAATTTTTTCTTGCTTGAATGACACTGCATACAGGTGTTCATCAAACTTTTCTGATATTCCTGGTCGCCTATTTTCACATCAAATGATCGATCACCGGTCCGGAGCACCTGATCCCGCCAGGTATTGAGAAGCACCATGTGTTTTGCCCGCATTTCCGAAGCCGGTAACACGCATTGCTTGACCTCTTTGGGCAGTTCAGGCTTGGGGACTGCTCCGGCGTCACCGTGGTTGTACCAGACGGGAAAGGTGATAAACAGGACAAAGATAATCAGTCCCGGTATGATCTTACCACTGTCGTACATTGTCATTCCTCCATTCCTGCCAGGGGATCAAAAGACCAGAGTCCGCAGGCCCTCTGTGAGATCCTGTCTCTTTTCATTTTCAAATACCAGGGCATTACCGACCAGCTCGCTCAGTCCGGCCACCTGCACCTCAGGTACCCAGTAGTCCATCAGAGTGGTCAAGGTGGCACGATCAATGGCACAGACGCAGGCCAGCGTATTGACATCATGCTTGTCATGCACGTAGCGAACTGCATTGGCCCTGGGCAGACCAGAGCGCATCCTCAGTTCCATGATCTCGTCGGTATTCAGAGCAGTTCCGGATCCACAGCAGAAAGTCCGCTCCCGGATGGTGTTCTCCGGCATCTCCACCCAATTGTCCACCACATGATCAAGAATATAACGGGGCTCTTCCAGCAGCCCCATGGCTCGGGCCGGGTTGCACGAATCATGGAACGTGGCCTTGACATGACTGTTGCGGCTCTTGTCGAGTTTTATCTTGCCGTGTTTGATCAGGTCGGCTGTAAACTCGCTGATGTGGACCATCTTGGTGGAGGCGGCATTTTCGAAGACCGTGCCGGTAATCGGTGATTTGGGCACCTCGAGGAAATCGGCCGGACCATTCATGGTGTCCATGTACTGATGGACCACCCTCCACATGTGACCACATTCTCCTCCCAGAATCCATTTGACCCCCAACCGCTTTGCCTCTGCATACATTTTGGCGTTCAGCTTCTTCATCATCTCGTTGGAGGTGAAGAGACCGAAATTACCGCCCTCCGATGCATAGGTAGACCATGTGTAGTCCAGACCGATATATTCAAAGAGCAGGAGATAGCCCATACAGGTAAACAGTCCGGGTTCGGCGAAGACATCGGCAGAAGGAGTGATGAAGAGGACCTCAGCGCCCTTCCGGTTGAAACTGGGCTCTATATGTATTCCTGTCAGGTTTTCGATGTCTTCACAGAGGAAATCGACATTGCCCTTGAATGCCTGGGGTGTCAGTCCCATGTGATTGCCGGTACGGTTGGAGTTGGCGACCGGCTCCATGGCCCAGTTGATGCTGCAACCCACCAGATGAAGCAGCTCGCGCAGCATCATGGTAATCTCGGCCGTATCGATACCATAGGGGCAAAAGACCGAGCAGCGACGGCATTCGGTGCACTGATAGGCATACATGAACCATTCTTTCAGCACGCCCACCGTCATTTCCCTGGCACCGGCCATCTTGCCGAGCAGCTTGCCGGCCAGCGTGAAATCGTTCCGATAGACGGAACGAAGCAACTCGGCCCTGAGAACCGGCATGTTCTTCGGATCCCCTGTACCTAGGAAGAAATGGCACTTGTCCGCACAGGCTCCGCAACGGACGCAGCAATCCATGAAGATCTTCAAAGAGCGAAATTTACCCAGACGCTCGGCCAATCCATTGATGATGATCTCTTTCCAGTTTTCCGGGAGCTTCCAGTCATCGTCTTCCGGGCTCCAGACCCTGGCATTGGGGAAACTGATCCCCTGCTGTGCATCCAGATACTCAAGTTTTTCCGGCTTGGTCGGATAGGCATAATTCCCCGGTTTGAAGACCACTGGAATTTCCATCCAGGATTTCCGCGGGACACCACCTCCAGCCATGAGCGACGGCCCTTCCACCACGCTCCGCGCCAACTTCTCTACCTTTACAACAGCCATTGCTTTATCCTTATATTGCTGAGGTTATGCAACCGTTATTCGTCAGCGGGCAGTTCCTTTTCAACCGGAATACCCTGTTCGATCATATCTTTCCTGAACTCATCCTCATAAGCTTCATAGGAATGGGGTTTGATATCCGGATTCCAGGGATTGATGTGGCGCCGCATCCTGGAGTCATTGGCCATGTTCCGGGTCGGACTAAGAAAGACACCGCCCATATGCATGAGTTTGCTAAAAGGAAAATAAGCCAGCAGCACAGACACCAGGAACAGGTGCACGTAGAAGATCGCCCCGATATCGGTCATGATCATGGGTTTGAATGTGACCAGTCCCACAGCCAGTCTTTTGATTGCCGTGATATCGATGTCTGTGCGCAGAAAAAAACGCATCAGAATGCCGGTGAGGGCTATGGAAAAGATCAGGTACAGGGGAAAGTAATCATTGGCCAGGGAGATGAAACGAACCTGCCTGTTGATCAGCCGGCGGCCGAACAGCAGCAGCAGGCCCAGGAGAATGGTCACGTCGGTCAGGTACATGGTCGGAGCACCGATCTGGAGGATACCGTCACCGAATTCCAAGGCACTGACAAACCCCGGAACCGGCTCGAGGAAAAGACGCATATGCCGGAGAACGATGACCAGAAAACTGTAATGAAAAATAATGCCGAAAAGCCACAGCCACTTGCTGGACTCGTAGGTCAGCTTGGGTCCGGGATAAATCTCGGCCTTGGTGTTGCGCCACAGGGAACGGAACAGGACAATCTCCAGAAACATCCTCGCTACCACTTGGGAAGTGGTAACCGGGGCCTCCAGTTTATCGTACTTGATCCAGGGCAGTGAGAATCCCTGACCGCAGGTCGTCGGGATCTTGAAGGGAACAGGTGATTTGGCCCACTGGATGACCCGGTAACAGAATCCCCCCAGGAAAAGAGCCATGGCAAGGTAAGGCACTGCAATACCGAAAAAATACTGCATACCCGGTATTTGGGATCCAATCCACGCAATCAACACCAAGGCAATGACTGCCGCCAACGGGAAGGTGTACTTCATCGATCACTCCCTCGCTTTCAGGTTAAAGTAACTTTTTTCAAAGTTGCAGGTTACCGGAAACCCGATCCACCTCTCGGTGTGACTGGACTCCGATGTTTACTGCCTCCTGCCGCAGATAACCTCTACTAGTTTACACTTGTCTGCTGCCTGTCTTTCCTGAGGAGAGCGGACGGACAGGCGGAATCGGTGAGAACATAACTGCCGCTCTTCAATTCCTGGATTCTGAGACGATAAAGCTGTTCCCGGCACTGAGTGTACAGGTCAAAGGCTGCCAGTGCCAGCCTGTCCACCTCGCAGTCGAATGCAGACAGCTCTCCCAGCACGCTTCGTGCCGTTCGATCTGCAGACAGCACCTGCTTCACGACCCATTTCAGCTCCAGGATCGGCGCCACGGCCTGGGCAGGAGTAAACTCCTGGACTGCCCGGATCCGGATCACCTGATCCAGCGGCTCATGCCAGCTCTCCTGACCTTCCCCCTGCAGCAGGAGTTCGAACAGTGCGGTCAGCCCCTCCGTAATATTCGCCCCGACCGGATTGGCAAACCTGTCCTTGGACTGTTTGAAAAAACCGGACGAGGTGTAACTGTCCAGCGTCCGTTCGATCCAAAGGTCCAGAATCTGTTTTTTCTTTTCCGCCAGAATCCTGTTCAGTTCCATCTCGGTTCAATAAAATTGAGGCTCCCCATTACAAAAAAATGAATGGTGATTCATGAATGCATCTCTCTAGCATGAATAGGCCACCATTTCAAGTTAAAAATGTAGCCGGATTCCCCGCAGGCTCCACTGTCAGGGAAGAAGCTTGCGGAACAGATAGAGGGCAATATTCACGTAAGGATCGTCCCGCAATTCTTCCCGGAGATCCTTTTTCTCATCCTGCTCTCCGTCCTGTCCCCCATCCTCCTCCTGGAGGACTCCGGCGGCCCTGGCCTCACGCCTGGCCCGTTGCAGTTCTGCCCGCTCCTTGATCATTCCCTGGAGAAAGATCTTCACCCGGGTCTGCTCGCTTCGTTCCTTGGCCCGGGCACTCTCTTCCGATATCTTCTGGAACTTCTTGCTGGAGGCCACGTACTGCTCCCCAAGCCGACGCGCCTTATTCACGTCAAGCATCTTGCCGGTCCAGGCGTTGAACGGGATGCTGTCTACCTGGTCCCAGGGCAAGGAATGATCAAGGTACTGCTCGCCTGTTTTCAGGTAGTCGAGCATGGAGGGCAAGACAAGATCGGGTTCGACTCCCTTGTACTGGGTCGAACCGCCATTGATCCGGTAGAACTTTTGAATGGTGATCTTCAGCGCGCCGAGATCATCATATTTTTTCAGGTGAAGCAGGGGGAGATTCCGATTGAGATCCAGCAGAGCCTGTACCGTACCCTTTCCATGGGTGTGTTTCCCTCCCACGATCAGGGCCCGGCGGTAATCCTGCATGGCTGCGGCCAGGATCTCCGAGGCAGAGGCGGAAAACTGGTTGACCAGAACCAGAACCGGGCCATCATAGGCGACATTGTAGTCTGTATCCTCCAGTACCCTGATCATCCCTTGGGAATTCTTTACCTGGACCACCGGTCCTCCAGGGAGAAACAACCCTGAGATATCCACCGCGTCCGATAAGGAGCCGCCACCATTGTTTCGAAGGTCGAGAATCAAGCCACTGATATGTTGCTCTTTCAGCTTGTGCAGTTCCCGACGGGTGTCGTCGGTGGCGTTCCGGCCGCCTTTTTTCTCGGAACTATCCGAAAAGTCACGATAGAAACTCGGGATCCGCAGGTAACCAATCCGCTGACTCTCCGGATTTTCCAAAACTGTTGATTTGACATAGGTCTCTTCGATCTGCACTACGTCCCGGACAATGGCGATCACGTGCTTGCTGCCGTCCGGCTTCTGGACAGTAAGGCGTACCTCGGTACCCTTGGGACCCCGGATATAGCTGACAGCCTCCCGGATCCGCATGTCGGTGATATCCACCGGCTCCCCATCCTTTTCCGAGACAGCCAGAATGATGTCTTCGGCATGCAGCTCTCCCTGGCGCTCCGCGGCACTGCCGGGAATAATCCGCACCACCTTGATCTGTCCGTCATCCTCCCGGAGAAGCGCCCCGATCCCCTCCAGAGAACCACTCATGTGGATATCGAAGTCCTCCTTGGAGGTGGGCGGCATATAGTTGGTATGCGGATCAAAGGCCCTGGCGACCGTATCGAAATAGCGGTTATAGTATTCTTGTCGCGTTTCCTTGAGCAACCGCTGCAGAAAATGGTGGTTGCGTTTTCTGATCTTGGCCACAGCATTTGTCCAGATCTTCAGATCCACGGACCGGCCTTCCAGAAACTCGGCCTTTGGTCCCTTGGAGCCGTTCTTCTCCGCCTTCTTTTTTTCCTGGTCCAGTTGATCCAGATACTCGTCCAGGACCTGCATTTTGAGGATCCTGCGCCACCTGTCCCGGAGTTCCTTGCGGTCTGCCGGATTGGTGGTTTTTTTCGGATCCGATTCCAGGTACTCGACCCGATCCGGATCAAAGCCGGCATTAAGGATTCCATCCAGCATGGACTCCACTTCCCTGATTCGCTCTTTCAAGATCTGGGCCCCGACATCCGGGAGGACGATATGTCCCTGCTGCAGTTCGTCATCGATATGGTCGGCAAAAGCCTGGAGCTGTTCCACATCAGGCCTGAGAAGGAACCGCTTGCGAGGATCGAGCTGGCGCAGATACAGATCAAAAGCGGCCTTGGACAATCGGTCATCCAGGGGAAGATGTTCGAAGTGTTGTGCCGGGAGCTGATGGCTGAGCAGGTAAGCGATCAGTCGATTGCGGCCGGCATCGAACTCCACCGGCATGACTTTTGCCGATACCGGGCCGGCCATTGCCCAGAGGCAGCACAGCCAGCAGGCCAATAGACGGAAAAGATGCATGAAAATGACTCCTGAAGGCCAAGGGAACATAACCATCTTATTGCAAAGATGTTACAATTACCACGAGAATGGCGGCAAGTAAACAGCCAAGATGAGCAATAGGTAAGAAAGGTGCGACAGGGCGCTGCGGAAGGACCAGGGCTGATCCCGGAGCCGGAACATAAGGCGGCGCTGGAAAGGGATATCCAAAACAGAACAGTGTCAGATTTCGATCACCATTCCCTCCCGGGCAAAAAAGATCTCCGGCCCATTGGGTGAAGAGCCGGTGCAGAAGGTCTCGCCCAGCGCATCCAGCTGGTCATCTGTCCGCTCCGGATCGTGATGAAACAGAGCAAGCTGCCGGACACCAGCCCTGGTGGCAGAGGCAATGGCATCTTCGATGGGTGTATGGCCCCAGCCCACCTTGCCGTCGAGATATTCTTCCCGGGTGTACTGGGCATCGTGGACAAGCAGGTCGGCACCGGCAAAAAACTGTTCCAGTACTCTGTTCTGCTCTTTGGCAGCCTCTTCGCCTTCCAGGGCCATCAGTTCATCATAGGCAGGATCATCCGGATCAGTGACGAAGAGATTGCGAAATGGCTCGGTGTCATAGGCCGTGCAGAAGACCGATCCCCGGAAACTGAACCGGTAACCAAGGGCAGTAATGGGATGATTGATGATGGTCGTCGCCAGGGTTATCCCGTCCCCTAGATCGATATGGGGATCCTCCTTGAGGCGTGTATAATCGATGCTTGCCGCCAACTCCCCCATGTTGACCGGAAAATAACGATACTTCATCTGTCCTCCGACCACCTCTTCAAGCGGATCGTCTTCGTAAGTCACCGGCCCGAACACCTTGATCCTGGTACCTGGAATATAGACAGGAATGAAAAAGGGGAACCCCATGATATGATCCCAGTGCGTATGAGACAGATAGATTTCGGTGGTGATCGGTCCATTGGGCAGATCATTTGCCACCATGTGATTGGCCAGTTCCCGGATCCCAGAGCCGGCATCGATGATAACGTGCCGGTTGACTTCAGGAAAGCGGAGCTCTATGCAGGCGGTATTGCCGCCGTACTTTTTCGTCTTTGGACCTGGGCAGGGGATGGATCCGCGAACCCCCCAAAACCGCACCTGGATCATCTCGCTCTCCTTCTTTTCACACCTGAAGGAAGATCTCGGCCTTCCGGATCTCCTCTTCCACTATGGCCGAGAGTCCGGCAACGGTCTGCCAGTCAAAGCCGCTTGCACGAAGGGCATTCTCCAGCCGTTGCTCATCCGGAAAACGGTTGCCTGCAGAACCTATGTCAAACAGGCAGACATAGCTGTCGGCCAGGGCCACGGTCGCCACCAGCTGGCTGTTTTCCGCTGACACCTGTTCGAGGGAATGGTGGTGACCGATGGCATCGCCGAGCACCTGATTGAGGGACCATTTTTCGGCTATCATTCTCCCTACATCCTCGTGATCGATACCGAGCATGACTTTCTCCTGCCCGATCAGCTCCTCGTGGCCGGCAGCAGCCCGGGCCAGAACCTCGCTGTATTCATCCCCAAAGGGGATCTTGCCGAGATCGTGCAGCAGGCCGGCCACAAAAAACTCTTCCCGTTCCCCGAGAGAAACACCACGCTCGGCAGCCAGCAGCTTGGCCATCACTCCCACGGCAATGGAATGCGCCCAGAATTCTCTGATGGGCAGGGCCCGGGACTTGCGAGCCTGGCTGACGCAACGGATAATGGCCGTGGAAAGGGCCAGATTTTTTACCGTATTCAGCCCCAGCATGATGATGGCCCTGGTCAGCGAGGTGACCTTGTTCACCAGGGAATAGTAGGCTGAGTTGATGAGTTTGAGAACCTGTCCGGCCAGCACGGGGTCCAGGGAAATAACCCTGTTCAGGTCGTTGGGCGCGGTATCGGGCCGACTGCAGATTTCGAGCACCTTACTCACCGTGTTTGACAGGCTGGGCATCTTGTTGACAAAGGTCTGAATCTCCTGCAACCTGATATCCCGGTTCGTCATAACAGGCTTCCACTATCCAAAGGCCGGAGTTGGTACTGTGCCACTCCCCGAAAAAAAACCGGCATGCTGCCCGCACAGCCATGCCGCACCATCAACCCTGCTGTATTGTATAGGAAGGAATAAGGCGGGTCAAGAAAGGGCGGGGGAAAAGAAAATCTGTCCTGTTTCAGCAGCCATGCTTCACCAGGAAGTCATGCACCACGCCTTCCATGATGTCGAGCTGGCTCTGACCGGTCTCGTTGATCAATATCCAGACGCACCGCTGAAAAGCCCGATAATATTCATCCCGGACCAGCAGCTTCAGCTCGCGCAGCTCAGTATTTTCACGATCCTGGTACGAATCCTGATCAGCCACTGCTACCGTCCGGATTTTCCCCACAGTGGAAGGCGACCACCTCCTCATAGGTGCAGCCGGTGCCTCCGAAGATGTCGAGACTGCTGCCCACGGTGGCATCGATCCTTCCCCGGCCAAGATCCCTGATCCGAACCAGATCGGCCAAAGTGCGCACGCCACCGGCATAGGTCGTGGGTATGGGTACGTGGCGAGCGAGCAGTTGGATCAGCCGTTCGTCGATCCCGAGGCACTTGCCCTCCACATCCACGGCATGGACAAGAAACTCGTCACAGAACCCGGCCAGATGAGCGAGGGTCTTTCCATCTATCTTGAGATTGCTGAACTTCTGCCACCGATCCGTGACTACATAGTAGCCATCATCCCGCCAGCGGCAGCTCAAGTCGAGAACAAGCCGGTCCCTGCCCACATGCTCCGAGAGGGTCCGCAGCCGTTGAAAATCCAGTTCCCCGTCGTAAAAGACATACGACGTGACGATCACGTGCGAGGCTCCAGCCTGAAGCCAGCGGCCGGCATTGTCGACCGTTATGCCGCCACCCAGCTGCAACCCGCCGGGCCACGCTGCCAGGGCCTCCCGGGCAGCTTCTTCGTTCCCAGGGCCAAGCATGATGACATGGCCTCCGGACAGGTTGTCCCGGCGATACATCCGGGCATAATGGGAGGGAGGCAGATCAGAGGTAAAATTGGTCTGCAGGGAATCTGCCGAATCATCCCGGAGCGTGGAGCCGACAATCTGCTTGACCCGGCCCTGGTGAAGATCGATGCAGGGACGAAAACGCATTCCAGTGAAGCGGACAGGCAAGGCGACGCCCCAGACTGTCCGCACTCCTTGTCAGGGCCGGGTGATAGACGCGGTCAAGCGATCGGTCATGGCCTCAAGCCTGCTTGACCATCATGGTGGTCGGATCGAGAATCAGGCTGGTGCCATTGCCATTCGCCCTGCCTGTCTCTGTATTTCTGATGATCTCAAGCTGGATATTGCCCTGTTCCGGCCGCAGCAGGATCACGGTATCAAAGAGATCATCCACCTCATGACAGGGGGCCGGCACACCTGTGGGAGAAATTCTGGTATCATCCCGGTGACTTACAGCGGAAAACCAGGCATGCAGGCTCATCGTCTCGATCAGGTCCTTGATGTCCTCCAGATCAGCCCGATCCGCAGCGGTAAAATCGAAACCATCCACCACCAGGGTATCGGGTTTAAAAATATCCTGGAGCACCAGGTCATTGAGACGTTCTTCCAGGCGGGCACGACTGAAGGCCGACTCCTTGAACGTCATGATCATCCGGTGCCGCTGCACCATGTCGATCAGCTCGTGGGGCCGGGTTACACTGTGCTCCTGCAGTATGAACTGGAGGATATCGTCATACCAGGCCCTGGTCTTGTCGATGGATTCGCCGATACTGACATGGATGACCCTGTTTCCGCGCAGGATCGAGTCCAGGGCGATCTGCACCAGGAGAGCGGTCTTGCCAAGCCCGGCACGGGCCATAACCAGTCCCATCTGATTGCTCTCCCTGCCCATGTTCAGTACCCGCAGGGGATTCTGCTGTACCAGTGGTTCATATCCCATATTTCGGCTCCTACAAAAATTTCATGCACCCGCTGGCGGGCTGTTTTTCTTGCTGTTGTTCCTGCTCTACTATCACGTAATGGATATCCTGGAGAACTCCTCCACTCCCATCGCACACGACCGGAACGTGCCGCCTCTCCCGGAACGAGCGCTGCACTCCCCAAGTCGGCCTAGTTCTTTTTCTTCTCCTCTTCGTACGCCTTGATCAACTCCTCGGCAATACTCTTCGGCACCTGCTTGTAACAGGTGAACTCCATGGTAAACTCAGCCTTGCCCTGGGTCAGGGAACGAAGGGTGGTGGAGTAACCGAACATCTCCGACAACGGCATCTCCGCCTCGACCACCGTGTAGTTGCCCTCCTCAAAGGTACCGACGATCATACCACGCCGCTGGTTGAGGCTGCCCATGACAGCCCCCTGATATTCGGACGGCCCCTCTACGGCAACCTTCATGATGGGCTCCATGATCACCGGTTCGGCCTTGGCATACCCTTGCCTGAAAGCGCCCTTTGCTGCCTGCTGAAAGGCCATATCCGACGAGTCCACCGAGTGGGAGCTTCCATCGTTGATGACGATCCGGACATTGGTGATGGGAGAGCCGGTAAGGGTACCCTTGGCCATGGAGGCCTGGAATCCCTTGTCGCAAGAGGGAATGAATTCCCTGGGAATGGCCCCGCCCACGATCTCGTCGACGAATTCGTACTCACTGTCTTCCAGAGGCTCCATGTATCCGGCCACCCGGCCGTACTGGCCCGAACCGCCGGTCTGCTTCTTGTGGGTATAATCAAAGTCGGCCCGCCTGGTGATGGTTTCCCGATAGGCGACCCGCGGAGCTCCCACCTCAACCTCGGCCTTGTACTCCCGTTTCATCCGCTCGATATAGACCTCCAGGTGCAACTCACCCATTCCGGAAATGATGGTCTCTCCTGTTTCCTGGTCAACGAACGATTTGAAGGTCGGATCCTCCTTGCAGAACCGATTCAGAGCCTTGGACATGTTGTTCTGGGCCTTGTTGTCCACCGGCGTGATGGCCAGCGAGATCACCGGGGCCGGAATATGCATGGAACTCATGGACCAGTTGAGCGCCTCGTTGCAGAAGGTGTCTCCAGAGGCACAGTCGATACCGAACAGGGCCACGATATCACCGGAACCGGCCTCTTCGATCTCCTCCATCTCATTGGCGTGCATCCGGACCAGCCGTCCGATCTTCACCTTCTTGCCGGTCCGGGTATTGATGATGGTGTCTCCCTTCTTCATGGTTCCCTGATAGGTCCGGATATAGGTCAGCTGACCATACCGGCCGTCCTCCAGCTTGAAGGCCAGGGCTACCAGAGGATCGTTGGGATCGTTGGAAACGACTACCTCTTTCTCATCGTTGTCCAGATCCAGCGCCGTATTCTCGATATCTGTCGGACAGGGCAGGTAGGCATTGACCGCATCAAGAAGGGGCTGCACCCCCTTGTTCTTGTATGCCGAGCCGATCATGACCGGGGTCAGTTCCAGAGCAAGGGTGCCACGCCGGATGGCCTCATGGATCATCTCCTCGCTGATCTCCTCTTCCTCCAGCATGGCCTCCATCAGCTCGTCAGAATACATGGATACCACGTCCAGCAGCTCTTCCCGTTTCTCTTCGGCCTCCTCCCTGAGATGTTCCGGTATCTCCTCGTACCTGATCTTTTCCCCCTGCTCGCCGTCAAAGTAGATGGCCTGCATGGAGATCAGGTCGACCACTCCCTCCAGCTCGCTTTCCAGGCCGATGGGAATCTGGAGCATGACTGCGTTGAGGTCCAGCTTGTCCCGGATCTGCTGGGTGACCCGATAGGGATTAGCGCCGGTCCGGTCACACTTGTTGATGAAGGCGATCCGCGGCACCTTGTATCGGGTCATCTGCCGGTTGACGGTGATGGATTGCGACTGGACCCCGCCCACCGAGCAGAGGATCAGGACCGCACCATCCAGGACCCGAAGGGCCCGTTCCACCTCGATGGTGAAATCGACATGGCCGGGGGTGTCGATAATATTGATATCATGATCCTTCCAGGAGCAGTATGTGGCTGCGGACTGGATGGTAATACCGCGTTCCTTCTCCAGCTCCATGGAATCCATGGTGGCGCCGACGCCGTCTTTTCCCCGCACCTCGTGGATGGCATGAATCCGCTGGGTATAGTAGAGGATCCGCTCGGTCAGGGTGGTCTTGCCCGAGTCAATATGAGCACTGATTCCAATATTTCGGACTTTTTTCAGATCTCTTTTCATGTCATTTTTTCCTCAAATTCCAGTTGCCGGTCCCTACTTCCCGCTCCTCTGGCCACAGAGTGAAAGAAACAAAAAAGGAGTTACAGTCAGCCCTGCAACTCCTCTCATGTGCATCAACAGCTAGAGGTCGATTTCTGAATGCTCAGATCAGACTCGCCGGCAACTGTTAGAAGCAGTGAGCATTTCAGACGCAATGATCGCCGTACATACTTCTGCCTGCACACACATCGACAAAGCGCTGGCAGCATAAATTATATATTTTACTCTATCAGAAAACATGGGTAAAGTTTTTTTTGCAGCATGCCTGAAAAATTTTACACAGCCTCCAGAAGCTGTTGCCAGTTGGTGGCCATGCTTTCCCTGCTATCGGGCAAGACGAGCAGTTTTGCCGAAAAACCATAATTCCGGAGGGCTGCTCTGAAGATCCCCATTGAATCCCGAACGATCTCTGGTGGGAAATCGCCGTGGAGATTGTAAACCAGGCCAAGGAGACGAGCACTTCGTTGTCGGATGGCTTCCAGGCTCAGCAGGGTGTGGTTGATGGAACCCAGGCGCGGTGTGGAGACAAGAATCAACGGATACTGTTGCCGGGCCAGGTAGTCCAGCAGGAGGAGATCACGGTTCAGGGGAACGAGCAGGCCGCCGACCCCTTCCACCAGCAGCCAATCCACCCGTCCTGCCAGTTCCCGGCTTGTGCCGGTGAGCCGGACCGGATCGATCTCCTCGCCCTCCAGTTCTGCAGCCAGGTGGGGAGAGGCGGGAAAGGGAAAGCAGTACGGGCAGGTCAGTCCCTCCTCGTCTGCATCCTGCCAGGGCATGGCCATCAGCCGGCGGTGCACGACAATATCCTCGGATCGACCTGCGCAACCGGTCTGTACCAGTTTCTGAGTCAGCACCGACGCCCCTTGATCGAGAAGAAAGCGTCCCAGCAGGCCTGTCACCACAGACTTGCCCACTCCGGTATCAATGCCGCAGATGGATATGATCTTCATGATTTCCTGACAGTATTCGCGAGTCGTTTGTCCTGCCGGCTGGATACTGCCGACGGGCAATGATATACATGGGATGATAGGTCAAGCCCACCCCCTTTGTTTCCCTGAACCTCAGTTCATATTCCTCCCTGAACCGCTCCAATGCCGTCCGGCTCCATCCTTTTGTGGAGAGACAGTTGACGCCGCTCTGCCGCAAATGGACAAGCAGATCGTCCACAGTGGCGAAATACACCCTCTGACGCTCCTCCTCGCAGGCAGAAATCAGGAACCGCTCCTCCAGAAGATCACGAAGACTGTCCAGCGAGATATAATCGAGCCCCTTTCCGGTCAGGATCCGCAGTTCCCTGAGGTTGTCCGGACCAAAGAGGCTCAGGGCCAGAAATCCTTTCGGCTTCAGGAGCCCTGCCGTTTTTTCCAGGGCATGCTCCAGATCATGAAACCAGTGGAAGGTGGACGATGAGACTACAAGATCATACCGTCCCGGTATTGGAACCGACTCGAAATCTCCGCCCAGAAACGAACAGCTGCCCCTAAAATCCGCAATCCGTCTCCGGACCAGGGGAAACAACTCATCGGCCAGGTCATTGAGATGGAGCGCGGCCATACTGCCGAACCGGTGCACGAGGGTCTGGCTGAGCAGGCCGGTGCAGCAGCCGATTTCAAGGACATGGCCGGGCCTGCTGCATCCGGAGGCCTCCAGCAGATCCAGCAGTCGGCCGGCAACCCGCCGCTGGACAAGGGCCTGCTTGTCATAAGTCAGAGCAGCCCTGGAAAAACTGTGCCGTATCTGTCTCTTGTCCGCCAGCATGATATTCGGCAACCTGCCAGCCTGAGCTCCATCCATTTCTCTCTCCAGCCTCTGGCACGATCGTCATCTTACCAGGGAACAAGGCGGGTTACTGCAGAAAAAGATCGAATCCCCCCAGATCGTAAAAGGGAAAATGACCGAAACGGAGCTGCCGGCAGCCCCGGCCCCAGCTCCGCTGCTGGTTGCGTCCGGGTATTACCCGATCCCGAAGGAGGATGATTTTGTCTGTATAGATGTCATGACCGGGCCCGTACAGGGCATACCAGCTCCGCAGAGCCATCAGCTCCTGATCCAGCCTCTTGCGAGAGGGCGTCGGCCTGCTGGCCAGAAACCGCTGCAACTGCTGCCTGTCCGAGAACATATCCGCATAGAAACGGTACACGGTCGTCGTGTCTAACATCGCTGCAACAGCGTGATACCGGGCAGCAGGTATGCCCAGCCGATCGTCTATTGGATGGAGGGTGCCGCCGATGGCTGTCAGCTTCCTGAAGGAAAGATCCGTGCCATCCAGAAACCGGGCCGCCACCCAGACGCCCATGGACCAGGCGGCCAGAAACCGCTCCTGGTACGGAACAAGGAGGCTCTCCAGGCCATCCAGGTCCAGGTAACAGTAATCAAAGATAAACAGTAGATCAAAAGATCGCGGCCTGAGTTGGACAAACGGCAGAGGATCCATGCCCCATCCGGAAAAAAACAGCAGGCACCTTCTGTGGTGTTTTCTGGTCAGCCAGCAGCACTGCATGGATCACGAGGCAAGAATTTTCGCCAGGAGCTGAGGGAGGGGGGCGAGTTCTTCCCAGCGCATGGCAGCGGAAAGCGACAGCCGCAATCTGGCCGTGGAGGGAGGCACGGTGGGTGGTCGGACCGCCACGGTCCAGTATCCCCCTCTGCGCAGCCTGTCCGCCGCCCGGACCGCCCGGTCTGCATCCCCTACCATCACCGGCACAATCTGGCTTGCCCCCTTTGTTGTCAGGCCCTCTTTCTGCAGGGCGCTCCGCAGCCGGCCGGCCAGCCCCCGGAGGTGACGGCGCTCCCTGTCCATACCCTTGATCCGTTCCATAACGAAACAGAGCCAGTGCAAGGTAACCGGCGGCAGACCGGTGGTATAGATGAGCGAACGGGCCGTATTGACCAGATAATCGGCCACGACCCTGGAACAGAGCAGGAAGGCGCCCTGGCCCGCCCAGGCCTTGCCAAAGGTGCCCACCAAAAGATCGATCTCCCCGAGCACGCCCAGTTCTTCAGCCAGGCCGAGGCCCTGCCCTCCCAACACACCCACGGCGTGTGCCTCGTCCACATAGAGGACCGCCTGATAGGTTGCGGCCAGACGGACCAGCACGGCAAGGTCAGCCAGGTCGCCATCCATGCTGAAGATCGACTCGGTGACCAGGAACACCTGATCATACGCTTCCCGCGTGCCGGCAAGCAGCTCCTCCAGACGATCATAATCCAGGTGGGGATAGCGAATGGTCCTGGCCCTGCTCAGCCGCATCCCGTCGATGAGGCTGGCATGACAGAGCTTGTCCGCCAAAATCAGATCATGCCTGGTGGTCAGGGCGGGAAGCAGGCCGATGTTGAGATGATATCCTGAATTGAAAACCAAGGCCCGCTGCCTGCCATACAGTTCGGCCAGGCCCTTTTCCAGACGTGCATAAAGGGCATGGTTGCCGGTCATCAGACGGGAGGCGGCAGCGCCTGGTCTGAGCCCTTCCGGATCGGCCAGCGCCTGGCGATAGAACCGGTCGACCAGGCCCCGGTCACCGGCCAGGCCCAGATAATCGTTGCCTGCCAGGTTCAGAAAGGTGGAGCCAGCGACGGAAATTCGGCTTCCATGAACTTGATCCACAGGAGCAAGCCGCCGCTTCAATCCCTTGGCAGCGATCTGATCCAGCCGGTCCTCGAGCCGGTGCCTCAACCCCCTGTCAGCCAAAATATCGCGAATACATCTCGTCGTTGAAACCGACCAGCGTACAGGCGGACAGCTGCAGGGTCGGAGCCCGCAGATTGCCGGTCCGCCCCAGGACAAGTTTGAGGATCTCCTCCCTGGTCTCTTCCGAAGGGGCAAAAACTAGATATTTTTTTCCCCTCCCGACAGCGAGTTCCTCTTTTTTCCGGATCAGCTCCCAGGCCTGCTCGGCCCCGATCTTGACCTTTCTCGCCTCGACCGTCTCCTCCACCGGTATACTCTGTCCTGCCAGCACATCCTGCGCCTTTTTGCAGGAAGTTCAGCCTTTGCGCAGGTAGGCCCATTCGATGATCATTTCACTCCTCCCGGGTTCGGCTCAGGCACCAGGTCCGACCTGCTCTGGCCTGAGCCTGACCAAAAAATAATCGTCAGCATATTCCAGGGGCACCTGGTTACCCTCCATGTCCACCAGGGGATATTCACTGTCGTTCCAGCCCCGCAACCCGGTCTTCAGGGAGACCACATCCCGGTAGCCGAGAAGCTGCATGGTATGGACAGCCAGAACCGATCTGTTGCCGGAACGGCAAACCACCACCACCCGCCGCTCCCGTGCCTCCACCAGCTCAGGCAGGGTCTGCTCGTAGCCGTAATCGCAGGCCAGCTCCAGCACTCCCCTGGGTACATTGATGGAGCCACGAATGTGCATTGCCTGAAATTCCAAGGGACAGCGTACATCCAGAAGAAGAATATCCTTACCACTATCCAGCTCTTCCTGCAAATCCCATGGAAAGATTTCCTCGACCGCCGGCAGGAGGGCAGCCACCATTTCCTGAAAATTTGTCCGCTTCATCGTTTCAACTTTTTCCTTCACCAGATTAAGGACAAGCCCGGGCGGTGTCCATCTCGCATGCCACGACACTTTCTGACTGCTCAGCAAGGGACCCCTGAAAAACCGCGCAGGAGGATCAAGATTGTCCGGGCAGGACGGGAAAGCTTCTGCCAAGTCACCGGAAACGCCCCTCGCTGGTAACCGGTCACAGGTGCTGCAAATTTGCACGGTCTCGCCTGGCCGCTTAGCGGAGCTATAACCACCGGGGCGGGGAAGATCGTGTGAATATGCGCTCCTGTGACCAATTACTCCCGCTGTAGGCGGTAACCCGGCAAGCCGCCTTATCCGCACAACAAGTCACACTGTGGTATACAACGGTACGTCTACTTACCAGCTATCCAGGAAAAAAGCGACAACAGAATGCGGGAAGCTGCAGGGAAAATCGGACAGAAAGAAAAACAGGTCAGCCGGACCGTGCCGGGGCCCAATCCACCCTGCTCCATTCAGCAGACCGTCTGCAGGGCACCCTGAACAATCAGGCTGTATGATCGAAATCAAACCTGACAGGATTTTGTATTACTGCATAACAAGAGAGATTCAAAAATTTCTCGCAAGATACGGTGCACCGGCAAAAAGGCGACGTTCATGTTGCCCCATCAGGAAGCAGCATGCTTTTGAGTCTGCTGCAGCGTGGACATGGCCGTGGCCACCATGGTGGAAACATCGGTCAGATTGGCGGGCAGGATCATTGTATTGTTTTCTTTGGCCAGCTTGCCGAACTGCTCCAGGTAGAGCTTGGCTATTTCCAGGTTGGCGGCATCCTGTCCACCGGCCGAGGTAATGGCCTCGGCTACGCGGCGAATACCCTCGGCTGTGGCCTCGGCCACCTTGAGGATCTCCTGGGCCCGCCCCTCGGCCTCGTTGATCCGCCGCATCTTTTCACCCTCTGACAGGGCGATGGCCTCGGCCCGCTCACCTTCGGCCCGGTTGATCATGGCCTGTCGTTCTCCCTCAGACCGGGCGATCTCGGCCCGTTTTTCCCGTTCGGCCCGCATCTGTTTTTCCATGGCCTCCAACACTGACCTGGGCGGCTGGATATCCTTGATCTCGTAACGCAGTACCTTGATACCCCAGTTCTGTGCGGCCTCGTCCAGGGCATCCACCACCTGCTGATTCAGACTTTCCCGGGCTTCAAAGGTGTTGTCGAGGGTGATCTTGCCGATGGCGGAGCGGAGACTCGTTTGGGCCAACTGCGAAGCGGCGAAGTGATAGTTTTCAATTCCGTAGGCGGACTGGCGGGCATTGATCACCTGCAGATAGAGCACGCCATCGACCTCCATGGTCACATTGTCTGCCGTGATACAGGTCTGGGCCGGAATGTCGATGGGCTCCTCCTTGAGGGAACGTTTGTAGGCCACCCGATCGAAAAAGGGAATCAGTATGTGAAAGCCGGCACTGAGCGTTGTCCGGTATTTTCCCAGCCGTTCGATGATATACTCGTTCCGTTGCGGCACCACCACGGCCCCCTTGATGATGATGACCAGGACAAGAACCAGCAGTACCGCGACTGCAACCAGCATCTCATTCATGCCCATCTACCTCCTCTGTCTGTGCCGGCCGCACCCGGGCCAGCAAATCCTGCTGCTCAATGATCTCCACCACAGTGCCCTTACTAATCTGCTCGTCGGCCGTGGCCCGCCAGTATGAACCGCCGAACCGAATCTGGCCCTTGGCCGGCGGGACGATATCCTCGGTCACGATGCCGGTGGCAGACTGCGGAACAACACTGACGGAATCATGTTCCCGTCGAACGGTACCGCTAAAGATGTTACGCAGAAAACGCCGTAACAAGACCAGGGACGCCAGGGTGGCACAAAGAAAAACTGTCAGCTGTCCGGTCAACGACAGTCCGGTGCCGTAGACAACCAGGGCGGTGCACCATGCTCCGACCCCGAAGAAGAAAAGCACGAATCCGGGCAGGGCCAACTCGACGGCAAAAAAGAAGATCCCGGCAAGAAACCAGGCTAGGGTGGGAGAAATCATCATAACGCAAACATAATATGCATTGGGAGACAATCATTCTGCCTATTACAGTATACAGCCTATCACAGAGTTCACCTGGAAAGCAAACTCCGGCTTCCCCCATCTGGGGGAGTGGACAAAAAGAGACAGTTGAAGACAGCTTCTTCACTTATAAAATCAATATGTTACAAAAAAATAACGCCCCCCACCTCGCCTTTGACAGTAATCTTCAAACCAGGTACGTATGAACAGAACAGGAACTACAGGATGATAGATCGCATGAGAACAAAACCATTCCGCAGGACTCACCTGTCGGAAGGAGATCGACGAGCACACCGGAATTTATGAACTCCAGTCTCAACATTCATCAAGAGATACCATCAAATAAGTTTTATCCTCCAAAAATCGCTGACAATCAGACCCTATTTCGCTCCAGCCTGATCCGAAGGGTCCTGCCTTGCCAGCGAAAAAACAAAAAAATCATCCTGATCGAAGGCCAGGCAGGCCAGGGAAAATCTGTCCTCGCTGCCCAGTTTCTGGAGCATCACAAGTTACGTTTTGCCTGGTACCAGCTGGGCCCGGAGGATACTGATCCTGTCCTCCTGCTGGCCGCCCTGGTGACCAATCTCTGTCAGAGACTGCCGGGATTCGAATCTGCGCTGCTCTCGCGGATCATGCAAAAGGGAGAAATCGGCCCGCTGGACCTCAAACGATGCGCCAATCTTTTGTTGAGCGATCTCGATCGGTACCTGGCCGGTGACTTCTACCTGGTGTTCGATGACCTTCACCGGATCGAAAAGGCGGAATTGACCCTCAACCTGCTTGATCATCTCATCGACACCTCCCCACCTCGCCTCCATTTCCTGCTCATCAGCAGACGGCGGCCTGCCCTGAATTCGAAAACACTTCTCTACTCCAGCGATGTCAGCTTCATAGCCAATGAAGATCTCAATTTTTCCACCCAGGAAATAGAGGAACTCTTCAACCGGATCCTTCAACGGGACATCCCGCCCGGACGTGCCCAGGAGATCCGGGACTTCACCGGAGGCTGGATCATGGGCATTCTGCTTGCAGCCCATCCTTTTTCCGGAAGCGGCAACGAGGCGGTCCAGAAATGGAAAACCTTCCCGGCTCATCAACTGACTGTTCCCCAAATGCGGGACTACTTTCGGGACGAAATTTTTGTCCAACTGCCCGATACACTGCACATCCCGCTCATGCATCTCTGTTTCCTGGAAGAAATCCCTGTGGAACTTGCTGCAGAGATCACCGGAAGGCAAGATATCGGCACAGCACTGGAGGAACTGATGCGGGATAATTTTTTTCTTTATCCCCTGGATGACCAGCTCCAAACATTCCGCTTTCATCATCTTTTCCAGGAATTCCTCCAGTACCGGGCCAGAAAGATCCTGTCCGAAGAGACGATCAGGCGGATCTACAGCCAGGCGGCCCGGTACTATCTTGGCCAGGGCGCAATCGAAAAGGGTCTGGCCTGCCTGGCAGCTGAAAAAAACTACGCAGCCATGGAGGCCTTACTCGAGAGGGAGGGGTTGCAACTGCAGGCCAGGAACCGAACCATGACCCTCCTCAACCTGCTCCAGTCCATCCCGGAGGAACAGCTCAAGAAACACGGCTGGCTCTGTCTCTTCTGCGGGCTGGTGTTCTCCGACTTTTTCCCGAAAAAGACCCTGCCGTTCCTCGAGGAGGCCTGCTGCCGGTTCAGTCGTCAGGGGGAGGAGGTGGGCGAGTTGCTGGCCCTGGTGCAGATCATCTATTTTCATTTTGTTGTCTCGGGCCTCTATCATACCGGGGCAAAACTTTTACCCCGCACCGAAGAACTCTTCAACAAGCACCAGAAAGATCTGCCGCTCCACGCCCGAATCATGGTGGCCAGAAACCTGGCAGCCGGTTACTGCTTCTTCAACTCCCAGATGGATCAGGCCAGACATTATGCCAGCCTTGCCCGAGACCTTTCCCTCCAGCACGATATTCACAACTGCATAGCCTCCACAAGGTTCATCTATGC
This sequence comes from uncultured Desulfobulbaceae bacterium, assembly GCA_964626235.1. GTDB lineage: Bacteria > Desulfobacterota > Desulfobulbia > Desulfobulbales > Desulfobulbaceae > CAZVDY01. The sequence goes on along the minus strand of CAZVDY010000063.1, from coordinate 110,173 downwards.
CTATACAGACTCGCTGCGGGGCAGGCCCACTGCCTGTCTGCAGGAAATCGAGCTGAGCTACCCTTTGCTCCACGATCCGCTGGTAGGAATGTCCAACAAGCTGACCCTTCGGGTCCTCCACCTGAATTTCCTGGCCAAGTTCGGTGACTTTCTCAACTATACCCACCAGCAGCAACTGTTACGGGAGACCATCGATCCCCGTGTGGTCAGCCAGACCGTCGCAGCGCCCTATCTCTATGTCTGGGGATGCGCCTGCCTGGTGGGTGCCGGAAAACTCACCAGGGCCGAGGAACTGCTGCAGCAGGGAATGAATGTTTCGGATTCAGCCCGGATTCCCCACATGCGAAGCCAATTCAGGCAATGGCAGGCCTATATTCATGCCCTGAACGGCAAGCACGAGCAGGCCCTGGCCGAGATCCGCGAAGCCGGGAGGCTGCGGGAAATCTCGGGAGGCCCGTTTTACGAGGCTGTCTATCTGATTATCGCTGGCGCGACATACTCCCGAACTAACTGCAAGGACGAAGCCCTGACCTGTTTCGCCGTTGCCCTGGAACGGGCCGAACAGATCCCTTCAGAATACCTAACGGCTGCTGCGAGACTGCACAGGGCCTGGTGCCATCTTCATTTCCAGGACGAGGAAAGCTGTCTCCATGACCTGTGCATCGGCCTGGCCCTGATGGAAAAAAACCGCTACAAATACTTCTGGAGTTGGGAACCATCCTTTATCAGCGAACTCCTGAGCCTGGCTGTCCGTAAAAGTATCATGGCCGATTACGCGCTCCGGCTTTCCAGGGAACGACTGCACATCTTCTTCGATGCAGCAGGCAACTCCATTCCCCTGCTGAGGATTTCCATCCTCGGTTGCTTCCGTATCAAGCTCCACGACCGGGTTATCATCTCTTCGGAGCAGTTCACTCCAGCCCAACGCGAGGTACTCGGGCTGCTCCTCTCCAGCAGGGATCAACGGCTCAGCCTGGAACTCATCAAGCTCTCTCTCTGGCCGGACAGCCCGCCAGACAAGGCGCGAGCCAAACTGGACACTCTTCTGATGCGTTTACGCAAAGCCCTGCAGGCGGTCCTGCCTGTGCCGGTACGCCATTACCTCACCAACCAGCGGGGATTTCTCTGTCTGAAAAACTGCAGGATCGATGCAGTGGAATTCATGGAGCTGGCCAACCGGGGACTCCGATATGCCCGGCAGGAAAAAACCTGGCAGGCCGGCAACTGCTTCCATGCCGCCCTGTCCCTCTGGCAAGGCTGCATGGAGACAGCCGATTTAACCGGCAGCCAGATCCAGGAATACCGTGACCAACTCACCGGCATGCTGGCGAGGATCGCCTACACCTGGGCCGTCAACCTGGCCGAGACGAACTATACCGACGAGGCCATCAAAACCCTGACCTTTGTGCTCCAGCATATCAACATGGACGATCGCCTCATTACCCTACTCTACCGCCTTTACATCCGAAACGGCGACATGCTGAAAGCAAAGGATCTCCTGAAAAAATATCGGCGGACACTGCGCAGCCTGGAGTTTGATGCCGAACAGATCGAGGACCTGCTGTTCCAGGTCGTCTCCTCGGTTCCCTGATCGGGACCGGTGTCAGCAGTTCCCCCTGCCTACCGGTCTCCCCTCTTCCTGCTGCCGCGTGTTGGCCGTATCGTTCTTGGTTGACGCCAAGACCGAAGGTAAGGTAGACTCCTTAGGTCTTTTCAATCATCCCGTTGGCACCGACGAGGAACCAGATGATCCTGTGGACTCCCATCGCCCTGATCTTTGTCACCCTGCTGCTCGGCATCGGTGCATGGCTGCTCTTCATGTGGGCCGTGAAAAGCGGCCAGTTCGACGACATCGAAGGTCCCAAGTACCGCATCTTCGACGATGACGACCTGCCCATCGTGCCGGAGGAGCCCCCTGCAGAACCAGCGAAATCCGACGATCAGCGGAAGCCCTCCTGATATTGTTGCCCCTCGTCGGTTCAAGACCACCTTGATCTGTTCCAGAAATTGTTGACAGATACATTCAAATAAGATAATAATTATCTTATATGTCGTCTTTTGAGAAGCGGGAGTGCCCCTGAAGATATATCTTTCCTATGCGTTTGACCAAGGCTGCAGAATATGCGATCCGCTGTATGGTGTACCTGTCGCACAAGGGCAAGAATCGGTTGACCAGCCGACAAGAGATAGCCGTCAATGCGGATATTCCGTCCCATTTTCTGGCAAAGATTGCCCAGGATCTAGCCAAGGCGGGCTTCATCGAAATCCGCCAGGGCGCCAAGGGAGGGTTTCTTCTCCTTCGGGCACCGGAGGAGATCACCCTGCTGGAAATCGTGGAGACGATGATCGGTGAAATCACTCTCAACGACTGCGTGGGCCGACCGTCATCGTGCAGCATAACCAGCAAGTGCTCGGTCTACCGGATCTGGGCAAAAGCCAGAAACCAGTTACGCCAGACGCTGCGGGAAGTAACCTTTTCCCAGCTTGCTGAAAAGGAAACCTGCGTACCCATCTTTCATCCGGGTCCGCCCGGGGCAGACAATCCTGTCAACTGCTGATCATTTCAGACATTTTTTTCACAACCGAGACTCCAGGTGGCGGGCCAGCGATGCGAAACAACATCATACGGCAGACAATACTGTTTTACCGGGATGGATTCCGCTCCATGACCCTGGGCAGGACATTATGGAAGATCATCTTTATCAAGCTGTTCATCATGTTCGCCGTCCTGAAGTTTTTTTTCTTTCCCGACTACCTGGAAAGCCGCTATGCAACCGATGCTGAGCGTGGCAACCATGTTCTGGCCGAACTCACGCAGGCAATCAATAAGAATTCTTTGTAGGGAGATGAACCATGATTGAAAACCTTGACCTGACCATGGTGAACTGGGCCCGGGCCCAGTTCGCCCTGACCGCCATGTATCACTGGATCTTTGTTCCCCTCACCCTGGGCATCACCTGGATCATCGCCTTCTACCATACCATTTATGTCCGGACCGGCGATGAGGAGTGGAAGCGGCTGACCAAATTCTGGATGAAGCTCTTTGGCATCAATTTCGCCATCGGTGTGGCCACCGGCATCATCATGGAATTTGAGTTCGGCACCAACTGGTCCAATTATTCCTGGATGGTGGGCGATGTCTTTGGCGCTCCCCTGGCCGTGGAGGGCATTGTCGCCTTTTTTCTCGAAGCGACCTTTTTCGCGGTCATGTTCTTTGGCTGGAACCGGGTTTCCAAAAGATTTCATCTCTTTTCCACCTGGATGGTCGCCGTGGGGTCCAATATGTCAGCGGTCTGGATCCTGGTGGCGAACGGCTGGATGCAGTTCCCTGTGGGTCAGGAGTTCAATCCCGACACGGCCCGGTTCGAAATGCAGAACTTTTTCGATGTCGCCTTTTCTCCGGTGGCGGTTTCCAAGTTCACCCATACCACGAGCTCATCCATGGTCTTTGCCGCCCTGTTCATCCTTTCCATCTCGTCCTGGTACCTGCTCAAGGGCCGGCATGTCCGGATGGCCAAGCGGTCCATCCTGGTTGCCTCCATTCTCGGCCTTCTGGCCTCCATGGTCGTTGGCCTCACAGGTGACGAGGCCGCCTATGAGGTGGCCCAACATCAGCCGATGAAGCTCGCGGCCTTTGAAGGACTCTACGACGGAGAACGCAATGCCGGGCTGGTGGCCCTGGGTATGCTCAATTCTGCCAAGCAGGTGGGAGACGACCAGGATCCATTTGTCTTCGAAGTGCGGATTCCAGGCCTCCTGACCCTGCTTGCCAACCGCTCGCTGGGCAGCTTCGTCCCGGGCATCAACGACCTGGTCTACGGCAACAAGGACGAAAATATCATGGGCGTGGCGGAAAAGATCAAGCTCGGCAAGATTGCCATCGCCCAGCTCGATGCCTACAAGAAGGCCCGGGCAGAACACGATGCAGAAGCGGCAGCGGCAGCCCTGTCCATCTTTGACAATCACAAAAAGTATCTGGGCTACGGTTTTCTGAACGAACCGGAAGAGGCTGTCCCGCCGGTGGGGCTGACCTTCAACGCTTTTCACATCATGGTTGCCCTGGGAACGCTTTTTCCCCTGGTATTTCTCGCCTTTATCTTCTATATCTTCAAAGATGCCCTGGAAGAAAAACGGTGGCTTCTGACCGGTGGAACAGTCATGTTCTTTCTCGGCCTGGTCGCCCAGCAGGCCGGGTGGGTCGTCGCCGAGGTAGGCCGGCAGCCGTGGGCCATCCAGGACCTGCTGCCGGTGACGGTAGCCCGATCAAACCTGACGGCCGGCACGGTCCAGACCACCTTTTTCATGTTCCTGATCCTGTTTACGGTGTTGCTGATTGCAGAAATACGTATCATGGTCAGACAGATCAGCATAGGCCCTGAAGAATGATACCTGACAATCGGAGGAATTGAACATGTCAACATTTTTACTGCTTTGCTGGCTGGCACTTCTTGTCGTTTCGTTTCGCGGCGCACTGTTCGCCCTGGAAAAGGTCAATCTGCTCTAGGTCGTGACCTGCACATGAAACCTGCACCCTTATCCAGAAGATGAGTGATCCAGCTCCAAAGATCCTCCTACTTGGCTCCAATGTCAAGATAACCAACCTGCCGGTCAAGGAGGTCAGCCTGCTCGAAGAGGGCAGCCTGCCGGCATACGGATACAATCCCGGGGATGATATCGACCTGCTGGCCGGCCGGGTTTCCATCGAGAACGGCCGGCTGGAACAGTGCCTGACCTGGCTGGCGTCCTTTCTCACCGACTCAGAGCTCACCCCGAAGATCAATACCCTCACCTATGGGCCGGAAAAACAGGTATTCCAGATTTTCCGCAAACGAAAGACCGGGGATATCACCAAGCCGGGGCACGGCTGGTTCATGGTCAATCAGCTGCTTCCGGCCGAGGGACGCGGATCGAAAAGCCATGCCTTCAACATCTCGGAAAACGACATTTCCCAGATCGGCAGCAACAACGGTATCGTGCTCATTGACGATTCCGGTGTTCCGCCGCAGGCCTGCGAGGATATCATCGAGCTCAATCCCGGCCTCTGGTGCATAGCTCTTGGCATCTCCGTGGCCCACTGGCAGAAGTGGGCCCAGAACCTCCGTGAACGGTTCACCCTCTTCTGCCGTCTGTCGGACATGGAGACAACCAGGATGGAGATGGACAGCTCGGTCAACTGGGAGACCATCGTGGCCATGTGCCTCCGCTCCCTCCGCACTCCCGAGGTTGGACTGTGGGATCGGAGCACCAACACCTTTCTCTGTCATATCGTGGTGGAAATGTTTCCCCATGGCATCCTCTATGTCGGACCATCCGGAACATTTTTCCGTTACCGTAAGGGACATCTTCCGGAGAAAAGTGCCCACCGGCAACGGGGATCGGTTCCCTGCTACGACACCATGGTGACCTCCATGCTCACCATGGATGCCATGCGATTCGGTGGTTTCAATTTCAGTCGAAACTATTTCTTCGACTTTTCCAAGCGGGTGCTCCTCAACTGGCACTGTCTCTACGAGCACGGCTACTACTTCAACGACGGCCTGGAGTTTCCCAACCTGGACTTCTCTTCCACCTATCCGGACGGTTCGCCCTGTTCCTTCATCGACAGTCCTGTTCCTGAACCGAACTTTGTGGAGCTGCCGACATTTTCCGTGGATTTTGATCACGTTCTCGAGCTGGTGGCCAGCCAGGTCTGGAACGAGGACAAGAAAAAGGCCCTTCGCTCCTTTTTCAACAGAAAGTATGCCGCCTTCAATCCGGTCGTCTATACCGCCCCCTCCTATGATTACCTGGACGTCATCGTCTCGGTGCTCCATTATCTGAAGGAGGAGGTCAACCGGGGCACGGGATTCGACAACCTGCCCATCTTCCAGCTCGGTCACCTCAGGACCACGGATCCGGCAGAGATCGATCCGGTCATCACCCTCCACAATGTCATGGAATCGTATGTCTCCAAAGACAGTGTCCTGCGTCCCCTCTGCATCGGCGTCTTCGGACCGCCCGGATCGGGCAAGTCCTTTGCCGTCAAACAAGTTGCCAACGTTATCTCCAGGAACTATGACGGCAACCCGTTCGATTTCTTTGAATTCAACCTGACCCAGTTTGCCAGCCCGGACGAAATCAATGCGGCCATCGATCCCATCAGGGCCTCGGTGGCCCAGGGAAAGGTTCCCATTGCCTTTTGGGACGAGTTCGACTGTCGCTATGATGATTATGAATTCGGTTATCTCCGGTATTTTCTGCCCTCCATGCAGGACGGTGTCACCTACGTCCATGGCATTCCGTACCACATCGGCCGGGCCATCTTTGTCTTTGCCGGCGGTGTCAAGGCGAGCTGGGCCGATATGGAAGCCCTGCTCACCCCGGGCGACAGCAAGAAGCTGGAAATGGTCAAGACACTGAAGATCCCGGACTTCATGAGCCGACTGCGTGTTGTGCTCGACATCGACGGCATCGAGATTCCGGAGCACCTGCTGCGGGATTCAGCCACAGAGGATGAACTGGAAGAGCTGCGCCGCATTCTGCTCAAGAGGGCCTTCATCATTGCCCACCAGATGCAGACCCACTGGAAGACCGCTGCCCGAAAGACCTCGGGGCTGCTGCTCCGGCTGCTCCTGGCCGAATACAAGTTCGGCGCCCGCTCCATGGAGGCGGTCATCGAGGCCAGCCGGGCGGCAGACCGCCTGGTTTACGGCCTGCCCGAACTCATCGCTCCTTCAGCGGCCAGAATCCATGCCATCTGGCGGGTCGAACTGGAACGGCGAATCGATCAAGTCCGCAAATCCAAAGGGTTACGTGCGGTCTGGTAACCACTGACAAGGAGGTGTGAGATGAAACAAGCTGTCCTGCTGTCCCTGGCAACCCTCTTTGCTGCAGTCCTGCTCTGCAGACCGGCCATGGCCGGCCACGCCAACGGCACCATCATCCAGGTGCCCGGCAACGAACGACTCTACTACGTCATCAACGGGTATGCCGCCCACATCCCCTCACCGGCCGTCATGCAATGCCTGCAGCTTGGCAAGGCAGGCAAGGTGATGGTCACCCAGGAAGAACTCAACAAGATGCCCAAAAGCTCCTTTCTCGTCGAAGGTGGAGACGGAAAGATCTACCGGGTGGACGGCGACGTGAAACGGCATGTCCCCAACATGGATGTCTTCAAAAAGCTCGGCTTCAACAGCAGCATGGTCCTCCACCTGCCGGCAGCCATGGTTGACTGCATCCGGACCGGAACCCCGCTGCACTGAATCCGTCAGTCCCTGCAGCGAAGAAAGGCTGCCTGCATGACCACGGGGTAATCGAAGACGATCTCCCGGTTACCCCATTCCCGGTAGCCGATGTTGACCCAGTCTCCCTGTTCTCCCCAAGCCTCGTAGCCGAATTTCCAGCCATTCCAGCGTTCCCGGCAGGCATACTCCTGGTCCGGGCCATAGTAATGAAACTGCAGACCGATATCCTTTTCCCCCTGACGGCTCTGGCCGATGAGCAGGGTGTCGGCACCTCTGCGGCCTGCCTCTGACTCGATGGCTGACCGGATACCCTGTCCGTCCAGACCGGCAGGCAGATAGACCAGAAGATGGGCAAACAGCCGGCACCGGTCTTCCAGCTGGGTCGGCTGGAAAACCGTTCTCACCTGCTCCACCGGAGCATACCGTGGCCCCTGATACTGGAAGGTGTCTTTGCCGGAACAGGCTCCAAGTATCAGCAACAGCAGCAGACTGCCAGCTTGCAGCAAAGTTTTCATAGGCTCTACTCCTCCGGTGTTCAGTCGTCAGGTATGACGATGGAGTTGCGGATCACGTGATTGACGAGATCGACAGTATTTTTCATCTTGAACTTCTTCAGCAGGTTGGCCCGGTGGTGATCCACCGTTCGCGGGCTGAGACAGAGAATATCGGCCATCTTCTTGCTTGTATACCCCTTGACCACCAGCTTCAGCACCTGTTTTTCCCGTTCCGTGAGACAGACCAGAGGCACCTTGCCCTTGTCCCGGAAGGCGGAAACCATCTCATCGGTCACTTCCTGGGCAAGCTGGGGCGAGACATAAGTCCGCCCCTGCTGCACGGTCCGGATGGCGGTGAGCAGCTCGTCGTCAGAGTCATCCTTCATCAGGTAGCCGTGGGCTCCGGCCGAGATGGTGTGATAGAAGTACTGGCTGTTGCTGTACATGGTCAGGATGAGGATCTTGATGTCCGGATACAGCTCCCTGATATGCTCCACTGCCTCGATTCCGTTCATCTTGGGCATGGAAATATCAAGAATGATCATGTCCGGCCTGATGGACCTGAGCAGATCAAGCAGCTCCACCCCGTTGGCCGCCTCGGCCAATACCTCCATCTCCGGGTCCTGACAGATGATACTCTTGATGCCCTGCCTTATCAGTCCGTGGTCGTCTGCAATGATAATGGAGTACATATTCCACCACCCCTCACAGGTGCTTGACACTGCACTCTGGGTTTCTCATCCATTCATACCGAAATTCATCGACACGGGACAGTGGTCCGAGCCCAGGATATCGTCATGGATTTCCGCCCCAATCACCCGATCCTCACTGGCAGGATCAGCGAGAAAATAATCGATCCGCCAGCCGATATTCTTTTCTCTGGCATTGAAACGATAGCTCCACCAGCTGTACCGGCCGGCGTCCGGACAGAACTTGCGAAAGGTATCCACATACCCGGCGCCAATGACCTCATCCATCCAGGCCCGTTCCTCGGGTGAAAAACCAGGATTTTTCATGTTAGCTCGGGGATTGGCCAGATCAATCTCCCGATGCGCCACATTAAGGTCGCCGCAGAGGACCACGCTCTTTTTCTCGCTGAGCCGGTCCATGCAGTGAAGGACGGCCCGATTGAAATCCAGCTTGAAAGCCAGGCGCCGCAATCTCGGCTGGGCATTGGGGAAGTACCCGTTGATGAGATAGTAGTCCCGAAACTCCAGGATCATGATTCGGCCCTCGGCATCGAATCGCGGCTGCTGCAAACCATAGATAACCTGCAACGGTTTTTCCCTGCAATAGACTGCTGTGCCGGCATACCCTTTTTTTTGGGCCGGATACCAGTAGACATGATAGCCCTCAATACTCCGGACAGTGGCTGGCAGCTGGTCGGGCAGGGCCTTTATCTCCTGTAAGGCAAGCACATCCGGTGCCAGCTCGTGAAATGTATCTAGAAAACCCTTTTTCAGGGCAGCCCGCAATCCATTGACGTTCCAAGAAACCAGACGCAGCCTGGGAGTGACCACCTGCAGTTCGGGAGAGGTTGCAGGCCGTGCCCGCACGCCAATCCGGGGACAGATCTCGCTCAGAACACAATGTTCACAGCGGGGTCTTTGCGGCCTGCAGGTTCCCTGTCCAAAGGCGACGAGAATGGAATTGATGGTCAGCCAGTATTTCCGGGGCAGCTGTTCGCGCAGGGCCATCTCGGTCTGAAGGGGTGTCCTGGTCTGCACGTACCCCCAGATATTCATGATCCGGTGTACATGGGTATCCACACAGATGGCCGGCTTGCGAAAGGCCACGCTGAGCACCAGGTTGGCAGTCTTTCTCCCCACGCCTGGCAGGGTCAGCAACTCCTCCAGGGTGTCGGGCACCTTGCCGCCAAACCGTTCCGTCAGGACAGAGGGAAGAGAGGCCAGATATTTTGCCTTGTTTCTGAAAAATCCGACAGGATAGATGATCTTTTCCAACTCGGCCACCGAAAGACCGGCCAGCTCGGCCACTGTCCCGGCCCGCCTGAACAGGCGCCTGGCAGCGGCGGCGGTCACCTCGTCCTTGGTTCGGGCGGAAAGGATCGTGGCCACCAGGATCCTGAACGGATCGCTGGTCTGGGCGGCAATCAGATCAACCACCGGCACCTGATAGACGGCTACCTCCTGCTCGAGAATCCGGATTGCCTCTTCAATGGGAAATACCATGACACTTGAATCGTTATCCTCGATTGCAAGCCGGGCAAAGGCGCCGGCCACATCCGTTTGTCTTCCATCAGCAACAGATTATGGCTCCAACTGTACCGTTATTTTGCAAACTGAACAAGAAAGGCGCACCTTTTTTTTATAACAAATTGATTTATTAGTTTTATCAGATTAATCATAGGCAGAAAGAATAGCCGGCAAAGAACACGGCAGCCGCTTGCATGCCGTGAACCCGAGGAAAAACAAAACTATGCTCAGTGCGCAGGAAGGCAACATTCTGGTACGTCTTGCCCGTCAGACCATTGAAGAGTACGTGGGACTGCCTCCATCTGATCCGGTATCGGCCCGGGAGCTTGCCAGCCCCGCTTTACAGGAAAAACACGGTATCTTTGTCACCCTGCATAAAAACAACAGGCTGCGAGGTTGTGTGGGCAGCCTGCTCGGAGTGGAATCCGTGGTAGACGGTGTGCGGCGACACGCCATCAATGCGGCATTCCATGACCAACGGTTTCCCATGGTTTCCGCCGAAGAAGTAGCTGAACTACAGATCGAGGTTTCTGTTCTTTCAGATCCCGAACCCCTTTCCTACAGCGACGGCATGGACCTGATCCGCAGGCTGCGACCACACGAGGACGGGGTCATCATCCGGGCCCCGAATGGTGCCAGCGCCACCTTTCTTCCCCAGGTCTGGGAACAGCTGCCCCGGCCACAGCAATTTCTCGACCACCTCTGCCTGAAGGCCGGCCTGCCGGCCGATTTCTGGCAGAGCGGTGAACTGCGGGTGGAGACCTACAAGGTTATTCATTTCCAGGAACAACGTTGAGAATGGAGCCAGACCGCTATGAAAGAGATATTTCTGCCCCCGGAACTGATCCAGGAAATGACCGAAATCTACGACTCCCTTCAGGAGTCGTATGACGCCATAGCCAAAAAAATCCCGCTGACTTGCGAAGGCTGTCCAGACAACTGCTGCGACTCCTATTTTCTCCATCACACCTATGCGGAATGGGCCTATCTCTGGGTGGGTATCAGAAGGCTGCGCGACGACGCCCTTTTCGACAGGATCATGAGCAGGGCAAAGGAGTACGTGGAAAAATGCAAGGATTACCAGGATGCTGATGAACGCCCCCTGCTCATGTGTCCGCTGAACGAAGAGGGCCTCTGCGTCCTCTATTCCCACAGAATGCTGATCTGCCGCATGCACGGGGTGCCGGCCACCCTGACCAGGCCGGATGGTCAGCAACTCCGTTTCCCGGGCTGCTTCCGCTGCCAGGAGATCGTGCGGGAAAACTATCTGGCTGAGGAATACTCCCCAGCCATGGACCGGACCGTGCTGTTCCGCCGCTTGGCAGGCCTGGAATCGCGGCTGATGGGACACAAGCGCCATCTCTTTCCCAGGGTGAAGAAGACCATTGCGGAAATGATCGTCGAAGGACCGCCGCGTATCCCAACCCCGCACTGTGAACGATGACCGCGCCCCTGCTCTCCTCGCTTCTCCGTTCCATCCTGGCCGGGAAAGCCATCGACAGAGAGACCGCCCGGCAGCTTGTCCAAACCGGCGAACCAACCCATCTCTGGCAAGCGGCCGATACCCTGCGCCAGGATCTGCACGGCAACCGATTCCATCTCTGCTCCATCATCAACGCCAGAAGTGGCAACTGCAGCGAGGACTGCAGGTTCTGCGCCCAGTCCGCCCGTCATCACACCACAATTCCCCGCTACCGCCTGATCGATCCGGACAAGGCCCTCCTCATTGCCCGGGACAATGACCGCCATGGGGTGGACAGGCTGTCCCTGGTCACCAGCGGCCGCAGTGTGGATGCGGACAGCCTGGGCAGACTTGCCGCCCTTTATGGCGAGATCAGGGCCAGGACCGGCCTTCGGTTCTGTGCTTCCATGGGGTTGCTGACCAAAACAGGCGCGATCCGGCTCCGCGAGGCTGGAGTGAGCCGTTACCATTGCAACCTGGAATCCAGCCGGGAATACTTTCCCATGATCTGCACCACCCACTCCTGGGAAGACAAGGTCTCCACCCTGCAGATCGCCCGCCAGGCAGGACTGTCCCTCTGCTCCGGCGGCATCATCGGTCTCGGCGAAACCATGGATGACCGTATCGACCTGGCCTTTGAACTGCGCGAACTGGATATCCGCTCCATTCCGCTGAACATCCATACTCCGATCCCGGGGACTCCACTGGCCGACCTCCCCACCCTGCCGATCGACGAGGTACTGACCACCATAGCCCTCTTTCGGCTGATCAACCCGCAGGCCGTGATCAGGCTGGCAGGCGGCCGTCAGCTGATGGGAAACAATCAGTACCGCTGCTTCCGGGCGGGCGCCAACGGGGCCATTGTCGGCAACTATCTCACCACTGTTGGAGTCCGGCTCGAGAGAGATCTCGAGGAACTGCGCGCCCTGGGCTTCACCTTCAGGCGAAACGCCGGCTGTCGGGACAGCCAGGATCTTTGTCTATCCAAGAACTGAACGGACAGCCTGCACGATCATGAAGCAGCATTCGCAGTCACTGCTGGATTTCGATCGGAAACATATCTGGCACCCCTACACATCCATGACCGATCCGCTCCCCGTGCAGATGGTGGTCGCCGCAGAAGGTGTGCGGCTGCGGCTGGCCGACGGTCGAGAGCTGATCGATGGCATGTCATCCTGGTGGGCGGCGATCCATGGCTACAATCATCCTGTCCTCAACCGGGCAGCCAGGAAGCAGTTGGCCGCCATGGCCCATGTCATGTTCGGCGGCCTGACCCACGAACCGGCCATCGAACTCTGTCGTCTTCTCCTCCGGATAACCCCTGCGGCACTGTCCCGGATCTTTCTGGCCGACTCCGGTTCGGTAAGTGTGGAGGTGGCCCTGAAAATGGCGCTCCAGTACTGGCAGGCCCGCAGCCAACCGGAAAAACACAGGCTGCTGACCATCCGCGGCGGGTACCACGGCGACACCTTTCACGCCATGTCTGTCTGCGATCCGGTCACCGGCATGCATCGGCTCTTTGCCCGTTCCCTGCCGACCCAGATCTTCGCTCCTCGGCCAGCCTGCCGCTTCCATGGGCCCTGGCAGGAGCAGGAGATGAACGAGACAGCAAGACTGATTGCCCGGCATTGTCACGAACTGGCAGCCGTGATCGTGGAACCCGTGGTCCAGGGTGCCGGGGGCATGTGGTTCTACCATCCTGCCTATCTCCGCGCCCTGCGGAAGCTCTGTGACCGGTACGACCTGCTGCTGATCTTCGACGAGATCGCCACCGGGTTCGGCCGAACAGGCAAACTCTTTGCTGCAGAGCACGCCGGCGTGTGCCCGGACATTCTCTGCCTCGGCAAAGCCCTCACAGGCGGATACCTGAGCCTGGCCGCCACCCTGACCACCGACGAGGTGGCAGGGACCATCAGCGCGGCTTCACCCGGCCTGTTCATGCATGGTCCCACCTTCATGGGCAATCCCCTGGCGTGCAGTGTGGCCAGGGCCTCGGTGGACCTGTTGCTGGCATCTTCCTGGCAGGAACGCATCCGGTCAATGGAAAAACAGCTGCGGCTTGAGCTGCAGCCTGCTACTGAGCTGCCCGGGGTCCTGGATGTCCGGATCCTCGGCGGTATCGGAGTGATCGAGATGGAGCGGCCCGTGGACATGGCTGCCTTGATCCCCTTTTTCCTGGAGCGTGGAGTCTGGATCCGTCCCTTTGACCGTCTCCTCTATTTGATGCCGCCCTATATCATCAGACCGGAAGAGCTTCGCCGCCTGACCTCCGCCCTGGTGGAAGCGGCGGACAGGACAGGGCAATGAAATGAACATACAACGACTGTTACCGCTTTTTACCAGATTCACAAAACGGGATTATCCTGTCTGGTACCGGATCCTGGCCATGGTCCCGGGAACCATCGTCTTTCTGGTCATCTCCCCCTGGCTGATCTTTCTCGCTGCCCGGAGGCTCTCTGCCGGCCTCAACCTGGACAGTCCCCACCAGTTGGAATCCGCACTCGCCCTCCTGGCCCTGGCCATCGGCCTTGTTCTCATGGTCTGGTCACTCGTGGTTCTCTGGCGGGACGGCAAGGGCACGCCGGCACCCATCGCTCCCACCAGAAAACTGGTCACCACCGGCCCATACAGACTGTGTCGCAACCCGGTGGAGTTGGGAACGGATCTGTATATCTTCGCCGTAGGCACCTGGTTCGACTCCCTTTCCACCGGTCTGTTCTGCCTCCTGTTTGCCTTTCTGCTCGGAAGCCTGTATATACGACTCATCGAAGAACAGGAACTGAAAGCCCGTTTCGGCAACGACTATCTCAGGTACCGGCAGCGGACACCGTTCATGCTGCCGCTGCCTGGCAAACCACGGAGTTCATGACAAGAGGAGTTCCCCGAAAAACCATTCTGGTTATCGGCGCCACCGGCTTTCTTGGCCCCGCCCTGGTGGAGGAGTTCGTCCTGGCCGGGTACCGGGTGGTCTGCGGAGTCCGCAACCTGCGCAAGGCGGCAAGAGAACTCCCCTTTTCCCACGTGGAATTCCTCCAGGTCGACCTGAACCGGGATATCACTCCCCGGGTCTGGCTTGAGCGACTGCAGCGCTATGCCATCAATGGAGTGGTCAACAATGTGGGCATTGCCAACAGCTTCGGCGGCCAGTCCCTGGAAAATGTCAATACCAGGGCGCCGTTGGCCTTGTTCCAGGCCATCCAGCTCTTCTGCCGGGAAAACCAGCGGATCGGATCCACACCGACATCGGCCCGGGTGATCCAGATCTCGACAACCGGTGTCGACTGGCCGGACTGCGACCGGTACGACTATCCACGGACCAAGCGGATGACCGACGAGGCCCTGGCCGCCATGGACTCTCTGGACTGGGTCATTGTCCGGCCCAACATCATCTACGAACCGGAACGCGGCCACCTGATTCTGGAGCAGATCGCCCGCATGCCGATCATCTTCTACATCGGCAATGCCCGCATCCAGCCCATCCACTGCCGGGAGCTCGCCGTAGGCATCGTCCGGCTCATGGAAGCTTCCCCCTGCAACCGGACCATCCTCAGAGCAACCGGCCCGGACGTGCTCACCTGGAAGGAAATTTTCCAGCAGTCCCGTCAGGCCCTGGGCAGACGGGAGGCCGTCTATGTGCGGGTGCCGCTGCAAGTGGCCCAGCTGTTCACCATGCTCATCCAGCAACTGCCCGACCACATCCTTTACCGATTGGGCATTCTCGCCAAAATGGATCCGGACACCATGTTCATGATGACCAGGGGAAGTACAGGCAGCAACCACGAATGGTGCCGGGCCACAGAGGTGGTGCCGGTGCATCTCTATCACGCCTATCAGGCCTATGGAAAGGGCAGGCAGGCTCACCAGGCCTTCCTGGAGACCATCCGGCAGGCCAGGTTGTCCTCCTTGCCTGCCCGGCTGCACCGAGCCCGAAAAGATCCATGATCCATTTCAAAGAGATCCTCCCGGACTGGCCCAAAAAGGAAAAGCAGTTCAACCGGCTGTCTGAACAGGAGCGAAAAATCCTGGCCCTCCTGGCGGTCAGCTGCATCGGCTGTACCCAGACCAGCCTGGTGGAACTGCTGCGTTTTTTGCGGCTGCGCAATCCAAACGGCAAGATATACACCGGCAGGACGCTCAAACCGGTTCTCCAGGGACTAGAGAAAAAAAGGATCGTGGAGCGGGATGGCTCCCGTTTCCATGCCAGTCCACCGATGGGCATGCTGGCCTTGCTCCACGTGCTTCGTCAAGACAGCTTCAACGACATCATAAAGGCCCTGGAGGCACAGTATCCCCACAGGTACAGTGCACTGTACAATGACTATGGTCACTGCTGCCGGGAGGTTCTGCAAGCAATCTTTCTCGGCACCTCCCGGGAAGAACTCGAAGAAGCCCTGCGCAAGGCAGAAAAGGCGTACAAACGTGCCTACCTGGAAAAGCCACCCCTGGACAAGCTCTTTTTTTCTCCCTGGCATCCACGGCTATTGGAACATCTTCCGGTGGAACATCATTCATGGCTGCTCGTCCATCTGCTGAAACGTTCTGTGCACCATCTTCTGCCTGTTCATGATGCGGATGCACTGCTGGACCAGCTGACAGCACACTGGCAGCGGCAGGCCAGGGAACAGAACAAGTCTCCCTTTGCCCTGCCTGAACTCTGCCTTCTCATGGACAGAGCGGAGCGGGCAGAAGAGCTGATCAATGATCCTGCCATGCCCGAGGTGCAGCAACACTATCTGCTGGCCTGGCTGACCATGCTCCGCGGCGCAACCGGACAGGCCCTGGACCATTTTGACCGCCACATCCGACTCTTCAAGAAATCAACCAGAAAACGGACTGTGGTGCTCCAGGATTTTGGTGGATTTCTCTATCTTCTGGCCCTGCTCCGCAGCCGCGATCCTGACCGGTTTGCAGAGGGAATGCAGTATATCGGCCTGCTTGCCAGACGCTTCAAGAGAACGCGGGAACCTGAGATCCAGCTCTGTATCGATCTACAGCCCTGTTTTGCCGAGCAGCTGGCAATGGATCCGGCAGAGAGCAGGCTGCTCTACGGCTCAAGGCCGCTGTTGGAACTAATCATGCGCCTGATGATCGGCGCCTGGATAGACAAAAAATCGGCCCGCAAGGCTGTTCCCCTTCTTCGACAGGCCAGGGATCAGGCCATCGACATCCAGAACCTCTGGCTGGCTGCCGAGGCTGCCGAGGTCCTGATCCTGCTGGGTCACGACGTGTCCATGAACCGGGCCATCGCCGACGAGATCTGGCAACTTATCGGTCTGGCCACTCTCACCGACGCCTATCAGGTCGTGCCGGCCTGGCAGAAAACGGTCCGGGCCCTTGCCTCTCTGGCCGAACAGGCAGTGGTTGCCGGCCCTGATCCTTCAGATAGGGGGGAGCGTCTTGTCTGGCACTTCCACTATCAAGAAAAACATCGTTTGCTGAACCTCACTCCCCGTATCCAGAAATATTCCTCAAACGGCAGATGGTCAAAAGGCCGGCCGGTCGCCCTCAAGACCCTGCAGGAACAAGCCGATGCAATGGATTTTCTCACCGACCAGGATCGACAGGTCATAGCCGCCATCCATGCCACTCAGGAGTACTCGTCCTACCATCGCAAGACAGTCTACCGGCTGGACAAGACCAAGGCGCTCCTGGCCCTTTGCGGTCATCCCCTCGTCTTTCTCGAGAAATCGCCCGAAGTCCCGGTGGAACTGGTCAGGGCCGAACCCGAACTGCAGATCAGCAGACAGGGCAACAAGATCCGGCTGCAACTCCATCCTGATCCCAAGACATTTGCCGACGGTCTTGCCATCATCCGGGAGCGATCCGACCGCTACCTGGTCTATCTCCTCGACGAACGACAGAAACGGCTCAGCAACATCCTGCAGGGACACTCCACCTTCCCGGAGCAGGCCATGGAGCAGCTCCGCTCCACCATCCCGGCCCTGGCCTCGCTGCTGCCGGTCCAGTCCGACCTGGGGGCCGAGCTGGACAGTGGCATCCAGGTGGAAGCCGACCCGACTCCCCATGCCCGTCTTGTACCGGCAGGAGACGGATTACAGCTCGAATTCCTGGTCCGGCCGTTCCGTGATCAGGGTTCCTGGTTCCGCCCCGGCAGAGGACGGAAAAATGTCCTGGCCAGGCTGGAGGGCAGGCAGGTCATGGCCAGCCGGGACCTGCAGATGGAGCAAACCAGGCTGGCCAGGCTGGTGCAACGGTTACAGATCCTGGAACGGGCCGAATTTCTCGATGGCCGCTACCTGATCGACAATCCCGAAGATAGCCTGGAACTGCTCCTGCAGCTGAAGAACTGCGGCAAGGATGTGATTCTGGAGTGGCCAAAGGGTGAACATTACCGAATACGGGCAGAGTCCTCCTTCACCCAGTTCTCCATGCAGTTGCGAAAGGACAAGGACTGGTTCCGAATCCAGGGATCTCTGGAAGTGGACAGGGACCTCTGCCTCGAGCTGAAGGAACTTCTCTCTGCCCTGGAAACAGCGACAGGGCGCTTCATCCCCCTGAGCGACGGCAGCTTCCTGGCCCTGACCCGTGAATTCAAGCGGCGTCTCCAGGAACTGGGCGACTATTCCAGGCCGCACGGCAAGGGGGTCCGCATACCGCCGCTGGCCTCGCTCGCTCTGGATGGCCTGATCTCCCGTACCGGCAAAATTCGCGGTGACAGGGCCTGGAAACAGCATGTGGCCAGGCTGGCAGAGCCTGTCTCACCGTCACTTCCCTCAACTCTCAAGGCTGAACTGCGCCCCTACCAGCTGGACGGGTACCGTTGGCTGGCCAGGTTGGCCCATTGGCAGGTGGGGGGCTGCCTGGCCGATGACATGGGACTGGGCAAAACGCTCCAGGCCCTGGCAGTCCTCCTCCACCTGGCAGAACACGGCCCCTCCCTGGTAGTGGCACCGGTTTCGGTTATGGCCAACTGGGAAGAAGAGGCGGCCCGTTTTACCCCCACCCTCCGGATCAGGATGTTTGGACAGGGTGACCGGCAGCAACTGCTCGACTCTCTGCAGCCATTCGATATCGTGGTTTGCAGTTATGGGCTGCTGTCCCTGGAAATCGATCGGCTGGCCAGGGTCTCCTGGCAGGGGGTCGTGCTGGACGAGGCCCAGGCCATCAAGAATGCGGCCACCAAACGCTCACGGGCCGCCATGCGGCTCAGGGCCGCTTTCCGCCTGATCACCACAGGCACGCCGGTGGAAAACAACCTGACCGAACTCTGGACCCTGTTCCGCTTTCTCAACCCCGGACTTCTTGGTCCCCGGAAGCAGTTCCGCGAACGGTTTGCCATTCCCATCGAACGGAACCAGGACCGGGAAGCGCAGGATCGGCTGCGCAAACTGATCAGACCCTTTCTCCTCAGGCGGCTGAAAAGCGACGTTCTCCGGCAGCTGCCTCCACGCACCGACATCACCCTGAAGATTGCCATGGGAGAGAAAGAGATGGCCCTGTACGAGGCGCAGCGACTGCTCTCGCTGGAAAAACTGACAAGCACCGCAGCGCGGGACAAAGAAATATCCCCGCTGCAGATCCTAGCCGAGATAACCAGACTGCGCCGGCTCTGCTGCAATCCCAGGCTGGTTCTGAATGATAATTCCATTCCCAGCGCCAAGTTCGATCAGTTTGTATCCACCCTGGAAGAACTGCTGGCCAACCGCCACAAGGTCCTGGTATTCAGTCAGTTTGTGGATCACCTCCAGATCGTCCGCCAACACCTGGACAGGGAGAGGATCAGCTACCAGTACCTGGACGGCTCTGTAGGAGCTGGTGAACGCAAAAAACGGGTGGCCCGGTTTCAGGCCGGTGAGGGCGATGTCTTTCTCATCAGTCTCCGGGCCGGCGGCACCGGCCTGAACCTGACCGCGGCCGACTACGTCATCCACCTGGATCCCTGGTGGAACCCGGCTGTGGAAGACCAGGCATCCGACCGGGCCCATCGCATTGGCCAGGACCGACCGGTCACGGTCTACAGGCTGGTCATGGAAGGGACCATAGAGGAGAAAATTGTTGACCTGCATCACCGGAAGCGACGTCTTGCCGAGGACCTGCTGGCCGGTGGCGACAAGATCCCGACGCTTTCGGCGGCCGAGCTCCTCAGCCTGCTGAAAGAGTCGGGCAGCACAACGGAGGCATGATGGCCCACATCTATTCCGTGGAAATCCACGATTACCTCAGTAACGAGATCCGCAAGGCCGAACAGGAACTTGCCAGGGCCCTGACACGCGGGGAGCCCCGGACCGCCCGCTACTACCAGGGACGCCTGGAAGAACTCCTCCATTTCCGGAACTATCTGTCTGAACGGATTGATCTGAAAACCCAAAATTATTATTGAGAAACCATGGCACACACCTACCTGCTCGACCTCTACGAGGAAATAGAAAACAGGCTGGTTACGGCCCGGGCTGCTGTCGGCGAAGATGGACTGGACAACGAAATGGCCAGAGGCAGAATGGAATTCCTGCAGGAATTCAAGTTATTTCTGGCTGAACGTTACAACAGCAAACTGCCGCGCAGGATACGGAGCAACTATATCGGCAGCACCTGAGAGGCAAGGCTGTCCACTGGTCGGTCCGTCAGGCAGGCGCATCCGCGCAACGCAGTGGCCGGCCCGGTCGGTGCCCCTTGCGCTTCCCGCCTCCCGAGATGGCTATCTCCCGGACCAACCGGCAACTATTGACAGCGTCAAGGTCAGGGTGTAAGTTGTAAGTCTGTAAAAAAGTATCCTATAGATCATTCACTATACACGTGAGGGAGACATCATGTTCGGTCTTGGAATGCCTGAGCTGGTGATCATTCTGGTCATCATCGTCATCATCTTCGGAGCCGGGAAACTGCCGGAAATCGGCAGCGGCATCGGCAAGGGAATAAAGAACTTCAAAGAGGCCACCAAGGGTGAGGACACGGCAAAAAAAATCGAGGAAGACAAGAGCAGAGAAGCATAGACGAATATCTTCTCCCTAGCAGAACACGACTTCACGGAGCATTGACGTCATCATGTTTGGATTGGGAACACCGGAACTTATAGTGATCCTGGGGATAGCCTTTCTCTTTTTCGGGGGCAAGAAACTGCCGGAAATCGGCGCCGGGCTCGGCAAGGCCATCCGGTCCTTCAAGGAGGGGCTGGACGATGCCGGGGAGGTTGGCCAGGATATCAAGAAGAGCCTCCCTGGTGTCAGGGAAGTCGAGACTGTACGGGAAAAGGTCGACAAGGCAAGAGAAATAGGAAAGGTCCTGAGCAAGTAGACACCGTGCCGCCGGTGCATGGCGTTGATCATGGGCCTGCCCGCCTGGTGAGGGGGATCTGTTCGCCACCGAATGGATCCCCTTTCTTCTTTCTGTTCCCGGAGCACGTTGCTTCTCCTTGCTGTTTTTGCGGGCATGGTTGCTGAAAAGGATTTCAATATCAGCTCCACCCTGGCGGCCGTTGCCGCCGAACACGGGAAACGGACCGGCCTGGTCCACTGCCGCCGAGACCGGTATAAGAGCTGGAGTTTCGCTGCCCTGCAGGACACGGTCAGCAAATATGCGGGCATTTTACGCAGGGCCGGGATCCAGCCGGGCCGGCGGGTGATGCTCATGGTCCGGCCCTCCATGGATTTCATCTGCCTGACCTTTGCCCTGTTCCGGCTCAGAGCTGTGGTGATTCTCATCGATCCCGGCATGGGGTTCAGCAACCTGCTTCGCTGTATCGCTTCGGTCCGGCCGGCCGTTTTGATCGCCCTTCCCCAGGTACAGATCCTCAGCAGGCTTTTCCCCAGGCCGTTCAGATCGGTCCGGCAGCGTATCTGTGTCGGGCCTTCACTCGGTCTCCTTGGCCACGCACTTCATGGACTGCGCGGGACAGAAGACACGGAGAACAAAGGCGCCGGGAAGGCCGGAGAAAATGAACTGGCCGCTATCATCTTCACCACCGGCTCCACCGGACCGCCCAAGGGAGTCCGCTACACCCATGGTATTTTCCATGCCCAGCTGCAGCTGATCAGGTCCAGCTTCGGTATCGGTTCCACGGATGTGGACCAGCCCGGCTTCCCGCTCTTCGGACTCTTTTCCATAGCCCTGGGCGCCAGGACCGTCATCCCGGACATGGATCCCACCCGGCCGGCCAAGGTCGTTCCTGAACGGTTCGTCGCCTCGATCCTGGATCAGCAGGTCACCTATTCCTTCGGCTCCCCGGCCATCTGGAACGTGGTCAGCCGCTATTGCCGACAGAAGAACATTGTTCTGCCGCTGCGCAAGGTGCTCATGGCCGGGGCCCCTGTTTCCGGAGAGCTGGTCGGCCGGGTCCGTGAGATCATCGACCCGGCCGGAGAAATCTACGTACCATACGGCGCCACAGAGGGGCTGCCGCTGACCGCGATCACCGGCAGCGAACTCCTTGGCCAGACCTGGCATCTGACCAGGCAGGGAAAAGGTACCTGTGTTGGCAGGCCCCTACCGGGCATGGATATCCGAATCATCCGTCCCAGGAATGGTAGAATCACTGGTTGGGACGAGGTCGAAGAACTGGAGGCAGGGACCATTGGCGAGATCGTTGCCTCCGGGCCCGTGGTCACCAGAAGTTACGATCACGACGACCGGGAGACCGCCCTGGCCAAGATCGCAGACAACAACCGGCTCTGGCACCGGATGGGCGACATGGGGTATCTCGATGAGCAGGGCCGGCTCTGGTTTTGCGGCCGCAAGGCACATCGCGTGTTTACCAGCCAAGGTGTTCTGTATACCATACCCTGCGAGGCCATCTTCAACGAGCATCCAGAGGTGTATCGCTCCGCCCTGGTCGGAGTGGGCCAACCCGGACGCCAGACTCCGGTCCTGGTCGTGGAGCCTGCAGGACAGTGTCGGGACCAGGACCGGCTGATTGCCGCCCTGCATACCCTGGCCCAAAGCAAGGCCCATACCCGCTGCATCAGAACCTTTCTCCTGCATCCGGGCTTTCCGGTGGATATCCGTCACAATGCCAAAATATTCAGAGAAAGGCTGGCCGACTGGGCCAAACAGCAGCTCGCCGCCAAGGGCTGCCTGGATGGCGGAGGGCTCTGATAACCGGTCATTCATGGAGGTGCCATGAACAAGATAGCCGTAACCGGTGGGGGCGGTTTCATCGGCCTTGCCCTGGTCAAGGCCTTGCGAAAGCGCAAATTGCAGGTCCGGGTCCTGGGACGGCATCGCTACTCCCAGGCCGAGCAGTACGGGGCCAGGTGCCTGGTGGGCGACATCCGTGATCAACGCTTTGTCCGCAACTGCCTGGAAGGAGTGGACACGGTATTCCATGTGGCCGCCAAGGCGGGTATCTGGGGACCATGGCGGGAATATTTCGGGATCAACGTCAGCGGGACCGCCAATATTCTTGCAGCCTGTCTCCATAACAGGGTGAAACGACTCGTCTACACCTCGACCCCTTCGGTGGTCTTTGGAGGTCTGGACCTCGAGGGAGTGGATGAGTCTGTTCCCTATGCCGCCAGACCACTTTGTCACTACCAGCGCACAAAAATTCTCGCCGAAAAACTGGTGCTGGCGGCCAATCAGGATCAACTGCTCACCACGGCGATCCGCCCTCATCTGGTATGGGGCCCTGGCGACACCAACCTCATCCCCCGGCTTATCACCCGGGGCCGGACCGGCCGGCTGCGGATCGTCGGCCAGGGCACCAACCGGGTTGATATTTCCTACATCGACAACGTAGTCGCCGCCCATCTCCTTCTGGCCCAGGACCTGGCTGGGCATGGCAGGAGTGCCGGCAGGGCCTTCTTTGTCTCCCAGGGAGATCCGGTGGCGCTCTGGCCCTGGATTAACGGGCTGTTCCACCGGCTGCACATGGAACCGGTCAATAAACGGATCAGCCTTCGCACAGCCTGGTTCACCGGCCTGCTCATGGAAGCATACCACGGCCTGCTGTCCAGGCAGAAGGAACCGCTCATGACCAGGTTTCTTGCCGAACAGCTTGGCCGTTCCCACTGGTTCTCCATCGGGCGCATCCGGAAGCTCGGCTACCACCCGGAAATCGACACAACCACCGGGATGAATCGCCTTGTGGCCTGGCTCACCGCAAAAGGCAAGATCGAACCAGCCTGAATTCAGTTCGGCTGGCCCCCCATATCAGCTTTATTGATCGAAGCAGGTATCTCCTGTATTGACCACATTTCCGCGCATTAATGGGAGCCTGATTTTCCGGAGCAGCGGCCGATTTCGGGAAAAAAGATTTGACAGCCGAAAGTTTTTTCAGTACTTATCCTTCTCGTGAGATGAACCACCATTCACTTTGCGAAAAAAAATTCTAAAAATATCCAGTTATCAGGAGCAGTTGCATGATTACAATTGACATCACAATGGTAATTCACATCATCAATATGATCATATTGATGGTTGTCCTCAATGCGATTCTCTACAAGCCGGTACTCGGCATCCTGGAAAAACGGCAAAGGCGCTTGGAATCATTAAACAAGGAAGTGGAACAGTTTGAACAGAACGCCCGCCATCGTCAAGCCGAGGTGGACAGGAAGATGCGGGAAGCCAGTGCCAAGGCCAAGAAGGCCCTGGACAGCGCCAGAAGCGAAGCTCAGTCCGCTGGTGCAGAAAAACTGGCAGAAGTCCGCCAGGCGGCTGAGGCGGAAAAGGAAAAACAGCTGACGGAAATCCGTTCGCAGATAGAAAAAGCGCAGAAGGAATTGCAGGATAATGCGGCTGGGTTTGCCCAGGCAATGGCAGCAAAGATACTTGGAAGGAGTCTGGAAGCATGAATTCACAATTCAGAAAGCTGGTTTTCCCCCTACTGCTGGGACTGATTCTCGCTCTGGCTACATGGGCTTACGCCAGCCAGGGTCATGAAGCGGCTCCGACGGCGGACAGTGGCCACGGAGTTGCCCACAGTGTGCAGGCGGCTACCGGCAATGGACACGCAGCTTCAGCCACGGAGCACGGGGCCAGCGAAGGACATGGCACCAAGGAGGTTGGTCATGCTGCGGCCCAAACCTCTCATGGTGGCGGGCATGACGCGGCCCATTCGAGTTCACTTTCGCCAGCCAAACTGAAGGATCTCTTCTGGCGGACCATCAACTTCATCGCCCTCGTCATCATCCTGGTCAAATTCCTGGCCAAGCCCATCGGTTCCGGCCTGAGCGGCAGGCGTAAACAGATCCAGGAAGAACTGGAAGAGCTCGAGGCCAAGCGGGACAAGGCGGAACGCTCCTACAAGGAATTCGAGGCCCGTCTTGCCGGGATGGAAAAAGAGATGGAGACCATCGTCGAAAAGGCAGTGGCCCAGGCAGAAAATGAAAAGGAACGAATTCTCAAGGAAGCCGAGCGGGCAGCGGAAGATATCAAGCGACAGGCGGAAGCAGCGGTGAAGGCCGAAATCGTGGATGCAAAACGCAGGCTGCGCGATGAAATCGCTGACCAGGCAGCGGCCATGGCAGAGGAACTGATCGTGAAAAATCTGACTCCGGAAGATCAGATTGCGATTACTGAACAGTATCTTGAACGGGTAGGTGCGGCACAGTGAGACAGACAATCTTAGCGAGACGATATGCCAAGGCACTGTTTTCTCTTGGCAAAGAGAAGGACAAGGTCGAGAGTTACGCTGAAACGCTCAATGCGATCGCCGCTCTTTACGACCAGGGGCCAATAGTGATGGATGCGCTGACCAATCCGCTCTATCCCCTGGATGTCCGTAAAAAGGTGATGGCAAAGATCGCTACGTCGGCAGAGGCGGATACCATCATGACGAGGTTTCTTGATCTGCTCGTCGAAAAAAAGCGTGCCGGTATTCTGCCCGACATTGCCAACGAACTGCAGGTCATGGTGGACAGGGATCAGAATATCAGCCATGGATCGGTGATCTCTGCCGTTGAGCTGGACGCTGCTCTGCTTGAAAAGATTCAGGCTACGCTGGAAAAAATCACAGGAAATAAAGTCATACTCGAGACCCAGGTCGACCCGACGATCATCGGTGGAATCATAGCCAAGGTAGGTGACTTGGTCCTGGATGGAAGTATCAAGACGCAACTTAATGGATTAAAAGAATCTATCAAGGGGAGAGAATAGTCAAATGCAGATCAAAGCCGAAGAAATCAGTCAGATCATAAAGGATCAAATCGCTGGCTACGAAAGTGATGTCGACCTGAAAGAGACCGGTACAGTTCTTTCAGTAGGTGATGGTATTGCCCGTGTTTATGGCGTCGAAAACTGCCAGGCCATGGAGCTCCTCGAATTTCCGGGTGGGATCATGGGGCTTGCTCTCAACCTTGAAGAGGACAACGTGGGTTGCGCCATCATGGGCGATGTCCGCAACATCAAGGAAGGAGATATTGTCAAGCGGACCGGAAGGATCGCCGAGGTACCCGTGGGACCGGCACTGGAAGGCCGGGTGGTCGACGGTATCGGTCAGCCCATCGACGGCAAGGGACCGATCGAGGCTACGGAGTACCGCAAGATCGAGGTCCTGGCACCGGGTGTTATTGCCAGAAAGTCCGTTCACGAGCCCATGTACACCGGCTACAAGGCCGTCGATGGGATGACACCGGTCGGCCGGGGACAACGGGAACTGATCATTGGCGACCGCCAGATCGGCAAGACCGCCCTCTGTGTTGATGCCATCATTGCCCAGAAAGACACCGATGTCCATTGTATTTACGTTGCCACAGGACAGAAGAAATCGACAGTCGCCCTGGTGGTGGAGGCCCTGCGCAAGCATGGAGCCATGGAGTACACCACCGTCGTTGCCGCCTGTGCATCAGATCCGGCACCCATGCAGTATGTCTCGGCCATGGTTGGCTGCGCCATGGGCGAGTATTTCCGGGACAATGGTCAACACGCCCTGATCATCTATGATGACCTGTCCAAGCAGGCTGTCGCCTATCGTGAGCTTTCCCTGCTGCTCAGGCGCCCCCCTGGACGCGAGGCCTACCCTGGTGACATCTTCTTCAACCATTCCAGGTTGCTTGAACGGGCTGCCAAGGTAAACGATGAGCTGGGAGCGGGCTCCCTGACAGCCCTGCCCATCATCGAGACTCAGGCAGGTGACGTTTCTGCCTTTATTCCCACAAACGTTATCTCCATTACCGACGGCCAGGTCTTCCTGGAGCCGAGCCTGTTTTTCGCCGGTGTCCGGCCAGCCATCAATGTAGGTATCTCGGTATCTCGTGTCGGTGGTGCGGCGCAGGTCAAGGCCATGAAGCAGGTGGCCGGTACCTTGCGACTCGACCTTGCCCAGTATCGTGAGCTGGCCGCCTTTGCCGGATTCGGATCAGATCTTGATGCGGCTACCCAGGCACAGTTGAACAGAGGTGAACGTCTGGTCGAAATCCTCAAGCAACCGCAGTATCAGCCACTCCCCATGGAAAAACAGGTGACCATCCTGTACGCTGGTACCCGTGGGTTCCTGGACGAGTTTCCGGTCAATACCCTGGCCGATTACGAGCAGGAACTGTACACCTACATCGAGGCCAATGAGCCGTCCATCTTCTCCGACCTCAGGGAAAAGGAGGAAATTACACCCGAGATTGAGGAGAAGATGAAAAAGGCCCTGACCGCATTTGGTGAAACATTCAAAGCGACAAAGGGCCTGAACTGAGCGTAGAGGAAACGACCCATGCCTGGATTAAAGGATGTCAAAGACAAGATAGAGGGCGTCTCCAAGACCTCGCAAATCACGCAGGCGATGAACATGGTCGCCTCTGCCAAGCTGCGCGGAGCGCAGGAAAAGATGGAGGCATTCAGGCCATATGCGGAGAAGTTTGCCGAGGCCATGCGTGATCTCTCCGGCGGTATGGAGGGGAGCAATCTGCCCCTCATGGAGGTCCGTGATGTCAAAACCGTAGAACTGGTCGTTGTCACTTCGGACAGAGGCCTTTGCGGCTCCTTCAACTCCAATATCATCGGGGCTGCAACCAAGCTCATGGAGCAGTATGAGAGCGAAGGCAAGAAAGTCTCCATCGTCACGGTCGGCAAGAAGGGGGCCCAGGGCTTCAGGAGGAGCGGTAAGCTGCGGGCCCAATACAACGACATCATGGGAACCTTCCAGATGTTCAATGCCAGGGAGATTTCCCAGACCATCAGTGAGGCTTTCATCAAAGGAGATACTGATCAGGTCGATCTGATCTACGGCAAATTCCACTCTGTGGCCGTGCAGAAGCCGGAAGTCGAACAATTGCTCCCCATAAAGCCTGTGGAGGGCGAGACAGAACCAAAAGAGCAGATCAGCGGTGCCTACATCTATGAACCAGAACCAGGCGAAATCATGGAAGTCCTGTTACCGTTGTATCTCAACGTGCAGGTCTATCACGCCATGCTTGAGGTCGGCGCAAGCGAGCATGCCGCCCGAATGACCGCCATGGAT
Organism: uncultured Desulfobulbaceae bacterium; assembly: GCA_964626235.1. Lineage (GTDB taxonomy): Bacteria > Desulfobacterota > Desulfobulbia > Desulfobulbales > Desulfobulbaceae > CAZVDY01. Next base: position 82,436 of record CAZVDY010000063.1, on the reverse strand, counting down.
AACGCCACCAACGCCTGCAAGGACATGATCAAGGATCTCACCATGCTCTACAACAAAGCTCGCCAGGCTGCCATTACCGGTGAGCTCATGGATATTGTCGGTGGTGCCGAGGCGCTCAAAGGATAACTCGATACCAGGTGTATTTACTAAGATAGAGGAGGCCATTTCAGATGGGTGATTCGAACGTAGGAAAAATCATACAGGTAATTGGTCCGGTCGTGGACGTTGAATTCGAACCGGGGAAACAACCCGATATTTTAAATGCCCTATTTGTCAGCAATCCGGGAATCAGTGATGAACCGGACAACCTGGTCATCGAGGTCGCTCAGCATCTTGGTGACAATGTCGTCCGTTGTATCGCCATGGATCAGACCGACGGCCTGGTCCGCGGCATGGAGGCGCGCGATACAGGACAGCCGATTTCCATCCCGGTCGGTGATCCGGCGCTCGGCAGGATCATGAACGTGGTCGGACGTCCGGTCGATGGCCTCGGACCAATCGACGATTCCAAGACCATGCCCATTCATCGGCCTGCGCCGGCCTTCACCGAGCAGGATACCGAGGTCAATGTTCTGGAAACCGGCATCAAGGTCATCGACCTGCTGGTGCCCTTCCCACGCGGCGGCAAGATGGGGCTGTTCGGCGGCGCCGGATGCGGCAAGACCGTTATCATGATGGAGATGGTCAACAACATCGCCATGCAGCACGGTGGTATCTCTGTATTCTGCGGTGTGGGCGAACGGACCAGGGAAGGAAACGACCTGTACATGGAGATGAAGGAATCCGGCGTACTGCCCAAGGCAGCCCTGGTATATGGCCAGATGACCGAACCGCCTGGAGCCCGGGCCCGTGTGGCCCTGACCGGCCTGACTGCTGCGGAATACTTCCGTGACGAGGCCGGACAGGACGTGCTCTTCTTTGTCGACAACATCTTCCGTTTCACCCAGGCAGGTGCCGAGGTATCCGCTCTACTGGGACGCATTCCCTCAGCCGTTGGTTACCAGCCGACCTTGGCCACTGACCTGGGGGCTCTGCAGGAACGCATCACCTCCACGACCAAGGGGTCCATCACCGCGGTCCAGTGTGTCTATGTACCTGCGGACGACCTCACCGATCCCGCGCCGGCAACTACCTTTGCCCATCTGGACGGTACCGTTGTTCTTTCCCGGCAGATTGCCGAGCTCGGTATCTATCCGGCGGTCGATCCCCTTGATTCGACCTCCCGTATCCTCGATCCCAACGTTGTCGGGGAGGAGCATTACAAGACGGCCCGCGGTGTCCAGGTATCGCTGCAGAAATACAAGGAACTGCAGGATATCATCGCCATTCTCGGTATGGACGAGCTGTCCGAGGAGGACCAGATCACGGTAGCCCGGGCCAGGAAGATCCAGCGTTTCCTTTCCCAGCCTTTCCACGTGGCCGAGGTCTTCACCGGCATGGACGGCAAGTATGTCAAGGTCGAGGATACGGTCCGCGGCTTCAAGGAGATCCTGGAAGGCAAACATGACGACCTGCCGGAAAGTGCCTTCTACATGGTAGGAACCATTGAAGAAGCTGTGGAAAAAGCTGCAGCGGAAAAGGCCGAGGCATAATGCCCGGCAAAGCTGAACTGAGGATTGACGATGGCACAGATTCATCTTGAAGTGGTTACTCCTTCCGGACCGGTCATCAGTGACGATGTCGACATCGTCACTGCACCGGGCGTGGGGGGTGAATTCGGTGTACTGGCCAATCACGCGCCTTTTCTGAGCACCATCAAGACTGGCACGCTGAGCTTCAAGAAAGACAAGCAGACCAAGTATCTCATGGTCAGCGGCGGTTTTTCTGAGGTCTCGAACAACAAGATCACCTTTCTTGTCGAAAGTGCCGAATATGGACAAGATATTGATGTCGATCGTGCCATGCGGGCAAAGGAACGGGCCGAAAAGCGGCTTGCTCAGGCTGCCTCTCATGCTGAGACGATCAACCGTGCCCGGGCAGAGGCTGCCCTGCAGAGGGCCCTGGCCAGAATCCGAACGGCTGAGCTGAGCAGAAATCAGTAACCAATTATCTCCAGCAGTATATAGCGTTAGCCGCCCCTTTTGGGGCGGTTTTTTTTTTGTTCCCAGCCCATTTGATGCCGCCGGTAATGAATTCACTAGAGCAACCGCCAGAACCTTGCCAATTTCGCCATATTCTGATAAGTTGGCAGGTTCAGATTTGGTTCGGTCCCGTATTTGGAACGGCCTGAAAGGTGGTGTCCATTGCATTGACCAACTGAAAAAACCCGCTGATTGGACTATTGCGCCCCCCTGCACACAGGAGGATAGCCGGCGGGACGTTATTTTTAAGGCCCACAGGTTCAGATTGCGCACAAGGAGAACAGATGAAACCAAAAGAGCGACTTGCCATACCACGCCAATTTCCAGCTGAACTCGATCCCGCTGAACGAATCACCAACTTCAAGGAGGTGACTGCCGGGTATTCGGAAGAGATGGCCATTACCGAGGCCAATCGCTGCCTGCAATGCAAAAAACCCACCTGTATCCAGGGATGTCCGATCCGAAACGATATTCCGGGTTTTATCGCCCTGCTTCGGGAGAAACGCTTTGAAGAAGCATACTGGAAAGTCCGGGAAACCAGCACCATGCCATCGGTCTGCTCCCGGGTCTGTCCTCACGAATTCCAGTGTGAAGGATCCTGTGTCCGCGGTAAAAAGGGGGATCCGGTGGCCATCGGCATGCTCGAGCGTTACCTTACTGACTGGATGGTCGCCAATGGCAAGGACATGTCTAGGGAATGCGCCCTGCCCAAGGGAAAGAAAGTGGCCATCGTGGGTTCCGGTCCAGCCGGCATGACTGTAGCCCATGAACTGGCCCATGCCGGTTACAGCTGCACGATTTTCGAGAGGTTGCCGGTCTTTGGCGGCATGCTCTCCGTGGGAATACCGCATTACCGCCTGCCGCGTGACATCATTGGCGCCGAGCTTGCTGCATTGAAGAGCTGCGGCGTAGATATTCTTTTCGGCACCACAATCGGCCGCGACAGGACTCTGAAGCAGCTCCGGGAAGAAGGCTTCGAAGCCGTATTCATCGGTGTGGGCGCCCATGACAGCCGCAAACTGGGCATCGAAGGGGAAGAAGGAACCAAGGGCGTGCTCCATGGTGTGGATTACCTGCGCAAGGTCCTCACCGGTGAGGAGGTCGACATCGGCCGCAAGGTGGTGGTTGTCGGCGGCGGCAACGTGGCCATCGACGTAGCCCGCACAGCCCTTCGTACTGGTTCAGACCAGGTGTTTATCCTTTATCGGAGGACCAAGGAGGAGATGCCCGCCTCCAAGGCGGAGATTCACCACCTGGAGGAAGAGGGCGTCCGCATCGAATTCCTTGCTGCTCCAGTCAAGATTCATGCCCAGGACGGCGCTCTCAGTGGCGTCGAATGCATCCGCATGGAGCTTGGCGAACCGGACGATTCCGGACGGCGACGGCCGGTTCCTGTGGAAGGTTCCAATTTTATCATCGAGGCAGACTCGATTATTCCGGCCATCAGCCAGAGAGTCAACCATACGGCTGACAGGGGCCTGGAGATGCAGACCACCTCTTGGGGGACCTACAGTGTGGATGCGAAGACCCTGCAGACCAACGTGGAATGGATCTTTGCCGGGGGAGACAATGTCCTGGGACCGCAGACCGTTGCCAAGGCCGTCTACCAGGGGAAAGTGGCGGCGGAATCCATGCAGCGCTTCCTGGAAGGCCGGGACCTCTTGGAAGACCGGAAATACCTCTGCTACATGATCGACTGGTAGCATCCCTCTTGCCACCGGAGACCGCCGCACCGCACCTGCCTGGCTGACAGGGCGACGGTCTCTCCCACAGCCGTTTTGTGCACCTGCTTCCTGCCGACTAAAATTGCAGGGCAGCTGCACTGGAGTGGTGATCAACGTACCTGGCCACCCCGGTGGCGATCTGAAGAGCGATCTCGTTGAGATAGCTATCTTCCTTCAACAAGGCGGCCTCGTGTGGATTGGTGATGAAAGAGATCTCTGCCAAAACGGCCGGCATCTCGGCACCGATCAGGACATAGAACGGCGCCTGCTTCACTCCCAGATCCCTGATCCTGTAGGGATTGCCGGAAAGCCCGCTGACCAGCTGTTCGTGGATGTATCGGGCCAGAATGGATGACTCCTGAATCTTGGAATTCTGCATCAGGTCTGACAAAATGTCCTGAAGCTCACTGATGTTGTGCGTGGAGGTCGCATTCTCCCGGGCCGCCACCCGCATGGCATCGGTATTGGTCGCCAGGTTGAGAAAAAACGTCTCGATCCCACGAACTTTTTTATTGGGATGGGCATTGACGTGAATGGAGAGGAAGATGTCCGCCTTGCTGGTATTGGCAATGGCGGTTCGCTCTTCCAGTGGAAGATACACGTCTTTGTCCCGTGTCAGGATCACCTCGTAGCCGTAGGTCTCGCGCAACAGAGCGGCGATCCGGCGAGCGACCCGCAGGACGACGTCTTTTTCTTTAAGTCCGTAGGCCAGGGCGCCGGGATCGCGGCCTCCATGTCCAGGATCGATGACAATGCGCCTGACCCCGAGACCGAGTTGCTGGGCAAGGGACAGGTTGTCTTCCTTGTTGTCAACCGCAGGACCGGCCGCCTCCACCACTCTGACCTTCTTGTTGTCCTCCAAAACGACAAAAGGCTGCGGCCCGGTCGGCCTTGTCTGCTGGTCAACCTTTTTCTCGCCGCTACCTGCGGTCAGCAGCTTCCGCCCGGCCTTACCGCCCTTTTTCTTCTTGCCGTGTACATCCACCACCACCCGAAACGGATCGTTGAGACTGAAAATCTTGTAACTGGAGATCGACTCGATATCCAGGACCACCCGGACCGTGGTGGCATTGAACTGGCCCGTGCGAACCTGCTTCAGAAGGCCGTCCTGTATTGGTATGGGCGAGCGGTATCTGGACGGGATGTAGCTCTGCGCAAAATCGATATAGAGACGCCGTGGCTGGTTGTTGTTCTTCTCCAAAAGGCAGGCCGTGTACTTCACCGGTGATGAGGCGCGGATCACGATTCGGGTATAGTCATCCGATGACCAGTAACGTACCGGCAGCACCGTGACCAGGTGCTGCAGGCTGTTTGGCTGCTGGGAGACTCCGGTCTTTGCCGAACCATTACGGGACAGTTCGTTCAGGCGTAACCTGGCTGTCTCCTTCTTGTCACCTCCCGGATACTGTTTCAGGATGCTGGAATAGACTTCGGCTGCCCGCTCGGGATTGTTTTTTTCGGTATTCCAGATCTCGGCCACGGCCAGCAGAGCATCATCAGCCAGGCTGTTTTCCGGAAAGAGCGAGGCGACATCATTGAAATAGCTTATGGCTTCGTCCAGGTCCAGGGGCTGCCTGAAGAGCTGATACATTCGGTGATACATGCGGCCCATCATGAACAGGCAGGACGGGGCCAGGGCTGCCTTGGTGTCGGCCAGGTAGATCTTACGGAAATTCCGAATGCCGTTCAGCCAGTTCTGCCGGTCCTGGGCTAGGGCCTGGTCTTCCTCCAGGCGGGAAAAAAAATTTTTCGCTTCCTTGTACTGGAGCACAGACCCCTGGTCCGCAACACGGGACAGCTGTGCTCCCTCATCTTTAGCGGCAGCAGCCTGCCCGCCAGAGATCGCAGCAAGGGCCAGGAGCAAAAAAAACACCATTGCCTGCCGCATAAATCGATACAGTATTGTTCTGTTCACGGCTATCAACGCAAAATCAGGCCCTGTTTCCTGTCGGGCCGGTAAGTGAAGTTGGAAAACTATACCGTATTCCCGGTAGTTCGTAAAATAATTTGTCTGCAAACAGACACTGCTCAATGTGTCTCATCGAGCAGTTCCTTTGCCTGATACAGCAGTTCCAGAGCCTGTCTTGGCGAAAGTTCATCGGGTTCAATCTGTTTCAGAAATCTCCTCACCCGATCGTCCCGGCCATGGAACAGACTGAGCTGGCAGGGTTGACGAACATTTTTCGTCCTCTGGCGAGTCGGCTTTCCGGCCCGCTGTCCGACAGCGAGGAATTCACCCTGCTCGATGCCCCGCAGGATCTCATGAGCGCGACGCACGACATGTCCAGGCACTCCGGCCAGGCCGGCGACCTGAATGCCGTAACTCCTGTTGGTCGCGCCCCGGACCAGTTTGTGAAGAAAAATGATCGACTCGTTCCATTCCCGAACCGCTATGGAATAATTCTGGATGCGAGGATGGGTTGCTGCCAGTTCGGTCAGCTCGTGATAATGGGTGGCAAAGAGGGTCTTCACTCCCCTGCCGTTTTTGTCGGCCAGCTCTTCGGCCACTGCCCAGGCTATGGCCAGGCCGTCATAGGTGGATGTGCCCCGGCCGATCTCGTCCAGGATGACAAGGCTCTTTTCTGTGGCATTGTTGAGGATATTGGCGGTTTCATTCATCTCGACCATGAAGGTGGATTGTCCTCTGCGGAGGTCGTCCATGGCCCCTACCCTGGTGAAGATTCGGTCCACAAGACAGATACTGGCTGATTCGGCAGGAACGAAACTGCCGAGTTGGGCCATGAGAACGATCAGGGCGGTCTGCCTGAGCACTGTCGATTTTCCTGCCATGTTCGGCCCGGTGATAATGAGAAGCTCGTTCTTTTCCTGGTCCAGATGGATGTCATTGGGCACGAAACGCCCGCTCTCGAGAGAACGCTCAATGACCGGATGCCGTCCCTCCCGGATTCGGATTTCATCATCTTCGTTGATCTGGGGCCGAATGTAGTGGTAACGGGCAGCAGCCTCGGCCAGGCTGCAAAAAAAGTCGATCCTGGCTATGGCCTTTGCCGTGGCAAGGAGGCGGTCACTCTGTTCTGCCAGATGGCGACGGATCTCCAGGAAGAGGCTGTATTCCAGGTCGAGCCGCTTTTCCTGGGCCGTCGAAATTTTGTTCTCCAGCTCTTTCAGTTCCGGCGTGATATAGCGTTCCGCATTGGCCAGGGTCTGCTTGCGGATGAAGTAGTCTGGGACCTGGGCAGCCAAGGTGCGGCTGACTTCGAAATAGTAGCCAAATACCTTGTTGTAGCCTACCTTCAGCTTGCCTATCCCGCTCTTGTCCCGTTCCCTGGCCTCCAGTTCCACGATCATCTGCCTGCCGTTGCGAAGCAGCAGCAACAGCTCGTCCAGTTCGGCATGGAACCCCTCCCTGATCAGGTTGCCTTCCCGGAGGGTGACCGGAGCGTCATCCCGGATGGCCTTTTCGATCAGGTCATGAAGATCCTGGAGCGGATCGAGCTCCTGGCCGATGGTGGTCAGCAGGCCAGGAGGAAAACCGGCCAACAGGTCCTTCAGCCCAGGCAGTGTTGCCAGGGATACCCGGACCGCAGTCATGTCCCGTGCATTGCCATGTCCCAGGACCAGCCTGCTACAGAGCCGTTCGAGATCGTATACTGAATGCAGGAGTTCACGGATCTCCCGTCGTCTTGGCGCATCGGCAAGAAGGGCCTCGATGGAGGCCAGCCGCGCCTGGATATGCCCGGCATCCTGGAGCGGGAAGAGGAGCCGCTGGCGCAGGAGACGGGCGCCCATGGGCGTACAGGTGAGGTCGAGAACCGACAGCAGAGATCCCTGCCGCTTGCCACCGACAATGGTTTCGGTAAGCTCGAGATTGCGGCGGGAAGACTCGTCAATAATCAGATAACCGCTGCGATGCACGGGCTTGAGCTTCCTGATATGGCCCAGATCGGTCTTCTGGGTCTCCCGGATATATCCCAGCAGAGCCCCGGCGGCCTGGATCCCCTCGCGCATGGATCCGCAACCAAAACCAGCCAGGGAGGCAGTCTGAAAATGCTCGATAAGCACTTCCTGTGCACTGTCGAAATCAAAGATCGCACCGCCTCTTGCAGTGATACAGAGACCGTGAAGGATCGTGGTGAGGGTGGCCAGGAGTTCTCCGGCATCTGCCTGCACAGCCTCGGGAACGAGGAGTTCTGCCGGCTGCATGCGGCCCATTTCATCCAGGAGAAGATCCTGCGAATCCGGCGACCAGGATAGTTCGGTCACCAGGAATTCTCCTGTGGAGATATCGAGGAAGCTCAATCCCGCCATGCCGTTTCCCCGTTTTTTCAGTGGCAGGAACAGGGCGCATATATAGCGGTTGCTCTTTTCGTCCAGGATCTGCTCATCGGTTGTCACACCCGGAGTGACAACCCGCACCACTTCCCGCCTGACGATGCCTTTTGCCTGTCTGGGGTCCTCTGTCTGCTCGCAGATTGCCACCCGGAAACCGGCCTGCACCAGCTTGCCCAGGTACGAAGACACTGCATGGTAAGGCACGCCGCACATGGGCACCTTGTTGACCTCGTCCTTGTGACTGCGGCTGGTGAGGGTGATACCGAGGATACGCGACGCCGTGACCGCGTCATCGAAAAACATCTCGTAGAAATCACCCATCCGGTAGAAGAGAATGGCATCCTGGTGCTGCTCCTTGATCTCCAGGTACTGCCGGAGCATGGGAGTCAGTCTGGGGCCTTTGGTTTGCTGGCTCATCTCTGCTCTGTTCCGGCAAGCAGCTCCTGGAAATCGGGGAGGAGCTGATCGTAGGTATGCCTGATATGCTGGGGTATGGTGCGGATGTCCGCGATCACAGTCATGAAGTTATGATCTCCGTGCCAGCGCGGTACGATGTGCATGTGGAGATGGTCGCTGATTCCCGCTCCGGCGACTTCACCAAGATTCAGGCCGATGTTGAAACCGTCCGGCCGCAAATGGCGGCGAATGATCGCACATCCTTGTTGCACCATGGCCATAAGGGCATTGTTTTCTTCCGGGGTCATGTCGGTGATATCGGCCAGGTGACGGACCGGTGCAACCAGGAGATGACCGTTTGCATAAGGAAAACGATTAAGAAGCACGACCACCAGCATGTCCCGGTACAGCAGGAGATGCTCCCGGGATGAGGATGCGTTTCCCGGAGGTTCGAAAAGACACCCATCCACCGTACCTGCCGTACCGAGGACATGCTCCATCCGCCAGGGAGTCCACAGGTTGTTCTGTTTCATTACCTCTCCACCCCCTCCAGGGGTACCTCACGGATCGAACCCTTCAGTGTCTCTCCCAGTTGGAGCACCGCATAGGTCCCCTGAGCACCATACGGACCAGTGGAGAAAAAACTGCCCGGGTTGACGAACAGTGTACGACCGTACCAATGCCAGAACGGTTCATGGGTATGGCCGGATATGATACAGTCGGCATCCGGAAACAGGCCGATCATCGTTCCTACCCGGTCGGGCCCGAGTCCGGCGCCGTGGATCAGACCGAAACCATATCCCCTGATCCGGAAGCTGCGCATGTCGGGAAGGACCTGCCTGGTTCTGTCCGTGCACATATTGCCGTGGACAGCGTAGACCTCTTTATCCCGGAATACCTCCAGGATGGCGACATCCGTGAGATCCCCGGCATGAATGATGACCGGGCAGTCTGCAAAGCAGCGCTGACACGACCGCCTGAACCGGTCATCCGGCCGGATGCGATGTGTATCGGAGAGAATACCAACCAGCATGTCCACCTCTGGTCTGAGGAAAATAATGATTACAGGATCTCCGTTATTCATTATGGAAAGACACTAATCTAAATAAGATCCGCAGTGATGACAAGAAAAGATGCGAGGAAGCTATTGCAAAAAAAAACACCATCCCGTACTATGTGTTTTTTCATGCTAACCGGTTCGTGGTTCAGGATGGAGGGAAGTTTCTCTTTCCCCCCTGGACGATACCCCAATGCAAGTCAGTTCAACATTCAGGACAGCAATCCTATGTACAACGCATCTGATCTCCGCAAGGGCTTGAAGATTCAGATCGATGGCGAGCCCTACATCATCACGGAATTCGAATTTTCCAAACCTGGAAAGGGGCAGGCCCTGTATCGGACCAAACTGCGAAACATGATCACTGGCAACCAGTTCAGCCAGACCTTCCGCTCCAATGACAAATTTGAAAAACCAGACCTGGAAGAGCGGACCATGCAGTTTCTCTATGCCCAAGGTGGAGAGTACCACTTCATGGACACATCGACCTATGAACAGATCTTTCTGACCCGCGATCAGCTCGGCGAGAATATCAACTTTCTGACAGACAACATGACGGTGCAGGTCCTGTTTTTCGGTGACAAGCCCATCGATATCAGCCTGCCGATCTTCGTCAACCTGACGGTGACCAAGGCTGACCCCTGGGTCAAGGGTGACACCTCGGGTACAGACTCGAAACCGGTGACGGTCGAGACTGGCTACAAACTGCAGGTGCCACCATTCATCAACGAGGGAGACAAAATCCAGATCGATACCCGATCCGGAGAATACATGACCAGGGTCAAGGAGTGATCCCGTACCGCCCGGTCAATCACCTCTATCGGCAGGAGTAGGGGAAGCCTCGGGACGGCCAGGTCATGATAGCTCCAACGGTCCTCGAGCAGCGCTCCCGCCTGCTGCAGGCGATTCGCTCGTTTTTTCTCTCCCGGCAGTACATCGAGGTCGACACCCCGATCCGACAGCCCATTCTGATCCCCGAGGCCCATATCCGTCCTTTTTCCTCCGATGGCTGGTTTCTGCAGACCTCGCCCGAGCTGTGCATGAAACGGTTGCTGGCCAGTGGCTGCTCCAGAATCTTTCAAATCTGCCACTGTTTCCGACGCGGAGAACAGGGCCGTCTTCATCAGCCGGAATTCACCATGCTGGAATGGTACCGAACCGGCTGGACCTATATGGAACTGATGGAGGAATGCGAGGCCCTGGTTCGCTGGGTTTTGTCCCGGGCCGACCTGCACCCTCCTGCTCGGGGCGCACATGGGCAGAGCCGGTGTGATATACATGGCCCTTGGATCAGGATGCGGGTGGCGGAAGCCTTTGACCGGTATGCTCATATCTCGGTTGGTGAAGCAGTGGCAGGGAATCAGTTCGAGGAAATCCTTGTGACCCGAATCGAACCGCACCTCGGCCGACATGCACCGGTCTTTCTTTACGATTACCCGGTGGAGCATGGTTCCCTGGCACGCCGGAAGGTAGACAATCCAGCAATTGCAGAGCGATTCGAACTGTACATCCAGGGAATCGAGCTGGCCAACGGGTTCTCCGAACTCGTGGATCCGGTGGAGCAGGAACAGCGTTTTATCGAAGAAGCTGCCCTGGTAGACTGTGATGACAGCCAGATCCCGTTCAAGCTGCTCGATGCCCTCCACGAACTCGACAGTGCTGCCGGAATCGCCCTGGGCATAGACCGCATGTTGATGATTCTGCTTGGGGCAGACAGTATCCAGGAGGTGGTTCCTTTTTCTCCAGAGGATTTGTAATTCGTTAATTGTTTTTTAATTACAGATGTTATATCATGATACAGAATCGCAGAAAAAAAGTCTTTTTCTCCGTAAAAACAATATGTCATCGGTCTGTCGGTAAAAACTCGACTTTGGGGGCAGAAGCTGTAGTCAGCAGGACTGGGACGATACAGGAGTTGAGCACTATGCGATCATGCAGGCTCCTGGGGGTACCACCTGTCCGCTGTTTCACTGGAACAACCGCAACCTGATCCGGCAGCAAGAGAATACGACCGATTCGGCAGCCAGCCTGCAGACAACACTGAAAACCAGGAACAGCCCGGAAGACCGACCAGCAGTCCCCGGTCGAGAACCGGTCTGTCGCATAGGAAATCAAGCAGAGAGTACCCGGGATCATTGATACGCAGAAACATGGAACGGCCTGTCCCCTAGTCCGATATCCAACAGGTCGATCTCAAAAATGATCCGGACAGCTTTTTGGGGAACTTATTGACACATCATGGAAAATCAGCAACGTCAACAGATTAAGAAATATCTTGATCTGCTTGTTTACCGCTGGAAATGGCTCGTAATCTGTCTCCTGGTGGCCTTGACCACAGGCCTGGTGTTCTATCTTCGTCAACCCCAGATCTACCGGAGTACGGCACTGCTCAGTTATGAGCAGCAACAGATAAATCCAACACTCATGTCCCCGGAACAGGGGAAAAAACGCCTTCGGGACACGGTCAGCACCCTCAGCCAGATCGTCATCAGCCGTAACAACCTCGAAAGTATCATCCGGCAATTCAACCTCTATGAAGAGGCCAGAAAAACCCTGCCAATCGAAGATGTTATTGACATGATGAGGAAAAATATCACCATTGATTTCGGCTCCGGTGGTGATACCTTCACAGTTTCCTTTGACGGTACCAACCAGGGCAAGGTCCAGAAAGTAACCAATGCCTTGGCGGCCAAGTTCATCGAGGAAAACCTCAAGTACCGAGAGGCCAGGGCTGTGGAAACTTCACGGTACACCGAGGATGAGCTGGCCATGGCCAAACGGGTGCTGGATCAGAAAGAAGCGGCCATGCGGGATTACAAGCTTAAATATTACAACGAGCTGCCAGACCAGAGGGAAGCAAACATGACCCGGCTGAGCGCCCTGTATGAGCAGTATCAGCAGATTCAAGATTCACTCCAGAACCTGGAGCACACAAAAATCCAGGTTCTGGAACAGATTTCCCTGCGCAAAAGACTGCAGAAGCAGGCGGCCAGCATTGAGCGGGAACGCAGTGAAGCGTCTGATTCGGCAGGCTCGCCTACCTTGCCGGTGGACCGGTACGAACGACTGGAAAAACTGCGTGATTATCTTGCGATGCTGCAGGACAAGTATACAGACAAACACCCTGAGGTGAAACGAACCAAAAAAATGATTGCCCGTCTGGAGGCAGAACTGGAGGAGGAACCGGTCACTCAGAAAGGAGATAAACCCAAGAAAAAGAAAAAACGGGTCCGAATCAACCCCGAAATTCAGCAACTGGAAATGCAGCTGGCAGACATCGATTTCAACCTGAAGAACCTTCGCGAGGACAAAAAGACCATCAAGGCTGAAATCGAAAAGTACAATAAATGGATAGCCATGACTCCGATCAGAGAAGCGGAGTGGTCCGAACTGACGCGGGATTATGACCAGCTGCGCAGACACTATGACTACCTGGTCTCAAAGAATCTGCAGGCCGAATCGGCAGAACACCTGGAAAAGAAGCAGAAAGGATCAAAATTCAAGATCGTAGATTCGGCAAGGTTTCCGGAAAAACCATATCGACCGGACTTTCTCCGCATTCTTCTCGTTTCTGCCGGTATCGGTCTCCTGACAGGTGCAGCCCTGATCTTTGGTCTGGATTTTGTTGATACCTCCTTCAAAGATGTTTACGATATCGAGGCGTTTCTCGAAGTTCCAGTGGTTTGCTCGGTGCCGTATATCGAAAATACCGGTGAACGGCAAAAAAACCGCCTGATGTTTTTTCTCTGGTGTTTCATATTTTTTCTGTATACGGCCATTCTGGTGGCTGCCTTTGCCTATTACTGGAAACAAGGGCGAATCATCCTATGAAGTTGACAGCGTCCGGCTTGACCGATCAGTCCACTGACACGAGAACAGAGTGTTCCCTTTTTGTCCAACCGGCCCGGGTAGAGTATGTATAAAAAGCACTTCGGCTTTACCAGCAAACCGTTCAATCTGACGCCCGATCCTGATACCATCTTCATGAGTGAAACCCATCAGGAGGGGTTGGCGATACTGACATATGGTGTCAAGAGTAACAAAGGGTTCCTTGTCCTGACAGGAGATGTGGGAACAGGAAAGACTACCCTGCTCCAAAAACTGGTCACAACCCTGGACGGCCATGTTCACTACTGCTTGCTCAATAACCCCACCCTGACCAGGGATGAATTCTTTACCTATCTAGCCAGTCAGTACGGCCTGCTGTGGACAGGTAACAAAGCAGAATTTCTTGATACCTTTGACGAATTCCTGAAAACCTGCTTTGCAAACAACGAACGGGTTCTCCTGATCATCGATGAGGCCCATGTCCTGCCGGTGAACCTGCTGGAGGAGATTCGGTTGCTCTCTAATCTCGATGTTGCTGGCCAGAACATCTTTTCTATATTTCTCGTGGGACAGCCCGAACTCAACAGCCGTATGAGTGATGACAGCCTTCTGCCACTCAGACAGCGGATCGGCATACGTTTCCACCTGGAACGGTTCACGGCCGAAGAAACTCTTCAGTATATCCTCTTCCGGCTGCGACATGCCGGAGCAAGGCATTTTCATATCTTCAGTGACGAGGCGGTTGCCAAGATATTCATGGTGAGCAAAGGGACCCCCCGCCTTATCAATATCGTCTGTGACCATGCACTGCTGACTGCCTTTGCCCAGGGAGTCACCATGATCGATGCTGAAATCATCGATGAGTGTATAGAAGAGCTGCACTTTCCGGGTGAAGAAAACCCCCTGCCGGTCATGGTCGAGGAAGAGCCTTCCGGTCTTCTCCGGTTCTTCCAGACCTACAAGCAGCCCATGCTTCTGGCCCTGCTCATCGTACTCTTGCTGCTTGCCCTGATTGTGCCGCTGGGGAAAAATTCACCGCTGGGATATTTCTTTCCGGAAACATGGATAACGAATATTCAGCGACTGTTCGGTTCGTTGGGAGGATAACGTGGGTAAGGTTTTCAAGGCCTTGAACAAGGCAGAGGCCGACAGTGACTTTCTGAACGAAACCTCGGTGTCTGAGGAAGAAATTCCAGGTCCGCCGGCCTCGGAGCCGTCGCCTTCTTCTCCGGTGACAGTACAACCGGCTTCTCCAAAGAAGGCGGAAACATTCCGGAAAAAGGTAACAAAAAAAACCGTAACGTCACCACGGGCAAAAGCTCCTAGCCCCTCTGCCCCTACCAAACCCAAGAAGCCGGCATCGGTTCAGGCCCGGGAAACAATTAAACCAGATATCCAGGAAAGTGGGCACTGGGACGAACGGCTTGTCAAGGCGACCAAAATCAGTGGGGCGGTGGCGGAAAGCATCCGGACTCTTCGAACCCGTCTGTTACATCCGTTCCGGGGCGATATACCGCGTAAGGTATTGGTTACCAGCGCTACCCCCGGCGAGGGCAAGAGTTTCATCTGTGCAAATCTCGGAATCAGTCTAGCTCAGGGAGTGGACCATTACAGCCTGATCGTTGACTGTGACCTGAGGAAACCGGCCCAGCATCGTCTCTTTGGCCTCAGCAATGAACGCGGTCTGGTGGATTATCTCAGAGAAGGCACTGACCTAAGTGATCTGATCATCAGATCCGGGGTCAACAAGCTGTCCATCATCCCGGCCGGCCCTCCCCCTGTCAACCCTGCCGAGCTGCTCAGTTCAGGGGCCATGATCACCCTGGTCGACGAACTGGTGCATCGTTACGATGACCGGATCATACTCCTGGACAGTCCACCGTTGCAGGCGGCATCGGAAACAGCCGTACTCGCACAGAATGTAGACGGGGTCATCCTGGTCGTCCGCTGGAACGCCAGCCGGAGAGAACATGTCAAGGCACTTGTCGACCTGATCGGCAGGGAACGAATCATCGGGGTCGTCTTCAATGCCTATAAGGCCACTGTTCTGGATTCCAAGGTCTTCGGCTATTACGAATACCAGCAGAACTACTATTATGGTGAAAAATAACTCTGTCGTCTTGTCGGATGTCCCGGTCAGCAGCGGGCTCACCGCACTTGGCATCGAACCGGACGGCAAGCCAGGAACCTGCCTATTCCGCCTTGATGGCATGACGTTCTGAACCTGTTTCGGCCAATCCTTTGACAGATCGCTGTTGACTCCGCTGGGCTTTCAATTTTTCAGCCAGAATCCGTTCGTACTCGTTTTTGAGTCGATACTTTTCAATCTCATGTTTCTGTCGTTTCTGTTCCGCCTCCAGCTCGAGACGTCGGGCCTCCAGTCCACTTTCGTACTCGTTTATTTTCCTGGTAAGCCCCAGGACCTTGTTCTCGAGTAACTCCTTTTCCTTGCTGACCTTCTTGAGCTGTTCCCGCAGCATCTCGATACGGCTGTTGGCCACACCCAGTTCTACACTCATGTCACTGCCGGAAGAGAACACCCCCTTAGTGTACAGAAACCATACGCCTCCCCCGAGAATGGCCACGTTCGCCAAAATAGTCACAACAGCCAGTAACCAGACAGTTAGCGGGCTGATACTCCTGTTGCTTCCATCCATACTTCTTCCTCCCTCTTGCTCAACGATAGAAACCAGCCTGAGGTATCCGGGAATATCGCTGCTATATCAGGTAGTCTGGGGAAAAGTGATATATTTTCTATAACAAGTCATACGGACATTGTAAACAATCCATATCCGCATTAACCGAGGAAAAAGGGAAGGAACAGAGGGAAGGCAGAAAAAATGCTATGTATTTCAAACAGTAACCGCTAAAAGCTGTTTATTCATTTCTGGCACGAAACTTGATTTTATTTTACATGAACTCCGGAGCGACAACAAAAATCATGGAAAAGCAAATAGATATCCGGTCGCGGATAGTGACCGGATTCGAAAAGTCAGATGCTTATTTCCTTCTGATTTTCTTTTTGATCCAGACAATGAATTCATCTGGCGTCAGGGGCCGGCTGACAATGTATCCCTGAACCACGTCACATTGCATCTCGCGCAACTTTTCAAAGGTTTTGCGGTCCTCGACCCCTTCGGCCACCACCTTGAGGCCCAGATTGTGACCAAGAGCAATGGTGGCGTTCACAATCGTCAGATCACTGTCGTTGTGCAGCATGTCAGTCACGAAAGACTTGTCGATCTTCAACTCACTGACAGGCAACTGTTTCAGGTAGGACAATGAGGAATAGCCGGTGCCAAAATCATCTATGGAAAATCCTACCCCGGTTTCATGGATACGCCTGAGTATTTCAAGAGAACGCTCAGGATCCACCATGAACGAGGTTTCTGTTATTTCCAGGGTCAGTGCCTGGGGGGGAAACTCGTAGGAAGCCAAGAGCCCCGTAAGTACTTCGGGAAACTCCGGATCCAACAGACACTGGGACGACATGTTGACAGCCACCCCGATCTTCAGGGCCGCGCGGTGCCAGCGAGCACACTGTTGCAGGGCCTGTTTCAGCACCCAGAAGGTAAGATCCTGGATCAAACCTGTCCGTTCGGCCAAAGGAATAAACTCATCCGGTCCCAGCATACCGTGGGTGTCGTGTTGCCAGCGAACGAGCGCCTCAACCGCGGCCAATTGATTGGTCGCAGTCAGAATCTTGGGCTGATAATGCACCACAAGCTTGTCCTGCTTGAGGGCCTCCCGTAACTCTCCCATGAGGGTAAGACGGTGGGGACTATGGCCGTCCAGTTTTTTCGAATAGACAACAAACCCTGATTTTTCATGTTTCGCCACATACATGGCAACGTCTGCCCGCTGGATGAGCGTATCGACGTCTTTACCGTGCTCAGGAAAGAGGACTGCACCGATACTGGCCTGGATATCCAGGGTGATGTTTTCCAAGACAAAGGACTGAGCCAGAGATTTGCGGATCTTTTTGGCAACCTGTTTCATGTCTGCAACCGAAGCGACCATGGGCAGGAGAAAAGCAAACTCATCACCGCCGATGCGGGCCAGGGTATCGGCGCCCCGGATCACGTTGCTGAGCCGCAGGGCGATCTGCTTGATCAGCCGGTCACCATTGTAATGGCCGAGGGTATCGTTGACATCTTTGAAATTATCGATATCCAGGATCAACACCGCGAAACTCAGCCCCTCCCGCACTGCAGAATTGGTTGCCTGTTGCAGTCTGTCGATGAACAGGGAACGATTGGGAAGATTGGTCAAAGAATCGTGCGTAGCCTCATAGACGGCCTTTTGTTCGAGAAGGGCCGTGTGGGAACGGAGTTCATTGGTCTGATCCAGAACCATGGCGCTGGCCTCATACGAGAGCACCGAATTGACATACTGTCCCCAGAAGGCGAATATGAACGGCATCATGTCCAGAATCCAGAGGACCTTGTTGCTCTGCTGGGCCTGAAGAAAGGCCTCCAGGCTGAATTCACCGCTAGTGCTATATCCCGAAAGGATGGTGGCCAAAATGACGGCGACAATGGCAATCAGAGTACCAATGACCGCATGCCTCGAGGCACGTGCTCTGAGAAGAGAGGCATTGTGTTTCAGAGACTGGACCGAAAAGGCAAGGACACTTTCAGACGAGGATGCATGCATAGTCGCTAACTAACCTTGATAACACAAAACCTTATCCCGGATCCAGTCCGACACCGAAGTGTTCTGACGAATACCGTCCCGGATAACAGAACCTTTTCTCAGATATGCAAATTTCCTGCCTGCCAAAACGACAACTTTACAGCTGCACCGGATCACCTGCCTCTCCAGCCACCATCGGGCATACCGCAAGCTCCCTTGTTCCTCACCTATCCTCAGACCGGCTTCCTGAGAATGCAACATTGTCATCCAAATTTCCATTCCGTATTTCATGCGGGCAGTTGTCTGGTAACTGCCTGATGTAGATATCCTGCTTGCTGTAAGGAATCTCAATGGCCGCCTTCTGAAATGCCTTGTAGATTGCATCGTTGAGGCGGTCGGTTGTCCGGCCTTTCAGGGCTGGATTATGAGTCCAGCAGAGCAACTCGAAATCCAGGCTGGATGGGCCGAAAAGGCGAAACCGCACCCTGGGAGCCGGATAGGTGCAGACCAGAGATTCACTTCTGGCAATATCGAGAAGAATGGTCCTGACCTGGTCGATATCCGATCCGTAAGCCACTCCCACCTTGATCCGAAGCCGAAATTTTTCACTCGGCCCTCCAGACTGGTTGATAATCTTACTGTTCCCCATGATGGAATTGGGGATTGTGATTTCAACATCATCCCGGGTGAGAAGACGGGTGCTGCGCAAACCGATTTGAATGACCTTACCCCGCTCACCGCTCTCCAGGACCACATAGTCTCCCAGCTTATAAGGTGCATCGGCCACGATGAAGACACCGGAGAAAAGATTCGCCAGGGTATCCTTGGCCGCAAACCCGACAGCAATACCGATGATACCGGCAGAGGCCAGCCAGGCAGTCATGTCGATGTTCCAAATAACAAAGATCAGATAGGCACCAATGGCAAAGATGATGATCTTGGCGCCGTTGTCAAAGAGGGTGAGGGTTCGGCGCTGGATGAGCGAAAACCTGTCCGACAGGGCGGCAATCCGGTCGAGAAGCAGCAGGGCGAGACGGATACAGAAAACCGTCCAAAGGACAACCCCGGCTGTTTTGAAACTTTTGGTCAGGATATCGAACAGCCGAGCCGATATCGGCATGATTGCCAGGCCGGCCGAAACACCGGTCGCGAGGAGCGTATAATATACTGGCGGCCGAAGAATGGCCACCACCTGATTATCGAACTCGATGGGAGTTTTCCTGGTGATCTTGTCGACAATGAAAAAAATCACCCAGGTGAAGAGAGAAGCGGCAACAAAGGTGAGCAGGATGACCGTGCTTCCCTGCAGCCATGGGTTGCCGGAAAATAAATCAAGTATCGGCTGCAGCGGTGCAGCAACTGATGGATTCATACTGGTTCCTTGGTATATTGCAAAATCCAGGGGAGAAAAGCCGGACAAAGGCTGCAAACTATCTCAATATCCGGCTGTCCGGTACAGTTGTTCAAGGGAAAATTCTTGCAACTTCCATGAAAGTGAAAACCGGACCGGATCTGTTCCTTTATGCACAGTCACGACAAACAACAATGCCCAGAATATCCAAAAAAACGAAAAAAGGCCAGAAACACGCATCCATATTTTCGACACCTGGAAAAACTCTTCGTTCCAGCGGACATATTTTCCGGAAAAACAAACTCCTATCCGGCCAAAGCAGACAGGTCCTGTTTACCAGTTTTCATTTCCGGAACAGCCAGAAAAGAAATGTCAGCAGTAGGCTGAGGACGATGGAGGTCGTCAGAGGGAAATACATGCGGAAATTCTTCCGGACAATGACGATGTCTCCCGGTAGGGAACCGAGAGGAATGTTCTTCAGCCACGGCCAAAGAAGCCCGGCAAACACCAGGACGAGGCCGACGATGATCAAATATCTCTGCACCACCTTCTTTTGTTTTTCAGTCTTCTCCTGTATCATATAGCGATGCGTAGTTTACCAAGATTATCACTGACTGTCATCCTCTCTGTTTGCAGCCTGATCGCCTGTTTGCTTCCGCCTACTGCCTGGGCAAAACTGCGTATCCGGGACGCCAGCCTGCTGCGGAGCCTGGAACTGTATGAACAGGTTCCCTGCCTGACCGAGGAAGAGCTCGATTTCGGCCGCGAGGTGCTCAAAGGGCTGGATTATATCAGCCAGCGGGCCTTCCGGCAGATGTGCATGCTGCCGGACATCGATTTTTCCTCCTCCCGCCTGGCATGGAGCGAATTGCTCCGCCTGCGGCTCAGCTACGAGCAGCTTCTCTGTTTTGAGAAATGGTGCCGACTTCCAGGCGTCACCATGCAGGCAGCCCTGGAAGCTCTGCCGGAAATCAAGAAACTGGGCTACGAGGCCGGCCGATCCTTCCAGGCCTTTCTTGGGCTGCAGGGCACCACGCCTCTTTTCGCTATCAAGACTATCCGGCTACTTACCGGCCTAAAAGATGCCAACAACAGGGCCCTGCAGGGAATGCTTGCCATTACAGGCATGGATGCAAGCCAAGCCATGGACGGCCTGGTCATCCTTGCCCGGCTCAGACCTCATCAGGCCAGGGCGGCCGAGGCCTTTGCTCGACTGGCGGATATGGACACCACCACCCTGCTCGACGGTCTGGCTCTGATCCGGCAGCTTCGTGAAGATGATGCCTGGAATGCCCACACCCTGTTCAGGCAGAAGGTCCAGGATAGGGCAACCGGATGGGCATGGTTGGTACGGTACTTTGCCACTCCTCCACCGGTCCAGGAGGCCCAGTTCTACCGCCAAGAGAAGGCGGCCAAAAAGCAGCTGCTGCAGGCCTTTTACGATGGCGGCGAAGAACTGATATGGAAAATCAACAACCTGCATGCGATCACCGACCGGTTTGGTTTTGAAATATCCATCTCCCGCCTCAAACGGTTCTCGCTGAAAGAGCTGCAGGGCCGTTTCGAGCAATTTTCTCCCCAGGTACGCTTCCGGTTCGGTAACCGGTTCTACGGAGCCCTAACGGCCGGGAACAGAAAACAACTCATCTCCATTCTGCGGCAGGCGACTGCGGCGGAACGGGTCCAGACCGCCAAGGACCTCACCTCGGCCAATATCTATGCTCTCCTGGCCCAGGGAAGCGAACTGTATGATTCGTCGTTCCGCGATATCCTGGTACCAGTCCTGAAAGATCGCATCATGGACACCCATCAGGGAAATCTCCTGGAATTTCTCCAGGCCATTGATCCGGACAACATGCTGGTGGCCAGCTTCATTGTCAGCCTGGCTCAGAAAGGAAAACTGACGACTTTTTTCCCGGCAGACAGCCAGGAGCAAGAGTCCATCCTGGACTTAGTGGCAGCATCTGCCTTTAAAAATGAAGATGCCATTCTCCTCTTCTCGGCCACCTTCATGCGTTTGCTGGAGGTTCTGGAACCGGGTGCCAGAACCTTTCTCATTCGCAGGATGGCGGATGAGGCGGATGGCGGCACGGCTGCCTTTTCCCGGCTGATCAGCGTCATCATGCAGTATTACCTGGAGGAATATCCGGAACTTCTCGGTCAGGAAGACAAAGGTATCATCACCAGGCTCATTGTCCGCCACGGCGCTGTGAATCTGAACCGCTACCTGCAGACCCCTTTTGCCCAGTGGAAGGCAGACGGTCGCCTGGCCTCGGTTTCCGTCTTTCACCCGGATGATGACGGTCGGGACTCCTTTCTTTCCAATGCCCGTGCCCTGCAAAAAAACGGATACCGTCTAGCCCTTTCTCCCGGTTACACATTCCATTCGCTATCCGATGCCCAAACTTCACGGATTCGGGACCTGATACGGCTTGCCACCAGAAAGCCCGGCAAAGGGCTCCCAGCCCTGTTCCATGCCATGCAGCGGGACCAGGTTGCCGTTGCCTTCGTCAAAAGCTTCCATGGCCTGGAAATCAGCCATACAAGCTACATATACGCCAACGAGGCCGCCCAGGAACGAATGATGAAGCAGTTCCTTCTCAGCGGAGACGAGATGTTCGCCCAACGGGGACACAGTTACTGGCGCTCCGAACAGATCACCGATCCCCTGCTCAGCCTGTTGAAAAAGGGCGAGATAACAAGCAGGGACCTGCGGGCAAGGCAACGGTTTCTCAGCCTCGGTTCCTGCGGCGGTGTCAAGGCGTACACCAAGCTCACTCGCCTGTTCTGCGGCAAGGTAGATATCCTGGCTACCATTGGTACCGGCCTGGCCATGATAAATAATCCCTACAACCGCAACTTTTTCGAAATTGTGGCCGCGAGTCCTGCAACTATTTCCTGGAAAGACGTGGCCCGGCAATCGCGATTCATCTTTGCCGGCGGCCGAGGCCGCGATTATCTCCAACCTGGATCACTGACTGCAATCCTCCACAAAATTCTCGATGAGGAGCAGCACAAGGAAGGGCCCCCTGCCAAATGGAGGAGGAACTCCTGTGTCGACAGGGAGGAAGAATGACGCTGTACAGAAGAAATGAACTGCCGAAGCTGCTGAAAAGAATCCGAGATGGCGAACGTCCGTCTGCCCTGCTGCTCTTTGGCGACCGGTATCTCTGTCGGCAGGCAGCCGATCAGATTTGCGAGGCCCTGTTCACTACCGGATCCGGCACGGTGACGACCATAGATGGTGAACAGGAAGACATTGGCCAGACCATCAGCAGGTTACGTAGCTTCAGCCTGCTGCCTGGCATGCAGATATACCGCGTCACAGACACCAGGATCTTTCACTCCAGGTCCATTGCCGACCGACTCTGGAAGCGTGCCGTATCGGCACAGGAAAAAAACAATTCCAGCCTGGCAGCCAAACACCTGCGGGCAATGTTGGCCACAGCCGAACTCGGCGACGAGAATCTGGCAGAGCTTTCCCCTGAGCAATGGAAGGACCTGTTTTCATTTGCCCGTCCAACCGGCGATCTGGGATGGACGACCAAGGTTCTGCAGAAGGAGAGCAGGTCCCAGGAAAAGGACCGCTCCGGGCAAAGTGCCGACAGTGCCGACCAACTGCTCGGCACACTGAAGGCAGGTATTCCGGCCACCAATGTCCTCCTCCTGCTCAGCGAAGTGGTGGACAGACGAAAAAAGATATTCAAATGGCTACAAAAACACGGTGTTGTCATCGACCTGAGTGTCGAGAAGGGCAGCAGCTCGCGGGCTCAGAAGGCCCAGAAAGCCGTACTGGCCGATCTGGTCCGCCAGACCCTCGCCCGGCTAGACAAAACCATGGCTTCGGGGGTGGCAGACATTCTTTTTGAACGGGTTGGCTTTTTTCCGGTGGCAGTGGTTATGGAAACCGAGAAACTTGCCTGCTACGTGGGCGACAGAACGGAGATCCGCAGGGAAGACCTGGATGCCGTGGTGGGCAGAAGCAGACAAGAGGCCCTCTTCGAGTTGACCGGAGCCATCGGAAGGAAGGATACAGAAGAGGCCCTTCGCCTTGTCGGCAGATTGCTGGACCATGGAATACATCCGCTGGCCATTATTGCAACGTTACGAAATTTTGTCCGTTCCCTGCTGCTCTTCAGGGCTCTCCAGGAGCAGCCTTCCTATCAGTATCGGCCAGGCATGACGGCCCATACGTTTCAGCAGACCTGTCTGCCACGGCTGAAAAAAAACATTCTGTGGCAGGCTGAACTATCAGGTCACCCCTATGCATTATACATGCAGTTCAAATCAGCCTCGAGCTTTTCCCTGCACCAGCTCTCCGCCTGGCTCGGCCTGATCCTGAAAACCGAGAGACGGCTAAAAGGCTCTATTATCTCCCCAAAGGCACTGCTTCAGGAACTGGTCATCTCCATGCTCCTGTATCGGCCGGGGAATGGGACCTTGAAAAAATGTGACAGAGCATTACATTAACTGATGACAGTATCCGTGGCAGGAGAGGAAACGGCCCAACCTGGGCCACAAACCGGGCCACCTAACCACGGACAAGTTTACCTTTGAACTACAGCAGCCAATTTTTGTATCATTATGGGAAAGGAAAAATTTTCCATACAAGATGAAATACTGACCCGCAAAAAAGAGGAGCTGCAAGAACCACCTCTTTACAAGGTGATATTGCACAACGACGACTATACTACCATGGACTTTGTGGTCATGATCCTGGAAACGGTCTTTGGCAAGGACAGTGCAGAAGCGACCAGAATCATGCTCAATGTCCATCACCAGGGACAGGGCATAGCCGGTATTTACACCCGGGAGATCGGGGAGACCAAGATCGCCGTCGTCCACAGGATGGCGCGCAAGAATCAGTACCCGCTCAAATGTTCCCTGGAAAAAGTCGACTGACAGGTATCTTGCGAATAACGAAGTAACGTTCGAAATCAAGCCGTACAACCCATTGTCAACAACTCGTGACAATCTTTTAGGAATAAATTTTTCGCCCTGTCTAGTGAGTGGATGAAAAGGTAAACTTGCAGGGAACGAACACTGAACGATGTCTCCGAAAACAGATGTACCGGAGACAGAACATGGGATATACGTTAGCTGAGTGTTGGATATGTTGAGCCGAGAATTGGAAATGGCACTGATCAGAGCCATCAAGGAGGCAAAGAATCACCGGCATGAGTATGTCACGGTGGAGCACATGCTGTATGGCCTCCTTCATGATGAACTCGCCACCCATATCATCGACAAGTGTGGAGGGAACAACTCCGCACTCAAAGAACGGCTGGAACGGTTTTTTGCCGGCGGCATGCCGGTCATGAAGGATGGCAAGGGCGAACCGGCCCAGACAGTGGCCTTCAACCGGGTGCTGCAGCGTGCCGTCAGCCATGTACAGAGCTGTGGGAAAAAACAGGTGGATACCGGAGACGTTCTTGTCTCCATTTTTGCTGAACCGGATTCCCATGCGGTCTATTTCCTGGGCAGCGAGGGCGTCGGCAGAATGGAGGTGGTGGAATACATCTCCCACGGACTGCCGGAAAACATGCAATACAATACCCGCCTGCAATCACAGCCTGCTGTAAAAACCCCAAAAAAGAAGAGCGGCACAGAAGATGCCTTAGCCAAGTACACGGTAAACTTCACCGCCAGGGCCCGGGAGGGCAAGATCGATCCCCTGATCGGGAGGGAACGGGAGCTGGAGCGGATGATGCAGGTGCTTTGCCGCCGCAAGAAAAACAACCCGCTCCTGGTAGGCGAACCCGGGGTCGGCAAGACTGCCATGGCCGAAGGGCTTGCCCTGCATATCTATGAGGACAGCCGGATCAGGCATAACGATCCGAGCCGGAAGGGCCTGGTGCCTGACCTGCTCCGGGATACCGAGATCTACATGCTGGACATGGGGACCCTGGTGGCCGGAACCAAATACCGGGGCGATTTTGAAAAACGGCTGAAGGCCGTGGTGGCGGCCATCGAGAAACAGGACAACGCCATCCTGTTCATCGACGAGATGCACACCATTGTCGGAGCCGGAGCGACCAGCGGCGGCTCGATGGACGCCTCCAATCTGCTCAAGCCTGCCCTGCAGGCGGGAACCATCCGCTGTATCGGTTCCACCACCTACGAGGAATATAAAAATCACATCGAAAAGGATCGTGCCCTGGCCCGCCGTTTCCAGAAAATCGATATCGAGGAACCGTCGGTACCGGATACCTGCAAGATCCTCAAGGGACTGCAGTCCCGTTACGAAGATCACCATCACATCCGCTATTCCCGGCCTGCCATCAGGGCAACTGCCGAGCTGGCCGACCGTTACCTCAATGATCGTTTTCTGCCGGACAAGGCCATCGACGTGATGGACGAGGTGGGAGCGGCATTCCGTCTTGCTGGCCGCACGGGCAGTACCGTCAAGGTCAGGGACGTGGAACGGGTCGTCTCGAAGATGGCCCGCGTTCCGGTGAGTTCAGCCAAGACCGGAGACAAGCTGGAAGAGTTGCGGGCACTTGCCGTCAACCTGAAAAAGGTTATCTTTGGCCAGGACCAGGCCATCGATGCCGTTGTCCAATCAGTCAAGCGTTCCCGGGCCGGACTGGGCAACCCACTTTCTCCCACCGGCTCCTTTCTCTTTGCCGGACCGACCGGGGTGGGCAAGACCGAGGTGGCCAGGCAACTGGCCGCCGAACTCAATGTCCATTTCGAGCGATTTGACATGAGCGAGTACATGGAAAAACATGCTGTCGCCCGCCTGATCGGTGCACCGCCCGGCTACATTGGCTTCGACCAGGGTGGCCTGCTTACCGATGCCATCCGCAAGCATCCCTATTCCGTACTCCTTCTGGACGAGATAGAGAAGGCCCATCCAGACGTCTTTTCCATTCTGCTTCAGGTGATGGACCATTCCACCCTCACTGACAACGCCGGTCGCAGGGCGGATTTCCGCAATGTTATCCTCATCATGACGACCAATGCCGGCGCCAGGGAGATGTCCAGCCAGGCCATCGGCTTTATCAGCGACTCGAGCGGCCGGGGCGAAAAAGCCCTCCAGAACCTCTTCTCTCCGGAGTTCCGGAATAGACTGGACGCCATCATCACCTTCCAGTCCCTGGATATGGAGTGCGTGGAAAAGGTTGTCGACAAGATGATCGCTGAACTGCAGGACCAGCTCTCCGAGAAGAAGGTCCGGATCAGCCTGACACCAGCTGCCCGATCCTGGCTGGCCCGCAAGGGGTATGACCCTGCCTACGGTGCCAGACCACTTCGTCGCCTGATCATGCGGGAAATCGGCGATGTTCTCACCGAAGAAATTCTCTTCGGTAAGCTGAAAAATGGAGGCGAAGTCAGAATAAGCAGAAAAAATGACGCCATGTCCTTCTCTTATCCGGAAGCAAAAAACTGAATCCGGCCGGCTGCCGGTACAATTTTTTTAACTTTTCCCCTGTGACTTATTGACATCACCTGATAAATACGGTACAAAACTGTTGTCATGTATAGCGATACAGGCAATCTTCGCTTCCGGTATGATTGAATTTTTTGTATCCCGGAATGTGTGACTGCTTGAATCACTGGATCATCCCAGGGAAAAAAGAAGAAGGAGGAAGAAGAATGGTCAAAAAAATTTCCATGCTGGCGCTAGCCGGATTGATAGCCCTTCCTGCAGCAGCCTCTGCCAGTGCCGGTAAGACACCGACCGATCTCACCAGCAAGATCGAAGAGTTGTCTCGGCAGCTGGATGCCCTGAAGGCGCAGCTTGCCAAACAGAACGAAACCATTGCCCAGTACGGCGACAAGGTTGACGATATGGACGAGCTGCTGGAAGAAAAATCCGAAGCATGGGATCTGGCGGCCCGGTTCAAGTTCTACGGAGACTTCCGGGCCCGGGTGGACTCCATGACCTCCACAGCTCCCAGCCAGTACTCGGCAGGACAGATTGCCGCAGGAATGAACATGGCTCTGCCGGCATTCGGCTTCGGTCCCGGACCGTATAGCTACGACCAGATCAAAATGGCTGTCGCTGGGATGCAGATGTACACCCCCCAGATGCGGGCCGGTATGTTTCAGATGATGGGCATCACGCCGTACCCGGAAACCGACTTTGACAACGACACCATGTTCACCAACAGGTTTCGGTTGAACATGCGGGTCAAGGCCACCGAAAATGTCGAGTTCAAGGGACGCCTCGCCATGTACAAAGCATGGGGCATGGAATCCAATCCAACCAGTTTCGGCGATGGCAGCGACCCGTTCACCCTGGACAGCTTCAGCTGGGACGGCAACTCCACCAGACAACCCGTGGACAATGTCCTGCGCGTGGACCGGGCCTTTGTCAACTGGAACAACATCGGCGGCGCTCCTGTCTGGTTCTCCATCGGCCGCCGGCCGACCAGTGACGGACCTCCTGCCCACATCAGGATGGGCACCGACCAGCGCATGGCCACTCCCATCGCTTACATGGATTATCCCTTTGACGGTATCTCTCTCGGCTATGCTTACTCCTGGGGGAACGACATGCTGGGCAGCGGTCGAATCCGCTTCTGTTACGGTCGCGGTTTCGAGGCCGGCCTCAACGATGCTGACGCCAACCTGAACGATATGGATTTTGCCGGGCTGAGCTGGGATGTCTTCAAGTCTGGTGCCAGGTTCATGAACATCCAGAGTTTCGGTGCCTTCAACCTGGTCAACACCCCGGACGGGGTCATCTTCGGCAACCCTCTGGAGATGGCTGGTGTTGTCAGCGGAAACGGCATCCTGGACCGTGCTAACCTTGGAAACATCTATCACACCTCGGTTGTCTACATGGACAAGATTGCCGGTCTCAACTATTTCATCACCGGTGGCTGGAGCCATACCGACCCCAGCGGCGTGGACGAACTGGGAACCAGCCTGCTCGGATCCTGGTGGGCCAAGCCGGAATCCCAGGACGGTTACAGTCTCTATGCCGGTGTCCGGTATGACATAGACAATATCGGTCTCAAGCTCGGCGCCGAATACAACTGGGGCTCCGAATACTGGATCTCCATGAGCCCCGGTCATGATGATCTGTACAACTCCAAACTCGCCACCCGTGGCCAGGTGTTTGAGGTCTATCTGATTTACGACCTGCCCACTGGCGAGGCCATCTCCAAATATGCCAAGACCTTTGTCCGGCTCGGATACCAGTACTACAAGTACGATTACACCGGATCCGGCTCCTGGCTCGGAAAACCCATCGATGTGGACGAACTGGCCCAGGATCCGTTCAATGCCCAGTTCTATCCGGCAGTGGATGATCAGAGCCAGCTTTATCTCACCTTTGAGGCATATTTCTAGGCCTGAACGGAAAACCACCTGACTGCAAGGGGAAAGTCCGCAAACGGACTTTCCCTTTTTTCGTTTACAGCGAGGAAAGTGGACAACCGCGGACAACGCCCTGAGTTCCTGACCAGTCCCTTACTGAATGTTCCCCATGGAATGTTCAACCGTCTGGGCGGTTGCAGCCAGGGCATTTATGCCACCCTGAACCTGGGGCTTTCGGTTGGTGATGATCCAGGCAGCGTGACCGCCAACCGCGCCAGCATCAAGGAAGCTCTTGGCCTGGAAATCCTGGTCACAGCCCGTCAAGTCCACGGAGATAGGATCAAGACCATCTCTTCCACCGAACATGACCTGGTTGCCGGAGAATGCGACGGCCTGATCACCACCTGTCCCGGGGTCGGGCTGCTTATTCAACAGGCAGACTGCCAGGCGATTCTTCTCCACGATCCGGTACATCGGGTCATCGCCGCCCTGCATAACGGCTGGCGGGGCAGTGTGGCCAACATTATCGGCAAAGCCGTCAGTGTCATGCAAAACCGTTTCGGTACTGATCCCGCTACCTTGCTGGCGGCGATCAGCCCTTCCCTGGGCCCCTGCTGCGCAGAGTTCATCGGCCACAAGGACTATTTCCCTATCTCCTTCCAGAGCATGAGAACCGGGGAAAACCATTTTGATTTCTGGGAGATAAGCAGACAACAACTCCTTGCCGCCGGACTACGGGAAAGCCGGATCGACATCCGGAAGATATGCACCATGTGTTCGCCGGACTACTTTTCCCATCGGCGAGCCGTGCAACAGGGCAACCAGCAGACCGGCAGGCAGGGCTCGGTCATCGCCCTGGAGGCCGGGGTGGATCGCGATCCTTCTTTGGCAAAATAAAATCGCACACCAGCGGAATATGATCTGAATACTGCACTTCGGGCAGGTGGAAGCCTGAGACCTCGATCGTTGGCGAGTGAAGGATGTAATCCAGCTGTCTCCTGGGCGCCCGACTCGGATGGGAGGGCAAACCGGGATTGTTAGCGCTGGCAAGACCTGTCGCCTCCCTGAAAAGCTCCAATTCCCAGTCCCCCCAGAGGACATTGAAATCACCGGCAACGATGACAGGTCCTTGCACCTGCCGTACCAGTCTGGAAAGACGAACCAGTTGTTGCTGCCTGTTCCTGAAGGTCAGGGAAAGGTGAACCAGAAAGAGGGTCAGATACGGCAAGGTTGCCTCGATGACCAGTCGCTTGACCCCCTGATCGAAGTAATGGAACCTGGATGAGAGGATGGTTTCCCGGGCAAGGACAGCATTGCTCTGTTTACTCAGCAGGGGCATCTTCTGAACAAGGGAATCATTACCGTATTTGGATTCAACCACGTAGTTGAACCCGAGCCGGTTGGCGATCAGTTCAGCCTGGCAGGTATTTTCCGTACGGAAAGAACCGCTGTCTACCTCCACTAGGCCGATGATATCAGGATGAAGGGAATCGATAAAATCAAGTATATTGTCCAGATTTTCCGTGGAGCGTTTCAGGTAGCCAGCATAGGGAATCGGCAAATGAAAACGGCTGCCCACCCCGGCGCCGTATCTGATATTGTACAGAAGAAAACGCATCTATACCTGCCGCAGCCCGAAAACTCCCTGTTTCCTGCTGCTGAAGGCAGGATTGATCCCCCGCCGACCGGGTCTGTTTTTACCCCTGGAGCGCAGGCTTTTTCCTGTTCCAGACGCCACGAACAGGGCAACATCGGTCTGTCGGCCTCCTTCGGCCTCGTGACAGATCATGGCAAAACGTGAGCAGTCGGCGAAATAACTCTTTTTCTGTAATTTAGCTGGCCATTTTCCTTTTTTCAGGCATCGAATAAAGGTTGGCAGGTGGACAAAGAGAGTCACCATGGACTGACGGATCATCCGACGTATATTGAACTTTTCTCCAAACCAAACATCCAGCTCGTCCCGGATGGCAAGGGCCAGTTTATGGTAGCTTCCCCTGACCGATTCCCTGTCCAGCAGACCAAAGCAGTGCTGCATCCAGGGAAGAAGCATGACGGCAAACAGCATATGGTCTGGTATGACCACATCCTCCCCATGATCCGGATCCGTATAGAGGCGATCGATCACAGCCAGCAGCTTCCGAAGGCTGTTGTAGCTTTCCCGGTCATCCTGGTGGACGAATAGTTTCTCATAACAAGGCAAGAGCACGTAAAAAATTGAGCTGCGGGTGGCGACGTCGAACCAGGAAGCGGCAGCACCGGAATGAAGGTCTTTAAGCAGCTCGTCCCGGATCCTGGATGGGGGACAAAGTGTCAACTTCTCCCGGTGTCTGAGAATTGCCTGCCAGGACTGCTCTTCGATGTGAAATCTGTTCCGGGCGGCATGTCGGATGGCCCGTAGCATACGCACCGGGTCGCGGATGATGCGCCGTTCCGGTTCACCAACGATCCGGATGATCTTGCGATCAAGATCTTCCACGCCGCCGACATAATCGATGATAGTCTTGTTCTCGATCTCGTAAAAGAGTGAGTTGATGGTCAGATCACGGCGGAAGGCATCCTCTTCCAGAGTCCCGAAGGTGTTGTTGCTGGGAAGAATTGCATCGGAGGCATCGGCGTCAGGCTCTCCCTGGGAGCGGAGGGTGGACACCTCGATGATCTTGTTGCCCCGGAAAAAAACCTGCACCAGGCGGAATCGACGACCGATGGTCCGGCTGTTGCGGAACAGTCGCCGCAGCTGTCCCGGCCGGGCATCCGTGGAAACGTCAAAATCCTTTGGCCGCTTGTTGAGATAAAGATCCCGCACTCCTCCTCCGACAAGATAGCCGGCAAATCCGGCATCCCGAAGCCGATACAGCACCTTGAGGGCTTCCTGATCTATGTCTTTTTCCCGAATGGGATGTTCGGTCTGCGGTATAATACGGGGCTGTACGCCACCCTGAGCAGCATCAGGGCTGCCCCCGGGACCACCATTTTCGGATTTCATATTGTGGGATGTGTTGTCAGGCAGGGGAAAAGGACCGTCCAGAACGTCTAGAGTTTGTTTTCTTTGTACACCGACTCGGCATCACGGACAAACTGGTCGAAGATCTCCCGCACCGAGAGGATCTCGTTCATCTTGTAGGTATTGGCTCCGGAAAAAACCAGGCCTTCCTCCACGTCTCCGGTGCAGGAGGCCATGAGTCGCTCGTTGATACAGTATTTGTAACTGCATTTCTTCAGGCATTTGAACTTGCATTTTTCAGCCGAAACATCCACTCCCTGTTCAAGCTGTTCAATGAATTTATTGCGAATCGCCCGACCGGTCATACCCACGGGTGACTGAACCAACACAATATCTTCCTTTTTTGCCTTGAGAAACGCCTCCTTGAACTTCTGAGCCACAGAGCACTCCTTGCTAAGAACAAATCGGGAGGCGATCTGTACTCCGTCAGCACCGTATTTATCCATCATCTCAGCCATCTCGAAACCACTTGTCAGACCGCCAGCGGCAATGAGAGGTACCTTGGAGACGACTTTTCTGATGGACGGAAAGATATCACGAAGGAGCTTGTCTGTGCCAAGGTGTCCGCCGGCCTCGGCCGCCTCCACGATGATGGCCGCCGCTCCCAGTTTCTCTGCCAGGCGGGCAAACGATGGGGAAGAGACAATGGACACGATGGGGACATTGTATTGTTTGCCTATCTTGAAAATATCCCGTGAAAATCCAGCCCCGGTAATAATCATGTCCACCCCGGCCTCAATGGACCCCATGACGAGATTGTAAAAATTCTTCATCGCGTACATGATATTGACCGCGATGACCCCGTCGGTGAGCCGTTTCGCCCGCCGGATGTCTTCCTGCAATTCCTCGACCGGCAACCCGGAGCCGCCTATGGTTCCGATTCCACCGCACTCAGCCACTGGAACAGCCAGGGCAGAAGTCGATACCCGGATGGACATTCCTCCCTGAATAATGGGAATCCTGGCTGTAAAGGGACCGATTTTAAGTTCTGGCAATTTCATTCAAGCTCTCTTTATCTCTATCCATGCCTCATCAAGGCACCGCAAGCAATGCTGCAATCGTTACAGGAACCGGCAGCAGGCTTTCTTTCGGAGGGGTGGCAGGCATTCCC
This sequence comes from uncultured Desulfobulbaceae bacterium, assembly GCA_964626235.1. Taxonomy (GTDB): domain Bacteria; phylum Desulfobacterota; class Desulfobulbia; order Desulfobulbales; family Desulfobulbaceae; genus CAZVDY01. The sequence continues at coordinate 49,689 of CAZVDY010000063.1, read as the reverse complement.
TGCCAGCAACGTGTGTCCGGTTTCCGGACGGGTATTTTTCCGTGTTGTGATAATGCCGCGCTGCCAAGGCTTTGTCAAGCAAACCGTACGGTATCCGGATCCTCTTCACCGATGCAAAATATCATAAATAATATATTCTACCATATTATCTCTGCATCAGCTTGACTTTTCAGAAATGAATCGGGTAGAATTTTAATTTTTCCTTATAGACTTCCGGCCGTTTTCCGGTCTATTTCTTTTCCAGTTGTCGTCTGCAGGAGGTTGCATTGAAAATCAAAGCCATCAATGGCTTCAAGGATATACTGCCCGAAGAGGCTGTAATCTGGCAACACATTGAAACTCGGGCCCGCGACATCTTCCATCGATTCGGCATGCAGGAAATCCGGCTGCCGATCCTGGAAAAGACCGAGCTCTTTGCCCGGTCCATTGGTGAATCCACGGATATTGTTGAAAAAGAGATGTATACCTTTGCCGACAAAGGAATCACCATGCGGCCAGAGGCAACCGCTTCCCTGCTCAGGGCCTTTATCGAGCACGGCATGCATGTCCGGGGGCCGGTGCAGCGGCTGTTCACCATCGGTCCCATGTTTCGGCACGAGCGCCCCCAGAAGGGCCGGCTGCGCCAGTTTCATCAGATGGACTGTGAAATCATCGGTGCCGGGGAGCCGGAGATCGACGCCGAACTCATGGCCATGGCCTGGATACTGCTCGATGAACTAGGCATCCGGGTCAGCCTGGAGATCAACTCCCTGGGCTGCCGGGAATGCCGCCCTGCCTTCCGGACCAGGCTTGTCCACTATCTCCGGCAGAGACAGGAGGCCTTCTGCACAGACTGCCGGCGGCGGACAGAGTCCAATCCTCTCAGGGTCCTTGATTGCAAGAATCCATCCTGCCGGGAACTGGTCCAGGAAGCACCTTCCATTCTGGACTCCCTCTGCCCCTCCTGCCAGAGTCATTTCCTTGCCGTACAGGAACAGCTTCAGCTCCTGCAGACCCCTTTTTCCCTGAACCGGTTCATGGTCCGGGGCTTGGACTATTACAGCCGAACCACCTTTGAGTTCGTTACCACTGATCTGGGGGCCCAGTCTGCAGTGGGTGCAGGCGGCCGCTACGATTCTCTCATCGGCCAGCTCGGCGGGCCGAAAGATCTCCCCGGCGTCGGTTTTGCCCTGGGCATGGAACGGCTGGTTCTGCTCATGGAACAGCAAGACAGAACCGATTCCGCGCCTGCGGCAAGCGATCTGTTTGTTGCCGCTCTGGGAAAAGAGGCGGGAAAACGGGCAGCCGTGCTTGTCCATCAGGCGCGCCTGCAGGGGATGGCAGCAGCAATGGATTACAGCAACAGGAGCCTCAAGGCCCAGATGAAACAGGCGGCAAGGCTGGGGGCCCGATTCACGCTGATCATCGGGGAAAACGAGCTGGAAAAACAGGAAGGTATTCTACGAAACATGGATAACCAGGAACAGGTCTTGTTCCCCTTGCAGGGGACCCCCGGAGAACAGGCCGCCAGGCTCAGAACGCTCGTCCTGACCTGACAGACAATCACCCACGCCGATCTGCTGGAGATAGCGAATATGGATTCAATGGGAGCGCTGCGGCGCACACACAACTGTAATGAGCTTGGAATCGAACATCTCGACCAGGAGGTCATTCTCATGGGCTGGGTGCTCCGTCGACGCGATCACGGTGGCGTCATCTTCATCGACCTGCGGGACCGGTGGGGTATCACCCAGGTCGTCTTCAACCCGGAGATCAATCCCACCGTCCATGCCAAGGCTCACAGGTTACGGAGTGAATGGGTCCTCGCCGTGCGGGGCAGGGTGGAAAAACGTCCGGACGACATGGAAAACCCCAAGCTGCAAACCGGATCCATCGAAGTCCTGGTGGAAGAACTCGCCATCCTCAACACCAGCAAGACCCCGCCTTTTCCCCTGGATGAAGACGTGGAGGTCTCCGACAACCTGCGCCTCCAGTACCGGTATCTCGACCTTCGCCGGCCCGAGATGGCCGACAGGCTCATCCTCCGCCACAGGGCAGTGCAGAGTGTCCGCAACTACCTGGACAAGCAAGGATTCCTCGAGATCGAGACACCTGTTCTCACCCGTTCCACTCCGGAAGGCGCCCGAGATTACCTGGTCCCCAGCCGGGTGAACGCCGGCAAGTTCTACGCCCTGCCCCAGTCGCCGCAACTGTTCAAGCAGATGTTGATGATCGCCGGCATGGACCGCTATTACCAGATCGTCAAGTGTTTCCGGGACGAGGACCTGCGGGCCGACCGGCAGCCGGAATTCACCCAGATCGATATGGAGCTCAGCTTTGTCAGCGAGGAGGATGTCATCGCGGTCACCGAGGGCATGATCGCCACCCTGTTCAAGGCCACCCGGAATATCGATCTCAAGCCACCTTTCAAGCGGATGTCCTACCAGGAGGCAGTCCAGCGGTTTGGAACCGACCGTCCCGATACCCGGTTCGACCTGGAACTGGTGGATCTCACCGATTCGCTCAGAGGATGCGGTTTCAAGGTGTTCCGCACCGTCATCGACAGGGGCGGCCTGGTCAAGGCCATCAATGCCCGGGGATGTGCGGATTTCTCGCGCAAGGACCTGGACGACCTCACCGAATATGCCGGCCGGTTCGGGGCCCGGGGCATGGCATGGATCAAGATACGGGAAAACGACTGGCAGTCACCGATCACCAAGTTCTTCAGCGAGGAGGAGCTCGATGCCATGCGGCAGGCCCTGGATGCCAGACCAGGGGATCTCATCCTGTTCGGTGCAGACCAGCCCCACATCGTGCACCAGGTCCTTGCCGAGCTGCGGCTGGAGCTCGGACGCCGGCTGGAACTCGCCGACAGGGACAGGTTCGATTTTCTCTGGATAACCGACTTCCCCCTGGTCGAATACGATCATGATCTCAAGCGGTATACCGCAGTCCATCATCCCTTTACCGCCCCGCATGAGGAAGACCTGGACCTGCTGGAAAGTGAACCCGGACGCGTGAGAAGTCGTGCCTATGACCTGGTGCTGAACGGGAACGAAATCGGAGGAGGCTCCATCCGTATCCACCGGAAGGACATCCAGGACCGGGTCTTTCAGGTTCTGGGCATAGACGAACAGGAACGCCAGGACAAATTCGGCTTTCTCCTTCGGGCCCTGGAACTTGGCGCTCCCCCCCATGGCGGCATTGCCTTTGGCGTGGACCGGCTGATGATGCTGCTCACAGGATCTTCTTCCATCCGAGATGTCATCGCCTTTCCAAAAACCCAGAAGGCGACCTGTCCCCTGACCGAGGCACCTGCTCCGGTGAGCAGAAAACAGCTTACAGAACTCTTCCTGCGGCCTGACTGGAAAGAGAACTGATCTCTCTGCAAATAACGTCTTGCAGCGGCTAGAAAAACTTCAATCTGTCGAGATGACCATGTTGCGAAACCCATATCTGACCGCTGTAATCCTTCTGCTTGTCTTCGTCTTTCTACAGGGATGCAGGCAGCAGGAAAGAAACAATCCCGAAGAACCTGTCTCTTCCGGAACAGAAAACCATGCGGCTACATCTCCGTCGGCGACCTCGCCGCTCCAGCCGACCGCCGATATGATCCGGGTCGAGCAGGAGACCAAGGCCTACGCCGAGGAGCGGGCCGCCTTCAAGGCCGAGATCGCCACCGATAATATCATGATCGAACGGGAAAAAATCAGTAACCAGCATCCGGACGATCAAAAATAAGGTCTCTGGTCCGGTGATTCAGGAAATCAGGCCGCTCAGATCTACCCCTGGCTCCAGTTCCGTCTCCTGCCAACCAGGGATTACGCTGTCACTGCTGCCACTCTTGATGGCATCGCAGAGCCGGGCAAAGACGCGCTCGTACGAGGTTTTGCCCTCGATATCTTCACCCGGCTGGGAAAAACGGGGAATTTCGCTGGTAGGAAACATCTCGCCATATATGCCTCCATTGATCCGGCTGCCGATGAGCAGGCAGTAGTTGCCCTCGCCGTGGTCTGTACCGTGGTCACCGTTGGCCGCCAGCTGACGACCGAACTCGCCGTACAGTAGAAAGACCAGCCGCTCCGCTTTGCCGGGCTGGTTCGCATTCAACTGGGCATGGAGGACATCCAGCCCCTTGTTGGTTCCCAGGATATCTTCCAGGTGCGGCTCAATATTTTCCTGCATATACCGGTGGTTGTCCCAGCCATCATAGTCTGCGCTGAGGATGTTGGTCTCCAGGATATCCTCGCATGCAAGGACGTCATAAATATTGCGTACCTGATAGGCAAAACCGCTACTGTCGAGTTGGTTGCCTGAATCGGAGGTATACAGGGCCTCGATGGCCTCCGGCACAGGCACGCTGTCCAGCCTGGCATTCACCTGCCGGCCAAAGGAGCGGACCGACTGTTCATGCTGGATGATCCTGTAATAGGGCGAGTCCGTAGAGAGGCTCCTGGCCTTGGCAGCATAGTAGCTGGTCAGGGCCCTGGACATGATGCCACGGGTGTTCCAGCGCCAGCTGTTGCCATCCGGATAATCGCTGTCATACTCGTACAAACCCATGTTGCGGGTATCCTTGGCATCGATGACATTGGAATTGTCGTGGTCGGCCGGGTTCGTCGGATGGGGTCCGTAGCAGACTTGCCGCACCGAACTGGTCAGGGAGCAGATATTCTTTCCACAGATCTTTGCCAGCCGTCCCCCCCAGCCGCTTCTTCCCTGGTCGCTCGTGGCCGCATCCATGTCACCCTGTTCCAGCCTGAGCCTGGAATGGGCATGATCCCGGTTTCGCGAGATGAACACGTTGCTGATAATGGCAACGTTGCCGGCCACGAACTGATCCCGCAGCCAGCCGCAGCGTGCATGGATACCGAATATGGTACCACTGCTTTCCAGATGATGGTACTCCTCCCACTTTGCGGCCAGCGCTTCTGCATTGTCCGGTGAAATTCCATAGGTCCTGGCACGGGCGGTCCAGAAGGCGTTGCCATAGGTTCCGGAGCTGGATTCATAGGGCGGCACGATGAGATACCGCATGTCAGGACCGCCGGCCAGCATGATGATCACCAAAATTGTGTCGCTGTCAGGAGCGGCGTGAATCTTCACCGGAAACTGTGATCCGGCAAGGGACAAACCCGCCAATGCAGAATACCGCAGAAACGCTCTTCTCGTTATCCGTTTCATCCTATCGGCCCTCCTCGAGAAACGTATATGGAGTGGCGGCTATAAAGGCTATGGCCCGCTGAACATACTTGTTTGCCGTCTCACGGGTATCCGGATCAGGACTGTTCAATGCGATATAGGAGTTTCCGGCATTCTGGACCATGATGCTGGCTGGAGCATTGGGATCGCTGAGATCCTCCTCATAGTAGACAGTATCCGGATCAGGGGCAGTGGGCAGGGTATCGTGCAGGTAATATCCCAGGTCATGCCCTGTGGACAGGAGGGCATAGAGATGCGCCTTCTCCAGCACTGAGTAGTTTTTCCAGCCATCGGCGACAAACCGCTGCCACAACCATCTGGCCACGTCCTTGACCATGTACAGACCGTACTGATTGGGCGGGATGACGGTGTGCCACTGCCGACTATACCCGGAATCCCCATAGCTCAGCCGCTCATAGTACCAGTACCAGTCCGTACTCTCGTTATAGTGATTCTTGAATATGGTCGGACTGTTATAGGCCTCGTCACCGGTCTGGTGCCCGAAGACGTTGTGCAGCGGCCTGAAAGGCAGCACGTCGTCCTCACTCAGGAGACGTTGAATGCCGTTGATATCGTCATACAACTCTTGGTTGGCAAGCAGCATCTGATTATGGATAAAGAGATGCTTGTCGAAAGAAGTATGATACTTGATACGATCAGGAGAGTGAAACAGCGTTGATATGGCATAGGTCCGCAGGAACTCCAGCAGACTCTTCTCCGGCATGGCCTGCCATATCCAGCGCAGCGCGGTCTTTTTTTCCGGGGTCAGGTTGTCGTCAGCCAGGGTCTCGACGATCATGACAGGGAGATTGGCCTGGCTTTCCGGATGATCGATGGCCACCTCGGCCAGGTTCTCGATCTTTTCCTTGGCATTGGCCCCGGTAATGGTTGCATGAAGAATTTCCACAGGCTCCACGTGGTGAACATCACTGGAAAAGCAGGCTTCAACATCCGGACCGCCCTCGTCACTGGGATGGTAGTTGGCTCGAATGCCGGTCAGGGCCAGGGCGGTATGTTCAATGGAAACCGACTCATGGTAGTCGTGATCATACTCTCCGAGGTTACAGAAAAAGAGCTGATGAAACTCCCGGGCAAAGTCATCATTGCCCCGGAATTCTCCCTCGATCCAGACATTGTGGTTATGACCGTACTGGTAGGCGATGGCCGCGTTCAGGGCTCCCCTGGCCATTACCTGCTGATAGGGCAGGTCCTCGGCATGGGCCAGCATAATGTTGTCGTAATGACGAATCATGGGAAAGGGATAGACACCAGCCTCATGATTGGCCGACATGTGATAATTGGTCTCCCAGAAACCTATCCTGTGATAAAAACTGTTCAATCCTCTGGCCCGCATGGCCATGAGCCAGGTGTAGCGGGGACCACGCCATTGCCGCTTGTTGTAATTGCCACGGTCGTCTTCGTCGGTAAACGGATTGTCGGCACTGGCTGTAGAAAAAAAATCGGCCAGCGATTCGAGGGTGCCGTTGACATGCTCAATCAGGGAGTCAATGTCTGGAGGCGAAAGTCTTTCATTGAATGGTGAAAAGGTGAGCATCTCCCGGATGGCGTCTTCCGGATTCATGTCAGCCCACTGGGTTACCTGGTCATCGGTTGGGTGACCGCCATAGGCGAACGTCTGCAGTACCTTGCGCACCGCAGTTTCGTCCCAGTCTGTAAACACTGCCCATCCTACCGGCTGGCGGGCAACGACCCGTTGCGCCGTAACCGCCTCGGCCAGGCCAATCCGTTCATCGCTATCAACATCAGCATCAGCATGAACAGGTGAGGTGGGCACCCTGCCACTCAGCACCTGTAACGACAGTATCACATCTCTCAGATCGGTCAGGCCGTCATGGGAAACATCACCGGCATACACTGCTGCCGCTGCAGATCCTCCTTCCGGAAAATATCCCACTGGGGAAATGAACAGCAGAACAAAGAGTATCTTCAACACTCCGCGCTTCATTGTTCCCTCCTGAACCCGTGCTGTCGAAGCCCCCATCCTTCCGGGCAGGAGACCGGGCAACAATTGACCACCACTGGTCATTTCAAATAATATACATGGCCTTTCAGAAAGTTATGAGTGCAGACCGTCACTGGCTGGGGTCCTGTTATTCTGGGATGGATCGGGGCAAAGGTAACGTATCTCCTAACCGGCACCCTATTGATTAGCAGATACTTTTGCCTGTTGCAACGTGTTGAAAGATTTTTTCTTCCGAAAACTGAAAAATCACGTAGTCATAAACAAGGTAAGACAGGGAACAGCGATAGTTCTGCTCCGGAGCAGGGTACCTGCTCCGGAGCAGAGTTTGGTTATTTTATCTGACGACGGAAAAGATATCCACTGCCTCGGGCTGGGTCGTTTCCCCACTGAACAGACGGGCCTCGTAGTCTCCTGACGGAAGGCCTGCAAGCGATATCAGGCCGTCCACCTTTCCTCCGGTCATGCTCCAGACCGCATTGTTTACAGAAGAAGAGCTAGCAGCCAGTGGATAGATTCCGATCCAGCTGTTTTCCTCTCCATCTGCTCCCTGGAGTTCCAGTGTAACCGGCTCAAAAGGCTCATACTGGTCCTTTCGGGTTTCCATGCCCCTTGCAGTAGTCAAAGCCACTGAACCAGTTTCCCTGGCTCCAGAGAGCACCGCGCACCAGAACGCATCCCATCCCCTGAGCAGATCATAGCTTTTCAGGCTCTCATACCGGATGCCATCGAAATGCCAGAGCTCGTGGAAAAAAATATTACCCGCGCTCGACTCCTCCAACGTGCAGGCGTCACCACTGCAATCCCCGCTTCCTGTGGTGATACCGAGGCTGGCGCGAGAGCGGACCGAGACAACAGGATAACCGGCAAGATTCCAGCGGACGGATTCTCCAGACTCTGGAGTGCTCAACTCAACCTGGAACGTGGAGGCAAGAACCTGACTTTCAGCTGGCATTCTGAGCGTGACCTCTCTGCCGGTTGCCTGGAAGATCCATAACCCGATTCCTGGACCAACCAGCGAGGAGGGTCCAAGCTGAATGTACCGCTTCTCTCTGGCATCATACTGATAGACAACCCAGTCAATACCATACTGACCGCCGATATCGTCTTCAAAGACTGCCTGTACAGTATTGCTGCTTCCAGGATCGGCAGGCAAGGAGATCATTCGCCATTGGTTGTCTGGGAGAAGATAGGCAGGTATATCTCCGGATCTTTCTTCAATATCAAAGGCAGACATGAACGACGCCGGTACAGCCGCCACCCTATCCCAAGCCGCATCGCTCAAGACGGAAACAGCCCGCACCACGCTCTTGATCTCTCCCAGGTACTCCAGGGCCACCCGGGCTACGGTGCCATTTGCGGCAGATTCAAGACGAACTACAGCACCGACAGGCTGCCAGTCCGCGAACCGGTCAGAACTGATGCCCTGCATGGTATAAAGCATGGCATCCTCTATGAGATAATCTGCCCCAAAGATTCCGAGAGAAGATGACGAGTAGCCGGTTTCCGGATCGTCATCCGTATCCAGGAATATCTGGACATGGTTCCAGGCCGGGATATCGAAGAGCTGAATCTGCAGACCTCCTCCGGATTGATCAAGGCTGACCAGCATATCAGGCGAAGCGACAGGAACCGGATTGACGCAGGCAAAGACTTCTCGGGTGAATTCCGATGTATTTTCTTCGTTATATGCCCGCATTGTAAAGGCAAAACAACGATCGCCATCCTGGTCTGCAGTTACTTCAAGGTCTTCAGACCGCGCCCAGGCCGGACTTGTCTTGACCAGCTCTCCGTCCAAATACAACTCAAATCCACTGATCTCTGCCTCCCGCTCGGTGGGATAATTCCAGCTGACATGGGCGGTCATGATATCTGCAAAAGATGGCCAGGGAACGGCCAAGATCAAGACAATTGAAATAAAATAATACCACATTATTACACCTCCATCATCTGCCCGGTTCAACCTGTGCATAATTACCTGGTTACAGGTTGATTACAGGCTGCGTGTTTCTGATTACCAATCTGTAATTTAGAAGGCCTGATTCAATATCAGCCGCTACCGACGGCAACAGACGATGGAGAGAAGTGGCGGTGGTTGGAAACAACCAAAGAAAATGAACAGGAAGGACAAACTAGCCGAACTGCACCGACAACAAAACTCCTTTTCATGCTTTAACAAAATCATACCATACCTCCTTCGGAAACCCCGCTGCCCTATCTCCGTTCCGGAAACGTAGGCCGGTGGCTTTGCGTCCCACCCTTTCGGATGGTTTGCCATTATCGGGAAACAACAACTCTTCTATTGAAATGCAAGGAACAGACCAGGGAAGAATTTCCTCAACCCATTGAACCCGTTAGGCCAAACGGAAAAATTCTTTATTCTGCAACTCGATGTGGAATGCTTTGAGGAGTCGTCTGCAAGACTCCAGCCCGGAAGGCATAAGGCCTTTTGTTACTTGCAACACAGGAATAAAACATCTGCGCAGACAATCGATAGAAAATACAAATGGGCCTGGGCAGAAAACTGGAAAGCACAAACAACCAGCAAAGAAAAAAGGTGGTTATAGCCATGAAGACCATAACCACCTGGAATCTCTTGGTGGGCCGTCAGGGATTCGAACCCCGGACCAATGGATTAAGAGTCCACTGCTCTGCCAGCTGAGCTAACGGCCCCTGCAGCGTGAATCGCGTTCTTTTTAGCACAGTCAAGCAGGATCGTCAAGCAGAAGAGAACGTCCCCTCTTTTTCTCGGAAAACCGTTTCACTACGACTTGTCACAGATGGGCCGCCAGCCGACGCCCGCACATATCATGGAAGATCCTGCACTCATGCCTGCTGACAAAAGGGCATGCCTCCTTCATGAACCAGCGTTTTTTCGGGCACCAGTAACGGTCTTTGAACGGCTCATTACAACCACATTCTGTCAGAGTCCGTCGTTGCCGGCCTCCATGCCGAACCATGCTGCTCTGAACACTGAACTGCCATATTGCCATTGCTGTTCCTCCCCAGTCCATTGAGTGAAAAACAACCGCGCTAAAAAGATGCTTTCCATCTTTATCGGACCGGAGAGGAAAAATATTGCGTGGTATTCAGTCAGTCCACCACTTCAAAACCGGCCTGCCGGACAGCTGCCCGCACATCCTCCATGGAGACCTCGCCCTCGAAACTGGCCTCTCCCTTGTCCAGATCGACCTGGACATCGCGTATCCCGGCCAAGCCTTCCAGGGCCTTGCGGGTGGATCCGACGCAGTGCTGACATTTCATTCCCTTAATCCGTACGGTCGTCATAACCTTTCCTCCAAATGATCTGTTATCCAATGTATCCTACAACGAAAACATGTACCCAACACGCAAGCCGAGCAGGTTGAACCGGTATTTCGGATCACTCATGTCAATTCGTTCATAAAAGAACACGAACCGGGCTGATTTCCATTCCACCCCAGCCTGCAAATCAAATCCCGGCCCGGCATCCGGTGTGGGACCATAATCGACACTCAGCTCCAGCGGGGCAAGCAGTGCCGCCTGCAAGAGAAGGAGGGACCCGAAAAAGAAGGGCGCCTCTCCCCGAACACCGAGCTGCAATTCGTACATGGTCAGCTCGTTGAAATGCGCATATCCTTGCGGTTCCCGATTCATGAACCTGTAGGTGAAGCCAAGCAGGGGCGCCACAGTGAAGTTCCGAAATCTGAACGGCCAGTCGACACCCAACCCCAACCTGAAGGCATCATGGACAACGTTCATGTCTTCATCGTTGGCCTCGGCCAGGGCCCACTTCTCGATTCGTGCGGTATAATGGAGCGTTTTGCTGAAATAGTGGCCATACGTCCCGATCCCGATGAGGGCCTTGTGGGTATTTCCCTGCTCTTCACCGCTTTCAAAATCTATATTGCCTACCTGGAAATACGGTTCGAATCCGAACCCACTCCCTCCTGTTTCCGCCTGGGCACCAGTGCTCCAGACAAACAGACCCACACAGAGCCAGAGTAGTGCCAGTCGAAATTCTTTACGTTTCACAGTCAACCTTTCAGTCCACACCATTCATGAAATTCCACTTTCGCCAGTCAGCAGGCCGACCACAACAGGCTGAACTGCCACCTCGACGGCGGGGCTGTCATCTCCCGCGGGGAGGTCTGTTTCTGTCCCGAAACCGGAGAGAAACAGGGTGGAAGCCGCCAGGCCGGGAAATGCATACAGATCGAGACGACAGCGGCCAAAGTCGGCGGGCGGGTAGATCCTGTCCAACAGGCTGTGCCACTCCTCTGGCCGCTCAATAACCTGTCCGCCTTCCTGAGCGCTGGCAACCGGCATCCCCGCAGGAGCCTGAAAATCGAGGGATGCGAGCAGGTCCCCGGCCTCCTTGTGGAAGAGACGAACCGAGTCTGGAGAACAAGATGCGGGATCCTTGCCCGGTGCCGGCAGGATCACTGAACCCAGGTGGCCGGCCGGTCCACCCGTCCTGCCGATGTACTCTTCCTTCAGCCGGTCCAGGGCATCCTGGCAGGCCGTGACATAGACTTCATTCTTCCGCTGATTGGTCGCCGCTCCAAGGAACACGAGCCTGCTCCAGGCCTTGAGACGGAGTGCCATCTGACCGTCCGGTTGCCGGTCCGCGGTGAGCAGTTTGCGGGTAAACGAGAAGACATCGCTCTTTTCCCGCCGCAGGGCCATGAAAAGCTCCTCCTCGCGGCGGCCGATCCTTTCCAGCTCCCGGTGCAGGGCCTGTTGTTCCTCGTCATACAGTTCACCCAGCTTCAGGACGAGCCGTGCCTGCCACAAAATCATTTGGAGTTCCTGCCGTCCATCGGGCTCGATTCCCTGACTGTCGAGCAACTGGCGGACAATGGAACGATCCGACTCGTTCCTCTCCCGGCTCCCCCCTCCCATGCCGGCCAGAGTGAGATGGGCAAGCTGGGCCGCGTAATCATCCTGCCGGCTCCGCAACTCCCGAACAAGCCGCAGAAACCGGTCCCGATCTTTTCCCAGGGGCAGAACCTCCTCCAGGCGGCAGAACCCGGCTGCCAGCAGGTCCTGGCAATCGGCAGGGACCTTCCCGTTCTCCCCTGGACCGTTTTCCACGGGCAGGCAGTAGACAACCTGCGCAAAAACCTGTACAAGAGGAAACAGCATCTCCAATGTCGGTACGGTGTCCGGAAATACAAAAACTTGCCTGTTCATATGCAAACACTGAAAGAAAAGATTAGCTTCATCCTGACCGCCCTGGCCTACTTCCTCTTCCATGTCCGGACAGGTCCATCTCCGGGTGCCATATTGGCTGGAACCGTGGAACAGCTCCTTACGACAGCGCCTTACTGTATTGGCTTCACCTGGGTGCTCGTCGTCCTGATCCGCCACCTGTCCGGCGGCAAGAGACCGCCCTGGGACCGGATCGCCCGCATCTTTTTCACTGTCGGCATCTTTTTCGCCTTTTACTTTGCCCTGTACGAATACGGCGAACGGGCCCAGGAGAAACAGGCCGCCCCTCCGGAAACTCCACCTAGTGTATCACGGATTTTTCCGGATGAAACCCGGAAGCTGCCGTGGTATTGGGCATGAGAATGGATCCCGGTCCGAAAACCGTTCCCGGGTTGGTGACCGAATTGCAGCCGGTCTGGCAACCATCACCCAAAATGGCTCCGAACTTCCGCAATCCGCTGTCCACCAGGCCGTCCGGGGTTCGCACCTTGACATTGCCCGGCAGGAAGCGAAGGTTGGCGAACTTGGTCCCGGCTCCCAGGTTGGCATTGCCGCCCAGGATGGAATCGCCCAGGTAGGCGAAATGGCCAGCCTTGGCATCATCGAGGAAAACAGAATGCTTCACCTCGGTGGTATGGCCCACCACGCACCGCTCTCCGATCAGGCAGTAGCCGCGCATATAGGCCCCCTGCCTGATCTCGCTCCGGTCGCCGATGATGGCCGGCTCCTTGACCAGGGCCCCGGATTCGATCAGCACGCCCTGGCCAAGCTCGATCCTCGAACCAACCAGTACCGCACCCGCCATGATGACCGTGGCTCCCTCGAGCAGGTCGCCGTTCTGATAGACCTCCAGGCCACCCTTTGTCGCATCCCCGTAACGGATATTGCAACTGGAACCATCGAGCAGTTCTCCATGGTAGAGTACCACGGGCCGGGCAAGCGGCTCTCCGCTGACGATCTGCTCATGCTCCAACCTCACGCTCATGGTATCGTCCATGTACGCCTTCAGGTGTTTCAATGCCAGCCATACCTGCGGGCAGTCAGCGAACAGCCGGGCATGGGCAAATGCTTTCAGTTCAAAGAAACAGGAGGGATCGAACATACACAAACTCCTTGGATTTACAGGTTGTTCCCCCGGTGTTGTACTCCTGGACCGGGGTCAGGGCAACAGGCTCGCTCAAAAAGGCTGAGCTATGATCACGGTTCCATCTCCGATGGTATACTTGACCGACCACTGGATCATCAAGAGAAAAAGTTTTCGCTTTTCTCTCCATCCGGCCATCGACCTTGACTTCAGCACCTGTCGTGTTTATTTTCTGCCACAATCAGCCCGGCTCCCGGGAAAACGTATCAATTCTTTTTTTCATTACAACACGATTCAGATATACTGAAAAAAATATCATCACCATCCCCGGCCGGAACAAACTGCCTGCGCCGTGCCGTCCGGGGAGCTCATTGACCAGCCGGTATCCACGGCTGTTTGGAGGAAGACGTGGAATTTGACGATGCATTGTCCACCAGCATGGACGATTTCGGGGAAAGCGCCCAGGATATGGAAATACCAGAAGAACTACCAATGATGGCAGTGCGGGACGTGGTTGTCTTCAACTACATGATCATCCCGCTCTTCGTCGGCCGTCCCGGTTCCATCGATGCGGTGAACGAGGCCATGAACCGGGATAAACTGCTCATGCTCGTGACCCAGAAGGATGCCACCAAGGACAATCCCGGAGCCAAGGATCTCTACGGGGTCGGCATGGTTTCCATGATTATGCGTACCCTGAAACTGCCGGACGGTCGCCTCAAGGTCCTGGTCCAGGCCCTGTCAAAGGCCAGGATCAGGGAGTATCTCCAGGAGGATCCCTACTTCCGGGTCGGCATCGACCTGATCAAGGAGCCCGAGGTCGAAGAAATCACCGTGGAGATCGAGGCCCTGATGCGCACGGTCCGGGAGCAGACCGAAAAAATCATGTCCCTGCGGGGCATGCTCTCCTCAGACCTGATGATGATCATCAACAACATCGAGGAACCAGGCAGGCTGGCCGATCTGGTGGGATCCAACCTGCGGCTGAAAATCTCCGAGGCACAGCAGATCCTGGAAACCGTGGACCCGGTGGCCCGTCTCAAGCTGGTGGCCGAACTTCTCCACAAGGAACTGGAGGTTTCCACGGTCCAGGCCAAGATCCAGTCCGATGCCAAGGAAGAGATGTCCAGAACCCAGCGCGAGTACTTTCTCAGGGAACAGATGCAGGCCCTGAAAAAGGAACTGGGCGACGAGGACAGCTTTTCCCAGGAGATCGAAGAGCTGCAGGAAAAAATAAAAAAGAAAAAAATGCCCAAGTATGCCCGCAAAGAGGCGAAAAAGCAGCTCAAACGGCTGGAGATGATGCATCCGGATGCCTCGGAGGCAAACATCATCCGGACCTATATCGAATGGATCCTGGATCTGCCCTGGAAAAAATCATCTCGTGACCGGCTGGACCTCAAGGTTGCGGCCAAGGTCCTGGATGAAGACCACTATGCCCTGGAAAAAGTCAAGGAACGCATCCTGGAATACCTGGCGGTCCGGAAACTGAACAAGGACACCAAGGGGCCGATCCTCTGCTTCGTCGGTCCTCCGGGCGTGGGCAAGACCTCTCTTGGACAGGCCATAGCCCGGGCCATGGGACGCAAGTTCTATCGCATGTCCCTGGGCGGCATGCGGGACGAGGCCGAGATCCGCGGCCACCGGCGCACCTATATCGGCTCCCTGCCCGGCCGCATCCTCCAGGGGCTGAAGAACGTGAAGACCAACAATCCGGTCTTCATGATGGACGAAATCGACAAGATCGGGGCCGACTACCGGGGCGATCCCTCCTCGGCCTTGCTCGAGGTGCTGGATCCGGAGCAGAATGCCACCTTTTCCGATCATTACCTGAACATGCCCTTTGACCTGTCCAAGGTCATGTTCATCACCACGGCAAACCGGCACGATACCATCCCCGGACCGCTCCTGGACCGGATGGAACTGATCCGGCTTTCCGGCTATACCTTTGAGGAGAAGATGGTGATCGCCAGGAAGTACCTCCTGCCCCGCCAGATCAAGGAGAGCGGTATCAGGCCCCGCCAGATCCGGCTCAACGACGAGACCCTGGGAATCATCATCCGCAACTATACCCATGAAGCCGGGGTGCGCAACCTGGAGCGGGAACTGGGCAAGATCTGCCGCAAGCTGGCCCGCAAGATCGCCGAGGGAGGCAAGGGTCCCTATGTCATCTCCCGCAACACCCTGCCCAGGTATCTCGGACCGCCGAAGTATCTCCCCGAGGCAGAACTGGATACCCTGGCCCAGCCCGGCCTGGTTGTCGGGCTGGCATGGACCGAGGTGGGTGGTGAGCTCCTCCACATCGAGACCTCGGTACTGCCCGGCAAGGGCAAGCTGATTCTCACCGGACAACTGGGCGACGTGATGAAGGAATCTGCCCAGGCGGCCCTCAGCTACTGCCGCAGCCGTCACAAGGACCTGGGCGTGGAACCGGACTATTTCGACAAGATCGATATCCATATCCATGTCCCGGCCGGCGCCATTCCCAAGGATGGTCCGTCGGCAGGCATCACCATGACAACGGCCCTCTACTCCGCCATCGTCGACAAGACCGTTAAAAAAGGCCTGGCCATGACCGGTGAGGTCACCCTGCGGGGCCGGGTCCTTCCCATCGGCGGCTTGAAAGAAAAAGCCCTGGCCGCCCTGCGGGCCGGGATCGACAAGATCATCATTCCCGAGGAAAACGAGAAAGACCTGGTGGAGATTCCCGAGGAGCTGCGTAAGAAGATCACCTTCTACCCTGTCAAGCACATGGACGAGGTGATCAGTCTGGCCCTGGGTAAGCTCAAAAAAGGCGGCAGGAAGAAAAAGACCGCCTGACAGGCCTGGCCTGCCAACCGTGAAACGGCTTCTGCTGACGATATGCGGTCTGCTTGTCCTGACCACGATCGCCGGTCTCTGGTTCGGACGCTACGCCCGAACGCCGGCCGGAGAAAGGGAGGGGACGGTGACGATCCGCATTCCCCGCGGGGTCGGCGTCCGGGAGATCCAGGAGCTGCTCGAGCAGGCGGGCCTGATCCGCAAGGATATCCGATTTCTGCTCCTCTGCCGGCTGACTGGTGCAGGCAGGCGGTTGCAGGCGGGTGAATTCCGTTTCCCCTACAGATCAACCCCGCTCGAGATCCTCCATATCCTGGAACAGGGCCGGGTGGTCCAGCATCGGGTCACCATTCCCGAGGGACTGACCATGTACCAGACCGCCAGGATTTTTTCCCGGGACGGTTGGGCCGATGCGGACCATTTCCTGGCACTCTGCAGGGACAGGGAGTTTATCCGCTCCCTGGGGCTGCACCAGGACTCGCTGGAGGGGTACCTCTTTCCGGATACCTACCTGCTTGCACGGGACAGGATGGATGATGCGGCCCTGGTGCGCATGATGGTGGAACGTTTCCTGGCCATCTGGCGGGAACTGGCTCCTGCAGCGCAAGAAGAAACCCAACGACACCGGGTGGTGATCCTGGCTTCCATCGTGGAAAAGGAAACCGGCTCGCCCGAGGAGCGGCCCAGGATCGCCCGGGTCTTTCTCAACCGCCTGGAAAAAAACATGCCCCTCCAGGCCGATCCCACCGTGATCTACGGTCTGGAAACATTCGACGGCAACCTGACCCGGGCCGACCTGCAGCGCAAGACGCCATACAATACCTACGTCATCAGGGGACTGCCGGCCGGGCCGATCTGCAGTCCGGGCCGGGCTGCCCTGCAGGCGGTGCTCCATCCGGCCGAGGGCCAGGAACTCTACTTTGTCTCCCGCAACGACGGTACCCACCACTTTTCCACAACCCTGCAGGAACACAACCGGGCCGTGCGCCGGTTCCAGAAAAATCGGCAACCGCTCAGGACTCGACCAGCACCTCCACCAGCGGCACCTCCCAGCTCTGCACCCGGCAGTTGAGCCGGTAGGCGGGTTCGGAATCCCTGGCCTGCCATCTGCAGATGGCCAGCACTCGAACCTCCCGTATCGTCTCCAGTCGATCCTGCCAGGTTTGCCTTCCCTTTTCCGACAGCCTGGCCACGACGATGTCTCCCGAGCACAGCTCCACGCGGCTGCCGGCCCTGCGCATCTCCAGCCGGTCTCCGGGCCGGAGCGCAGCCAGCCGTCCATGCACCGGATGACCGGCCGCCCTGGTCCCGGCATAACTCAGCCAAAGCTCGGATAGTCCCAGCAACCGATACCGGATCTCCCTGGCCTGCCCGGTGTGCCGGGAAGCCCGAACGCGGTGGAGGAAGCTACCCCGGAGAGCGGATGAAAAGGGATTCGGACTGTCAGCCGACTCGAACAGGGTCAGGGAGGCCCGGGCCCTGGTCATGGCCACATAATACAGGCGGCGTTCCTCTTCCGTGGCTGCCTGCCAGCCCCCTTCCAGGACAAAGACGTGCTCGAACTCCATCCCCTTGGCACTGTGCACGGTGCCGACAAAAACCCCTCGACCGATGCTGCCCTCCTGGCGGATCTCCTGCAGGCTTTCGAAAAGAAACTCCCGCAGGAATTCGGCGGGCAGGGGCTCCTCACCGACCTCGAGGAGGAACTGTTCCACCAGGTCGGCAAGAAACAGGAGCCAGGGATTTTCCGGATCCGCGGCCAGCCTCCTGTCCAGGTCCTGGCGCAGGACCTGGCCGCGGAGCGGCACCTTGCCAAGTTGCCGCAGGTCGTGCACAAAAGCCTGCACCTCCCTGACCCTGGTCAGGGGTGGCCGCGCCTCTGGCGGAAAAAAGCGCCGCAGGCCAATGCCGTCTTGCTCCAGGGCCCAGCGTGCCTGATCGGCCACCTGCCAGGTCCTGGTCAGTACGGCGCAGGTCGACCAGTCCCAGGCAGGATCAAGGGCGGCCAGCCGTCTGAGTTCGGCTACCAGGTGCGCTGGCTGCTGTTGCAGACCCGCCACCTGCAGGCAGACCACCCGGCCCCGGCCTACCTGGTCGACCCGGGCAAGGCGGCCACCGGCAGGTTCCCGGCTCCGGGCCCGGTCGATCACGATGGGATGGTCGTCTTTCATCCGGTGCCTGTTTTCGCGGATCAGGGCGTTGGCCGCAGCGATAATGTGTCCCGTGGAACGGTAGTTCTCCACCAGGGAGTGGACCGTGGCCCTGTAATCTTGCTGAAAGCGACGAATGAACTCCACACCCGCACCCCGGAAGCCGTAGATGTTCTGGTCGTCATCGCCCACGGCCATGATGGTGAGGCGGGCGTCGCGCTCCTTCTCCGTCCGCCCGGCCAGTGCCGAGACCAGCTCATACTGGCCTGCGTCGATATCCTGGTATTCATCCACCAGAATGTGACGAAATCCGGCCAGGAGCCGATCCCGGGCCTCTCCGGCTTCCAGGGCGCCTGTCTCCTCTTCGCCGCGAAGCAGGCGGGTGGCCAGGACAATGATCTGGTCCAGGTCCTCCTGCGAACCCTCCTCTGCCAGGCTGCGACCACAGAGAAGCATGGCCAGGCTATGATAGGTCTGTACCAGCACTCCGCGGGCCTCGCTGCCCACCAGGTCATGCAGCCGCCTGCGCACCGTGGTCACGGCGCTGCGGTTGAAACAGAGGACCAGTATGGAGCGGGCCGGGACCCGTTTGACCCGCAGGAGATATCCGCAGCGGTGCACCACGACCCTGGTCTTACCGGATCCGGGACCGGCCAGGATCAACATGTTCTCGTCCTCTTCGGCAGCCACGATAGCCTGCTGCACCGGATTGCGCAGGTCTTCAACGATCCGACGCCAGGACTGCACCGAGGTGGCCCGTTCAAGCATGTCCTGCCGGTCCGGAAAAAACCGTTGCACAAAGACCTCCTTTTTCATGCCAAAGTAGGCCAGGACGAGCTGCAGGGCCTGGGCGATCCGTTCCAGGCCCTGGCGGGCATACTCGTTCATCACGTGGATCTGGAAGATCCGCTCCCCGTAATAGTGGGCCAGCGGCGCGTAATCGGCCTTGGTGTAGCGTCGTCCGCTCTTCTGCTCCCTGATCCTGATCGTCATGGCCTGGCGGAACACGGCCAGCCCGTGCTGCAGGGTAATGATCCGCTGTTCATGGAGAAACATCAGGGCCCGGTCCATGGCAGCCAGGGGATCGGTGAGCCCTGCCAGCTCCACGCGGCTGTTGAGGGCGCCGAGAAGATCGTCGGCCGAGAACTCCACCAGCAGTTCGGCTGCCGGCCGCGCCCGCTCAGGAATACGGGCATGGATGGCCTCCAGGATCACCTGGGCTGCCAGCGTCCTGCGGCGGGCCGTCTCCCGCAGGCTGGCCCAGTCCCGTTGCAACCGCACCCGATACCTGGACTGTCCCACGTGGATGAAGTTGATGCTGCCCCGGTTCCCGGCCAGCCCCTGTCCGTCCAGGGCCAGGCTGTGAAGCAGCAGCCGCAGGGTCTCCGGATTGGCCGTCCGATGACCGTTGTCCAGCAGCTGCTGGTTGAGCCGGCGCAGGCAAAGGTTCTGCCACTCTTCCTGGTCCGCGTCCGGTGCATGCTCCTGCATGAGATCCAGCATGGCCTCGGAGAGCTCGGCCACCGTCGTCATGAGCCTGCGTGAGGAGTTGGCCACCTTGTAGCGGACAAAGGCCGACAGTTGCATGGACTGTTCCAGCAGGCCGGCGGCCGCCATCTCGAACAGGATACGGAGTATCTGCTGAGCCGGGGTCAGCTCACCCTCCTCCAGCAGGGACGGGGGAAGCAGTTCGGCCAGCTGATCCGCGGAAAAGCCCTCGTCCGGATCGGCCTGCATCAACTGGCCCATGATCCCGAGCCAGAGATCCTGCCTGGCTGCGGACAGGCCAAGCGACCGGATCTTCTGCCGGGCCGCCTCCAGGTTGCGCACCTTTGGCCTGCCCTGGAAGACCTGGGTGTGGTTCTCGTCGCGCTGCAGGAACCCGGCCCGCTCCAGCCAGGAGATCGCGGTCTGCACCCGGGTGGCGCTGTTCGGATCGTCCAGGGAAAAAGACGTTTCCACCTGATCCAGCCGCAGGAGTTCGCCACTGGTCAAAACCAGCTGTTCCTGGTCCAGCCTGCGGGCATTGTAACGCAGACCGCGCAGAATCTGGGCGATATCCCGCCTGCTCAGCCGATTCATGGCCCCGAGCTGGAACTGTTTTTCAATATCGTCCTCGTCATAGAGGAGGATGCAGCGTGCCTCCCCCCGGTCCCGGCCGGCCCGGCCCGCCTCCTGGAGATAGTTTTCAATGGAACCCGGGATGTCCCGATGGATGACCAGCCGTACATCCTCTTTGTCGATGCCCATGCCAAAGGCATTGGTGGCGCAGATGATCCGCAGCGAGCCGGCGATGAAACTGTCCTGGATGTGGCGCTTGGCCGGATCGCTGAGCCCGGCATGAAAGGCGGCAGCCTCCCAGCCCAGGGACTGGAGATATTCCGCCGTGACCTCGGTGGTCCGGCGGGTGGCGCAGTAGATGATGCAGCTGCCGCTTTCACCGAGATTCTCTTGCAACAGTTCGGCAAGACGGGCCGGTTTTTCCTGGCCGGCCACCTGCTGCACCTCGAAATGCAGGTTGGCCCGCTCCACCCCTCCTTTGAACAGGATCAGCTCCTGACCAAGTTCCTGCTGAAAAAATTGCAGGATCTCGCGGGTCACATCCTCCTTGGCCGTGGCCGTGAAACACTGCACCGGCGGCGTTTCCACACCCTGGGCCGATGCCAGCTCGCGGATGAAGCGGCCCGCGTAGAGATAATCGGTGCGAAAGTCATGGCCCCATTTGGAGAGGCAATGGGCCTCGTCAAAAACCCAGCAGCCGATCTCGCGGCCCGCGACAGCCCGGCGGAAGCTCCGATTGCGTAACTGTTCCGGAGAAACGTACAGGATCCCCACGTCACCCAGGACGATTCCCTGCAGGACCCGGCCCCGTTCCGGTGGGGTAAGCATGGAATAGATGGCCGCGGCGGCCGGTGACCCGGTCTTCCTGCGCAGGCTGTCCACCTGGTCCTTCATCAGGGCCTGCAGGGGCGAGATGACGATGGTGAGCAGGCCACGCCGCTGATAACGGACCAGGGCAGGCAGTTGGTAACAGAGGGACTTGCCGCCACCGGTGGGCAGGATGGCCAGGAGAGGCCGGTCCGCCATGGCATGGTCCACGATTTCTTTTTGCAGACTGGTGCCCTGTTCGGTTGCAGGGATGGCACGGAACTCGGCGAAGCCGAAAAAGTTGCGGAGCTGGAGCTGGCTGTCGAACTCGGTGCAATAGCTGCATTCCGGCAGGTCACAACGGTGATTGCGCAGTCGATCCAGAACGGAACCCACATCCGGAAACCGGTGCCGCACCCAGGGTGGCAGCACGGAATTGCCCCCGGCCACCCGCAGCCACGATACCGCGTATGCCAGGGCCGGCCGCAGACCGTCGTCGCGGAACCATTCTCCGGCCTGGTCCTCCAGGGCTGCCAGGCAGGCCCGTTTTTCACAGTGCCGGAAAAAAATCGTCTTGGCCTCTCTCGCCGACAGGACCCTGGCGCCCAGGAGACGGAAGAACCTGCAGATCCCTGCAAAACGGGGATGGCCGGCGAAACAGAAATGAAAGAGATCCAGCAGCCCGGGCGCCTCCCGATGCAGCCCGCCCAGGGCCTGGTACTGGTCGGCAAAGAGCTGCAGGGCGAGCCTGGCATCGGCCAGAGGATCGTTGAGACTGTCCCTGACCAGTTTGTAATCCTTGATCAGCCGGTGATATGGATTCTGGGGAAAGGCCAGTGGAGAGAGGAACAGGGTATCGATGACCGGGAGCGAGTACAATGGGCTGTCCGGGAGATGACGGCGCAACACCGGCAGGTCATGTTCCAGGATATTGTGCCCCAGAAGGAAATCCGCCCCCTCGGCCATCTGTTCCAGCAGGCCTGCCTGGCTGGCAAAATCTGGTGGTCTTCCCTGCCAGGCAAACGTCTTTTCTCCCTGCACCAGCCCGATACCGTGAACCCCGCCCTGCCGGTCCACTTCCAGGTCAAGGGACACGCACCGAATGTGCGGGGAAGCCGATCCCTCCGGCAACGGCACCTGTATATCCCTATCCTTCTGTTCCCCTGCTTGCACCATTTCTTCACATTACGGACGAGTAACCGAAAAATCAACCCGTTCGCCTTTCCTCTGACCTCATGCCTTTCTGAAAAGAGCCTTCCCTTTCCTTTCGCAGGCCGTTGCTTCCTGGTCACCATGGCATGGTCGTCAAGGGAAACAGGAGAATTCCTTCGTTTCATCGTCCAGCAGATCCCCGAAATGGCAGAGGTTGAGGGAGGAGACACAGTGTAGCAGGCCATCCAGAAAACCGAAGGCCTGGGCATTCATCCGCTCATGATGGAGCATGAAGCCAAGGAGTCCGCTCTCCAGGCCACGGCTGATACTGTCCCAGAGAGATGACCAGGCCCGGGCAGGATCAGGCTCCTTGCCGGTATGGAGGTCCACGCTCGGGGCCAGGTCGGGCAGGCAATCACAGGCCGGCACGGCATCACGGAAACGGGATACTGCCCGGTAGCCAAGACTTGGGAGCATGTCCAGCACCAACCCGGTGCAACGGTTCCAGGGTGGAGTGAAAACCGGGGTAAAGCATTCCCCGAAGAGATCCTCCAATATGGTCCGGCCTGCCTGCAGGTCGTCCCGAACCTCTCCAGCCGACCGGCTGGAGCCGAATTCACACTTCCGGCCTGTCCGCTCGTGGTTCTGATGGGCAAACCCGTGCTGATGCCAGCACCAGAGGGGATCGGCCAGGTCGAACCGCTGCAGGGCAGCCAACCGACCCTGGTCCATCCAGGCCGGAACGACTGCCAGGCAGAGGGGCACCTCGTACCTGCGGAACAGGGCCATCATTTGCTGGAAACGCTCATCCGCCACGGCTATATCGTCCGCCCGGAAGAAGACCCTGGTCTGTTGCGCCGATGCGGCAAGCCGATCCAGCCGCTCCTGCCAGCCGACCGGCAGGGGGCTTCTCCACAGGGAAGACGCGACCGGCTTCACGGCCTGGCCTCCTGCAGCCGGCAAAGCTGCCTGGCCGCTGCCGCTGCCCCGTCAAGGGCCACATCGCTTTCCTGCCGTTTGCCGGTCATCGTGTCGCTCATCAGCAGGGCCAGCCGTTCCGGGTCCAGGTCCTTGGCGTCCAGAAGACGTATGGCTGTCCGGCCCTGGAGCCGCTCTGCCCGCAGCCGCTGCTCCCGGTTCTGGGCAAAGGGATAGATCAGGGCCGGGCAACCGGCAGCGACCACGTTCATGGTGGTGTTGTACCCTCCCATGGAAACCGACAGGTCGGCGGCTGCCAACCAGACGGGAAAATCATCGGCAAACCGGTCGATGCGGCAGGATGGCGGGGCGAGCCGCCGCAGCCGGTCCACATGCTGCCGATCCAGATAGGGACCGGTGAACACCTGCATCCTGACCCGGGGCAGGAGGCGGGCAGCCCGAACCACGGCCTCGAGGAGGCCATGTCCCACGCTGCCGCTGCCGGCACTGCAGACGATCAGGACCTCTCCAGGAGCAATCTCCAGCCTGCCGCGGAGCTCTTCCCTGCTGCCCGGCGCTGCCGTCTCGCAGATGTAACCGGTATAGACGATGGGAATATGGATGCGGTCCAGGCCGGAAAAGGTTTCATCCAGGGTAAGGACCGCCGGGTCGCCGTGGATCATCAATAGATCGAAATTCCTGTTGAGCCGGCTGACCACCCGGTTTTCGAACCTTTCGGCATTGTCCCGTTCCACCAGGATATCCCGCACGCTGCAGACCACGGGAATGGCCCTGTTTGCAGTACGGGCCTCTTCGAGAAGCGGGTCGAGTTCGAAACGAAACGCGTAGCGGCCAAACGGGAACAGTTCGATGAGCAGCACATCGGGTTGCAGCCCACGAAAAAGTTCCAGCAGCTGCCGCCGGCGCGCTGTGCGCACCTGGTCCAGCGAGCCGGCCGGATCCACCGGTTGCAGGTTCTGAAAGTCCGCATCCATGCGCAAGGGTGGCAGCTGGACGACCCGGACATGATCCGGAAACTCCAGGTCCACCGGCGGCCCGCCCAGGACCAGGGTGATCCGGTGGTCATCCAGGGCCCGCAGGATGGCCAGGATGCGGCAAAGGTGGCCGATGCCCAGGACATGCTGGCAGTAGACGAGGATCTTCATGGACGATCGTCATGCAGGGACAGATGATTCAGGGAATCAAGCCACAGGGACCGGCCATCGCTCCGCAACAGGTGGAGATGGTAGCCGGTGAGCAACCGAGGTTCCCGGGGCAGAAATTTTCTTCCAAGCAGGTCGTAGAGCAGGCACTTGAGGACACCCTCGTGGGTTACCACCAGGATGGTTTCACCGGGCCGGTTTCCGGCATGTTCCAGCAGGGCCTCCCTGCTCCTGGCCAGAACGGCACGCCTGGACTCGCCGCCGGGCGGCAGAAAATCCCAGCCTGCCTCTTCCTGACGACGCACCGCTTCCCCGTGGTGTTTGTAGAGCTGCGGAAGGGTCAGGCCGCTCCACTGGCCCCAGTCCTGTTCCCTTAGCCTGGGATCCTCCTCCCGGGGCAGGGCAAGGGTGGCGTTGATCAGGTCCGCCGTCTGCCGGGCCCGGCCAAGATCTGAACTGACGATCCTTGCAAAGGGGATGGCCTGCAGTTGCTCCCCCCAGCGGCGGGCCATTGCGGCACCGGTTTCGGACAGCGGGCTGTTTCGCAGCCCCTGGATCCGCTTCTCCTCGTTCCAGAGCGTGACACTGTGCCGAATCAACCCGAAGACCGTTTCGTTCATGACGCCTGCCGCCTCCCGACCAGGTCGAACAGGGCGCCTTCCAGGCGCCGGTAATTCCGACGCAGGTCATGGCGGGCACGCACGTGCTCGGCGGCCCGTCTTCCCATGGCCCTGCGCAACTCACCGTTCTCCAGCAGGGTGGCCACTGCCCTGTCAAAGGGCTCTTCCTCGAAAAGGGGGGTGAGCAGACCGGTCCTGCCGTGCCTGACAACCTCGGGTATGCCGCCGTTGGCAAAGGCCACCACCGGCAACCCGCAGCACTGCGCCTCGAGAAAGACCATGCCCAGCGATTCTCTGATGCCGGGAAAGACAAAGAGATCCCCGGCCGCATACATGCGGTGCATCTCCCGCCGCTCCACCCGGCCCACGAACCGGACCGATCCCGGCCGCAACAGCCGACCGGCCAGTCGCTCAAGGCGCTGCCTTTCCGGTCCGTCTCCCACGACGACCAGGAGGAAACCATAGCCCTGCCTCTGCAGCCGGTGACAACTGGCCAGCAGCCACTCGATCCCCTGGCTCTTCACGTCCTGCCGCAACATGGCGGCACTGATGATCACCGGCCGGTCACCCGCCTGCCAGAGGCTGCGCATCGCCCGTCCAGCCTGTACATCCACCGGAAACTGCTCCGTGTGCAAGCCCGGGCTGACCCAGACCATCCGCTCTTCCGGGATCAGCCTCCGCAGGTTGCGACTGTCCCGCTGCCTGGTGGTTATGTGCAGGTCTGCCGCCAGCAGGGCCCTGCGGTTCAGCAAGTAGCCGGCCAGGGTGGCCATCCGCCGCCGGTACTTGGTGGCAAAGCTGCCCTGGATGATCACGTACGGCAGGGCGAGCCGGCGGCAGATGCCGGGGCCGAACAGATCCGGGGCCTTGTAATAGCAGTGATAGGTGAGCCACAGATCAGGAGGCTGTCGCCGCACCCTGCTCAAAACACGAAGATACTCGCCTGCCGCCCGGAAGAGCCGCCAGGGCCGACGATACACCCAGCGCATCCTGAAGGTGGAAGGCACCCGGATACCATGCCCCTGCTCCTGCAGCCAGTCGGCAATACCACGGCCGATCACCAGGTCTCCCGAGGGACGGGGATGATCCAGCGGCTTGAAGGGCGCATAGAAAGCGATCTGCAGGGAACGGCTCATGGGCTTGCCAGGGCCGGGATGGCCGACCTGTAGAGGGCAGCCAGCTCGGCGACACATCTTCTGTTGTCAAACGAGGCCTTCACCAGTTCCCTGCCCTGCCTGATGACCCGTTCGCGCAGGGACTGATCTGTCAGCAACCGGTGGATGGCCCTGGCCATGGCCTCGGGGTCCTGGGGAGGAACCGCCAGACCGGTCTCGCTGTCCCTGATGATCTCGGGCAGGGACGAAACCGTGGTGGCCACAGCCGGCAGGCCCATGGCCAGGCTCTCGACCAGGACATTGGGAATGCCGTCCCGGTCCCCGTTGGCGGCTATCCGGCATCCCAGGACAAAGAGATCTGCCCGGGCAAATTCCCGGACCACCTCTTCGTGGCTTCTCGTGCCCAGCCAGAGACACCGATCCTGCAGATCCAGTTCGAAAACCTGGCCCAGGATCCTGTCCCGGTCATCGCCGTCACCGATCAGGACATGCTCAAAGGATACCCCCTGCTTCCGCAGGATGGCCAGCGCCTCCAGGATGACCGGAACACCTTTCTTTTCGGTCAGCCTGGCCACGGTGAGGATCCGGTACGGTTCCACGGGCCGGAGGCAGGGATGGTCGTTGTGGAACAGCTTGAGATCGATGCCGTGATAGATACTGTGGACGGCCGTGGTGGCCTGGGGGGCAAGGCTGCGCAGGTGACGGACGTTGTAGCGGGTACAGGTGACCACCAGGCTGGCCAGGTCGATCTTTTCCCGCAGCTGCCCGGGATTGGAGGTGTAGATATCCTTGGCATGCGCCGTGAAGCTGAATTCCAGCCCGGAAAGCATGGAGGCGAACAGGGCGACCGAGGTGGGCGAGTGGGCGAAATGGGCATGGAGGTGAACCACCCCGGATCGAGGGCCAAGAAACCGCCTGGTGAGGTAGGCGGCCTGGAGCAGGTGTTTCACCGTCCCCAGGCTTCGGGTGCGGCCAAACCGTTCCCCGGCCTTTTCCAGGGCGGCCAGGAACCGGGCCGGACGACTCACCGCCTGGAGGGTCGCGGCCAGCAGCAAACGGGGAAAATCGGCGAACAGGTCCGTTGGCAGATAGTCCACCCTGGCCCGGATGCGGCTTACACTGGCATGGCAGAACGACTCCCGTGGATGGCGCATGGAAAAGATGCGAATGGGAATGCCCTGTTCCTCCAGGAGGAGGATCTCGTTGGAAATGAAAGATTCCGAAATCCTGGGGTAGCCCTTGAGGATCATTCCCAGTACCGGCCGACCAGGACTGCTGCAATCATCCCGCCGCTGTCCGGCAGGCCGGGGAAAGACCGGCGCAGCCATGCTATCTGACCAGCTCATGGACGCCGACGATGACCACGTTTTTCTGCAGCAGCTCCCGGCACCTGGTGAGGGCCTCCAGGGTGGCCCGGTTGGGATGCCCGATCCCGATGGCCCAGCCGCGCCTGCGTGCCACGCTGACCAGCTTTTCCAGCTGCCTGCAGACCTTTTTCCGGTCATGGATATTGTCCAGGAAAATATCCCGGCTCGCCGTCTTCATACCCAGCCTGCGGGCCTCTTCCCTACCGACCGAACGGGAGGTCGTCAGGGAATCGATGAAAAAGAATCCCTGCCTGTGCAGCTCGGCAAGCACCACGCGCATGGCCTTGCGGTTCTCGGTGAACAGCGAACCCATATGGTTGTTGGCGCCGATGGCATGGGGGACCATGGCAAGATTCTGCCGGCAGATCCGGCGCAGATCCCGGGGAGGCTGGTTGAGCAGCAGGGCTCCTGGACCGGGATTCCACTTGGTATCCCGCGGCTGCATGGGCAGGTGAATGAGGATGTCCCGGCCCTGCTGCCAGGCCCGTTCCTCCAGTTCCCTGGCATGGGGGGCAGCGGGCAGGAAGGAATAGGTCAGATTCATCCCCAGGTCGAGGAGCTGGTTGCCGATCTTCCTGTGATATCCCATATCATCGATGATGATGGCCACCCGGGGCAATGTTGCTCCGTCACCGACTTCTTCCCGGCAACCGGTCCCGGCCTCTCCGGAGTCCACCGTTTCGGGCAGGGCGGAAGGATAGGGTTCCTCAAAGAGGATGCTCTCGGCGGTCAGGGAGACAGTGTCGGCGGGTGGAATGGCTGCTCCCAGGGGCAGCTCTTCCCGGTAACCTGTCTGATCCGCCGGAACAGGCACCGGGCCCAGGAACAGAACAACGAGGAGAACGGGCAAAAACACCAGACGCACGACGATCACCGGTCCCTGTGGAGAATATAGGCGGCCAGGGCCCGGAGCACGGCCAGGTCTTCCTTTCCGGGAGAGCCGGAAAAGACATCGAGACAGGCCAGGGCCTCGGAGACCAGTTCTTCGGCGCGCTTCCTGGCCGCCTGGAAACTACCGAGTTCGATCATGATCTCCCGTACCCGGAACGCCGAATCCGGAGTCCGTTCTTCCCGGATCAGCCGGACCAGGAGGTCCCTGGTTTGCGCCGGTGCATGGCGCAGGGCATGGATCAACGGCAGGGTGATCTTGCCCTCCACGAAATCGTTCCCGACGGCTTTGCCCGTGGCCTGCTGGTCGCCCAGATAGTCCAGCAGGTCATCGACGATCTGGAAGGCCATGCCCATGTTGAAACCGAACCGGCCCAGGGCCTGACGCTCGGCCGGACCGGCACCGCCATAGAGGGCGCCAAGCTCGCAGGTCGAACCGATGAGCGAGGCTGTCTTGCGCTGGATGACAGTAAAGTAGACCTCCTCGTCGGCATCGGAGTCGCCGCTGGCCCGCAGCTGCAGAAACTCCCCGTCCACCATGCCGGTGGTGGTGCGGGAGAAGATCTCCAGGCCGTCGCTGCCCAGGAGCTGCCCGATGAGGTACATGGACCGGGCATGCAGCCAGTCTCCGGCCAGGATGGCGGCAGCCATGCCGTACCTGGCGCCCAGGGCGGGAAGGCCCCGCCGGTGGGAGGCATGGTCGATCACATCGTCATGGATCAGGGTGGCCACGTGGAGGTATTCGAAGGCTGCCGCCAGCCGGTACAGGTCTCCATCATCCCGGCCGCAGAGTCGCGAGGAAATGATGGCCAGCATGGGCCGGACCCGTTTGCCGCCATTGAAGAGACCGTATTCGAGGATCTCCCGCAGAAGCGGATCACTGCCGTCCAGAGCGACGGCCAGGTCCCTCCGCATGGCCTCTTCCGTCTGTCCGGCCGTCCTGGCGGCAAATGACCGCAGCCGGTTTTGCTCAGTCTCCATCATCCGATCTCGCAAAAAAGCTCTCCACCTCCTCCAGCCTCCTGGTCAGCGGGCTGGGCGGCAGATTCCGCAGGAAACGGCGTCCATATCCCCTGGTGAACAGCCTGACATCGAGGATCGCCACCACGCCCCGGTCGTCGGCCCGCCGCATGAGCCTGCCCACTCCCTGGCGGAGCGTGAGGATGGCCCGCGGCACCTGGAATTCGAAAAAGGGATTGCCGCCTGCCGCCTTTATCCTGTTGATGCGGGCCATAATAACAGGGTCACTGGGGACTTCAAACGGTAATTTATCAATAATGACGAGACTCAGCGATTCTCCCGGGATATCGACCCCCTCCCAGAAGCTGGCCACCCCGAAGAGCACCGACTCGCTCTGCCGCTGAAACCGGTCCAGCAGTTCATGCCGGGACATGGTGCCCTGGCGGAGCAGGGGAAAATCGAGACGCGACTCGAGATGATGATAGGCCAGCTCCATGGCCTGGAACGAGGTGAAGAGGAGCAGGGCCCGGCCGCCTGACAGGAGGACCAGCCGCTCCATCCGCTCGTGCATGGCAGCCGTATGGCCCGGGCTGCCTGGTGCGGGAAACGCCTGCTCCGGCACGTAGAGCAGGGTCTGGCGGTCATGGGCAAAGGGCGAGGAAAAGGTGAGGTACGCCGTTGTCTCCGGCAGGCCGAGCCGCCGGGAGAAGTAGCGGAACTCGCCGCCGGTGTCCAGGGTGGCTGAAGTGAAGACACAATGGCTCACCTCCTGGAACAGGGTCTCGTGGAGGTCCTCGCTGATATCGATGGGCGTGACGGAAAGCGACAGGTTCCGTTCGCTCCGCTCGTACCAGTGTACATAGCGGACATCCTCTGGCTCCAGGTCATCAAAGGACGGCTCCAGGATACGCTCCAGGCGGGAGGCAAGATCCCCGCAGCGCAGACAGTACTGTTCCCAGGGTTCCTCGCCCCCGTCCAGCTCTTCCAGGATCGAGGCCAGCCGTTCCAGGGCGGTAAGCAGGTCATCGCCGCCCTGGCGGATCCTCTCGTCCCGGGCCAGGAGTTCTGCCAGAGGAAACCGGCCCCGTTCCGTGGGAAAGAGGTCGGCAAACCGCTGGCCGAGACCGTGCAGAACATGCACCTCACCCAGGAGACGTTTCTGCGTTTCGCCGCCCAGGCCGGCCTGGGCGCTCCGTTCCACATCACCCAGCAGGTCCAGAACCTGATACCTGGAAAAGGAAAATCCGAAAAAGGTGGTGGCCACCTGCTCGATATGGTGCGCCTCGTCAAAGATCACAGATTCGTACCGTGGCAGGACCTCGCCATAGCCGTGCCGCCGGACCGCCAGGTCGGAAAAGAGAAGATGGTGGTTCACCACCAGGAGCTGACTGGAAGCGGCCTCCCGACGGAGCTGGTTCAGAAAACAGGCAACATGGTGGGGACAGTCGCTGCCCAGGCAGAAATGGGACTGGCAGCAGATTTTCTGCCACAGGGGAGAGCTGGCCGGCAGCCAGGCGAGTTCGGCCCGGTCGGCAAAACGGGTTGTCCCGATCCACTCCTCGAGCTGCTGCAGCCGATCATCTTCAAACAGCCCGGATCGGCTGGCCGCCCTAAGCTGGTGATACCGGTAGAGGCAGAGATAGTTCTGCCTGCCCTTGACACAGGTCACCCGCAGGTTCGGGACGATAAGGCGGCGGACAAAGGGAATCTCCTTGTTGAGAATCTGGTCCTGCAGGTTCCTGGTGTTGGTGGAGATAACCACCTTGCGGCCGGAAAGGGCAGCGGGCACCAGATAGGCCAGGGTCTTGCCCAGCCCGGTCTCGGCCTCGATCACCAGGCAGCGGGCCTCCTCGCCCTGGTGATGGGGCAGGTCCCCGTCCTGGTGGAACAAGGCATCGATGGCGGCCGCCATCTCCTCCTGGCCGGGCCGCGCCTCGTACCCGGGAAGATGCGATGCCAGAAGTCCCCCGGGAGCAAAGATCTCTCTCGTCTCAGCCATCCGTCTCCACGATATCCCGGGCCACCTCCCGCACCTGGGGGGCAGGATCGTCGAGCATGGTCCGCACGGCGTCCAGGGCCTCCCTGGTGCCGATGATTCCCAGGACGCTGACCGCCTCGCCCCGCACCCAGGCGGCCTCGTGCTCAAGCTGCTCTTTCAGGGAAGGCACGGCCAGGCCGATCTCTTCGGGACGTTCTTCCCGCAGATATTCAAACAGGACAGAGACGCCCAGACGAACGGCAAAACGTTCATCGGTGAGCAGCCTCCCGGTCCAGCCGTAATATTTCCGCTCCTGTTTGAACATGGCGACGATATTTTCCACATGCCCCATCTCCAGGAAATCCGCAATGACCCGCAGCAACTCAGTATCGCTGACTTCCGCCTGGGGGGCAACACCTTCTCTCCGGTCGATCTCTTGCATGGTGTCTCCATTTTGTGCAGTTATGCGTTGTCCTTACCATGCTCCCGGCCTGCAGGCAATCCCCGAGTGGTGCATCCATCTTGACACTGCTCCCCCTGACGGGTAAAGATGACAGTATAGACAATCAGTTGAGCAGTCGATACAGAACCCCCATGCCACAGACAAGCGAGTCAGACATCCTGCCTGCCCCACCTGGACCGGAACAGCTCCTCGAAGAGAACGAGCTTATTCTCCTGGTGGATGACTATCCGGATATTGTCTTGTTACTACGGGACTTTTTCCGGAATCAAGGATTTTCTGTCAAGACCGTTTCCTCGGCCGGAGAACTCCGTCGGACCATCCGCGAAGAGACCGTGGCCCTGGCCCTGCTGGACATCGGCCTGCCCGATGCAGACGGCTGTCAGCTCCTCCCGGAAATCAAGAGAGAGTCTCCGGACACGGCGATCATCATGCTCACGGCGGTCACCGACCTGCAGATCGCCCTGGAGTGCCTGCGCCAGGGAGCGGACGACTACCTGACCAAGCCGGTGGACTTCAACGAACTGCTCAAGACTGTCCGCAAGATCCTGGAAAAACGCCGCCTGACCATCAACAACCGCAGTTACCAGCGCCAGCTGGAACAGGCCCACTTCCGGTTGAAACTGCTCCACGAGCTGACCATGAAAATGAACACCGCCTACCTGACCATGGTGGAGCTGGACGAGATTCTGCTCGCCATCCTGGTCGGTATCACGGCGGAGGAAGGACTGCAGTTCAACCGGGCCTTTCTCGCCTTGTTCGACGAAAACGGCGAAAC
This sequence comes from uncultured Desulfobulbaceae bacterium, assembly GCA_964626235.1. Classification (GTDB taxonomy): domain Bacteria; phylum Desulfobacterota; class Desulfobulbia; order Desulfobulbales; family Desulfobulbaceae; genus CAZVDY01. The sequence continues at coordinate 17,013 of CAZVDY010000063.1, read as the reverse complement.
CCTGGAAGGAAGGATGGCCATCGGTCCGGGCTGCCGCGAAGAGGCAGGACGCATCTGGCAGGAGATGCGGGACAGGGACCTGCGCTTCCACAAGATCATCGACCGGATACGGGAACACTGCTTCCCCGGCGATGCCGAAGTCAACAGGATCGTCCGTGCTCTGCGGGTGGACTCGGCAGATGCGGACCACATCCTGATCCGGGCCACCCGGGAACGGCAGCCCATCAACGTGGTGAACGGGGAATGCGGCTATCCGGTATCGCCCGAGCTGATCGGTCTGCTGCAGACAGATTCCTTTGTGATTGTTCCCCTCTTCTCTCCCAGCCGCTCCCTGGGCGTTCTCATTGCCGACCACTTTGTCACCGGCAAGCCCATCACCCCCGGGATGATCGAGGCCCTGGAGAGTTTTGCCAGCCAGGCAAGCCTGGCCATCGAGCACTGCCGTCTCTATATGGCCATGGAAAAAAAGATCCGCCAGCTGGAGACCATGGCCGAGGAGCTGGAGAAAAACAAAGACCTGCTACTGGAGGCAGAACGGTACTCCGCCATCGGCCACATGGCCGCCCAGCTCGCCCACTCCATCCGCAATCCCATCACCTCCATCGGCGGTACGGCCAGGTTGCTGGCCCGCAAGACCGAGGATCCCCAGTGGCTCAAATTTCTCAACATGATGACCAGGGAAGCGGCCAAGATCGAGGCAACCCTGGAGGATCTGTTCAGCTTTGTCGAACAGATCAAGCCGGTCAAGGAGGAGGTTCCCCTGCACGCCCTGATCCAGAAATCGGTCATGCTGCACTACCCGTCCATGCAGAAGCAGGGGGTGGAGCATCAGCTCCTGCTGGACGAGAAAAACGAGCCGGTCCTCCATATCGATCCCCGTCTCATCAGCCAGGTGCTGGTTCATCTGATCCGCAACAGCGTGGAGGCCATGCCCAAAGGTGGCAAGCTGATCCTCGAGGTGCGAAAATTGGAAGACGTGGTGGAGATCTACGTGCGGGATACCGGCAGCGGGATAACGGAGATCAACATCGACCGGATCACGGACCCGTTTTTCACTACCAAGACCTTCGGTACCGGCATGGGCCTGGCCCTGGTCAAACGGATCGTCAAGGACCATGGCGGCAGCCTGGACATCCGCAACCGGGAACAGGGCGGCACCGAAGTATGCGTCACCCTGCCCCTGGGCCGGACAGATCAGGCCGGCACCATGGAGAGCGGCTGACCCACCCGCTATCTTACTCTCCGTATTCACATCAGGACGGCGGAAGCCAGCGCTACGTTTTCGCCAATGGCGTGCCCGAGGTAGCGACGTACTCCTGCCGGCCTGGAGGTCAGCATGCCCCTGCTGAACACCTGGCCAAGCCGGGCTACCGATTCCCAGAGACCATCAAGAATTCGTGAAGACATTCCACCTCATTGCCATGCTCACCGGCCCGGCCGGGTCTCTCCCATCACGGGCCGGCCAATGAGCTCGGCCAGGGGCAGGACCACCTGTTCCTGGCCCAGGCGCCGGAAGAGCAGTTCGAGCTCGTCCTGCCACTGCCTCCTTTCCTGCCGTCTGCCGGGCGGCAGGTCATGGAGCATGATGATGTCGCCCGGTTTCAGGTTCCGCAGGATCTTGCGGGCAAGATCGTGAATGTTCCTGTTGCCGCGATCAAAGGCCCGGCAACTGTAATTGACGGCGACCAGGCCTTCCCTGGCCAGTATCCGGCCCAGGCGGGGATTGGTGATCCCCACCGGCGGCCGGAAGACCAGCGGCCGCACCCCCAGGCCGGCGAGGATGGCCTGGGCCGCGCGGATATCGCCGGCCAGGGTCTTCTGCCTGCGCAGCATGAGGAGATTGTCATGGCGCAGGGAGTGGTTGCCGACGGTATGGCCCTCGGCCACGATCCGGCGGACCAGGCCGGGGTGGCGGGCCGCCCTTTCCGCCACCACGAAAAAGGTTGCCTTGAGCCGGTGGCGGGCCAGGAGGTCGAGGAGCACCGGGGTCGAGTCCGGATCTGGGCCGTCGTCAAAGGTCAGGGCGACCCCGCCGCTCTCCGGCCGTCCATGGCTGATGACCGGCAGGAAAAAGGAAAAACCGGGAACAAAGGGGGCCAGCAGGCAGAGAAGCAGGAAGGCGGCCAGGGGCACCATGGCCAGAACCGGTGACACCAGGGCCAGAAGCATGGCAGCCGCCACAGCCGCCATGCCCAGCTTCTCGCCCAGCGAGAACCGTGTTTCCTGCCTATCTGCCATGATCTCCTGTCCGGCTCTCCTGTTCGGCCGCGATCCAGACCAGTTCCGTGTCTGCCGCCGAGATGGCACTGTACACGGTCCGCAACCCGGCCGAGGCCATGAGTTCTGCCACCTGGTCCGCTGTCCGGTACCAGGCCCTGTGGCCGGCCCTCTTCACCCGGAAGTCCTCGAGCCGCCAGGACAGGGACGGGCGGCCGCCTGGCCTGCGGACAAACCGGGCCACGATCATGCCGCCCGGCCGCAGCCGTCGGGCACAGTTCCGGAAGAGGCTGGCTGCTGTCCGGTCGTCCAGGTAATGCAGCATGTCCAGGATGAGCACCAGGTCGGCCGGGTCCGGCGTTTCCGGCAGGCCGGGCGCCTTGCCGGTGACGATGCGTCCCCGCTCACCGGCGGCCAGGGCGGCCACCCGCACCCGTTCCGGATCGGGATCGATACCGTAGAGGATGGCCCGGGGAAAAGACTCCAGAAACCAGCATCCCGGCACACCATAGCCGCAGCCGATATCGATGATTGTCTGCACGGCTTCCCTGGCAAGCGGCCGCCGGGCCAGCAGGTCCGGCAGTTCGGCGAACATGGGATCAAAGCGCAGCTTGAACCGGGCGAACATCCTGGGATAGGCCTCCAGGGTGCGGTACCGGGCCCGGACCCTGGTCACGATGTCCCGGCTCCGGGGCCCGGCCCCCTGGCCGCGGAATGAGGCCCGGAGCAGCGGCGGCAGGAGGAAAAAGGTCCCCAGGAGCGAATAGCCGATGCCGAGCAGGGAGGTGAGGCCGATGCTCTGCAGCAGGGAATGCTCGGCAAAACAGAGGCTGCCGAAACCGATCAGGGTGGAGCCGGCAGCCAGGAAGATCGCGCTTCGCACCAGGACGAGGGACGGATGGTCTTCCCGGCGATAGCGCTGGTAGCCGCGGACGGAAAAAATGGCGTAATCGATACCCATGCCCAGGATCACGATGGACAGCATCAGGGCCGGTATGTCCAGGGGCCGGTGGAGAAGGTGGAGGGTTCCCAGGGTGCAGACATAGGCAAAGACGACCGGCACCAGGGTAACGAGGGTGAGCCGCAGGCTCAGGTAGAAGAAGAGCAGCAGGACCGCGAGGCCGCCGCCGAGGATGAACATCATCCTGGCAAAGGTGGAAAAGAGCAGCCCGGCAAGCCGCTTGCCGAAATAGTCGCCGTCAAAGAGCCGGTATTTCTCTCCATACCGGGCAAAAAATGGTTCGCTTTCGTACCGGGGTCCGGGCACCAGGCTGACATACTGGCTCAAGCCGCTGCCGTCCGCCTCCTGCCGGATACCCAGGAGACGGTGGAAGCGTTCCGGAATGCCGGGCGCCGGCATGGCGTATCCGGGCTCCAGGAAAGCCAGGAATCCCGAGAACGCTCCTGCGGCAAAACCGAGACGTTCCCCGGTCCGGACCAGGATACTCCTGAACCGTTCCCTCCGGTCCGGATTCCAGAACCGGTGCCAGTCGGCCAGGTTGGCCGCTGCCAGTGACCGGCCGGGAAAGATCATGGAGGACAGAAAGCAATCCGCCAGCACCCCCTGCCGCTGCTCCCGAAGGACGGCGGCCAGCAGCCGGTCGTTTTGTTCCTGCAGCTCTCCAACAGAGGCTGCCGTATGGACCAGAACCACCTGCCGGGAAAAATCACCCCATACCCGGGTGAAGCGTTGGTCCGCCTCCCTGGTTCCGGAACTGACCGTGTTCATGGACTGGAGACTGACCTCGAACTGGGGACGGGCGAAAAAAAGCATGACACAGGCAAGCAGCAGGGCTGCCGCCGCTCCTGGCCGGCCGCCCCGATGGAGCAGGTCGGCCAGCCCCTGGAGGGGAAGCGGCCGGTGGCTCCCCGCTTTCAGGCGGGGAAAGATGGCCGGAAAGACGGCATGGACAAAGAGGAAGGAGAAAAAGATTCCCATGGCCGTGAACCGGCCCAGTTCGGCGAAAACAGGAAAATCCGAGCAGGCCAGGAGCAGGAAGGCGCCAATGGTGGTGACCACGGCCAGGAGACCGATGGAGCGTATCTCCCGGGCCGCCTCCCTGCCCGTGCTGTCGTGGGGCCGGTCCAGGAAGAGGAGGTAGCCGATTCCGTGGTCCACGGTGATGGAGATCAGGGCGCCGCCAAAACCGAGAACCATGACAGAGAGGCTGGGATACAGCAGAGAGTAGACCAGCAGGGCGGTGGCTGTTCCTGCCATGGCCGGAAGCAGGGACAGGAGGCCGATGAGGGGACGGGGAAAGGAGGCAAGCAGCAGCAGCGCGATGCCCAGGGTCGCCATCCCCAGGGCCAGCCGCACGTCGCGGCGGATGATCCGCTCGTTGTCCAGGGCGGCCCGGTAGCTTCCCACAGGGGTCAGAATGACCTCTATCTCCCGGGAACGGAACCGGGCGGACAAATCCCTGGCAGCGGTGTCCAGCAACCGCTCGATCCTTGCTGCCAGGGCCGTATCCGTGGCACTGGACCGGGGCCTGGCCGTGACCAGGAGGTGCCGGCCATCGGCAGAGAGGGGGAAACCGTCCTGGATCGTGGCCCGGCCGGCGGCAGGCACCAGGGAGGCCATTCTGGCCAGGACCAGGTCCTTGAGTCCCAAGGGATCCAGCGCTGCGAAGCGGGCCTGGCCGATGCCCTCCATGCCGCCCAGATCCGCGAGAAGGCGCTCCAGCCGCTGCCTGACCCACTCCTCCTCCAGCCGGGGGGCGACCTGCTCTTCCAGCTCCTGCAGCGAAAAGAGGACCGGCAGGCTTGCGCTCACCTGGCTTGCCAGTTCGGCAATCAGGCCAGTGATCTCCCGGCTGCCTACCTGGAGAAAAAGACCGCTGTCCCGCAGTCGCGCTTCAAGGAGCCGGCCGCATTCCAGCAGGACATCCCTGTCCGGCGGCGTGACCGATATATCCACGGCGATCCGGTCATGTTGCGGGTGATGCACCAGAATTTCGATCCCTTCGGCAACCACCCTGTCCCCTGTAGGCAGGGAACGGACCAGGTCGGTGTCGATCTCCAGACGCCACAGGCCGAGACCGGCGAAGAGAGCGCTCGCCAGCAGGGAGAGCAGGAGCAGGCGAAAATCGATCCGGGACGTCATGAGGACCAGAGTCGGTAAGCCAGGAGGCCCAAGAGAAAAACGGCCAGGTGGGTGGTTATCAGCATGCCCTTGTGATTCTGGTAGAGTTCGTTGGTCCGCTGCAGAAAGGGCAGGCCGCCGAACAGCCTCCGCAGCCGGTCGATGGCCACTGTCTGGTTGTCGCTGCCGGCCAGCCCCTGAAAGGCGCACATGGGATACAGGGCGTAGCAGTCCGTGGCCCGACGCTGCAACAGGGTATCATAGGGAATGCCGCTCCACCGCTCCCGGACCATCTGCCGGGCCAGGCTCCTGCTGACCCCGTAAGCGTGGGCCAGGCACTGGTAGCGGATCTTCACCAGGGACGGCTCGGCGGTCCGGCGGCTCCCCCGGGTGATGCAGCCGAGAAACAGCGCCTGCCAGCCGCTCCGGACGGCCAGCTGGCCACAGGCCCTGGCCAGCAGCCGGGCATCGAAGTTCCGGAAGAACACGTCATCCTCAAAGACCAGAATGGTGCGGGCCCCTGCTTCCAGTCCCTGCCGCAGGCACTGGAGGTGCGACTCGAAGATGCCCTGTTCGCGGTCCTGCAGGTGCCGATCCACCAGGACGAACTCGACCCGGTCCTGCAGGCCGACAGCGGCGAACTGCCGCCTGGCCTGGTCGCGCCGGTCCCGGCGTCCCCGGATGGAGATGCAGTAGACCCGGTCGAAAAAGGACCAGGCCTGCTCCTGGATATCATCCCGAGATGACGGGCGTTGTTCTTCCCTGTTGCTCCCTGCCATCGTTCTGGTGTATTCTGTTTTCTGTACGCCCACCCGCTGCAGGACAGGGTGCGGGTATCCCTGCCTCCCTCCGGTGCAGGCCGCTCCCTTTCCCGGCAGGAAAAGGGTAACGGCTGGCCGGCAGACCTGCCGGAAGCTCGGGAGACATACTATCCTTTCTGCAGAAAAATGGCCACATGATCAGATCCCTCGTCAACCGGCTGGCACAAACCGGCTTTGTCCGTTCCGCCCTTGCAGAGCGGGCCGATCTTTCCGCCTTCAGGGAACGGCCTACACTCAGGGTGATTGCCGGCATCCTCGCCATCGCCTTCAGCTACCTCATCGGCTGGCCTGCAGTCGCCCTGTTCGGCGTGGTGGCGGCCCGTCTGGACCAGCCCTGGATCGCCCTGATCGGCTGTCCGACAATCTACGGCCTGTCCCACCTCGTCTTTCTGCTGGGCATGTACCTGGCCGGTGCCACCTACACGATGGTCTTTTTCCGCTGGCTGACCAGGGTCGGCATGGAACGCCTCCTTGCCTGGACCGGTCCGCCCGGTGCCAGCCCGGACCACGACTGAAAAGTCGGCCTCACAGGACCCGCCGCATCTCCACACCCAGCACGGTCTCGCGACAAGATCCCTCCATGTCGGCGATCACCAGGTCGTAGAACAGCCGGCCGCCGCTGCATCCAGCGAGGACCGCCCGGACAAGGTAGCCCTGCCCCGGCCTGGTGGGACGATGAATGATCCGCCGGGAAAATCCCACCGGAAAGGGAACAAAGTCGACATGCTGCTGCCCATGCACGCAGGCGGCATGGAAGGCGGCATCCAGGGGAAAGGGTGATCCCAGGGCATGGGCGGGGCCCTGGTCGTCCGGCGGCCGCGGGGCCTGCATGCGGCCCCAGGCCTCCCGACCGTTGAGATGGAGCCTGTCGCGCAGGGTCTGGTAGGCCGGACCAAAGGGGACGTGCTGCCGGTAGACCGTGGCCGCTGGCACCGCACGCTCTGCCTGTCCCTCTGGCCGGATCCCGGGCCGCGGTCCCGGCCGCAAGGCCGCTCCTGAATAGGAAAACTCCACCCTGGCGTGTTCGAGCAGCCTGGTCATGGCAGGCAGCCGGCGGCGACTGAGCAGCGAGGCCCGCATCCTGTTTCCCTCCCGGCCGGACAGCTCGACGAACAGTTCCAGGTGCGGGGCAGCGGGAGGAATCTCGAGAAACCTGGCAAAGCGGGCCTGCCGCATCTCCCCGAGCCGGATGCCCGGCCGGTTCTTGCCCGCCTCGGCAGCCAGGAGGAGCATGATTTCGACGGCAGGCATCACGGTTCGGCCGCCAACCGCGTGATCATGGTACCAGGATGGAACCGGGATGATGACTGGATACCGGAGCGGATCCATCAGCGGGGAAACTCTTCCCAGATCTTCCTGGTCTTGGTGTCGATCTCGATGGGGATGCCGTTGCTGCTGACCGCGCAGTGCCGGGTGAATCCGGTGCAGACGATCTCGCCGTTGTCCGCCCTGGTGATCAGGTAGTCGAACTGCAGCTTGACCAGTTCCAGGGTGCCTGGCCGGGTGTGGATATACATCAGGTCGTCGTAGAACAGGGGCGAGTAGTAGTTGAGCTCAGTCTTGATGATGGGATAGATGTAGCCGCTCTCCTCGATCTTCTTGTAAGGATAGGAGATCTGGCGCATGAGCGAGGCCCGGCCGAACTCGAAATACTTCAGATAGTTGGCATGATAGACCACCTGCGAACGGTCGGTGTCGACGTAGAGGGTCCGTAGTTCGCAGCGGTGCCAGATCATACCGGAATTGCGATCCCTGACAAAGTTGGCCATGTCCAGCGGTTCCGGTACAAAGGGTTTTGGTCGCATGGTCGTTACACCCCCTGAAAGACGAGGCAGCAGTTGGTGCCGCCGAAACCGAAAGAGTTGGAGAGAACAAACTCGTGCCCATGGCGCCGGGGTCCGTCCGGCACCACGTCCAGGTCGGCGAAGGCCGGGTCGGGCAGATGATTGACCGTGGGCAGAACGATCCCCTTCTGCATGGCCTCGATGGCCAGAACCGCCTCGATGGCCGCCGAGGCCCCGAGGCTGTGCCCGACCTGCGACTTGTTCGCCGAAACCGGTACGCGGGCCAACCTGTCGCCGAACACCTGCCGCAGGCATTCCACCTCGGTGGAATCTCCCCTTGGCGTGGAGGTGCCATGGGCATTGACGGCCCCGATATCCGCGGCCGTGATGCCGGCATCCTCGATGGCTGCCAGCATGGCCCTGGTGACGGTCTCCCTGTTGGGCCGGGTAAAGTGATGGGCGTCCGAATTCCAGCCGATTCCGGCCACCTCGGCCCTCGGCCGCAGACCAAGTGCCCGGGCCGCCTCGTCGGCAGCCAGGACCAGCACGCCGGCCCCCTCGGCCAGGACAAAGCCCTTCCGGTCCAGGCTGAAGGGACGGGATGCCTGGCCCGGATCCCTGTGGGCCCGGTCCTTGGGCCCCACCTTGATGGTGGCCAGCATGTTGGCAAATCCCTGGATGATCTCGGGGATCAGGCAGGTCTCCACCCCGCCGGCCAGGACAAAGTCGCAATCTCCGTCCCGGATCATCCGCGCACCCACCGCGATGGCATGATTGCCCGAGGCGCAGGCCCCCTGGGGGGAGAAGATCGGACCGGTGAAACCGAGCAGCATGCCCGCCTTGCCAGCCGGCAGGTTGGCACAGACATTGGGCAGGAGGTAGGGGCTGACCTTGAGCGGTCCCTCGTTGACGTACCGGTCCATGGCGATCCGGTAGGCATCGGTGCCGTTCAGGGCCGAGCCGACGAGACAGCCCGTGCGGGGCCCGGTCTCCGGAGTGATCTCCAGGCCCGCATGCTCCAGGGCGCGGCGGCAGACCTCCATGGTCAGGAAGACATAGGCCGCATCCCAGAGCGATGCCTCCTTCCGGCTCACATACTCCAGGTCGGCCGGATCCCAGTCCGGGATCTCCCCCACCACGTTGGCCCTGCTGGTGGTGGCGCAGCGGGTCAGCCTGCGGAACCCCGCCCTGCCTGCCGTTGCCGCCTCCCAGGTCCTGGCGAGCCCGGTGCCCAGGCAGGTGGCCACCTCGTAGCCGATCACCACCACCCGTCTGTTTGCCGCCGGTCTCATCCTAAGCCACCCGCCTGAACACGGCGCAACTGTTGCAGCCGCCAAAACCGAAACTGTTTTTCAGGACGAACTCCTGCTCGAGGGGCCGTTTTTCCCCCGCCACGCAGTCTATCTCCATTTCCGGATCCGGCGTGTAGTTGATGGTGGGCGGCAGCGTTTTCTCCTCCATGCCCCGGAAGGCAAGCACGGACTCGATAGCGCTGGAGGCGCCCATGGCATGGCCGAAGAGCGACTTGTTAGCGCAGACCGGCGGCAGCCGGGAACCGAAGACATCCCGCATGGCCTCGTACTCGATCCGGTCGCCGACCCTGGTGGAAGCGGCGTGGGCATTGACCGCGTCCACTTCCCCGGCTGTGATCCCGGCCGCCGCGATGGCCCCGGCCATGCACTGCCGGACAGTGGGCCGATGGGGCGCCACGAAGTGATGGGCATCCGAGGTCATGGACCAGCCGGCCAGTTCGATCCGGTACGCCAGGCCGTGGCTGCGGGCGAACTCCCTGCTGGCCAGGATCACGGCCCCGGCGCCCTCGCTGATCACAAAGCCCCGCCTGTCCGCGGAAAAGGGCCGGCTGGCCCGCTCCGGCGGATCGTCTTCATGTCCCTCCTTGGGAATATAGACCCCGTTCATGGTATAAAAACCGGCCACGATGGGTTCCACCAGGGGAAAATCCACGGCCCCGCAGATACACACCTCGGCCTGCTTCTGACGGATGAACATGGCGCCGACGAGCATGGAGGTCAGGCCTGTGGCGCAGGCCGTGACAGTGGTGACGATGGGGCCTTGGGCACCGGTCTGGATGGCGATCTTGCCGCCCACCATGTTGATGCACGAGTTGGGATTGGCATAGGGATGGGGCAGCCTGTTTTCCGAATGGAGGCGGCGATCCGCGCGCAGGACACTGTCCAGGCCGCCGATGGCCGAACTGTAGGTCACCGCGGTGTGCGAGGCGATCTCCGGCGTGATGTCCAGGCCGGCCAGTTCCAGGGCCCTGGCCACGGTGAGCATGGAATACCGAAAGACCGGCGAACTCCAGGCGGCCTGGTGGCGACCGCTGAGAAAGGGGTAGTCCAGATTGCCGATCTCCTCCACCTGGCCGGCAATGGAGACCGGGAAATCCGGCGGCAGGGGAAACCGGCTCAAGGGACCGACGCCGCTTGCGCCGGCCAGGGCCCGCCGCCACTGGTCATCGAGATCGTTTCCCAGCGGCGAAACCGCATCATACCCCAGGATGACCGCGTCCCTGTCGTCCATCCGCGCCTACCAGGGAATGAACTGATAGAGCTTGGCGAACATCTCGTAGACCTCGATCCAGTTCTGCAGATCCTCGGTGGTCCTGATATGGGCCCGCTTGTTGACCATGACCCAGCTCATGTGGGCCGCTCCATCCTTGCAGGTGGAACAGTCCCTGGTCTCCGAGGTGCAGCAGCGGTGCATGGTCTTCAGATCCGAGGCCCAACGGATGAAGTTGGTCAGCCGCCTGGGACGGGGCTCCCGCCGGTCCAGCGGCTCGGTGACCGACGGGCATTCCATCCAGCCGAACCGCCTGCCCATCATGGTGCCGGTGGTGATGACCTGGTGATAGTACTTGCAGGAGACCACCGTGTCCGGATAGCGATCCAGGACATCGTCCATCTCGGCCCGTACATCGACCAGCTCCTCCTCCTTCCAGGAGAAACCGTCCACCCCCTCGTCGTTGGAAAGGAGCTGCATGTGGACCTTGAGCCCCACGTCCCGGATCCTGCGGATGATCCGTTCGATCTTGCCGAGCTGCCTCGGCGTGATGGTGTAGAGGTAATAGGCATGGGGATCGCCCTCGTAGTTGACGCTGGAAATCCTGAAGGTATCCTTGCCGCGAAGGACCTTCTCGTCCTCGGCATCGCCCCACAGGGACAGGCCGACCATCATGTCGGGAAAGCGGTCCCGCGGCACCTTGATCAGGCCGTTGGTGGCGCAGAAGGTGGGCAGCCGTCTGTAGAATGCCTCGATCCGGTCCAGGCAGAGGGTGGGCTCGCCGCCGATGAGGATGGCCAGGTTGACCCCGCGTTCCATCTCCTTCTCCACGAAGGCGTGCCACTTGTCGATATCCTTTTCTTCCGAGGCCCGCTGGTGCTCACCGGAGGAAAAGAAGAAACACCCCTTGCAGCGCAGGTTGCAACGGTCGGTCACATCGTAGATGGAACTGCGGATGTTGAGCCTGGATATCCGTTTGTAGCGTGCATACCAGTGGTCATCGAGCAGAGAGCTGACAGTAATCATGGTGCCTGCGATTCATCTTGAAGTTGTCACTGACGGTTCGCCCCGGTGCCGACAACACATTCCCGGGGGTCCCGAGCCTTCCGGTCCATCTGTCCGACACCGCTCACCGGGTGTCATCCGCTCCGGGGGGAGGCGGCAGCACCGGCTCCGGACAGAGGTCCTGGTCCCTGGTGTAGCCGCGCACCCAGACCGCCAGGTAGGTATCCACATAATCCAGCCAGCCGGCAAAGGTGACCGGATCATCGGCATGGCGGTAGAGCCTGGCCGTGACCACGGCGCTGCCGGCCGCATAATGACGGCAGTCCTCGCAGTCCGTGTCCGGTACGCAACAGGCGGCCTGCCGGTCCCAGTCCAGGTTGGTCCGATACTGCCTGAACGAACGGCCCAGGCCGATGGCAGTGGATGGATTCATCCGCGGATAGGAGCAGCCGAACAGGGCGTGCAGCCCCTGTTCCTCGGTATGGGCCAGGATATTGTAGGGGGAGAAGACCACGGTCTGCGGAAAGTCGGCCAACAGGCGGGTCATCATCTCCCGGGTCCTGGTCAGGGACTCGCCGGTGTGGCGGAGGGGACCCCTGTAGCCGACCGGGGCGGAAAACATGTTGAAGGTGATCTGCATGTTGTTGTCGGCCAGCAGGCCGGTTACCTCTTCGGCCTCGGCAATATTCTGCGGCGTAAAGGTATAGACAAAGATCGCCCGGGGATCGTCCCGGTAATTCTCCATCTGCCGGACCAGCATGTCCGGCGCGTTCCTGATGGCCCGGCTGGTGCGGTCGTTTCCCCAGACCGAGATATGGATCCGGTAGTCGATGTCCCTGGGAATGGGCTTCAGGCCGTTGGTGGCGATGGCGCCCAGGGGAATCACCCCGTGGCAGACCCGGCACAGGTCCGGCACCAGCGAGGGCTCTGCCCCGGCCAGAACAACGAAGGTGATGCCCCGCTCCTTTTCCGCCTCCAGAAGCCGGCGCCACTGGTCCGGATCCCGGTTGTCGTCGGTGAACTGCTTTTCACCGGTATAATAGTAACAGCCTTCGCAGCGGATATTGCAGCGGCTGGTCATGTCATAGGTAGATTCCCGCAGGAAAAAATACTTGCGGACCTTTTCCCAGCGGGCGCCGATCACCGGGTCGCCGATGAGATCGGCAAAGCGCACCTGCTGCGGATTTCCCATCACCTGCTCTCAGTCGCGGTTTTTCAGCTTGTCGTCGATGTATTCCGCGATGATGCGGACAGTGGTCAGCCTGGGATAGTCGTCCTCGTCGATCCGGATCCCGTACTCATCCCTGAGAACCAGGGCGATGGTGGCCAGGTCCATGGAGTCGATGCCCACCTCGTCCACCAGGTCGAGATCCGGGTCAAAGGACTCCGGGGTCACATCCTCCAGTTTCAGTTCATTGATGATGATTTCCGCGATTCGGGCGATGGTCTGGTTGGTGTCGGTACTCATGAAGACTCGGTTGTGGTTGCGGAGGGGCGCAGGGTGATCATACCGGAGCAGACCTCCTCGTCTCCTCTCATTATCCTGAAAGTATATCGATTGTCTTTATTGCCGTCAGCCACCTGAATGTCAAGTGTTTCTCCCGGCCGGACGATCTTCCGGAACTTGACCCGGCTCAGGGCGGCCAGGCTCAGCTTTTCCTGCGACGCCCCGGAGATGAGTTCCCGTACCATCTGCAGCTGGGCAATGCCGGGCAGGATGGGGTCACCGGGAAAATGGCCTGCATACCAGCGGGAATCCGCTTCGGTCCGTATCCTGGTGTGCATCGGTTCAGCCTGTCCCTCACCAGGACGCCACGACAGGGCGAGTTCCCGCCCCGGGGGAAAATGTAAAAAAATATCTGCAGGATTGCATCTCAATTTTCACTGAAAACCGCCTGGACCGGAGACCGGTCCATATCATGAAAGGACGCATGCTTATACCACATGACCATGGATTGTACAACCGGAGAACCTACCCCGGAGGAGTTTGGACGGGCCGTTTCCCGCCCCTCAGTAGAGCAGGTGTTCCCATAGCGGACCGCTGAGGCCCCGCCGGTGAAGCATCTGCACCATGGCGGCGCCCTGTTCCCCGCCCGAACCGACAACCCAGTTCCGCCGGCCACCGGCCCGCTCCACCACCATCTCCTCCATGGCCTGCCTGTCTATGGCATCGGCCTGGTAAAAAACCGGCTGCAGCAGATCGGTCTTCCTGTCGATCTTGCCCTCTCGCATGGCCAGGCCGTGCAGGCTGGTATGGGGATAGATCCTGATGCCGATGAAAAAAAAGAATACCCCCCGATCCAGGCGCTCAATGGTGTCCAGGGACTCCCGGACCGTGTCGGCGCTCTCGCCGGGGCCGCCGAGGAGAAAGTAGTGGGCGGTATGTATCCCGGCCGCCCGTGCCTGCCCGTGGGCGGCCAGGACATCTTCCACCCGGAACGGTTTGCGCAGGGTCTCGAGCATGGCCGGCGACAGGGTCTCGGTGCCGAATTCGACGTGGCGCAGGCCGCACTCGGCCAGGATGGCGAAATACTCCGGCGGCATCCTGACCGGGGCGAAAAATCCGCCCCAGGGAATGGCGAGACCAGCCTTCCTGAAGGCCCTGGCGACCCGGAGGCTGTGGTCCAGGTCACCATTGAAGGCGGAATCGGTGACAAAGAGATACCTGGCCCCTGCCGCCTGCAGAGCCAGGGCCGTGGCCGCCACCTCGTCCGGATCGAAACAGCGGTGCCTCTTGCCTTCGATGCGGGGATATGGACAGTAGATACAGGAGAAACGGCACCCTCTCTTGGTCTGCAGGTTCAGCATGCCCCCCTGGCCGGTATAGAGGCCGAGATGGTCTGCCTCCGGCCGGAACAGGCGGGCCTGGCCGCCGCTCCAGGGTGGCGGCGGTTCCCGGGGTTCAGCCCGGCACATAACGCCGGGCACTGATTCCGGGTCATCGCCCCGGTCCAGGGCCTCCACCAGGAGACCGAACCGCTCACCCTCGCCGACAACCGCGTAATCCGGCTCGAGGGCGGCAAATATCCGCTCCGGCATGATGGTGAACCCGGCGCCGCCGCAGACGATGACCGCCGGGCATTGCCGGCGCAGCCAGCCGATCAGCTCTCGATAGCTGCTGATGAAGAACAGGGGGTCGCCGGCATCGGTATTGTCGATGTTGCGGCAGGAAATACCGATGATCTCCGGCCGGAACGCGGCCAGCAGCCTGGCAAGTCCCTGCCGGTCCATGACGTTCATGTCCGCGATCCTGACCCGGTGGCGGGCGGCGACCGAACCGGCCACGTAATCCAGGCCGATGGGATAGACCGGATAGGGAACGGTCAGCGTGTTGGGCGAAACGAGCAGGATGTTCACGGTGCGGCAAATTCCATGGCTGTAACGGTCATCCCCAGGCCGAGGACCAGCACGCGGCGTCCGGAAAGCGAACATCCCGGGGAACAGAGGCCGGCAGGAACCTCCCCGTCATGGACCAGCCGGGCCGCAAGCACCGCGGCAAGGGCCGAAGCCGAAGCGAACTCGCCGGTCAGCTCCCTGTACCGGACCACCGGCACCCGCAAGCCGCCAGACCGGAGAAGGGCATGCAGCTGCTTTTCTGCCTGCTCCCTGCAGGCCAGGGGAAGACCGGCCAGGATCAGGCCGCAGGTGCGGCCGAGAACCTCTGGGCCGCCGCAGCTCCGCACGAGGCCGGCAGGGAGCAGGCCGTCATCTGCCCGGCCGTGAAAGAGCAGCCGGACACGGGCGCGTCCCTGGCCCGGTTGCCGGCCGAGCACGAAGCCGCCGCCGCCATCCGCCAGGCCTGCCGATGCGGCCACCGAGGGATCGAACAGGGACGACAGCACCCCATGGGCCTCGTCCACGGCCATGACGCAGCCTCTCTCTTCGTCCCCAAGCCACAGGGAGGCGCCCAGCAGGGCCTGCTCAAAGGAGCCGTCCCCACCGCTGAACGTGATATTGGCGCCCCTGGCCCCGAGCATGATGGCCACCTGGCCGGCCGGACCGTTGTGCACCGAACCGACAAAATCCGTCGGGCTGGGAAACCGTTCCGCTGTTTCGGCAAGACGCTCCAGGAAATCATGGGTCTCGGAGAGGGCCCCCCAGCCGGTACCCAGAAAGACCGAGGAGAAAGCGGTCTCCAGGGCCGAGTCCTCGTGCATGGCCAGGGCCAGGGCCAGGGCCATGACCGGCAGCCGCTTGAGCCTGCGGATCAGGCGGGGATCCAGCCGGTCTGCGAACCGGGAGGCCGAACATTGCCCTGCCACCCGTTCACCCCGGAGGAGCCGGTCCAGGCATTGGGCCTGCATACCGGCGCCGCTCAGGCAGCTCCAGCCATGGATGCTCAGCCAAGGCAGCGGCCAGGGGCGGTTGCCGGAAACGGCCCCGACCCGGCCGGCCCGGCCGATGACCAGGGAGCCGTTGTTGCCGCCGAAACCAAAGGAGTTGGAAAGGACCCGCTCCACCGGACGCCGCTCCGGCCTGCGCAGGGGCTGCAGCGCCAGGGCCGGGTCCGGCTCTGCCAGGCCGGTATTGGCCGGCAGCAGATTCTCCTCCACGGCCAGGGCGGCCACAACGGCCTCGACCGCTCCTGCCGCCGCCAGGCCATGACCCGTGGCCCCCTTGATGGAAGACAGCGGCGGCAGCCGGGAAAAGAGACGGCGTACAGCCCTGGCCTCGGCCAGATCGTTCTCCCGGGTGCCGGTACCGTGGAGATTGATGTAGCCGATCTCTTCCGGGGCCAGGGCGGCATCGGCCAGGGCGGCCCGCATGGCGGCCAGGGCGCCCCGCCCCTCGGGATGGGGCGCGGCCGGGTGGTGGGCGTCGCAGGAAAGTGCCGCCCCGAGGATGGCCGGCGCATCATCCTGCTCCGGCTCCGCGGCCAGGAGCAGCATGGCCGCCCCTTCAGCCACGTTCATGCCCTGCCGGTCCCTGTCCAGGGGGCGACACCGGTGCCGGTCCACCAGCTGCAGGGAATGGAATCCGAAATAGGTCAGGCGGCAGAGGGAATCCACCCCGCCCGCCAGGATGCGGCCGGCCAGCCCCTGGCGCAACATCTCCAAGGCCAGGGCAATGGCCACCGTCCCCGAGGAGCACGCCGTGGAAACCGTCAGCACCGGACCGCAGCACCCGAAACGGCGGCCAAGCAGCTCGGCCACCGTGGTCAGGCCATGAAAGCGGTAGCTGTGGCAGTCCGTCTCCCCCTGGCGCAGCAGGGTCTCGCTCTCCAGCATGCCCCCCGTGGTGGTGCCCACGATGACGGCGTCGGGCGGCCCCGGGGCCGCCGCCATGGCCTGAGCGGCAGCCTCCAGGGCCAGGCGGTGGGTCCGGGGCAGGTCGGCTGCGCCTGCCGGCACCGCAACCTGGCCCACGGGTAGGACCTCCTCCTGCAGAGGCCTGAAGATCTCCAGGGCGGACAGGCCGCACCGGTTCGCTGCCAGGGCGGCCAGGGTGGCTTCCCGGCCGCTCCCCAGGCAGGTGACGATACCGCTGCCGAGGATGTAGGCCGGCCCGCTCATTCCTTGCTGGCCGGCGCGTTTTCCCGTATGTGGGCGGCCAGGGAGGCCAGGGAGGCAAAGACCTTCTC